>CAJXNO010000005.1 GCA_913057205.1 uncultured Flavobacteriales bacterium
CTTATTGCCTTTTTCGGCTTCTTTGAACATCTGCGCACCGCCAGCACCGCAGCAAAGTCCGCGTTCCTTGCAGCGCTTCATTTCAGAAAGCTCTGCATCCAGCTTGCGCAAGACCTCTCGTGGTGCCTCGTAGATATCATTCGCACGTCCGAGGTAACACGGATCATGGAAGGTGATGCGCTTTCCTTTGAACTTTCCTCCTTCTACGGTCAATCGTCCTTCATTGAGCAGACGCTGAAGGAACTGGGTATGGTGGATTACCTCGTAGTTTCCTCCCAGCTCTGGGTATTCATTCTTCATTACATTGAAGCAGTGCGGACAAGCCGTCACAATGCGCTTTACGCCGTACTCGTTCAAAATCTGGATGTTCGCAAACGCCTGCATTTGGAATAGGAACTCATTCCCTGCTCGCTTAGCGGGATCACCGGTACACGACTCTTCTGTTCCCAATACGGCAAACTTCACTTCGGCCTTCTGCAGCAGCTTCGCAAACGCCTTGGTGATCTTCTTTGCACGGTCATCAAAGCTTCCCATACAGCCCACCCAGAAAAGCACTTCTGGCTCCTCTCCAGCGGCCATCATTTCGGCCATTGTTCTTATCTGTGTATGTTCTGACATCCCTATTGTTTTTGTTCAGTTCGTTATACTATTCGTCTGTGCAACTGTTTTGCTGTGGGCTGTTGGCTTTTTGCTATTGGCTTTTTGCTGTTGGTTTGTGACTTACTCATTAAACGCTGTTCATAGAGCAGGCGCTTCTTGGACTACTTACCCACATTTTCTGCAAAATCAAGTTGTAATATCATACATCAACTGCAAAACGTTTCTCTTTAAACTGCCTACTGCTAACTGACAGTTACTCATCTTTCCAATTCAATCGGTCTGCTTGCGCAAATTGCCAAGGTGCGCCGTTGTTTTCTACGTTGGTGAACATCATGTTCAGCTCATTCGGGGCTTTTGATTCTTCCATGACCAAGAACCTTCTGAGGTCTACAATGATCGAAAGTGGGTTGATGTTTACTGGACAAGCCTGCACACATGCATTACATGTGGTACATGCCCAAAGCTCTTCCGGTGAAATGTAATCATTCAACAATGCCTTCCCATCTTTTGCTTCTGCCCCATTGGCTCGCTTGTGCTTACCGAGTTCTTCCACCCGATCTCGGGTATCCATCATGATCTTTCTTGGCGAAAGCAGCTTACCGGTTTGATTGGCTGGACATTCAGAAGTACAGCGTCCACATTCTGTGCAAGTGTAAGCGTCCATGAGTTGCTTCCACGAGAGATCGGTTACATCTTTAGCACCGAAACGTTGTGGTGCCGTCGTTTCTCCTTCAGCCGGAGCCGGAGCAGCGAATGGATCTTGATTGGGATCCATCATCAACTCGACTTCCTTCTTCACGCTTTCCAAGTTGTTGAACTCCCCTGCAGGCTCTAGGCGTGAGTAGTACGTGTTTGGAAATGCCAAGAAGATGTGGAAATGCTTGGAGTACGGAATATAGATCAAGAACCCGAAGATGCCGAGGATGTGAAACCACCAGCATGCGCGCTCAATATAGAACAAGGTGGTAGGATCGTTTGGAAGGTAGCCGGTGAAGAATCCACTCACCCAGAACCAACTGTCGAACCGAATCTCCGTGTAGTGATCCAATCCAGCCGCGGCCACAATGGTATCGTTCAGCATGAACAGAACGCTGTCTGCGGCATTCATCTGAAAGAGCGCCAGCATCAGCAGGATCTCAACAATCAAGATGATGTTCGCATCCGACTTTGGCCAACTGGTCATCTCTGTCCCGCTGAATCGCTTCAACTTACCGATGTTTCTTCTCACCAAGAAAACAACACAAGCGATCAACACGAGCAGGGCCAAAATCTCAAAGATGCCGATGAAGGTGTAGTAGACCTCGCTTCCGAGAACAGAATAAAAAAGCCTGTGGGTTCCGAATATGCCATCGATCAAGATCTCAAGGACCTCGATGTTGATCAGCACGAAGCCCACGTAGATGAAGATGTGCATGAAGCCGGCCAGCGGACGTGTAACCATCTTGCTCTGTCCGAGCGCCACACGCGCCATCGTCTTCCAACGTTCTGACTTGTTATCCGAAATATCCTGATCGCGACCGAGGTTGATGTTGGCTCGGATCTCTCCGATACGTCGTGCAAAAATGACCGCCGTTGCCAAGAGCAAGACGGTGAAGATGATGCTTGAGATCATAACACTTAGTTATCGTCGTTTCGTTGTTTCTTCTTCGGCTTATCCTCCTTGTCTTCCTTCTTTCCGAAAACAGAGAAGTGAACGTATCGTTCAGGATGAACCCGAAGATCTTCCGCCAATTTATCAATTTCCATCGAGGCCTGCTCTAGGTTATTGTAAAGGCGGTCATCGTTGAGAAGCATACCCAATGATCCTTCACCCTCATTGATCTTGAGGATCATGGAATCCAATTGAGCCAGTGCACTGCTGGCATTTTCAATGGCAGAAGCATAATTAGCACGCGTCAGGGAGTCGCTGATGATGGCGACGTTCTCCATGATCTCGTTGATGTTCTCGCTGTTGTTGCGGATGTTCGTGGCAATGGCCGTGATGTCGCCAAGGACCCTTGTTAGGTTAGCATTCTGCTCAACCACCATCTTGTCGATGTCTGAGGTGGTCTTATTTATGATATCCATACTGGTCTTGGCCTTCTCGACCGACTCATTCGTTGTGACGATCAGGATCTTTGTAGTAGACACCAGGTCTCGTGTTTCGTCGATCACTTGTTCGATCTGAGATTGAAGCGGAGCCAGTTTCTCTTCGATCACACTTTGAAGCGCCTCTTCAATACCGGAGAGCAATGTATCTCCGCTCTCGTGGTAATTCGTGTCTTCGCTGAACTCTAGAGCGATCGCCTTTGAACCGAGTAAGTCCTGCGAAACGATCCGAGCAACCGTACTGTCTGGAACATTCAGCCCTTCCTCCAAGATCTCCATCCGTACAATGATGTTATTCTTCTCCTCCGGCAACAGGGTGATGTTCGCTACGCGTCCAACTTTATACCCGTTCACCAAGACAACATTGTCCGTACTTAAACCATCTACCTTATCATAAACCGCATAGAAATAGCGGGCATTCGTGAAGATGTCGGAACCCTTGAGGTAGTTCATTCCGAAATAAAGCAGACCGAGGGCGATGATGATGATCCCTCCTACCTTTATTTCATTCGCTACCTTCAAATCAGTCGTTTAGTGCTTTCGATATTTCAAGTGCCTTCGAAATCCCAATCCGTTCGCCTTTGTAATAGGCCGTAATGAAGGCTTTCGGATAGGCTTTTTCGCGCACGGTTCGTTGCAAAGAAACAGCTTTTTTATAATCGTTTACCTCGCCGATCGTGTACTTGTAAAGTCCATCTACATCTAAGCGTTGAACTTGCTCTAAGCCCTTGAAATTCTCAGGTTTCAGTTCGATGATCTGGGAGGAGGCCATCAGCTGGATGCGGTAGACTACCTGTTCTGCATCGGCAGGCACCTCAGGTTGAGCAGGTGTGACTTCTTTCTCCTGCTTCTTGTCTTCCTTTTTCTTCTCTTTCACCTCAGGCTCTTCCGCCGGTTTCTCAGGCTTAGCTTGAGCGGCTTCATTCACCTCTTCGATCGGCGGAAGTGAAGTATCCAAGTAAGGCGTGGAAATCTCAACCCCTTCTACCTCGGCCTTGTACTGTTTGAAAGCGCGGTAGATGGCGCTGGCCATGTAGATCTTTCCATTCTCGCTGTTCAGGAAATCTTCTTCAGCTGAGTTCGTCAGGAAACCCAGTTCTGTCAGAACACTAGGCATCGTCGTAAAGCTGATCACCCAGTATGGAGCTTGCTTCACCCCACGGTCTCGTCTACTTACCCGCTCCCTGTATTGGTCTTGAATGTGGGCGCTGAAGTTCAAGCTTTGATCCAGGTAAACCGACTGTGCAATGGATCTCGCGATCAATGATTCCGGACTCTTAGGATCAAAGCCTTCGTACACCTGCTCATAATTCTCTTCCAAGAGGATGGATGAGTTCTCCTTCTTTGCCAGTTCTAAGTTCGCTGCGATCTTGGTCATCGACATCACGAAGGTTTCTGTGCCGTGCGCATCCTTATTGGCAGCGGAGTTACAGTGAATGGAGATAAAGAGATCTGCCTCCGCCTTATTCGCAATGGTGGTGCGGTCTTTCAGCGTCACGAACTTATCCTCCTTGCGGGTGTAGATCACATCTACGTTTTCAAAGGCCCGTTCGATATAATCGCCCAGTTGGAGGCTCACGTCTAAGGCGATGTCTTTTTCGGTCGACTTATACCGCCCGGTACCCAGGTTACCCGGATCATGTCCGCCGTGTCCTGCATCGATCACCACCTTCAACACCCCAAGATCAGCAATGGTTGGTCCGCGGTGATTTGGAACGAAGGAGGAGAAGACCAGAAGCACCAGCGCAGCGCTCATGAAGAGCGCAGTGTAACGGAGTGAAAGACGGAATGGCTGATTCATACGATAGTCTAAAACGAGCTTAGGGCAAATTACATGTACTGAACAAAGTTAGAAGGGTGCACAGGCAAGGCGGCTGAAAGTGGTGATAGTATTTCACCTGTGGCTGTTAATAGCATTATCAGTAAAACCGTGGCATTCAGAACGGATTAACAACTTTTGAAGGGTAAAAAGCACGCAGACCTGCAGGATAAGCGTTTAGATTTGCAGGCGCCAAAACAAGGCCTCCGAAAAGCCCACGCATTGAAGCACCCCAAGCATCATGTCATCACACTCCTCTTTGCCTTGCTCAGCTTGGTGGGATGGTCGCAAGATACCGCAGCACTAGCGGTTGACAGCGTTCAACTGGGCGTAGACAGCGTGCTTCAGAACATTGAACCGGGCAACGACTCCTTAGACAGCCTAGCGCCACCAGAAACACCGAAACGACAATCACCGCTAGAACACAAGGTGGAGTACCAAAGCGATGACTCCATGCGCATTGACCTGCAAGACCAGAAGGTTTATCTGTACGGGAATGCCGTGGCCACCTACGGTGACATTGAATTGAAGGCCAATTACATCGAGATCGCATTGAATTCTAGCGAGTTATTTGCAAAAGGACTCCCAGACAGTACGGGCACGGTGGTTGGCGAACCGATCTTCAAGCAGGGCTCACAGGAGTTTGAAGCGGAAGAAATGCGCTACAACTTCAAGACCCAACGGGGATTGAGCAAGCATGTGAAAACGCAAGAAAGCGGTGGTTTCCTTCACGGTGAAAAGGTGAAGCGCGATACTGGAGAGATCATCTACATCAAAGATGGTAAGTACACCACCTGTGAATATGACGATCCGCATTTCCACATCCACGCCGGCAAATTGAAGGTCATTCCCCAGGATAAGATCATCACGGGTCCTGCCTACCTATCAATTGCAGATGTTCCAACGCCGTTGGTCCTACCCTTTGGTTTCTTCCCTAATTCAGAGGAACGGGCCAATGGATTGATCATTCCTACATGGGGGGAAGCCAACAACCAAGGTTTCTACCTCAGCAGGGGTGGATACTACTTTGGCATCAAGGATGTCATGGACTTCTCCATCACAGGCGACATCTACACCCGTGGCTCTTGGGCTGCTTATGTGGACAGCCGCTACGCAAAGCGCTATCGCTTCAACGGTAACTACGGGATCGAATTCGTCCAATCGCGCTTCAGTGAACGGGAGTATCCTGACTATTTTTCGCAGAACACCTTCAACGTGCGCTGGCGCCACCGACAAGACCCAAAGGCCAATCCTGGTAGCAACTTCACTGCTGACGTAAACGCGGGCTCTTCCAAGAACTACCGAAACAACATCCAGGCGAATGCAGATAACTTCTTGCGCAGCCAGTTGAACTCGAGTATCCGCTATTCGAAGCAATTTGCGAACACACCATTCAGCTTCGCGGTAGCGGCCACCGGAAGCCAGAACACGCAAACAGAGGTAGTAAACATCAGCGCGCCAGATATGAGCTTGAACATGGCACGGATCTTCCCCTTCAAACCCAAAAGCGGTGTTTCATCCAAGTTTCGCTCTGCTGCGGGCATCGATAAGCTGGGTTTAAACGGTTCCTTGGATTTCAATAACCGACTCTCAGGTCGGGAGGACACGCTGTTCAATAATTACAACAACAAGATGCTGCGGAGCATGGAGAATGGACTGCGTTTCAACTCCACGGCAAGCACCAACATCAAGCTCCTGAAGTACTTGACCTTATCCCCCTCAACTACCCACCGTTTTGTAGCCTACCGTCAAACGGTACGTAAGACCTTCAACGAGGATAGCGTTCGCGTGAATACGCGAAGGGTTGATGGCCTGGATGGCTTCTATGATGGATCAGCAAGTTTGACCTTGAGCACGATAGTGTATGGAACCTATCAGTATAAAAGTGAAGTGATCAAAGCCATGCGACACCAGGTAACGCCGAATGTCTCCGTGAGCTATCGTCCAGACTACAGTCAGCCAGTTTGGGGATATTTCGGTGAGGTGCAAAGCGATACATCGGGCAACAAGCAGCAGTATTCTTTCTTTGAAGGTGGCATCTACGGCTCACCGAGCGCTCAGGAGAACGGAGTAGTGAATTTCTCGCTGAACAACACCTTTGAATTGAAGGTGCGCAACAGGAAAGACAGCACATCAGAGAATGCAGACAAGAAGCTGCGGATCTTGGATGCATTCAACTTTAGAACGAGCTACAACATTGCCCGTGACTCCTTGAACTGGGCACCGCTGAGCATCACCTTTCGTACACAAGCAGTTGATGGATTGATCATCAACGGTAGCGCTACGCTCGATCCATACTACATCAATCCGACCGGACGCCGATACAATGAGTTCCAATTCGACCGAAATGGACGGTTGGGAACATGGACCCAGGCACAGATCGCCTTCACCTACAGCATACGACCAAAGAATTCACAGCCGAGGCAGCAAGAGAAGCAGGATGAGCTGAGCGATGCCAACATGTACTACACGGATTTCGTGGACTTTGATGTGCCTTGGGATCTTCGCATCAACTACAACATTCAGTACAGAAATAACGGGGTTACCGAAGACATCTCACAGGTAGTTGACCTCAGTGGGGAGGCGAACATCACCCAGAACTGGCGTGTGGGTTTCCGAACGGGTTATGACATCCGCAACCAAGATGTAACCTTTAGCCAATTCGACATCTACCGAAACTTACACTGTTGGGAGTTCAGTTTAGGAGTGGTTCCCTTTGGTATTCGACAGAGCTACAACTTCCAGATCAACGTGAAGAGTGCGATTCTGCAAGACCTCAAACTGAACCGAAGGCGTCAATTCGCCTTGCCAGATCGAGGTTAGTACCCCTTGTAGGCCACTTCGCGTTCTTCGAAAACCACGCCGTAGTGCTTCAATTCATTTAGAACAGGCTCGTAAACCTCCGGATCGATCGGGATGTGAACGCCTGGTGTAGAGATCTTCCCATTCAAAATCATCTTCGCTGCAATGCCTACGGGCAATCCAACCGTCTTTGCCATGGCGGTATTGACGCGGTCTTCCCCTTTGATCACCATGTAGGATTCCCGTGCTTTTTTCTCGCCGTTGACCTCGTAGCCGAACAAGTGGTACATCACAATCATATCAAGGTCGTCATCCTTCATGGTCCACTTGCGCTCCAAGATGTGTTGTAAGACCTGAGCTGGCGTAGCGTTCGGAATACCGATCTTGATCTCTTCAAAAAGATCGAGCCACTTCAACTTATGCATGATCTCGCTATCTTGATCCATCTTGAGGTAGTGCATCAGTTTGAGCTCAACGCTATCATCAGGATTGTAGGCGAGAAAGCTATTCAAGAACTGACGAAAGGTCATCTCCTCCGAACCCTCGATCACATAGCTATCATCGGTGGCACCCAACTTCACAAAAACATCCCAGGCCCGGCAAAAGCCAGGTCTGCGGAAGGTGCCGCGGTAGATGGTGGGAATATCATGAAGTCCGTAAGCTTCTCGGTACTTCAGTGAATCCCGATTGGCATAGCCTTCAAAAGTTCCATGTTCAGGCAGGGTGATCATCTCGGTACGACGAAACAGATGGTGGTACGGGATGTATTTATAGCGTCCCTCTTGCTTGAATTTCACCGCGCCTCCTGAACCTGCCAACACTACGTTGCGCGGATTCCATGCAAACTTGTAATTCCACGGATTGTCATCGCTTTCTGGTGCAACCAATCCACCGGTAAAGCTTTCAAACTGGAGCATCTTGGCACCTTCATCGCGTAAATGATTCAGAACGCGCATCGCGCTCATGTGGTCGATACCCGGATCAACGCCAATCTCGTTCATGATTACCACACCTGCCTTCACCGCCTCGTCATGCAGATCCTGCATCTCTTTAGACACATAAGAAGCCGTAACCATAGGGGTGTGCAACGCAACACATTCTCGCGCAACGCTCACATGCATGTGTGCTGGAAGCATCGAGATTACAAGATCAGCCTTTTGGATCTCGTGCAGACTTTCAAATTCATTGGTCACATCAAAGCGAAACGCTTCTGCCCGGGAATGGCCTTTGATCTTTCGTTGCGCCAAGGCTTCATCGCGGTCGCCCACCCGTATTTTCCAGTCCTCCGTTTCAGCTTTCTCCAACAGGTAATCGATCAGGCAGGAGGCACTCAATCCAGCGCCAAAAACAACGATATTCTTCATTGTGGTCTTATGATTTCAAGCGAATGTACTGTTCTCTTTGTGGAAACAAAGCCTCAGAAAAATAAGTCGCAGGCCGTCAGCCATCTTACTTTTGTAGTGTCAATTTTCCTATCATGAAGAACAAGCCATTGCATCTGCTTTTCGGTTCATTTTTTGGTTTAACCGCAGTCATCCTTGGCGCATTCGCGGCGCATGCATTAAAAGAGGTACTCAAGCCGGAACAGCTTGACTCTTTCAATACGGGAGTGCGATATCAGATGTACCATGCCTTGTTATTGGTGATGATCGCATTGAAAGGCCATAGTTTTCATTTGCGTTACGAGCGGTTGATCACCAACTTGGTAGGCGTGGGCATTGTCTTGTTCTCCTTCTCCATTTATTTATTAAACCTGCAAGAATTACTAGGCATGCGGCTTGGCTGGCTGGGTCCAGTTACCCCAATCGGCGGCACGCTGTTGATCGTTGCTTGGTCATTATTGTTTTACAACGGGGTACAACTTTCCACCTTAAAGAAGGATTGATTGTGCATAAAAAGTGATGAAATCCAGTTGAAGCCTTTCGATTGAATGACAAACTTTGCACCATCACAATTGCTTAATGTACACATTGAGCAAGCACAAACCATAAATATGAACGAGTACGGAAGACGGGCTGAAAAAGCCTCTATTGCTGATTTCGGTTTAGGAAAAGTTAGAAATGCGTATTGGAACCTTGATCCTGCAGAGCTGGTAGAGGATACGATCATTCAAGGACAAGGTTTCTTGACAGACACCGGGGCGTTGGCCATCGACACGGGAGAGTTCACCGGTCGCTCTCCAAAAGACAAGTTTATCGTGAAGGATGCTACTACCGAAAACACCGTTTGGTGGGATGGTAGCTTCAACACGCCTTTTGATGCGGACAAGTTTGAGCCACTGATGAACCGCATGAAGGCCTACCTTCAGGAAAAGGATGTGTACGTGCGCGACTGCATCGCTTGTGCAGACCCAAATTACAGCATGAACATCCGTGTGATTACCGAGTATCCTTGGAGCAATATTTTCGCCAACAACATGTTCATTCGTCCAACGAACGAGCAGATCGACAACTTTGATCCAGAGTGGACCGTGCTATGCGTTCCTGGTTTCCATGCTGATCCAGAGATCGATGGTACACGTCAGCACAATTTCTCGATCCTTGACTTTACACGCAAGATTGCCTTGGTAGGAGGATCCGGTTATACTGGAGAGATCAAAAAGGGCATCTTCACGGTATTGAACTATGTGCTTCCTCAGGATAAAAACGTGTTGAGTATGCACTGTTCTGCCAACATCGGCAAGGATGGGGATACGGCAATCTTCTTTGGACTTTCAGGTACAGGAAAAACAACGCTTTCTGCGGATCCTGATCGTGCATTGATCGGTGATGATGAGCACGGCTGGACCGAGAATACCGTATTCAACTTTGAAGGAGGATGCTATGCGAAGTGCATTGACCTCACCGAAGAGAAGGAGCCACAGATTTGGTCAGCAATCAAGTTCGGCGCCTTGTTAGAGAACATCGAGACCTTTGATGGTACTTCAACGGTGAACTTCGAAGATTCAAGCAAGACGGAGAACACGCGGGTGAGTTATCCGATCGATCACATCCCTGGCATTGCAAAGCCATCTGTAGGCGGAATTCCACAAAACATCTTCTTCTTGACGGCTGATGCCTTTGGTGTATTGCCTCCGATATCTAAGTTGACCCCAGGCCAAGCGATGTACCATTTCATTTCCGGGTATACGGCAAAGGTTGCTGGAACGGAGGCTGGCATCACAGAGCCGGTAACTACCTTCTCTGCTTGTTTTGGTGCTCCTTTCCTTCCCTTGCATCCTACCAAGTACGCGGAGATGTTGGGTGAGAAGATGAAGAAGCACAACGTGAACATTTGGCTAGTGAACACCGGTTGGAGCGGTGGAGAGTACGGTACAGGTTCACGCATTAAGCTGAAATACACCCGCGCAATGATCACAGCAATCTTGAACGGCGAACTTGAAAACATAAGCTTTACACCAGACGAGGTATTCGGACTTCCAATGCCGGAGAGCTGTCCAAACGTGCCAACTGAGATCTTGAATCCAAGAAATACCTGGTCAGACAAAGACGCTTACGATCAGAAAGCGAATAAACTCGCCGCTTCCTTCGTGAAGAATTTCGAAGCATTTGAGTTGTATGCCAATGCCGAGATCATGGCAGCTGCACCAAAGGTGACGCAGCACAGCTAGGTGTAGATCAACATTTGTAATAAGAGCCCCCTTGTGGGGCTTTTTTTATGCCTTATAGCGCGCCACAAAGTTTTACATTCGGTGTATGAAGTTGGAAGACTTGCCAAGGTTCTACGCCCCTGATGCTGAAGTGAGCAGAAGCATTCTATTGATCGCAGATGAAGCGCACCACCTGCATGTGCTTCGCAAACAGAAAGGCGATGAGGTGCACGTGATGGACGGGAGAGGGCGCTTGTATTCGGCCAGCGTAGTGCATCCAAAACGTGGTGAGCTTGAGGTGATTTCCTTGCTGGAAGAGGCACGTTCAGAACAGTTGCACACCTTATTGGTGGCACCCACGAAGAACATTGCACGGTTTGAATGGGTGATTGAAAAGGCGACGGAGGTTGGGATTGCGCGGATCATCCCGATACGTAGCGAGCGCAGCGAGCGGGTGAAGCTGAAGCAAGACAGGCTGATTCGAATTGCCGTGAGTGCAGCTAAGCAAAGCAAGGACCTCTTTATCCCACAAATCGACGACATGACAGCGCTCCGTGATGTTCTATCGATGGAAGCAGATCATAAGTGGATTGCGCATTGCATGGATGGAAGCAAGAAAAACCTTTCTGAAGTGGCAGCCCTTCAAGGTTCGCACGTGATTGCCATCGGTCCTGAGGGAGACTTCACCGCAGATGAAGTAGACGAAGCCAATCGGGCAGGCTTCCATCCACTTTCCTTAGGAGAAAAGCGACTCCGAACCGAAACAGCGGCGATCGCATGCGCGTTGGCGATGACCTTATTTCAGCCGTAAACCTTACCTTCGGATGCATGCTGAGAGCATTGTTTTTTCTAGCCCTTTTTCTTCCACTCACAAGCACTTGCCAAGAGTATGCTTACAAATTGGGCCTCTTGAAATACGGTGGAGGTGGTGATTGGTATGCCAACTTGGAAACTTCCCTCCCGAATTTGATCGAGTATAGTAACCAGACCCTTGGCACCCGCATCAATCCGGAACAAGGCATCGTGGAAGTAGGCGATAAAGGCTTGATCAACTATCCGTTTGTACACTTGACCGGACATGGAAATGTAATCTTTACCGATCAAGAAGTTCAGAATTTGAGGAAGTACCTCATTGCAGGGGGCTTCCTTCACATCGACGATAACTACGGTATGGATGCCTTCATTCGGAACGAGATGAGCAAGGTGTTTCCCGAGCTGGACTTTGTGGAACTGCCCGCATCACATCCGATCTTCCACCAACGCTTCGATTTTGCCGAGGGACTTCCGAAGATCCATGCACATGATGACAAACGTCCGCAGGCCTTCGCGCTGTTCTACAAAGGACGGATGGTGTGCCTCTATACTTACGAATCCGATCTGGGAGATGGCTGGGAGGATCCACGCATCCACAACGATACCGAAGAGAACCATGTGAAAGCACTTCAAATGGGGGTTAACATCTTGCAATACGTTTTCATGAGCAATGAACGAGTCGGATAGAAACACATTACGAGAAAGGATCTACGTGATCATTTTCGGCACGGATACTCCGAACGGTAAGTTGTTTGATGTCGTACTGCTATGGCTCATTATCCTGAGTACCGTAGTAGTGATGATGGAGAGCGTTTCAGAGATCAAAGAGTACTTAGGAAACTGGTTCTTATGGGTGGAGTACTTCTTCACCATCGTTTTCACCATCGAGTATATCTTACGCCTTTGGACAGCGCGTAAGCCTCTAGGGTATGCACTTTCCTTCTATGGGATCATCGACCTGCTGTCTATTTTACCTACCTACTTAGCCGTATTTTTTGCTTCCTCTCAGTACTTAATGGTGATCCGAATCTTCCGACTCATGCGGGTCTTCAGGGTATTGAAGATCGCAAGGTTCATGAGTGAAGCAAATGTCCTTTGGGAATCCCTGAAGGCGAGTCGAGCCAAGATCAGCATCTTCTTATTTGCTGTCTTCAATGTTGCCGTGATCATGGGAACGATCATGTACATCGTAGAAGGGGGCGAAAATGGATTTACCAGTATTCCCCGGAGCATCTACTGGGCAATCGTAACGATGACCACGGTGGGCTTTGGCGATATTCACCCACATACGGCCCTCGGCCAATTCTTCTCCGTGGTATTGATGATTTTAGGATACGGAATCATCGCTGTACCAACAGGTATCGTGGGTGTAGAAATGTTCAAGGATGTGAAATCCGGTCAAGAAGGCTTGGTAACACGCTTGGATAATCGCCACTGCGATAACTGCGGTAGAACAGGGCATTTAGAAGAGGCACTTTATTGCCATCAATGCGGCTGTTCATTGAACAAGTCATAACTACGTTAACATCTCATCCCAAGGGTGCACATTTGATGCCTAACCTTTATTTTCGCGAGTCGTCTAAATAAAACACAATCACAAATAAATAGTCACATGAAGATTTTTACCCGCGTTTCCCTTTTCGTTGCTGCTGTTCTAATGCATTTCAGCACTTTGGCGCAGATCACTCCAGATTTGGAGATCACGGCATTGTTCGTGAGTTCATCGGCGAACAACACCGTTCCTGAGAATTTCGAGAGTTCCATCTACTTCGGCGTTGAGAATATTGGTCCAGCCATTGACTCTACGATGAATATTGATATTGAAGCTGCGATCACCGTGAATGGAACTCCCATTGGCGGAGGTCCATGGACACCTGGAATCGCAAACTGGACGAATGGTGGAGTTATCGCCTTCCCATTTGCGTTGAACCAAATCGTTCGATACACCTTCACCCCTCCTACCCCAACGTTTGAGGTATGCGTTTATGCATACGCTACAGGAGAGGTGGATAGCTCATCCAATGAGATCTGTGAAACCATCACCATCAATCCAAACGTAAGCAACGATTGGTCATGTGATCTTGCTGAGATCGTGTCGCCAACCAACTTGGATGGCTTTGATATTGATACTGACCCCAACACGGCAAACAATCCCATCCCTGAATTGGATACCGTGAATATCACCATCACCAACAATGGTAGCATCGAGTATGTGGCTTTCACACGCGCTGCATTCCAAGTTGCATTGGATGAAGACACCGTTCAACTCTTCGGTACCAGCCAGAACATCGTTGGAAATGGCGGTAACATGAACTTCTCTATCGGTGACCCAGCCATCCTTCCAGTGATGATCGCTGATTCAGGTACTTGGGAAGTATGCGGTATCACCAATGCATTGGGCGATGATGTGCCAGAGAATAACACCTCATGTGACCAGTTCACCATCATTGATTCTTACAACCCATTTGCTCAGGGTAACTGGCCAACCGGACAGGAAGAGGTAGAAGGTGGCGCCTTGAACATCGTTCCTACACTCGATCAAATCTTCATCCAAGGTGTTGAAAACAGCACTGTGGTTACCGTAACCGATATGCAAGGACGCATCATCGAAGTGAGCGAGATTCAAGAGAATGCGAGCATCAAATTGAATGATCACGCTGCTGGTGTTTACGTGATCCAAGCTACCGATCAAACTACCGGTGAAACACAAATGCGCAAGGTTTCTAAATAAACCTCACCGCTACAAATGATCTTGAACTCCAGTCTTGCGGCTGGAGTTTTTTATTTTCACAACCAACGTTTGCTGGTAGAATTACGTTAAAGCTACATGCACCCTAATCTAGACCGAATGAAGAAGCGCTGCACCATGCTGTTCTTAACCTTGATCAGCGTGATTGCGGTCAATGCTCAGGATCTTGTTCCAACTGATGTCCGTATCACAGCTGATACAAGCAACAATGCTCCCATCGGAGTAGAAACTTCCATTGAGGTAACCCTGACCAACATAGATAGTATGAGTTTACTTGCGGGCGATACCATTCACCTTCATGCTATGGCTAATGGTGAAGCACTCGAATTGGAGTACGTTCTAACAAGTGACTTAGATAGCGGAGCACTCCTTACCCTCAATTTCGGTGCAGAGCAGGTTGTGTTGATCGATACTTCTTCGAACTTTCAGGTGATCGTACAAGTGAATTACGCCATGGATGTTGACACCACGAACAATACGCTTGCAGAAGACTTCATTCCCTCTCCTTTCATCAACAATGACTGGGCGTGCACGGCGGTAAGCATAGCAGCACCTATTGGATTAGACACCGTTGACCTAGATAACAACACCAACCTACCTCCTGCTATTGAAACCTTAAACATCGAGTTAACCAACCAAGGAGATGTGCACTACTTGCCTTGGAGTTCCATCAGCTACAGCGTTTTCATTGGATCCGATAGCAGCGCATTGCATGTTTACTTGGGCGAGAATGGCATTTCACCAGGAGCATCAACGCTGCGAACACTGAGCAATCAAAACCTAATGCCCGTTATCCCAGACAGCATTGGGGTATATGATCTCTGCGGCCTGAGCCGACAACCGGTAGATGCCAATTCAGCGAACGATCGATTCTGTATCAGCATCCCTGTGGTAGACAATTTTGACCCTACCGATCCATTCAATTGGCCGACGGGAGAGGAAGAAGTGTCTGATATCGCACCCTATTTCATCCAATGGACTGGCGCCGCCGCTACGCTCGTAGTGGAAGAGGCTGTGGAGTACCGTATCTACAATGCATTGGGTGGACAATTGAATGCGGGCACCTTGCACGCAGGCTACCAAGTGCGCTTTGAAAACCTTGCTTCAGGTGTTTACCTGCTTCAGGTCAAAGCTGAGGATGGTGAGTTCTCAACGGAAAAGTTCGTGATCCGCTAGCCGTTTATTCGCCAAGCATAGCCTCAAAGGCAGCCTCATCGATGATGGTGACACCTAGCTTTTCGGCTTTGGTTCTCTTTGAGGGCCCCATGCCCTCACCTGCTAGGAGGTAATCGGTCTTTCCGCTTACGGAACCGGTATTTTTTCCTCCATTCTTCTCGATCAAGGCCTTCAACTCGTCTCTGCTGTGTCGTTCAAAAACACCCGAGATCACAAAAGACTTCCCCGCCAGTTTGTCGCTGGTGTCGGCCAATTGCTCTTCTGGGATCTCAAACTGCAAGCCCGCATCCTGCAAACGCTGAACTATGGTTCGGTTGTGTTCTTGGGCAAAGAAATCGACCACACTTTGGGCAATGCGTTCACCGATCTCATCAATCTCCACCAACTCCTCAACGGAGGCCTCCTTGATTCGCTCTATGGAGATGAGCTTGCGAGCCAACTTCTTCGCCACCGTCTCTCCCACATATCGAATACCTAAGGCGAATAGAACACGTTCAAATGGCACCAGCTTTGACACCTCAATGCCGTTGATCATGTTCTCTGCACTCTTCTGCGCCATGCGTTCTAATGGCAGTACTTGCTCTACCGATAAATCATAAAGGTCAGCCATGTTATTGATCAATCCGGCATCGTAAAGTTGATTCACGGTTTCCGCTCCCAAGCCTTCGATGTCCATCGCCTTGCGAGAAATGAAATGCTCCATGCGTCCTTTAATCTGGGGAGGACAGCCGAGCTCATTCGGACAAAAATGTTGTGCTTCACCTTCGTTGCGCTCAAGCGCTGTGCCGCATTCCGGACATGCTTTGATGTACTCTAATGGAGTGCTGTCGGCCGGGCGCTTCTCCAAAACCACGCCGGTCACCTTCGGGATGATCTCTCCTCCCTTCTCTACGTAAACTTCATCTCCCACCCGCAGGTCGAGTTTTGCAATCTGGTCTGCGTTGTGCAAGGAAGCCCTTTTCACAGTGGTCCCGGCGAGTTGAACCGGCTCCAAGTTAGCGACTGGTGTAATGGCCCCTGTTCGACCAACCTGATAGGTTACGGACGACAGGCGGGTTGTAACCTCATCAGCTTTGAACTTATAAGCAATCGCCCATCGTGGTGATTTGGCCGTATATCCTAGCTCCTCTTGCTGGCGGTAATTATTTACTTTGATCACGATTCCATCGATCTCGAAGTTCAAGTCGTGCCGGGCTTCTGCCCAGTGGTTGATGAAGTCCATGAGCTCATCAACGTTCTCACAACGCTCGATCATGCGCTTGCCTTGATCTGGAATTTTGAACCCCCAGTCACCTGCTCTTGCCACGCTGTTGAAGTGATCTTCGGAACGTCGTTCTTTGCTGTAAACGCCATACAAGTAGCAGTCTAAGCCACGTGATGCCACCACCGATGAATCCTGCATCTTCAAGGTTCCACTGGCGGTATTTCTTGGATTCGCAAACGTGCTCTCGCCGGCTGCCTCACGTTCTTCATTCAAGCGAAGGAAGCGGTCCAGTGGATAGAAGATCTCTCCGCGTATCTCAAAATCTGCGGGGTAATCGTCGCCACGCAAGCGCAGTGGAATGGTTCGAATGGTTTTCACGTTCGCACTGATGTCTTCGCCCTTTGTGCCATCGCCCCGTGTGACTGCTCGATCAAATTGGCCGTTCACGTAACGAATACCGATCGCTACACCGTCGTACTTCAGCTCACAGACATACTCGAGTACGCCATCAGCGATCTTGCTGATCCTGTTCTCCCATTCTACGATCTCCTCCTTAGAATAGGTATTCGAAAGTGAAAGCATCGGATAATCATGTACAACCTCCGGAAACTTCTTGGTGATGTCACCTCCTACGCGTTTGGTGGGGCTATTGGGATGAGCAAACTGCGGAAAGTGCTCTTCTAGGGATTCCAATTCCTTCAGCAGCTGATCAAAATCGTAGTCAGAGATGGTAGGATCGTTGAGCACATAATAGCGGTGATTGTGTGCTTCCAGTTCTTCGGTTAACTCCTTGATCCGTTCTTGTGCTGCTTGTTCATTCATCTTTCAAATAAGCTCTCGTAAAATGCCAGTCGCTTTTCTCTTCGGTAGTCGTAATAGTCGCGTTCTTGTTGAATGCTCTCTGGCTTAAAGATACTCCTATAGGCATAGCCGATGAAAAGCTTCAACTTCAATTCGAAGTAAGGATCGGTGAAGGCAGACCTCAAGTTGGCGTCGTCCAAATTATACACCCGACGCATACCCGAACCGAAACCGATTCCCAGCCACGGAAACACCTTGAAGTGCCCGTTGCCTCCAATGTCGAATACACCAATGTCTGCAAAGTTTTCGGTGGAGATAAACGAAGGTGAGGTACCAAGTAAATTGAAGCGATTGACCTCCATACCACCTCGACCCAGTGCCGTTGCTACGGCAAATTCCCACCGAAAGTTCCTGAAGACCACCAATTCAGAGAAAACGGTAGCGTAGTTGAACCGCGCCATGCGGAACAAAGAGTCAGATCCCTGAGGAGCTTCGATGCGATAGAAGTCGTTGTTGGCGTAAAAACCAAATCCCAAACGCACCCTTTTGTAGAACTCCAAGCCGATCTTGAGTCCGTTCATGCGTCCTTGAACATTGTAATAGCGTTCTCTCCGATTATCGAATTGAAAGATGAGGTTGGAAAGCGGTTTCACTTCCGGCTTTGCGGGTACGCTGTCTATGTTCTGTGCATCCTGAGCTGAGACCAGGACAGGCAATAGCAAGCCAAGCAGGAGTACAACGCGAAACACAGGATTCATGCGGCAAAATTCAGCAATGAAAGGCATCCATCCCGCAGGTGATCAAAAAGATTTCAAGAAAGCTTGTTCGTGGCCCTCGTCAAGACTTCAACCAGGTCTTTTGGAGGGTTCATCGGACGCTTGGTGTCATAGTCTACAAACACCAAAGTGGTTGTAGCCTGGTTGATCTGCTCTCCTTTCTCATTGAAGGTCTTATAGGAAAAGTAAATCCTAGCACCCTTCACTTCTTCCACGATGGTTTCAATGCGCAGCTCTTCATCGTAGAAGGCTGGTTTGAAATACTTGATCTGGTAATCGAGTACTGGTAAAATGACGCCCTCGTCTTCTAACTGCTTGTAAGTTACTCCCAGTTCACGGAGTGCTTCAACGCGCGCAACTTCAAAGTAGGCTGAAAAGTTGCCGTAGTAGCAATAGCCCACCCGATCGGTTTCTGCGTAGCGCACGCGAAGCTTCGTTTCAAATACCATGGTTTAGTGTTTGGTCAAAGGTGAGGAATTCTCATCGGAACGAATGAAAGCAATCCGGGACACGAAAAAGGAACAGGAAGCAGCGTTGAGCGATAACTAGCTTAAAAAATCGATGGTCTTCTCTATCAACGGAGCGATCACCACATCATCTTCAATGAATGGCACGTGCTCACGGTAGGACACCCGATAGCGCTCCAAGATCGGTGATGATTTTCCTGACCTGAAGTCTGTAGCCTGTGCAGCCGTTAGCAACTCAATGGCGCTTACCTTTCTCCAGTTCTCAAATACCCGCAGCGCTTTCGTAGCGCCATTCGCTCCCATACTCACGTGATCTTCCTGTCCGTTTGAAGAATCGATGGTATCGACACTTGCAGGAGTGCATAGTTGCTTATTCTGGCTCACCACCGCCGCAGCAGCATACTGCGCGATCATCAAGCCGCTGTTCAGCCCAGGATTGGCAACGAGGTAAGCTGGAAGTCCGCGCTGACCTGATATCAGCTTATAGGTTCTGCGCTCAGAAATACTAGCCAGTTCCGCCATGGCTATGCAAAGGAAATCCAACACCAAAGCCAGCGGCTGTCCGTGGAAATTTCCTGCCGAAATGATCTTATCCTCCTCTGGGATTACCGTTGGATTATCGGTCACTGCATTGATCTCCGTTTCAACCACAGATCGCACGTAGGAGATCGCATCTCTGCTAGCCCCATGCACTTGCGGAATGCACCGGAATGAATAAGGATCCTGCACATGCTTCTTTGGTTGATCGATCCACTCGCTCCCTTGCAGCAGGTCACGCATGATCCTAGCGCTTTCTATTTGTCCACTGTGTGGCCGTGCCTGGTGTACCGCGTCATCAAACGGACTAAGTCTGCCATCAAAGGCATCCAAACTCAGCGCAGCGATCTTGTCTACATGATGCATGTGATCCTGAAGCTGCGCCAAGATGTAGGTGGCATAGGCAGACATGAATTGGGTTCCGTTCAGCAAGGCCAAACCCTCCTTGGCACCGAGTTCGATCTTGGTTAACCCCGTTGCTTGAAGTGCTTCATGTGCAGAGATGACCTCATCATTGAAGTACACCTCGCCTTCACCCAACAACGGCAAGGCCAAGTGTGCTAGCGGCGCAAGATCTCCGGATGCTCCTAATGAGCCTTGCTCATAGATCACCGGAATGATGTCATGGTTGTATAGGTCAAGAAGTCCTTGCACCGTCTGCAAGCGTACGCCTGACTTCCCTTTCGAGAGCCCCAAGACTTTGAGGATGATCATGTACTTCACCACCTGCTTTGGTACGAGGTCACCTAGACCACACGCGTGGGAACGCACGAGGTTCTCCTGTAATCGACCGAGGTCCGCTTTGCTGATCTCTGTGTCGCACAAGCTGCCGAAGCCCGTATTGATCCCGTAAATGGGTTGGTCCGCTCGTTCAATAAAGTCTTCTAAAAACCGCCTTCCGCTCTTGATTTGATCGATGAGCGCATCAGATAGCTGTACCTCCTCTCCAGAAGATACGATCCTGGCGATCTCATCGATGCCGTATGTGCGGTGGTCTAACTCTATCATGGCATTACGCTTGACCCGACAAATATGCTACTAGTTCTTTATGTGTCTTCTGCACTTGCTCTCCGGTGCGCATATCTTTCACCGTGGCCTCCTTTCTCTTCAGCTCTTCTTCGCCGATCATCACTACGTAGTGCACTCCGCGATCATTGGCGTACTTCATTTGCTTCTTCATCTTGGCAGCGTCTGGATAAACCTCACAAGACACGCCTTCTGCACGCAGGTCAGCCGCAAGGTTCCAAGCGGCCGCTACTTCGTCCTTTCCAAAGTTCACAAAGAGCACCTCACTGCCTGATTGGACCACTTCTTCAAAAAGTCCTTTGTCTTCCATCAGGTCGTAGATGCGATCTGCACCGAAACTCACACCTACACCACTCATGCCCTGCAGGCCAAAGATACCGGTGAGGTCATCATACCGACCGCCGCCGCAAATGCTGGATGGGAAATCTGGATGCCCCACCTCAATGATGGCTCCGGTGTAGTAATTGAGTCCACGAGCAAGGGTTAGATCGATCGATACCTTCTCCCTTACGGCCTCTGGTAAATGTTCAAGCACCTCCCTTACTTCAAGAATGCCACGATACGCCTCTTCCACTCCTGTTAGTGCTCCGCTGAGCATCTTCAAGGTTTGCTGAGCATCACTCTTCAGGTTAATCAAGGCCAAGGCCTTCTTCACACCTGCCTCGGGCAAACCGTATCGAAGCATCTCTTGCTTAACGCCATCCAAGCCGATCTTATCCAGCTTATCAATGGCCACGGTCATGGAGCTAAAGTGTTCCGCTAGTCCGGAAGCCACGGCAATACCATGCAAGATCTTTCGGTTGTTCAAGCGGATCTGAATATCACTCAAGCCCAATTCTGCAAACACGTCGTCGATGATGCAGAGCAACTCCGCCTCATTCAGCAGGGAGTCTGACCCGATCACATCCACATCACACTGGTAGAATTCTCGGTATCGTCCTTTTTGTGGACGATCAGCACGCCATACCGGCTGGATCTGGTAGCGCTTGAACGGGAACGAAAGCTCATTCTGGTTCTGCACAACAAAGCGAGCGAAGGGTACGGTGAGGTCGTAGCGAAGGGCTCGATCGCTGATCTCCATTGCTAATCCTTGAGAATCTCGCGCATCGATTTTTTCATCCGATGCTTTAGAGAGATAGTCGCCATTGTTGAGGATTTTAAAAATCAGCTTATCCCCTTCCTCGCCATACTTACCGAGGAGCGTATCCAAATTCTCCATGGCCGGCGTCTCAATGGGCGCATAACCATAGCGGAGAAAGACCTGCTTGGCCGTATCGAAAATGTACTGCCTGCGCAGGCTTTGCAGCGGTAGAAAATCACGTGTACCTTTTGGAACGGATGGCTTCTTTGACATGTGGGCAAATGTAGGAGGAATGACCCAAGGTCTCAACCGATTTCGGCGGAACTCTATACCGTTCCTAGCTTCTTATATCGGATCCGCGTTGGGCCTTCATCTCCCATGCGCTTTTTGCGGTTCTCTTCATAGTCGCTGTAGCCTCCTTCGAAGAAGTAGACCTGGCTATTGCCTTCAAAGGCCAAGATGTGCGTACAGATGCGATCCAAGAACCACCGGTCGTGACTGATGACTACCGCGCATCCTGCAAAGCTCTCGAGCGCTTCTTCCAAAGCCCGTAAGGTATTCACATCCAGGTCGTTTGTAGGCTCATCGAGCAGCAAAACGTTCGCACCTTCCTTCAAGGTCATGGCCAAGTGCAAGCGGTTGCGTTCACCACCAGAGAGCACACCTACCTTCTTACCCTGGTCATTGCCCGCGAAGTTGAATTTCGAGATGTAGGCACGTGCATTGATCTCCTTGCCGCCAAGGTCGATCCAATCATTGCCGCCGCTGATGACCTCGTAAACGGTTTTCTCTGGATTGATGTCTTCGTGCGCCTGGTCCACATACGCCACTTTTACGGTCTCACCCACCTTGAATTCCCCTTTGTCAGGCGTCTGCTGATCCATGATCATGCGGAATAAGGTAGTCTTTCCGGCACCGTTCGGGCCGATGATACCGACAATACCCGCCGGAGGAAGCTTGAAGTTGAGGTCTTCATAAAGCAGCTTATCGTCAAAGGCCTTAGATACGCCTTGTGCCTCAATCACATTGTTACCCAAACGCGGGCCTGGTGGAATATAGATCTCCAGTTTCTCCTCTTGGACTTTTTGCTCTTCACCAAGCAGCTTATCGTAATTGCTCAAACGCGCTTTGCTCTTTGATTGGCGAGCTTTAGGCGACATCCGTACCCACTCCAATTCTCGCTCCAAGGTCTTCCTGCGCTTGCTGGCTTGTTTCTCCTCTTGCGCCAATCGCTGAGACTTCTGATCCAACCAAGACGAATAGTTTCCTTTCCAAGGAATGCCTTCACCACGGTCTAATTCGAGGATCCAACCGGCCACGGTATCCAAGAAGTAACGGTCGTGCGTGATGGCAATCACCGTGCCTTCGTATTGCTGTAAGTGTTGTTCAAGCCAATCCACAGACTCTGCATCGAGGTGGTTGGTAGGCTCATCGAGGAGTAAAATATCAGGTTGCTGGATCAAGAGTCTGCACAAGGCCACGCGTCTTCGCTCACCTCCAGAAAGGTTCTTCACCGGTGTATCTCCTTCCGGCGTACGCAGGGCATCCATTGCCCGCTCTAGTTTAGAGTCGAGTTCCCAAGCGCCTACTGCATCGATCTTATCCTGCAATTGACCTTGCCTTGCCATGAGCTTCTCCATCTTATCCGCGTCCTCGTACACCTCTGGTTTGCCAAAGTCTTGATTGATCTGCTCATACTCCTCCAGCAATTGCGTGATCTCCGATGCTCCTTCTTTCACGGTCTCCATGACCGTTTTGGAGTCATCCAGTTGAGGCTCCTGCTCCAGATAGCCTACGGTGTATCCTGGACTGATGCTCACATTGCCTTGAAACTCCTTTTCAACGCCAGCAATAATCTTCAACAAGGAAGACTTACCGGAACCGTTGAGACCAATGATGCCGATCTTGGCTCCATAGAAAAAGGAGAGGTAGATGTTCTTGAGTACCTGTTTTTGTGGTGGATAGATCTTACTCACTCCTTCCAGTGAGAAGATGATCTTTTTAACGTCAGACATGCCTTAGAATTTGCGCTAAAAGTAATTCTTGCGTAGCGGATAAACGCTAGAACCGGAAGTAAATAAACGGTTGCGCTTCTTGAAGTCCGATCTGCCCCAAGCACAACAGCAATAGGAGCACCGCTACAAGCGTCTTCAATGGGATCTGCCGCTGGTTCTCACCATGGAAAGAACGCACGGCGCCGTGCCAACGCGAGGGAATGAATGCAAAGATGATCGCAACAGCAAGTATGAGCCACTCCTTGCTCGACACCAGCATGGTATCTGACGCTCCTCCGGTAAGCAGTCCTTGATAGAAGGAGATGGCATGATGAGAGCTTTCCGCCCGAAACCATACCCATCCGAAAGCCACTAAAACGAAGGTTAACAACGCAGAGGAAACGGGATTCAAGCGCTTGAAGAAATTGGTATAGCGATCAATGGTAATGAACAACCCGTGCCACGCACCCCAAAGCACAAAGTGCCAGCTGGCGCCATGCCAAAGCCCGGAGAGCAAAAACACGACCCAGAGGTTCCGGATGACGATGTGCTTGGCCGTTTTACTTCCTCCGAGGGGATAATACAGGTAATCCCGCAACCAAGTAGACAAGGTGATGTGCCACCTGCGCCAGAAATCACGGAAGCCTTGCGCCACATAGGGCCAATTGAAGTTCTCTGGAAATCGGAACCCCATGAGCATACCTAATCCGATCGCCATGTCGCTGTAACCGCTGAAGTCATAGTAGATCTGAAAACTGAAGGCGAGCAAACCCAATACTGCGGTGAACCAATCAAGATCGACCGTGGCGAAGGAAGTATCCGCCAATGGCGCCAAGAGGTCTGCGATGAATACTTTCTTCACCAAGCCCAGCACGAAGCGCTGAAATCCAGCCAACTTATAGGCATAGGTGTCGTTCTCGGAGCGATCAACGATCTGACCGGCGAGGTCCTTGTATCGTACAATCGGGCCAGCGATGAGTTGCGGAAAGAGAAAAACGTAGAGCAGGTAATCGGTCCAACTCCGAGCCGATGGCGTGGTTTTACGATGGACGTCTACCAAATAAGACAGCTTTTGAAAGGTGAAGAAGGAGATGCCGAGTGGCAACGCTATCTCAGCTATAGCAGGAAAATGCAGTCCGAACCCTTCCACCACCTCGCGCAGGTTATCCACGAAAAAGTTGAAGTACTTAAAAACAAAGAGCGTCAGCACATTCACCAACACGCCGATTGTGAGCAATAGCTTGCCGTTGCCCATTTCAATGCGCTTAGACAAGCCGTAATCCAAACTCCCAGAGAGGAGCAATACGAAGCAAAAGATCGGCGCACCCCAAGCGTAGAAGAGCATACTTGCGACTAAAGCAGTAGCATTCTTCCATTGGGTTGGAACGAGAACGTAGACCAGTAGGAAGACCGGCAGAAAGTAAAGGATGAATAGAGCGCTGCTGAATAACACGCACCTAAAATACTTCCTTCACCCGAAGTACGAAGTAATTGAATACTAGGCTGCTTGTCGGCCGTAAAGCTCCTTGCCTGCTGTACGATGCTCTGCTCTGAGTTGCTCGGCTTGCAGGATATCACGCTTACCGCCGGCTCGGTCACCTAAGCTCATTCGAAACTTACCCCTTGCATCAAATGCTTCTGGATTGTTCGGATCGAGTTTGATGGCCTTATTCATATCGCTCATCGCTTTGTAGTCGAGGTCTAATAAGCGGTAGATCTGTGCACGCTTAAGGTAGAATGCGGCAACGTTAGGGTTAGCATCGATGGCTGCAGTGAAATCCTCCAGGGCTTCCTTATTCTTCAACAAGCGCATACGTACCAAACCACGGCGGTAGTGGTTAAGGGCATTATCACCATCCAGTTTCAATGCCTTCCCAAAGTAGCGTTCAGCATCGTGGAAGCGCTTATTCTTGATGGAAGCATAGGCACGATCTTCCAAGTGCTTTCTCCACGCGATTACTTCTTGGTTCTTGACGAAGTGAAGCAAAGACTCATTCTGCACGATGAGCTTTCCTTCTTTACTCACCAGCATCAGGTAGGATGCCTTGCAGTTGATGTCGAGTTGTTCGTTCCAATCCTCGCCCTTCAGGTAGCTATGCCATACGTTTCTGGCTTGGGCAATGATCTGGTTCCAGGCTTCTTCCTCGATGTTGCGCGGACGTTCGAAGGAGCTTAAAAAGGCGTTTAATTCGTTGTTACTCATGGCTTCAGATTTATTTGTTTATCAATCTGAGACCAAAGCTCTAGTGGTAGAACGTAACGTATTTACGTTGTAAAATCAGCTTTCTAAAATTCCTGAAAAAAGCAGGAAGACGGTGGGTTTTTTACCGATCACGTGCTTGCGTTTTTGCCAGGCCTCCACCGGCATCGTTAGCACAGACTCATCGCTGGCGGTGAGTTGGGTTGCCAGGCAGAGATCGGTCTTAGGGTGGAGGTGTTTGAGCAAAGCTTGAAAGGTCTTGTCGTTGCGATAAGGCGTTTCAATGAACATGATGCTCGTATTCTGCTGGCGCGATGTGGCTTCTAACTGCTTGATGGATTTCGTCAGTTCATGCTCTTCTCGAGGTAAATAACCTTGAAACTGAAACGCCTGTCCATTCATTCCGGAAGCCATCAGTGCCAACAAAAGCGAGGACGCTCCAATCAAAGGATGCACCTGAACCCCTTTCCGATGCGCAGCGCGTACGATGATACCCCCTGGGTCTGCGACGCCTGGCACACCCGCCTCGGAGAGCAGCCCAACATCATGTCCTTGCAAGCACGCTGCCAATAAGCGATCTACATCATCGTGCTCGTGCTTATCCAGTTCTTGGATCTTGACCTCATCAAAGTCGGCGTCAAAACCGATGGAGCGCAAGAAGCGTCGAGCCGTGCGTGCGCGTTCAGCGATGAAATGGCGTAATGGCATGATCGCTCGAAGGCTTGTTGCGGGAAAATGCTCCGCAGCGTTCGAGTCTGCCAATGCAGAGGGGATCAATATCAACCGTCCTTTTTTCATACGTCTTGGAGCACCGCATCTGAAGCACGATCGAGCAGGTCATACACATGCTCAAAGCCTTGTTGACCTCCGAAGTAAGGATCGGGAACCGACCTATCTTCACCGGGATAGATGGTATTGAGCATCATCTTCACCTTAGCACGATCTTCATCGTTACGCGCCAGTTTGAGCACGTTATCCCGATTCGACTCGTCCATGACGAAGATCTGATCAAAGCGATCGAAATCTGTCGCGGAGAACTGTCGTCCGCGCAAATCACTGATATCGACACCGTGCGCCTTGGCTGTTTCTTGCATGCGCGCGTCGGGTGGATCGCCTACGTGCCAGTCGTCAGTACCGGCCGAATCCGTCTCGATGTTCAGGTTGCGTGTTTGGATCTTATGGCGAAAGATGCCTTCTGCCATCGGCGATCTGCAGATGTTACCTAGGCAGACAAAGAGTATGCGTTGTGTTGCTTTCATAGTGCCTCAACAAAAAACCCAATCGCGAAGTTCGGATTGGGTTTTGGGAATCATTCAATAGAACGTTTTATTGGATGGCCATCTTCTTCTCCAGGTCAGAGATATAGCTTCTGAACTGTTTATCGGTTTCCATCAGATTGTTTACCGTTTTACAAGCGTGCAATACGGTTGCGTGGTCTTTACCCCCGCAGTGCGCACCGATGCTGGCTAATGAAGCCTTGGTCATCTGCTTAGCGAAATACATTGCGATCTGTCGTGCTTGCACCACTTCACGCTTCCGTGTTTTCGACTTCATCAATTCGATCGGTAGGTCGAAGTAATCGCACACCACCTTCTGGATGTAGTCAATGGAGACTTCGCGAGCGGTGTTGCGAACGAACTTGTCTATCATCTGCTTGGCCAATTCCAAGGTGATGTTCTTCTTGTTCAGCGACGCTTGTGCAATCAAGGAGATCAGGGCACCTTCCAGCTCACGGATATTTGTGGTGATGCTGTAGGCGAGGTATTCGATCACCTCTTTCGGCAACTCGATCCCTTCGATGTACATCTTCTTCTCAAGGATGGCGATGCGCGCTTCAAGATCTGGTACTTGAAGATCTGCGCTCAAGCCCCACTTGAAGCGACTCAACAAGCGCTGCTCCATGCCTTGCATTTCAACCGGCGGCTTATCACTGGTCAGCACGATCTGCTTACCAGTTTGGTGCAAGTGGTTGAAGATGGTAAAGAAGACATCTTGGGTCTTTTCCTTACCGGCCATGAACTGCACATCATCGATGATCAACACATCGATCATTTGATAGAAGTGCACGAAGTCGTTGGTGGTATTGTTACGCACCGCATCGATGAATTGATGGGTGAACTTCTCAGAGGAAACGTACAATACCGTTTTGTTCGGGTGGTTCTTTTTGATCTCGATGCCGATCGCATGAGCCAAGTGTGTCTTACCCAGCCCAACGTTGCCATAGATTAGAAGCGGGTTGAAGGAAGTTCCTCCAGGTTTCTGAGCTACAGCAAAGCCAGCCGAGCGAGCGAGGCGATTACAATCGCCTTCAACAAAATTCTCAAAGGAGTAGTTGGGATTGAGTTGTGAGTCAACAACCACCTTCTTCAGACCGGGAATGATGAACGGATTCTTGATCGTCTTGCTTCCAATATCGAGTGGCATAGAAACAGACGGATTCTTTACCGTGCTCATGTTAGAGGTAGGAATACGAACGGTGTACGGCTTGGAAGTGGTGTAGTTATTCTCCATTATAATGCTGTACTCCAATCGACCTTCGGAACCTAATTCCTTTTTGATCGTTTTCTTAAGGAGGCTGATGTAGTGTTCTTCCAACCACTCATAAAAGAACTGGCTAGGCACCTGAATGGTTAGGGTATTGTCTTTCAACTTGATGGCTTGAATGGGCTCAAACCAAGTCTTATAACTCTGCAAGCTCACGTTGTCCCTAATCACCTCTAGGCATCGCCCCCAGGCTTCTTCGTATGGTTTACTCATTGGACAAATAAGGTTTTAGCGTCGCGAAGCAATTGAATCGCAACGAGGTGTTAATTCTAAGTTAAGGTCGGTTTGCTCGACGGGGCTTCTCCCCCATCAATGACGAAGCAAATATTGACTAAAAAAAATGAATAAAAAAGCCGCAACCCCCTTGATTATATCAAAAGTTTTACATGGCAACTAAGCACCCAAAACCAGCCGCCAAGTCAGTATTCATAACGCATTGAAAGATAGCCCCCTGAATACTCCCAATTGAAGTTGACTAACTTTCATCAATGTTGTGAATAACCTTCATTGGAGTATTGATAACTCGTTTTCAGACTCAGGAATTATATTTTTTCAAACAGTTTGTTAACGCCTGCTTAACCTCCGTACGAAGTCGTTTTGGCGAAACCACTTCCACTTGATCTCCGAAGCCCAATATCTCCGATATCAACTCAATGGTGACCCAGACCTTCAGTGAAATGGTGACACCTTTCTCCGATTCCTCCATCACAGCTTGCGAATCATGCAAGGGTTGAGACATTATATAAGGGGATAGTCGTTCATCGAATTTCAGGACCACTTCTTCTGGCGCATCTTTGGCGACGGTAATACCAACGGCATACTTGAAGAATGACGCCACATCAAAGTCGTCAGAAGGCGTAAAGAAACGCTCCTCCACCCGCATGAAAACGATTCGATCCAAGCTAAAGGTCCGCCAAGCCTCGCGGTCCTTATCCATTCCAATCACGTACCATCTCCCTTTGTACTCCTTCAGCAAGTAAGGCTCAAAATGCACCGCTCGTTCCTCGGTGCTATTGAACTTCTGGTAATCAAAACGCACCGATCGACCATCACGCGCCGCCAAAAACAAAGGCTCCAAGTATTCACTCCCCCGATAGGCACCGGACCGCTCAAATTGGATCACTTCCCGTCCATCATCATTTCCCGCATGCGTAGAGATCTTCATCCGATCCAAGATCTTTTCAATGGCCGTATCGAACTGCTGAAAGAGCGGGATGTCTTTGAATTGAAAGAGCGTTTGCGCCGCAGTTTTAATGGCATCCAGATCATCATCCGTCAACGGAAGCTCTGAGATGGTATACTCAGGGTCCTCATAAAAGTATCCACCATCTGATTTACTGAACTTAATGGGAGCATAGAAGCCCAGCTCGCCCTCATTGCGCATTGCCCAAAGGTCCTTCTCAATGGTCGACATCGAAATGTGTTCTCCATCACTACCATACAAAGCTTCCTCGCAAGCGTAGCGCAGATCATCTTTGGTAGGAAATGGATTAGACCGGCTGCGCAGACAGCGATCGATGATCCGATACCTCAGTAAGGCATATTTATTCGCAGGCATGAAGGAATTATTTAAAGACCTCAGCAAACATTGCCTTTAATTTTAAGAATATCAACTATATTTGCACCCCCAAACAAAGGCCTCGTAGCATAACTGAATAGTGCACCAGATTACGGCTCTGGAGGTTGCAGGTTTGAATCCTGCCGAGGTCACTTGATGATTGAAGCCTCTCCGCGTTAGCGGCAGAGGCTTTTTTCTTGTCCAGCCGTTGAGCTTGCTCATAAGGCTGAGCAAGAAAAAAGCCTCCGTGAGCCAAGCGAACAAGAGGCGGAAATTCCCTGCACGGATAAAATAGGCTCACGAGCGACTGAAAAAGAGCGAGTAATCCTTTTTTCAGACAAAAGACATTAGACGAAGGACATAAGACTAGATCTCTTGCGGGAATGCAAGAGCTTGCCGTTGAGCTCGCTCATAAGGCTGAGCAAGAAAAAAGCCTCCGTGAGCCAAGCGAACAAGAGGCGGAACCAAACGAACGAAAAGCAAAACCTGATTACACTGTAGGTATTGCAAACGGTCCTCACCCTCCCTGTTAATTATTCCCCAACCCCACCCTGTAGGCAAACGAAAAGCTTTTAATACTTTTCGGAGCAATTATTACGTGTGGACTACATCGAACTCAACATACGGGTAAAGGGACCCGACTTTACGGAGATCATCGCTGCTGAGCTTACGGAGCTGCCGTTTGATAGTTTTCAAACTGAGGCGCAGGACATCCGAGCTTACATGCCCGAGGTTCAATTCGATCAAAAGGAGGTCGACGAAGCGCTTGCTCCTTACCTCCAACAGATCGATGACCTTGAGGTAAAAATAATCCCTCACCAGAATTGGAATGCACTTTGGGAAAGCAACTATGAACCGGTCTACATCGGTGCAGACATTGTGATCAAAGCTCCTTTTCATGCGCATTACCAATCGCGCAAGTATGCCATCACCATCGATCCAAACATGTCATTCGGAACAGGCCACCACCCTACCACCTTTATGATCATGGAGGCCATGGAGAATATACCCCTAGAGAACAAAGACCTCTGTGACTTTGGCTGTGGAAGCGGCATCCTCTCCATCTACGCCGCACAGCGCGGTGCGCATGGGTTTGGCATCGAAATAGACCCCAATGCTGCGGATGCAGCGCGTCAGAATTTGCTTCAAAACAACGTCCAAGGATTCAACATCCTCACAGGCGACCTTGCCACCCTTGAAAAAAGCAGTGTAACCTTTGATGTGATCCTTGCAAACATCAACCGCAACGTCATTGAAGAATCGGTTGGTGTGTTCTATCAAAAAGCCAGACCAGGTGCATACCTTTTTTGTGCGGGCTTTTTAAACGAGGATGCGGAACAATTAAGCAAGCACCTCCACCAAGCCGGCTTTCCAACCATCGAGCAACGTACACGCGAAGGCTGGACCATGTTGCTAACCCGAAGAACACCATGAGAAATATCCTTCAACCCTTACTCATTCTAGCATTCATCGCCTGCTACTTTCCTGTTTCAGCTCAAACCTTAAAGGAGTTCAGCGCCCAAAGTGTCTTCTTGACAGAATTGGAAGATCAATTGGTGGGTAAAGCGGTGGGCGATGCGAAAAAGGAGAATAAAGAGTTGATGGAGAAGTTCACAGAAATGTGGACAGAACTCAACGCCTTCTCCCCCAATGAACAGAGTCGCATCTTCACTACAAGCAACAAGATCCTGGAAGAACGGCTAAAGGTGATTCCTGACATCCGTGAATACATCAAAACGGTGATCACCATCAAAGAAGTAGATGAAGGAGGAGGGCGCTTCGTAGAGTGGCACAAGGTGGTAGATGTGGTTCTGGGTAGTAGATCTGCTCGGAAGGATTTTCCTGACTTCCTGGCCTTTAGCGCAAAACTCTACAGCAACAACGTCATATACCACTCTGCCTCTACCGAATGGATCAGTGACAACAACGGCTATCGATTCGAGATTGAGGATGGAGCCCCGATCTTGGTAGTGCCCTCATTGAACCTCAAATGCGCTGCGAAGCAATCAGAGATTGTAATCGAGAAAACCAGCGGAACTTATTATCCCCTGGATGAAAAATGGGTCGGTAAGGGTGGAACTGTCACTTGGGAACGTGCTGGCCTTGATGTGAACAAGGTATATGCAATCATCAACGACTACGAGATCCTGATGAAATTCTCAAAATACGATGCGGACTCGGTCACGTTCTATAACACCAATTACTTCCAAACACCCCTTCAGGGACGCCTAGAGGACGCTGTTCGTGCCAACGTAACAGAGAAAAACGCCTCCTTCCCCGCCTTCACTTCCTACAGTAAGCGGATCCGAATAGAGAACATAGATAAAGGCGTGGATTACGAAGGAGGCTTTACCCAACGCGGCGCCCGATTCATTGCAAGTGGTGATGTTGACGACCCCGCTTACCTTACCTTCTACTTGAACGACAAACCTTTTCTCGAACTGAGTTCCGTTACCTTCAGCATCAAAGAAGACCGCATTACGTCTACCGATGCACGGGTGAAATTCATGCTCCATGAAGACTCCATTACTCACCCCGGCTTGGACTTCAAGTTTTTTCGATCACAGCGCGTGGTCAACTTGTTTCGTTCAAACGAAGGCTTGCAAAAGGCACCTTACTTCGATAGCTACCATGCGATCGATATCTATTCGGAACTGGTCACTTGGAACCTCGATCGTCCAAAAATTGATTTCACTACCATTCCGAATAGTTCAGATAACCGCGCCTTCTTCGAGTCGGACTACTACTTCCGTGCCGACAGGTTTGACGCGCAGATGGGAATGGGCATGACCCATCCCATGGTGGAATTGAAGAACTGCTTTGAAGATCGTGGCTCACAAACCATTTGGGATGAGGATTATGCGCGATGCCTGGGTTCAGACATTACGGGAGCACAGGTCTTGCTCTTGAATTATATGAACATGGGTTTGGTAGACTATGATCCGGCCACCAATCGAGTGAGGGCAAAGGAGCGACTCTACCACTATGTAGCATCAAAATCTGAACTAGAGGACTACGATGTATTGCAGATCGCGAGTGACATCGGTGAAAAGGAAAACGCGAGTATGAACCTAACGGATGAGGTGTTCACCTTCACGATCAACGGCATTCCAAACATCATCTTATCTGATTCGCATCAAGTGATCTTGTATCCAAAAGATGGTACCATTACCATGGAAAAGAACCGAGACTTCAACTTCTCTGGCACCATCAAAGCCGGCCGACTTGAGTTCTATGGAAACAACTTCTCCTTTGATTACGATTCTTTCAAAATCGATATGCCGAACGTTGATTCCACCCGCTTCATCGTAGGAACCGGACAACGCTCCGCGGCCGGCCGAGAACAGTTGGTTTTGGTGAAAACCGTGATCGAAGACGTGAATGGTGTGCTGGAAATCGACGATCCAGCCAACAAGTCGGGATTAGAGCAACTGGACCAGTACCCCATCTTCACGAGCCTAGGGAACTCTTTCGCATTCTATGACCGAGGCAACATACAAAATGGACAATACCAGCGAGAGAACTTCTACTTTGAACTAGACCCTTTTGAATTTGATAGCTTGGACAATTTCAGCAATGATCAAATCAACTTTGAAGGAAAGTTTGTCAGCGCCGACATCTTCCCAGAATTCAGGGAGACCCTAACGGTTCAAGAAGATTACTCTCTCGGTTTTAAACGGCTCACACCGCGCGAAGGGTTTGATGCGTACCGAGGTAAGGGCCGCTACAATGACAGCATCCGACTAAGTCACAGTGGATTACGCGGTTCGGGACGATTGAATTACCTCAATAGCATCACCAAATCGCGCAACTTCCTCTTCCTTCCTGAATACATGCTGGCCATCACGGAGAACGTGGTCTTGGAAGAACAGATGGGCGGAGTGGAATATCCTCCAGCCACAGCAAAACGGGTAAAGCAAGAGTGGACACCCTATAACAACAACATGCGATATCGTACCGAAAACGATCCTTTCTTTATGTACGATGGCACCTCGGAGCTAACCGGTATTCTGGACCTCACACCAGACGGACTCAAAGGAGCTGGATTGTTCTCCTTTAAACAATCAGAACTGGAATCGAACCTCTTCGAGTTTGGGTTTAGCGGGTTCCACAGCGACACGGCCGATTTTCGATTGAAATCAGACGTAAGCGCTTTTGAAGGCTTCCAGTTTAAGACCAACAACGTTACTGCCGACATCGATTTTACCAAGCGCAAGGGCGACTTCGTCTCCAATGATGGCACCTCCATGATGGAGTTTCCTCAAAACCAGTATGTGGCCTTTATGGACCGCTTTACCTGGTACATGGATCAAGAGGCAATCGAACTTTCTGGAGGCAAAACCAACAAGAATTCAAGTGCCGGCGACATGCAGTTCGAAGGGTCGCGTTTCATCTCGATGCATCCCGACCAAGATTCGTTGGAATTCTACTCACCCGCGGCACGCTATGACCTCAAAAACTTGATCATTGAAGCCAAACAGATCGAGTTCATTCCAGTTGCTGATGCCTTAATCTACCCAGACAGTGGCTTGATCACCGTGAAGCGAAAGGCGAAAATGAAGACCCTCACCAATTGCCGCATCGTAGCCAATGCCATCACCAAGTATCACAAGATCGATAGCGCAACGGTAGATATCTTCGCTCGTCGCGATTACTTCGGCACTGGACTCTACACCTACAAAGACAAAGCAGGCGGTAAACAGCAGATCCGCTTCAGCACCGTTGGAGTAGATAGTGCTTATCAGACCTATGCAAAAGGCAGCATCGATAGCAGCAGGAAATTCAGCTTGAGTCCGTATTTTGCTTTCCGGGGTGATGTGCAACTGAATGCATCGGACAAGGAATTGACCTTCGATGGCTACTCGAAGATCAGGCACGGATGCGATTCATACATCCCAATCAGCTGGTTTAAATTCAGATCCGTGATAGACCCCGAAGATGTGCTGATTCCTATCAAGTCGCCCCAATTGGGTGATGACGAAGACGTACTCACGACCTCGGTTGTATTGGATCCAGATACAGGTGCCTTCTACTCTGCTTTCTTATCAGAGAAACGCGAAGACGATGACTACAGCCTACTCCCTGCCGAAGGCTTCATCCAGTACAAGGAAGACATCAACGAATACCGCGTTAGTAACATCGAAAAGCTAACGCAGCAAAGCCTGCCTGGACAATACATGAGTTTGAATGCTGAAAACTGTAAAGTGTACGCCGAAGGCCGGACAGGATTTGGGTTAAACCCTGGTCAGCTGGATCTGACTACCGTTGGAAACATCCATCATGACATGCAGAACGACAAGGTGAAACTGGATGTGATGATTTTATTGAACTTCTTCTTTGACGACAAACTGATCGACGACATGGGCAAAACCATGGCAGAGAATGCACTTGGTGACCCCGTTGATTTTGAGCGTGAAACCTATCAGCGCGGATTACGTGAATTGATCGGAACGGATGAAGCAGACAAATTGATCTCAACCATTACGCTTACGGGAACCTTCAGGAAGTTCCCTTCAGAATTGGAGAAAAACTTCTTCTTAACCGATGTACAGTTGGAATGGAACCCAGAAACCGATTCGTATCAGTCTACCGGACCCATCGGCATTGGCAATATCGGAAAACGCCAGGTTAACGTGAAAGTGAAGGGCAAGGTAGAAGTCGTGGTTGGACGCATTCCTGAGATCAACATCTATTTGGAAGCCGATAAGGAAACGTGGTGGTACTTCAAGTATTCACGCAACATCATGCAAGCGTATTCGAGCATTGATGAATTCAACACCACCATCGGCGACCTGAAGGCTGATAAGCGAAAGCTAAAGGTTGAAAAAGGGCAATCGCCTTACAGTTTCATGCTTTCGAGCAAGCGTCGCATGGAAGACTTCATTAAGAAGTTCTAAGGCCGCTAAAACGGAGAGTTTTTAAATTCGCGCCGACCTCATGATCACAATACCAACGATTATTTCATTGCTACTAGCGTATTTGCTGGGTTCTATTCCTTCTGCGGTATGGATCGGTAAGATGTTCTATGGCATTGATGTGAGGGAATACGGAAGCGGCAATGCTGGCGCCACCAATACCTTCCGGGTTCTAGGAAAGAAAGCCGGGATCCCGGTGCTGTTGATTGATGCGCTCAAAGGCTTTGCTGCCGTGAACTTGGTCCACTTCTTTGCGGAAGAACCGATCTCTGAAGCGGCATTTGTGAACTACAAATTGGCATTGGGTATTGCTGCGGTGATCGGACATATCTTTCCTGTTTTTGCCGGATTTAGAGGTGGAAAAGGCATCGCAACCTTACTTGGTTTGATGCTGGCCGTTCACTATCAAGGCGCCTTGATCGCATTGTCTGTTTTCGTGTTAGTCTTCGCTATTACGAAGTTTGTTTCGCTCGGGTCGATGACCGCTGCGCTGAGTTTCCCCTTCATCATCGTACTGATCTTTCAAACCACGGTTCCAAGCCTCATCGTCTTCTCGATGTTCGTGGCGATATTGGTGTTGATCACCCATCAAAAGAACATTGAGCGTCTCGTGCGTCGCGAAGAGAACAAGGCGAATATTTCGTTAAAGAATCTCATTAAGCAGGCTGCAGAAGACGATTAACCCCATCTTCACGTTTAGGTTATTCACATTGCATTGCGCAAAATCACTGGCATTTCAGACGTTTTTGAAGCATTGAGTTGTTGACTTTTACCTTACAGATTCTGTACCCGAACACCAGTGGTTAACCTGCAAACCAACATACATAAACTCCTCCTCACCCTTGTCTTAGCTACGTCCACCATGCTAGGCACAGCGCAGGAATCAGAAGAAGAGTTGAATGAATATGCCCTCGAACTCTTCGAGCAGGAAGAATACGCAGCTGCGGCCAAAACCTATTCCACCTTGCTCAGTATTCGGCTCCAAAGCGCAGAATACAACTACCGCTATGGTGCTTGTGAGCTCTTTACTGCAGAAGATAAGGAAGAAGCCCTGAAGTACTTGAAATTCGCCTGCGAGCAAGAGAACCCTCCAGCACTGGCCTATTTCTACTATGGTCTGGGGCTACACCTGAATTATCAGTTCGACCGAGCGATTGCGCAGTACAAAAAATATAAGCCGCTCGCAGGTAAAAAAGAGCGGGAAGCCGATTTGGTAGATCACTACATCGAGCAGTGCGAGCAGGGTAAGCAACTGGTTTCAAGCTTTACAGACATATCCGTGATCCAGCGCACCGTTCTACCGCGCACAGACTTCTACCGCAACTATGACCTCTCTGAATTCGGAGGTAAGATCATCGTGAAGCCGGAAGATTTCATGTCTGAAGAAGACAAAAAACGCGATGCCAAATTCCTGATGTATTTTCAGCAAGAGGCTGACCTGATCTACTACGCTTCGTATTCTGACAAAAACGAAACGGGCAAAGACCTTTACGTCATCCAAAAGCTACCAGGTGGCGACTGGAGTGAGGCAAAGCGATTAGATAACACGATCAATACGCCTTACGACGAAGACTTCCCCTTCATACATCCAGAAGGTGATGTACTCTACTTTGCATCGAAAGGTCATAACAGCATGGGTGGTTATGACATCTTCAAGAGTACCAGAAGAGGTGATGGCTCATGGACAAAGCCGGTCAATATGGAGTTTGCGATCAATACCCCTTGGGATGATTTCATGTTCATTACCGACCTAGAAGAAAAAGCTGCCTGGTTTGCGAGTAACCGAGAGACCAGCAATACGGAGGTAACCGTTTATCGGATTGGCATCGAACGTATTCCGCTTGACCTAACGCTTATCAAAGGGGTGTTCGAGACAGAAGGTTCGAAGAAAGCGAGCATTACCGTGGAAGATATGGTTCAGGGCAAGACCGTTGGTGTTTTCGTCTCCAATGGCGCTACAGGTGAATACCTCATGGATCTTAAAGGCAGCGGGCAGTACAAGTTCATCGTAGAGGCTGAAGAGAGCAATGCGGTGCACACAGGAATCGTAGAAGTTCCGCGAGAAAAGGGTTTAAAGCAGTTCAGGCAAGAGATGAATTTGCTCAACAACGGTGGTAAGGAGCAACTTCAAATCATCAATCACTTCGATGAGCCTTTGGAAGGGGAACAGTTGTTGACCGCAGATATCCTCAAGAAGCAAGCCTCCCTATCTGTCAATGCTTCAGAAGATGACCTGCAGTCTTCTCTTCAGGTCTTGGACAACGGAACTGAAAATGAATCAGGGTCGGATGGTGGATTGGATCCGATTGCTAAGATGGAACTGGCACAACGCGCACGCGACGAACTTGCAGAGGAAGCTCAAATGATGAATAAGAAAGCTGCCGCTCTTTTTGCGGTAGCTCAAGAAAAATACAATTCAGACGAGCCGGAAGAATTGGCAGAGGCATCGATCGCAGCGGAGCTGGCGGGGACTTACAAGAACGAAGCCAACAGAAGGTCTACCGCTGTTGACCAAATGGATCAACTGCTAGCTGAGATGCGCAGTGCAGAGGATAACCCAGATGCCTACAACGCCAAGTACACGCAGATCGCTGCTACCCAAAACAACTTCAAGCCTGTAGAAAAATTTGATGAGAAGGTTGAGAATAAACTAGAACAACGACTCGACCCGACCATCACGGCGCACGCAAGTAAAACAGCTGAGGTGAAGGATCTAGAGGACGACCTCACCAGCATTGATGAAGAGATCGCGTACTACCGACAAGAAGCCGAGAACACAAAGGATGAAACGATCAAAGCAGAGTTGGAGTCTCAGATCCAAGAGGCAGAGAAAGCCCGGCCGGTAAAACGAATAGCTCTTGATAAAGCCAAAAAAGAACTTGAAACACTGAGCCAACAGAAGCAAAATGCCCAACGCTACCTTGGAATGGCTGGTGCCATGTTGGCCAAAGCAGCGAGCGAAGCACCAGGAATCACCCAAGAAGTGAGCAATGTTGCACTGAATGAGATGCAGCAGGTCATGCAACGAAAAGCAACCGGGAATGCCGCACTCATGGCCTTTCTCGACCCAGAAGAGGCAGAGCAATCCCGCAAAGAAGAGCTTCAGGCAAGCAGATTGGGACAGGACGATGAGGAGCAGACGGGTGATCAAGACGATCAAGGCGTTGAAGGCGACGAAGGTGCAGACGAAGTTTCGGAAGCCATTGAAGATAATGGCAACCTAAACAACGACAATACCGGCACATCTGCCGCAGGTGATGATGAGGCGGGTGACCTGAATGCCGAGATCGAACGCATCGAAGCAGAAGCCTCTACACCCGAAGTCATCCAAGGTGATCTTGAAACCTACTTCAGCAATGCATTAGAAGAAGCTGAGTCTGCCGAAGACCCCATCATCGCAGAAAGCAATAAGGCAGAGGTCTATGACCAATGGGCAGAGAACTTGGCTTTGAAGATCGACTCATTAGAACGCGTGAAGGCGACTACGTCAGACTTCGTTACCATTGAAGAGCTTGATGCGGATATTGCCGTTCTCCGAGCAGAGCAGGCTGAAAAGGAGACCTTGGCGATGGAAAGCTACCAAAAGGTGGCTGCATTGAGCGATGAAGCAGCTGACCAAGTGGCTGCTGCAGATGTTGAGGAAGCATCGCTCACGGATACGGTAGTTGAGGATCAAACAGCGGATACTGAAGCAAGCAAGGAAAATGTTCCCCCAATCCCCGCCGAGCTTTTGGAAGAAGGCACATTACCGAGCGGTGTTGTCACATTGAATGAACAATTCACCGATGAATTGGCTGCCCTAGAGGCTGCATCGAGCAATGATTCTCCCGTGCTCTACAAGCAACAACGCGCAGATGCCCTAGATGATTGGGCCGATGAGTTGATGGGAGAGTTAGACGTATTAGCTGCTCAGATAAAGGCCGCACCAAGCATTGAACAACAGCGCATACTTGAACAAAAAGCTGCGCTTTTAGGAGAGATTAGATTGAGTAAAATGCAAGAGGCCACCGCCTTGAGGAAAGAGGTAACCGCCATTCAAGATGCAGAGCGAAACGCAACAGCAAGCCGAGACTTACAAGCTCAATTGAGTCCGTACGTTGAGGTGTACAACGCCAGTGCATTTCAGCAGATCGATGATCAAATACGCATGATACCTGATTCAACCCAGCGAAAAGCGCAATTGGAGACCTTGTATAAGAACTGGGCGGTAGGAATTCAAAACGAGAAACTCAAGACAGAAGCGCGCATGGTAAACTCCACCGACCCGAATAGGACAGTGGAATTTGAAAACAAGTTGACTGCCTTGAACCAAGCAAATCAACGCGTAGGTTTTGTACTTGACTCCCTCGAAGCTACGCAAGACCTAGCTGGTCCGGGTGTTCCATCAGCTATTCAAGTGAAAGGAAGCGAGCGTTTTGAGGGCTACACTCCTGTGGAGGTAGAAGAAATCGACGCATTTACAGAAAAGGCAGAAACCGAAGCATCTCAATTAGAGGATGTCCGGGATGAAATCACTGCACTTGAGTCTAGCCTGGAAGCGACAAAAAAGAAAAAAGAGAAGCGGGAGATTGAAGCAAGCATTGCTCAACGCAATGTGGAAGAGAAGAGCAGAGCGATGCGTTCTTCCTTTTATGCCGACGCTGCTATGAAACTCGCCGCAGTTGAAAGTCAACTTTTGACACTAGCGCCAGACGCACCACTACCCTCAGCCACTCAACGTGAACGAGCGGAAACGCTTCAAGCAGAAGCCAGCAAAGCCACCGCAGCAGCAGGTGTGGCAATGGAACAAGCCTTAGCTATCAAAAAGCGAAAAGAACGCGAACCAGCCGTAGCCAAGGCAGAAAAACTACAAGCACAAGCTGGAATCCTTCGTGAGCAAGCAGACTTGGAGTTAAAACTAGCTGATGACATGGCTGCTGTTGAGCAAGAAGCCATCGAAACGAACTACATCGTTCTTCCCGCTTATGAAGTTGCTTTGCCAGCAACAAGAAAAACGCTCAATCCGAACGAACAATCAGACATCGAACAGACGGAAGAATTCCAATACTACGCGGGCGAGAAACGACGCGCTGATTCCATCCGTCAGATCGCCACACAGCTAGAGGCAAGAGAAGCCCAACTCAACGCGCAAGCTCAACAAATCATGATGCGTTCTTCTAGCGCCCCAACCAGTGCTACCGATGGCCAAGACAAGTTGAGCCTGGCAGAAGCAGCCTACCGTCAATTCGATCAGGCAGACTCCATCAGCAAAGAAGTGGCACGCTTAAAGCGACAAGCAACGTACACGGAGAATGAAGCCAACCGGGCTTTGCTGACCTTACCTCAAGAAGCCTACATGAACGTGATCGCCTACTACAATACGGAGAGCACTGGATACGTGCCACCCGCTGTAGCCTTGGAAGAGTCCACAGGAAATACAGACGGCAACGAACTCGCTGAGAATACACCGGTAACAGATCAATCGGAGCCTACCCCCGCTGCTAAGAGCGGTCGAACGCCTGAAGAAGTGGATCAACCAACACAAGACCCCTTCGCTCTCGATGCACCAAGAGAAGGAGATCGCAATGAACGTGTAAGGGTACAAGAAGACGTGCTTACCAATACGATCTTCGAACTGGATGAAACAACGCCAGCAAGCGAATACAACGAGCGAAACCCCATTCCGATTGACCCTCCTATGCCGAGCGGCTTGATGTACAAGGTTCAGATCGGAGCATTCCGAAACCCAATCAGACAAGACATCTTTAAGGGCATCGCACCGATCATGGGCGAACGTACCGCCTCCGGGTTTACGCGTTATACTGCAGGTGAATTCAACAACTTCGCAAGTGCAGACAACGCGAAGAACCGCATCCAGTCTTTGGGTTACAACGATGCATTTGTGGTAGCTTTCATGAATGGGCAACGGATCTCCGTAACCCAAGCCCGAGCGATTGAACGCGGTGAAGATGTTCAAATCGCAGCACAAACGCCAACCACCAACCCCACCCGTCCACCCCGTACTATGCAAACAAATCGCTTTATCAAGCAAGGACCCATCGAGGTACGCTCTGTAGAAAACATCGGCGGGTCGTTTTATACGGTTCAGGTGGGTGTGTTCAGTAGACCCGTTACTTCAGATAAGATCTTCAACATCACTCCCCTCCAGCAGGAAAATATGTCGAACGGGTTATACCGCTACACCACGGGTAAATTCGACAACCTGAACGATGTAAATCAAGCCAAGGATGAAGCACGTGCTCTGGGTGTAGTGGATGCCTTTGTAACGGCCTATCGAAATGGTCAACGCGTCACAATAGCTGCGATCTCAGGAGAAGCAAGTCAAGTAGGTACTGCAACAGTAGACCCTCAACCACAAACCGATGATATACGCTACCGCATTCGACTTGGAGTGTTCACAGATCGTGTACCGGTAGCTGTAGCGTCGAAAATCCTCAGCTTGAGCAGTGAAGGTGTAGACAAAGTAGATAACGGCGACGGCACAAAGAGCTACTTCTATGGTGAGTTCACTAGCAAGGCTCAGGCTGAGGCTCGTGCAGCGGAACTCCGACAAGACGGGGTAAGCGATGCCACGGTAATGGAACGTTAACAGTGGCGCCCATCCAATGCATTCAGAAGTCTATTATATTTGACCTTATGCGCTTCATGAACGAAACTCAAGAGGAGGTTGAAGTAAACCTAGAGCTCGACGCAAACGATGCGTTGATCCTATATAACGATGATGTGAACACCTTTGACCATGTGATTGAATCATTGGTGGAGGAATGCCGACACACCCCTGTACAGGCAGAACAAGTAGCCTGGATCGTGCACACAAAAGGCAAGTGCGATGTGAAGCACGGCACGTTCGAAAAGCTTCACCCCATTTGCAAGCGTCTTCAGGAGCGCGGATTATCTGCCGTCATCGAATCATAAGCTTCGCACATGAAACGCATTGCCCTACTCGCTTTAACCTTTGTGCTTCTTTGGGCGTGCTCCAAGGTTCCCGTTACAGGAAGGCGTCAGCTGAACCTCCTTCCTGAATCCCAGTTGATGTCGATGAGCCTTACGCAGTACAAAGCCTTCTTGAATGAAAACAATACCGTCAGCGCTGGAAATGAACAAGCTGACATGGTACGGAGGGTAGGAGAACGCATCGCCGCCGCTGCCGAGACCTACCTGAAACGACATGCACAAAGCAGTCGCGTCAAAGACTTCAATTGGGAGTTCAACTTGGTCAATGACCCCACCGTTAATGCGTGGTGTATGCCCGGCGGAAAAGTAGTGTTTTACACCGGTATTCTTCCCGTCACTAAAGATGAAGCTGGATTAGCAGTAGTGATGGGACATGAAGTAGCCCATGCCATTGCGCGACATGGAAATGAACGCATGAGTCAAGGTTTGGTGGCTCAGGCTGGCGGTATTGGATTACAGCTCGCTTTATCAGAAAAACCGGAGCTCACCCGAAACTTATTGCTTCAATCCTATGGTGTGGGCAGCCAATTAGGGGTCTTGAAGTTTTCTAGGTTGCACGAAAGCGAAGCCGATCGCATGGGACTGATCTTTATGGCGATGGCGGGCTACAATCCTGAAGTATCTGTAGACTTCTGGAAGCGTATGGCGGCACAAGGCGGCAGTGCCCCCCCCGAGTTCCTGAGCACGCATCCGCACAATGAAACCCGAATCCAAGACCTCAAAGCACACATGCCTGAGGCATTGAAGTACTACAAAGCAAAATAATCAACCGTGAGCGCTACCATCGTCATCTTGCTTCTTGTGATTGCCATCGGATTGGTGATGATTGAGATTTTCTTGGTACCTGGAGTAGGTATCCCAGGAATTGCTGGAGCGATATTGATGTTGGTTTCGTTGTATCTGGCCTACGAGGTTGGCACGGAGTTCGGACACTACACCTTGACCGGAACGGCAATTGCATCGGTTGGACTAGTGGTACTGGCCTTCCGCTCGAAGACCTGGGATAAGCTAAGCTTGAAATCAGGCATCGACGCAAAAGTGACCAATACTTCGATCGGCTTGAATATTGGAGATCAAGGTTCAGCTTCTAGTCGACTCAACCCGATCGGAAAAGCGCGCTTTGGTGACCGTTTTGTAGAGGTAAGTTCTAAAGGTGCGTACATTGATGCACAAAGCCAGATTGAAATCGTTAACATTGAGGGAAATAAAATCATCGTAAAAGAAATCTAATCGCACATGTTGTCAGGAATTGGTCTACTCGTTGTTGTTGTCATCCTATCCATCGTTGGACTATGGGTGCTGTTGTATTTTGTACCTGTTGGACTCTGGTTCCAGGCGGTATTGACCGGAACAAGTGTTTCACTGTTGGAACTGATCTTCATGCGTTGGAGAAAAGTGCCGCCATCTGTGATCGTGAATGCCATGATCAATGCAAAAAAGGCCGGCTTAGAGATCTCTGCCGACAAATTAGAAGCGCACTTCTTAGCAGGTGGACACGTGCAGAATGTAGTCAATGCTCTGATTTCAGCGGATAAAGCAAACATCCCCCTCGACTTCAACATGGCCACCGCGATTGATCTTGCAGGTCGAGACGTATTTGAAGCGGTTACGATGTCCGTGAACCCTAAAGTGATCGACACACCACCCGTTACCGCTGTTGCCAAAGATGGTATTCAGTTGATCGCGAAGGCTCGGGTTACCGTACGCGCCAACATCAATCAGTTGGTGGGTGGTGCCGGAGAAGACACCATTCTCGCTCGTGTTGGTGAGGGTATCGTTACCTCCATCGGTTCGGCAGAAAGTCACAAATCGGTACTTGAAAACCCAGACTCCATCTCAAAGGTTGTACTGCAAAGGGGCCTTGATTCAGGAACGGCTTTTGAGATCCTTTCCATCGATATTGCTGACGTTGATATCGGGAAGAACATCGGTGCAGAACTCCAGATCGATCAGGCCGAAGCGGATAAGAACATTGCCCAAGCCCGTGCAGAAGAACGTAGAGCCATGGCCGTAGCCCAAGAGCAAGAGATGAAGGCAAAAGCGCAAGAAGCGCGTGCCAAGGTGATCGAAGCAGAAGCCGAAGTGCCTAAAGCCATGGCGGAAGCCTTCCGAAATGGAAACCTCGGCATCATGGACTACCAACGCTACAACAACATCCAAGCGGATACCGAGATGCGCCAAGCAATCGCCAAGCCTGAAGATAAAGGGAACGAAGGCGAGAGCTCAAAGCCAAAAGGTAAAGGGAAGTAAATCGTCTTCGCAGATTGCTTGATGCTGGGATCGAAGCGCCTCGGAAAGCGCTGTCCAGTAAGAAACCTATGCCAAAAAGAGTCAGCTCAGGTAGGGATGCTGGATTGGAAAAGAAGGTAGTTACAGGGCTATGCGCTAATGATCGCGGTGAACTGATCTGCTTTCAAGGAGGCACCTCCGATCAACCCACCGTCTACATCGGGCTGCTGTAAAAGTGCCGCTGCGTTATCTGGCTTCATGCTTCCTCCATAAAGGATTCGAACAACGGCTGCTCGAGCATCACCTTGTTGCTCCTTCACCCAGTTTCGGATGAACGCATGCATTTCTTGCGCTTGTTCTGGCGTGGCCGTCTCCCCTGTTCCAATCGCCCAGACGGGTTCGTAGGCGATGGTGATCTGATCCCATTCCGAATTATTCAAACCACTTAGTACCTCATGGAGCTGACGCTCTACCACATCGAAGTGCTGTCCTGACTTTCGATCCTCCAAGACCTCCCCACAACAGAATACAACGTTCAGACCATGCTCTAGGCTGCGCTTCGTCTTTTCTAAAAGCACCGCTCCATCTTCGTGGAAATAACTTCTTCGCTCTGAGTGTCCGACCAATGCATAATCGGCTCCTGCTACCTTAGCCATTGAGGCAGAAACTTCACCGGTAAATGCACCATCTGTAGTTGCTGCCACATCCTGAACACCGAGTTGAATTCCTGATGAGGCGTTTCGAAGAAACTCATGAGCATGTCGAGTGTAGAGGGCTGGCGGGAAGATCAGGACGTCCTTTTGATCCAGGTTACCATCCACCGCTTCGCAAAGCTCAGCGATCAAGGTCATCGCTTCATTAAAGTCAAGGTTCATCTTCCAGTTTCCGGCGATCAGTTTCTTTCTCATGCTGCAATAATAAAACGAGCGGACCTCATGCGGCTTTGATGCTTGGATTAAACTTCCAAAGGAACACCTTGGTAAACTCGTCTGTGACGACATAAACTGTGACGATCAGCAAGGTTACACCGGTGATCACAGGGAAATCTTGATGCTCGATGGCACTGAGCAGCAAGGTACCAATGCCCTTGAAGCCAAAGACAAATTCTACGAACATGGCCCCTGCCATCAGAGAGGCAACCCAACCGGTAAGTGCTCCCAACATCGGTGCCATGGCATTGATCAAAGCGTGTTTCAAGAACACCTGATGTTCCGAGAGTCCCTTGGCCCGCGCCGTGCGGATGTAGCTCTCATCCAATACTTCCACCATACTATTCCGCATGAGCTGCGTACTCACGGAGATCGGACGCACAGACAAGGCGAGCATCGGCAAGATCAAATGAGCCAACACCAACCGCTCCTCTTGGGCATATACATCGTAGGTAAAAAGGTTGCCAGTCACGGGCAGTCCGAAAACGCCATGCATCAGGTAGCCAATGGACCATGCAAGGAACATGGTTGCTACAAAGGATGGAACGGCTAAGCCAAAAGCATTCAACATTCGCACTACACGATCGATTAAGCCATTCCTTGAGCGAGCGGCGAGTATACCAAGGGGTATACCGATCAATCCGGTGAAAAGCAGGGTACTGAAAACCAAAACAAGGGTCTCTGGCAAGCCGTCCCAGATCAAATCGTTCACACCTCGCCGATCATGGCTGGATCTACCAAGGTAGGGGTACTTCAGATGCAGACTGCCACTGAAGACATCGATGGTAAACATGAATTCCACCCTGGGTGCAATTCGGAGGATCTAGCAAAACTTACGGGACTGATATCGTTGATGAAAGCAGCGTAACGATGCAGAACAGAGGGCTCATCACCTCCTCCGTAAGAAATGGCTTCGCTGCGTGATGGGATGGCTTCAAAGACAACGAACAACAAACTTGCGACCATGAAGACGGTCAAGACCATCTTGAGCAGGACACGAGAGAGTTGTATCAGTGATTGCACCTAACGAAAATAGGACGCTTTTAGCTCTTCGTAGGTAGGCAGGTCATTATAATGCCACTTACCGACCACGGTTCCTTCTTTTAGCAAGACCAATCCAGGGTTGGATCGTATGATCGTCTTCAACATGGTTGCATCACCCGTAAGGATGTCATAGCTTACTTGATTGGCGTGACGATAGCCGTTCACCTCGCCGTATACGTTCGCTGCTAAGCCATACATGTACGGACCACCATCCGGATCGTTCATCGCTCCTTCATTGATCGCATTGAGCTTTTGCTGTACCTCTTCCGAAGCCTTCGTAATGTCATAAGTGATCGCCAATAGCATGAACGGCTCAGCTAGAATATCCTCCGTGAGGTCATTACCATCCATGTCTTCCAATACGAAGTCGTGAATCGGAGGCTCACACCCTTTCGAAATGAGTTCGGTTTCGCGGTCAACGAATTCTGCACCTGGGATGTTCCAAGGTTCTTCTTCGGTGGTGTAGCTTTTGGTCTCACCGCCGACTTTATAATACCACGTGTCTTTGTAAACGTCTTGAGGCGCATCGGGCGGACACTCCTTCAATTCAGCAATGTTGTTACCGATCTTATAAGGTCTAAAATCCTTGATCGGGAGGTGCCAGTAGCAATACAAGCTGAACCCTAAGCTCACCACTGTTGCTCCAAGCGCCATGACCCAGTCGCGGGTATCAGACTGCATCACTTGTTTGATCGCCAACAAAAGGGCAAAGGTCACAAGGGCAAACCAGATCGGGAATACCCATCCAACCACCCCAAGGGCAAAGATCGCGATCAAGGCACCCGAAATGCTCAGGTTGATCGCATCGGTTCGGATGCCCTCTGGTTTGATGTTCTTGTAATCGATGAAGATGATGATGGTGAAGATCATCAAGACCACATCCTTCGCGAACGACTGCCATGGAGTGAGCTTAATGGCATCACCAAAACAGCCACAGTCTTTCATGTAACTGATGTCTTCCCGAGCCGTGAATCCGAATAAGCCCTCGAAGAAACCGGTGGTAGCTGATTGTGGGTTATCAAAGAACCAGTTGGCCACAGCCGTATATCCCGTGAGGAAAGTGAAGAAGATCATCAGGAGTAGAAGCGACCAAGAGGCCAATTTCATCCGTGCACCGAAAAGCACTGCCACACCCAGAACGATCTCGGCTACGCACACCAATATGCTCAGTTCTAGCGCCCATGGATCTAACCAAGGCATGTTGAACACACCTGGTGCGAAATAGTCATTGAGTTTGTAAGAGAACCCAACAGGATCATTCGCCTTGATGAGTCCAGATACAATGAAAAGGGAACCAACGAGTAAGCGAGAAATTCGGCTTAGCATATCTACACAGTTTAAGTGCTAGCAAAAATACAGGCGAAGCCTAAGCGAACGATTCGATTAACAGGTGATTAACGCTCCTATGCGTCAAGAGACCAGCCGAGGTGTTGGCAACGATAAGCCACTGGTGTACATCCTTCTGCTTTCTTGAAGGCTCGGTTGAAATAATTGGGGTCATTGAAACCGGATGCGTAGGCTACTTCCTTCACCTTCATGTCCTTTTGTTCTGTGAGGAGTTCTTTCGCGTACTTCAAGCGTTCCTCGAGCACGAGTTGTGCGGGTGAAATACCATACTCTTCTGTGAACAAGCGATATAAGCTGGATTTACTCATCCCCACCAGCCTGCACAGCTCATCAACCTTGATCTCTGAACTGAGGTTGGTATTGATGTAACTGAAGATGGCTTCCAGCGGTCCACGGTTGCTATTGGCCGTAAAACCGTGTTCAGCATTCCTTAGGTTTTGGATCCGGATTAGGCTAAGCACCAATTCACGTAAGATCAGGTCGGCCTCAAACTGCTTCAAAGGATCATTTCCAGACAGCACACGAATCATCTTACTGCTGATATTGGCGAGGTGATCGTTGTTCTTGAGCACCAAGTCTTGCAAATTGAACTGAAAGCTATTGGTCGCCTTTCCTTCGTGCAGTTCGTTGATCCGATCGAGCTGCGAAGAGAGGTAAGACTCATCGATAACAAGTGCCGTACATTGGGTTGGTTTGCCAACCTCTGCATCAGGAAAATCGATGCGCATCAGCATATCGCGTTCAGCCATCACCGTCTCTCCCGGTAGGTAGTCAAAGTCATCCATTCCTTCTAAACGCATCACCTTCCGCCCCCTCAGCATCGATGTTATGGTAAAGCCATCAAACTTCAAATGGAAATCTTCGGCTTTCGAGTGTGTCTCGAATATGTTCAGTTCACAGAAATCGAGGTTGAACTTATTCCGATGCTCCACCAGAGCGTCTAACTGCTCCATAGCAGTCAACTTATATGGGGTAATGTAAGGCAAGTGTTCTTGAGGAATGTCTCAAATCTAAGTCATAGCCAGGAGCTAATAAACTGACATTCATCAGCTTGGGAAGATTGTGCTATAAAATGAGGAAATAGTCCCATCGTTTCCATCCAGATAACATGAGTATTGAGGAAATCAAAATCTAAAATCCTATGGAAACATTAGACATGGAAGCTGCTGTAGCTTCATTCCCATTCGTGGGAAAACCAGTTAGCTTTAAGGCTAAGTACGACAATTACATTGGTGGTAGATGGGTTGCCCCTGTTCAAGGCCAATACTTTGATAATATTTCACCAGTAACGGGTCAAGTATTCACCAAAGCGGCGCGTTCAACCAAAGAAGACATCGAGCTTGCGCTGGATGCTGCACACAAGGCTTTCCCAAGCTGGAGCAAGTCTAGCGCTGCTGAACGATCGAATCTCCTGCTTAAGATTGCTCAGGTGATGGAAGACAACCTTGAATACCTGGCCACGGTAGAAACCATCGACAATGGAAAGGCCATCCGCGAGACCATGGCAGCTGATATTCCGTTGTGCATTGACCACTTCCGCTACTTCGCTGGGGTGATCCGTGCCGATGAAAGCACGATTTCTGAGCACGATGAGCATACGGTAAGCATCAACTTGCACGAACCGATTGGTGTGGTTGGTCAGATCATCCCATGGAACTTCCCATTGCTCATGGCAACTTGGAAGATCGCACCAGCGTTGGCCGCTGGAAACTGTGTGGTAGTGAAGCCTGCAGAACAAACTCCTACGAGCATTGCGTGCTTATTGGAGCTGATCGATGGTATCCTTCCTGAAGGGGTATTGAATGTGGTTTCAGGGTTTGGCCCAGAGGCTGGTAAGCCCTTGGCTACCTCATCACGCATCGCAAAGGTGGCGTTCACGGGTGAGACCACTACAGGAAGGTTGATCATGCAATACGCATCTGAGAACCTGATCCCTGTGACCATGGAACTCGGTGGAAAATCACCAAACATCTTCTTCAAGTCGATCGCAGATGCTGACGATGAGTTTTTCGATAAGGCGGTTGAAGGTGCGGTGATGTTCGCATTGAACCAAGGCGAGGTATGTACTTGCCCATCGAGGATCTTGGTTCATGAAGATGTATATGATCGCTTCATGGAACGGGTGATCGCTCGCACCAATGCCATTAAGATGGGTAACCCACTCGATCCAAACACCATGATGGGTGCACAAGCATCCAGTGATCAGTTTGAAAAGATCATGAGCTACATGGACATCGGCAGACAAGAAGGTGCCGAAGTGCTCTGTGGTGGTGAGAAGCAGTCACTGAACAGTGGGTTGGAAAATGGATACTACATCAAGCCTACCATCTTCAAGGGACACAACAAGATGCGCATCTTCCAAGAGGAGATCTTTGGTCCGGTTACGTCGGTTACCACCTTTAAAACAATGGAACAGGCGATTGAAATCGCCAATGATACCTTCTATGGTTTAGGTGCAGGTGTTTGGACCCGCGATGCACATGAAATGTATCAAGTGCCAAGAGCCATTCAGGCCGGACGTGTATGGGTGAACTGCTATCATGCCTATCCAGCCCATGCCCCATTTGGAGGTTACAAGAAATCAGGGTTTGGCCGTGAAACACACAAGATGATGTTGGATCACTACCGTCAGACCAAGAACATGTTGATCTCTTATGACAAAAAGAAGCTTGGTTTCTTCTAGTCAAGCTAGTTAACCACCGAAACGAGGCGGCCCCAATCGCCTCGTTTTTTTTTCTCAAAAAACAGAGATATGGGAACAATAAAACGTGTAATAGCCAGCGACTCCGCTAAAGCGTTGATCGATGACCTTAGAAAAGACTATGGTCCTGTGGTCTTTCACCAAAGCGGTGGGTGCTGCGACGGGTCGCAACCGATGTGCTTCGAAGAAGGCGACTTCAAACTCGGCTACAGCGATGTTTGTCTAGGTAAGGTCTATGGAGCTGAATTCTGGATGAGCAAAGACCAATTTGAATACTGGCAATACTCTGAATTGACGTTGGATGTAGTGAAAGGAAGAGGATCGAGCTTCTCCCTTGAGATTCCCCGTGGAGTAAGGTTCATCATCCGATCCAGGATCTTCAACGATGACGAATACGAGCACTTGGAACCCGTTACCGAGCTCAACGACTAGCCTTTGCCATGATCCACTTAGAAAGGTAGCGGTAGCTCTTTTGGCTGTTGAGCTGCAGCATCCCTCCTACCCAATTCTTGTTTCGGTGTTCCGCCAAATCCAGCTTGATCTCTGCAATGCGCTGCATACTGGCTGACTCCAGCTCGGCATTCCCAAAGCGATCATCGAGCAAGGGCTTCATCTTGTCGCGGGCATCTTGCCAAACAGAATCGTTCTTATAGTATTGAATGGCTTGATCTGCAAACGCGGACCAATCATCGCAAATGGCTCCCGGCCATGTAGCCGCTTCCCCTATTCCTTCTGCACCGATCGAAGTGGTAATGCTCGGTAGGCCAAAACGCATCGCATCCACCAACTTTCCCTTTAAGCCTGCCCCAAAGCGCAAAGGTGCCAGCAGCACACGCGCCTTCTTCAACACCTGCCCTGCGGAGGGTGCATGTCCGTTCACCAAAAAACCTTGCTTGGAATCATGCCATTGCATGACGTGTTGGCCTGCATAGGCACCATATACCTGCAACCTTGCTTCGGGTAACGCTTGTCTGATCCGCGGCCAGAGCTCTTCTTTCAACGCCTTTACTGCATCCCTATTCGGTGCATGCTTGAAGTTACCTATGCTGACGAAATCCGTTCGCGCATCGAAAAGTGGCATGCGCTCTACCTCATCAATCGATGATTGACTCAATTGAAACGGCATGTAGAAAAGCAGGTTTGGAGCTACATTGAACTGCTCTTTCAATAAATTCATCTCGAAGCTGGAGATCACAAGGGTGAGATCGCATCGATGGATCGCAGCCAACTCCCTGAACATGATCTCTCGATGCAGGTCTGAAGCTTGAAAGGGTCTGCCGGCATTCAAAGCGGCTTCCCGGGCATAACGCAAGCCGTGCAGATCTTCTGAATCCAACACACGGACAGCTTTCGGAAGGTGCTCTGCTACACGCCAACCGAACTGTTCCTCCACCATAAACCGATCAAAGAGTACTACATCTGGAGCGCACTCCAAAAGAAAAGCATCAAAGGCATCATCGTTTACACGGATGTGATGCGTCGCAATACCTTTAGCTGGGAGGTCGATCGCAAGCGCCGACGGAGTTGCCGTGGTAGCGTAATCGATCCGATAGCCATGTGCTAAGAAACTGTCGAGCAAGCGCTCCATCCGCCAACCTGCGGCAGAGGCCGTGGGCTCCACCCAAACGTTGCTGAGCACCAATAAGCGCTGCTGATCAGAACCTGGCATTAGGCATGTAAACGGATCAGCGCAAACATGGCATAGTTCATCATGTCTTGATAATTGGCATCGATGCCTTCGCTGATCAGGGTCTTTCCTTGGTTGTCTTCGATCTGTCGGATGCGCAAGATCTTCATCAAGATAAGGTCGGTCAGGGAGCTGATCCGCATGTCTCGCCAAGCTTCCCCATAATCATGGTTCTTCTTGATCATGAGTGCACGTGTCTCTTGCGCTTTGGCATCGTAGAGCTCCTCTGCCCTATCGGGTGATAGCTCCATGCCTTCATTGGACGGTAGCTCCAACTGCAGTTGAGCCATGATGCAGTAGTTCACGATACCAAGGAATTCATCGGCCACATCTTCTCCCACCTTGTTCTCTCCCGTCTCTTCAATGGTACGGATACGCTGTGCCTTGATAAAGATCTGGTCGGTCAGTGATTTGGGTCGCAAGATGCGCCATGCCGTGCCGTAATCCTTCGTTTTCTTCATGAAGACCTCCTTGCATCGGGCAAGGGCTTCGTCGTATTGTTTTAGCGTATCTTCCATCTACTTTCGTCCGGGCTTATAAACAGGGCAAAATACAGCAATTCCAATGAAACAAAGCATTAACTGCGGTGGGAAGTTGGTCGATCTGAGTCGACCGCGTGTCATGGGCATCATCAACGTCACGCCTGACTCTTTCCACGACGGAGGTCAGTACAATCACATCAACGGGGTACTCCAACGTACCGAGGCCCACTTAGCCGGTGGTGCAGATATCATTGATGTTGGCGCCGTTTCCACACGTCCAGGCTCGGATGAGGTGAATGAAACCGAAGAGCTAAAACGACTCATCCCGGCCATCGAGGCCATCAAAAAGGAGTGGCCTGAGCTGGTGATCTCCGTAGACACCTATCGATCCAAGGCAGCGGCTGAAGCAATTGCAGCCGGCGCATCCATCGTAAATGATGTTAGCGCGGGAACCATTGATGAGGAGATGTTCAACGTGGTTCAACACCATCAAATACCGTACATCCTCATGCACATGCAAGGCCGACCGAAGCACATGCAAGATGCCCCTTCCTACAATAACGTGGTGGAAGAGGTACTGCAATTCTTCATCGAACGCATTACTCTACTGCAAGCAAAAGGGGTTCATGACCTGATCATTGATCCAGGATTCGGGTTTGGTAAGACCGTAGCGCACAACTATCAATTGCTTGAGAAGATGGATGCCTTTCAGGTCTTGGATGTTCCGATCCTCGCCGGCATTTCAAGGAAAAGCATGATCAACAAAGTGATCAAGTCTACCCCAGCTGAAGCTTTGAACGGCACTACCGCACTCCACATGATCGCGCTGGAGCGTGGTGCCCGCATCTTAAGGGTGCACGACTGTAAAGAGGCGAGCGAATGCATCGCGCTTTGGCACGCCCTGCAGGATGTTTCGGTAGATGTGTAGCCCTTCTAAATTGAATGCTAACTTTGACCCCTTCAAACCATTCCTATGGCGGTATACCTAGATTTTGAAAAGCCGATCCAAGAGCTTCAAGAGCAGCTGGATAACCTCAAGCAGGTAAAAGAAAAGAGCAAGCTGAAGAGCGATGATGCGATCAAAGAACTCGAATCAAAGCTCGACAGTACACGGAAAGAGATCTACAAGTCGCTTACCGACTGGCAGAAAGTGCAGGTGAGCAGGCATCCAGAGCGTCCGTACACCCTCGCCTACATCGAAGCCATCACAGGTGGTGATTTCATCGAATTGCACGGGGATAGAGGTGTTCGCGACGATAAGGCCATGGTAGGTGGATTCGGGAGCATCGATGGTAAGACCTTCATGTTTGTGGGTCAGCAAAAGGGAATCAATACCAAGATGCGGCAATACCGCAATTTCGGTATGGCGAATCCAGAGGGATACCGCAAAGCCTTACGCTTGTTCCGCTTGGCCGAGAAATTCAACAAGCCGATTGTTTGCTTCATCGATACGCCAGGTGCTTTTCCTGGGTTGGAAGCAGAAGAACGCGGACAAGGAGAAGCCATCGCCCGCAACATTTATGAGATGTTCAACCTCAAGGTTCCTGTGATCGCCATCATTATTGGCGAAGGTGCCTCAGGCGGTGCACTAGGCATTGGCGTGGCAGACCGTGTGCTGATGATGCAGTATACCTGGTACTCCGTGATCTCTCCAGAATCTTGTTCTTCGATCCTTTGGAGGAGTTGGGACTACAAAGAGCAAGCGGCTTCTGCATTGAAGCTTACTGCAGATCACATGCTCAAGAATGAGCTGATCGATGGCATCATCAAAGAACCGCTTGGCGGTGCGCATTGCAGTCCGGTAGAGGCCTTTGAGAATGTGAAGCAAGAGATCATTGAGCAATACAATTCACTGAAACGCATTCGTCCGGAAGTACGCATCAATAACCGCATTGAAAAGTACTCTAGGATGGGCGTTTTCGTTGAAGGTTAAGTCCAACAGAACGATTTCTTTCCTAAAGCGTTTTCCTTATCGGAGATGCCTCAATACCACTGGTCAAAATACACCCTACAATTCAAACGTCCGAGCGGCACCTCAAGGGGAGTACTCAAGACCAAGAATTCTTGGTTTTTGATCGGTGTTGATGAAGCATTTGAATACCCTGCCCTTGGCGAGTGCAGCATCATTGAAGGCCTGAGTCCGGATCCATTGAACAGCTATGAAGATCGACTGACCGAAGTCTGCGCATGGCTGAACGGCGATCGAGCTGAACTTCCTGATTTAAGTGCTTATCCATCGATTCAATTCGGGCTCGAAATGCTGCAAGCAGATGCAGCTGTAAAGGGTTCGAAACGTTTTTTTGAGGACGACTTCACACTAGGTAAAGAACAGATGTTGATCAATGGCTTGGTGTGGATGGGCGATAAGGTGTGGATGCGCTCGCAGATCGACGATTTGATCGAGAGAGGGTTCACCTGTATCAAGATGAAGATCGGCGCTATTAACTTCGAGGAAGAACTGGAGTTATTGAAATTCATTCGCGACGAATACCCTGCTGATCTCGAGCTTCGTGTAGATGCTAATGGGGCCTTTAGTGCGGATGAGGCACTGGTAAAACTGCAGCGTCTATCATCCTACAGGCTCCACTCCATCGAGCAGCCGATCGCGGTAAATCAATGGGAAGCGATGGCTGAACTGTGCGCCCGATCTCCCATCCCCATCGCCCTTGATGAGGAGTTGATCGGAAGGAATCCTTCAGAATTCGGTGTCTTGTTATCGAGCATCCAGCCTCAGTACATCATTCTGAAACCGAGTTTAGTGGGTGGATGGGATGCCTCATCACGCTGGATAGATACGGCAGAAGCCCTCGGCATAGGTTGGTGGATGACGTCCGCATTGGAAAGCAATGTGGGATTAAATGCCATCGCTCAATTCACCTACCAGCAAGGCGTTCATATGCCGCAAGGACTGGGTACGGGATCGCTTTACACCAATAATCTCGATTCTCCTCTTTATCTTCAAGGCCAGAAGATCGGATTCAACCCAACAACAAACTGGAATTTAAGCCCCATCAACCATGGCTAACGACCAACCCTGGAAGCAGTATAAGACCTTATCGATCGACGGAAGAAAACGTTCCTTACATGAGTGGCGCGCCTACGCACAGCAGCAGCTGCAAGAGGGTTACGGCATTGGAGAGCTTGAAGACATCTTGGAATTTGTGGTAGACTGGAGTAACACCAAAGACTGGGTACCTGCACGAACCTCGGGAAGTACGGGTCGACCAAAAAACATCAAGATCAAGAAAGAACACATCTTGGCCAGCGCGCAGCGCACCTTGAATTTTCTTGCTTTAAAACCGGGAGATTCTGCCTTGCTCTGTATGCCGAACCGCTTCATTGGAGGAAAGATGATGATCGCACGTTCCATCATTGGCGACCTTGACCTCCACATCGCTGAAACCACATCTACTCCTCAGATTCCTGCCGGACGTACCATCACCTTTGCAGCGGTGGTACCCATGCAATTGCACAGCATTGTTTCGGATGAGGCCCAAGCGAAGGAGTGGAAAAAGGTAAAAAAGATCATCGTGGGAGGCGGTCAGATCGATCCGCGGCTCGAAGCGAAGCTCCAAGATTGGCCGAATGAGATCTATGAATCCTTTGGCATGACCGAAACGATCTCACACGTTGCGCTGCGCCGCGTAAATGGAAAGAAGAACGAAGCGTTTCAGGTCTTGGAAGGCATCAACATCTCCACAGACGATCGCAACTGCTTGGTGCTGGAATCTGAGGTGCTGCCAGAAAGCCCGCTTGTAACCAACGATATCATCGAACTGGTGGATGACCGCAACTTCAAGTGGGTAGGAAGGGCAGATAACATGATCAACTCAGGCGGAGTAAAGATCATTCCTGAGGTGATTGAGAAACTCACCAAACCTTACCTGAATACGAAATTCTTCTTCACGGGCCTGCCAGACGAAAAGCTCGGTGAGCGTGTGGTATTGGTGATCGAAAGCCAACCGATGGCTGAAGACGACCAAGCAGAGCTCATGAAGGATCTGAAAGGACAGCTTCACAAATACGAGCTTCCAAAAGAGATCTTATTCCTAGACAGTTTCGCCGAAACGGAGAATGGCAAGCTCAATCGGAAGAAGACGGTTGCCAAGATCAAAGCATCAGCCTAGCGGCAAAGCCACTACTCCACCTCAAAGGACTCCTGCCGGCGGCGCTTACGTTCATTGACGATCATGCTGAACTCCTTTCCCATTTGTCCGGCGATGGCTGTATTCTCCTTTGCACGGCGAATAAGGTAAGGCAGGGTAGCCCGAACGGGCCCATAAGGCAAGTATTTTGTCACGTTATAACCTGAAGCTGCTAGGTTGAAGCTCATGTAATCGCTCATTCCATACAACTGAGAGAAGTAGATGTGTGGATGGTTGTTCTGAAGGCCATGTTCGGCCATCAATTCTGTTAGGTAGATCGTACTTTCCTCGTTGTGGGTTCCGGCACAGATCTCTACCCAATCAATGTTTTCAACACTCAACTTCAAAGCCGCATCATAAGCCTTGTGCGTAGCTTCGATGTTTGGGTTGATGGGGGTAGGATAACCTTTCTCCTTGGCTCGATTGTTCTCTTTATCCAAGTAGGCTCCGCGAACGATCTTCACCCCGATCTTGAAGCCTTCTCTTCTTCCACGCTCAATGAGCTTCTGATAATACTCCAAGCGATCATGGCGAAACAACTGAATGGTCTGGAAGATGATCGCACGTTCCTTGTTGAAGCGGACCATCATTGACTCCACCAAACGGTCGATCGCGTCTTGGATCCAACTCTCTTCGGCGTCTACATAGAGCGGAACATTGTTATCGAAGGCCGCCTGACAGATGCGTTCAAAGCGCGCTTGTAGATTCACCGCCTCCCTTTTCTCTGGCATGGTCAGGTCTTGATTGCCGGAGAGCTTCTCTAACAGCGCATTGCGAGCAATTCCGCTCACCTTTATGCAAGCAACCGGAATATTCGGATTCTCAGCCGCCAGTTGAATGATCCGAACGATCTCCGTTTCGGTCTTACCGAACTCGATCTCCCGATCTTGGCCTTCTACCGAGTAATCTAAGATGGCTCCGATCCGGTTCACACCCAGTTTCTCCACCGCATTGAGCGACTCGAAGATCGTTTCACCACCGCAGAAAACACGAAAGATGGTGGGCTTTACGGCCCATTTGATTGGTATGCGCCACTTCAAGGCCCATTCAGCCAAGGTAGTGCCTAGCGTGGTGAGCCAAGGTCGGTTCATCAAACCGAAAATCAAGTATGAAAACCTCAGCTCTGTATCACTCAAGTGAGCAAAAGCCGTGGAGAAGTCCCTAAAACTTAAAGGGGGAAATTCATTGTTCTGATCAGGATTCGGCGTCATATTCATCCCATTTCAATAGTTCATCCAAGGTATGGACAGAAACAGAGTGGTAATTGTTTCGCGCTTGCGCATAAACGGCTCGAGCACGAGCTAGCGTTGGGTCAGCTTCAACCATGGCACTGTAAATCGGCACGAGGAACTTACGTCGACCAACATCAACCAAGAAGGCATCAATAGCATCATCAGCAGGCGCATAGCCTTGCTCCAAAGCCAAGACATACCACTCCGCAGCGATCTCACTGTTACCTGTTTCTGTAAAGCCAAAAGCACGATCCAACTGCTGCATCTGCGCCAAGGTGATGCTATCGGGCAAGTTTCGCAAGAAGTGCAACCAGTGGTGGGTGGTCCATCCGGTAGGATCCATCGCACTCAGATCATCATTCACCATCCAAGCCTCCATGTTTGCCTCCACCTTACTGAAGGCGTCGCTTTCAACCTTCACTGCATTCTCAGGCAATCCTGGACCGTAGATCCAATCGTCGATCTTCAACTCCGCGTAGCGCTCTGCATCATTTTTAAGTAAGTCTTGCTTGATGCGCTGTACAAACTCCTCCGTATTCGTGGTTTTGAACGCATTCTCCTCAAAGTGCTTGTTCAAGAAGGCATCAAAAGCTTCTCTACCAACGGCTTCTTCCAACATCATCAAGAAGGCATTGCCTTTCTCGTAAGCGATATCGGTCATACCATCATCTGGATCGCGGTTATCCAGGTCCAGTTTCAGGTGGGTATCCTCGCTGTCTTCACCCAATTCGCCCAAGGTCTTCATCAAATCTTGTCGACCAAGGACCTGAAGCATCGCCGTGTAATCCTTTCCGTAAACAGCTTCCATGATGCGTCGCTCGAAATACACGGTGAAGCCTTCGTTCAGCCAGAAATCATTCCACGTTCGGTTTGTTACGAGGTTTCCACTCCAGCTGTGGGCCAGTTCGTGGGCGATCAACGCGGTGAGGGATTTGTCACCCGCCAAGATGGTAGGTGTGGCAAAGGTCAAACGAGGGTTTTCCATTCCGCCAAAGGGGAAGCTCGGAGGAAGGACCAACACATCATAGCGTTCCCAAGCATAGGCTCCATAGATCTCCTCTGCTGACTCGAGCATCTTCTGCATGTCTTCGAATTCATAGGCAGCTGCTTCCAACACGGAGGGTTCGGCATAAACCCCGGTCTCATCCCCGATTGATTGGAACCTTAGTTCACCCACCGCCAAAGCCATCAAATAGCTTGGGATTGGTTGCTCCATCTTGAAATCATACTCCCCTGTGCTATCGATCTCCGTTGGGTTAGAAGCGCTCATCAAGGCCATCAGACCAGATGGCACACTCACATGCGCATCATAGGTATAGCGGATGCCAGGAGAATCTTGGATGGGTATCCAAGTACGGGCTAGAATGGCTTGTGATTGGGTGAACAAGAAGGGATGCTCTTTACCTGCGGTTTGTTGCGGGTTCAGCCATTGAAGGGCTTGCGCATCAGGGTTGGTTGAATAGGAAATACTCACCTGTTTCGTGGTCGGCTTGATCTCGACCTCCAAGCCCTGACCGAAGTAATCTCCTCCTTCACCAAGCCACCATTTATCGGTTGGCTCACCATCTACGCTTACGGTTTCGATGTTGAGGTTTCTCACGTCTAGGATGAACCGGTCTGCATCCGGTGCGTTCTCCAGCTCGTAGGTTGCCGTTGCCCGCAACTGCTTCTTTTCAAAATCAACGTCCGCATCCCAACTGAGGTGGGTAACCTTTGATTCTGCGGGCTGGGCATGGGAGTGGATCAATACCAGCTCCTCTTTTTGCTTATCCGTAGTTTCCGTCTTCTTTTCTTCTCCGGAGCAGGAAGCGAGTACCAGCGTAACTGCCATTGCTCCTACCCCTCCAATGAATGGTAATCCTGATCGTTTCATGCCCACGAATTTAATGGCTAGGGTGCACCAAGGAGCGTCCCCGTCAAAAGATCTTTCTCGGATTCAAAATTCCCTTCGGATCGAAGACCCGTTTGATGGCACGCATCAGATCCAAGTGAAAGGGTTCGAACATGACATCCATGTAGTCTTTCTGTACCCAACCAATGCCGTGCTCACCAGAGAGCGTTCCCCCGAGTTCTTTTACCCGTTCAAACAATTCTCGGATGCCGACCTTGATGGTTTGATTCCATGCGTCATCGCTCATGTCTTCCTTCAAAATGTTCACATGCAAGTTCCCGTCACCGGCATGACCATAACAGACGCTTCTAAAACCATAGCGCTCTCCGATCTCTTTCACGGCGCTGAGCAGTGCAGGCAGTTCGAAGCGGGGCACCACGGTATCTTCTTCCTTGTAGATGGATTGGGCTTTGACCGCTTCTCCAACACGTCGGCGCAATTTCCATAGTTGTTCCTTTTTGGCTTGATCCTCTGCAAACAAGATCTCACCGGCATCGTAATCCATCACCACCTCCGCAATCCGCTCGCATTCAATCATCAATTGATCTACATCATTGCCATCTACCTCTATCAAGAGGTGGGCCTCTTCTTCTTCATGCAACGGAACCGGCTCTTCGCCGATGAACTCCGTGGCGTAGATGATGGCATCCCGCTCCATGAACTCCATACCAGACGGAACAATTCCCGCTCTGAAGATCGCACTTACCGCCTCGCAAGCCTTGGTGGCTGATCGGAAAGGCACCAGCATGAGGAGGTCGTGCTTGGGGTGAGGCAACAATCGCATCACGATCTTGGTGATCACACCTAGGGTACCCTCACTGCCCACCATCAGCTGTGTGAGGTTATATCCTGTGCTGTTCTTCAAGGTGTTGGCACCCGTCCAGATCACCTCACCCGTTGGCAGAACGACCTCTAAATTCAATACATAATCTTTGGTCACCCCATACTTCACGGCTTTTGGTCCACCGGAATTCTCCGCCACATTGCCACCGATGAAACAGCTTCCACGGCTCGCTGGGTCAGGTGGATACATCAGTCCTTTTTCTCGCACGCTGTCTTGAAAGACCTGGGTGATGACCCCGGGTTCAACCGTAGCTTGCAGGTTTTTTTCATCAATGGAAAGGATGCGGTTGAAGCGCTCCATGCTCATACCCACGCCGCCATCCACCGACAATGCTCCGCCACTCAATCCGGTTCGCGCACCGATGGGTGTGACGGGGACCGCATGTTCATGCGCCCATTTGAGCACGCCGGATACCTCCGCTACCGATGTAGGTCGCACCAAAAGATCAGGTGGAAAGTTGAAGTCTTCGGTCTCGTCATGACCATAATCCTTCAGCACTTCCTCTGCCGTTTCTATCTGTAGCTCTGGCAGTTGCTTCCTCAGTTGCTCGAGGGCTTGTTCGTTCACTTTCTTCATCGGCTCATCCTTAATTCCAACGCTCATCAAGAACGCAGGTCCTTCCCTTCAAATATTTTCTATTTTCGGCTGCCTCGCAAACATCCTTGGATATGGTTTTAAGAAAGATTTCCACGCTCCTTTTATTGGTCGCTGTTTCCCTTGTCGGCATCGCACAAGATGAGATCACGCTTGAAGACATTTGGCGCAATGGTACCTACAGTCAACGATCGGTCTATGGCGTAAGATCCATGGCAGATGGCATCCATTACACCACCCTCGACCGAACAGAGAACGGACGTGTCATCAACAAATACAGTTATAAAACCGGTGAACAGGTAGAAGAGATCTTAAGTGCTTCCACCTTAGCGAAATGGCTGGGAGAGGACGATTTCTCCATCGAGGCCTATCGCTTTTCAGACGACGAACAATTCCTGCTGATCAGCACCAATGTGGAGTCGATCTACCGCCGCTCGTCCATGGCCGACTTCTACGTTGTTGACCTCAAGGGTAAGAAGGCGCGTAAATTAGCTTCTGGAGTGAAGCAACGTCATGCCACCTTCTCACCGGATAACAAGTACATCGCCTTCATTCAAGAGAACAACATCTTCATCCAGAACTACAAAACTCAAGCAACGGAGATGATCACGAAGGATGGTGAGCAGAACAAGATCATCTATGGTTATGCCGATTGGGTGTATGAGGAAGAATTCGCGTTTTCGAAGGCCTTCTTTTGGTCACCGGATGGAAAGCACATCGCCTACTACCGCTTTGATGAAAGTGAGGTGAAAGAATTTCATATGCCGCTCTTCAACGGACTGTATCCAGAGGACTACACCTTCAAGTATCCAAAGGCCGGAGAAGACAATGCCAAAGTGACGATTGAACTGCGTGATGTGGAGGCGCAAGAAACCTCAAAGCTCGAACTGGGCGAATACGAATACATCCCGCGCATCAAGTGGACCAACACGGGGAATCACCTAGCGGTGATGAAAATGCCTCGACTTCAAAACGTGCTGGAGATCGACCTCATCAACCGCAAGGACCTAAGCAGGAAGAACATTTACAAAGAGTTCAGCGAAACCTACATCGAGATCAGCGATGACCTGACCTTCTACGGCGAAGACGACGGATTCATCTGGCGCTCAGAAAAAGATGGATACTTCCACCTGTACGCCTATGACATCAATGGAGAGAACGAACAGCAACTTACCTCCGGAAATTGGGAAGTAGGATCCTTCTTAGGATACGACAAGAAGAACGCACAACTCTTCTTCAGTGCAAGCATGGAAAACCCCATGAACACCAGCATCTACAGTGTTGGTTTGGATGGCGGCAAACCCAAGCGTCTGAGTCCGGCCGAAGGAAGCAGCCAAGCGGATTTCAGTGCAGGTTTTCAGTACTTCATTCTCTACCACAGTACCGCCAATTCCCCTAGAAAGGTCACCCTGAACGATGCGAAAGGCAAAGAGATACGGGTTTTGGAAGACAACCAAGCCTTGCGTGAACGCTTAGATGAAATAAAGCTACCGGAAGTGGAGTTCTTCACTTTCACTACCTCCGAGTCTGTGGAATTGAACGGTTGGATGATCAAGCCGAAGGACTTCGACCCAAACAAGAAATATCCGGTCTTGATGTTCGTTTACGGTGGACCAGGCTCTCAGACCGTCACCAATGCCATGAGTGGAAACCACTTTTGGCATCAGATGCTGGTGCAAAAAGGCTACATCGTGGTATCCGTTGACAACCGTGGCACTGGAGCCCGTGGCAAGGCCTTCCGCACACAAACTTATCGTCAGCTCGGTTTGATGGAGACCAAGGATCAGATCGAAGGTGCAAAGTGGTTGGGACAACAGTCTTACGTAGACCCTGCACGCATCGGTATTTGGGGATGGAGCTATGGTGGATACATGAGCAGCCTCTGCCTGTTCAAGGGTGCAGACGTTTTCAGCACAGCCATTGCAGTGGCACCGGTTAGCAATTGGCGTTACTATGACAGCATTTACACGGAACGCTACATGGGTTTACCGCAAGACAACGGATCAGGCTATGACGACAATTCACCGATCAACCACGTAGAGAAATTGGAAGGCAACTACCTGCTCATCCACGGTACAGCCGATGACAACGTACACTTTCAAAATGCCGTAGAGATGGTTGATGGGCTGATCGAGGCCGACAAGCAATTTGATTTCTATATTTACCCCGACCGCAATCACGGTATCTATGGTGGTAACACGCGTTATCACCTTTTTAGTAAGATGACGAATTTTATTTCTGAAAACCTCTAAACGCTAAACACCAAGTATATGAGCCAAGTAAAAACCGGGCATCCAGATGGTCTGATGACCCTTTTCTTTTCAGAGATGTGGGAACGTTTCTGTTACTACGGAATGAGGGTACTTCTGACGCTTTATCTCGTAAAATCATTAATGAAAGGGGATGCCGAAGCATCGTTGATCTATGGAGCCTACACGGGCTTGGTTTACGCCGCCCCGATCTTGGGAGGCCGCATGGCTGATCAGTATTTGGGCTACCGCTACGCGGTGATGCTTGGCGCGTTTTTGATGGCTATTGGCGAGTTCTTGATCCTTGGTGGCAACGATTTCTTCCTCATGGTAGGAATGGGAGCCTTGATCGTAGGAAACGGCTACTTCAAAGCCAACATTTCCACCATCGTAGGTAAGCTCTACGAAGACGACGACCCTCGTCGGGATTCAGGGTTTACGATCTTCTATATCGGTATCAACATTGGGGCACTATTGGCCACTACGCTCGTGGCCTATGTGGGTGAAACCTATGGATTCGACAAAGGATTCGCTTTAGCCGGACTGGGTATGCTCACCGGTTTATTCATCTTTTGGTCTGGACGCAAGTCTTACAGCGCAGCACCTGGACTAGAACCAACCGAAGCTGGTAAAAAGAAGGTCTTAGGCCCACTCAACATGGTTCAAGCTATCACGCTTGGGTCATTGTTGTTGATCCCATTGTGCTATGTACTCATTTACAACAATGAGTTCTTGGATTACATCCTACTGGCCCTGTTCCTCTACATCTCCTATTCGATGATTACCGCCGGCGCAAAAGCTGACGAAGGAGAGGCAGAGCCACGATGGAAGGACCGAATGATTGCTTTGATCATTTTCATGGTCATCAACATCACCTTCTGGGCATGCTTTGAGCAAGCTGGAACATCGCTCACACTATTTGCAGATAGAAACGTTGATCGAATGATCATGGGATGGGAGATGCCTGCGTCGATGACACAGTTCTTTAATCCCTTCTTCATCATTGTCTTCGGGTCTATTTTCTCGGTAATGTGGGTAAAGCTCTCGAACATAGGTAAGAACCCGAGCATTCCATTGAAGTTTGCCTTCGGCATCATTCAGTTGGCATTGGGCTTCTTGGTCACACAAGTAGGTATGATGTTCGTGAACGAAGCCTTCCAAGTTCCATTGTTGACCTTGTTCTTCCTTTATCTATTGCATACCACAGGAGAGCTCTTCCTCTCGCCGATCGGTCTGTCAATGGTGACCAAACTTTCACCAAAGAACATTGCTGGAACGGCTATGGGCGCTTGGTTCCTGAGCTTCGCGATTGCGAACTATGTTGGAGGAAAAATTGCTGCCTTAACAGGTGGACATGGTGATGATGGAGCCACCTTGAGCCTAGCAGAGGGCCTCGATAAGTACCTCAGCGTATTTACCACGATCGGATTCGTTTTACTTGGATTCGCAGTGATCATCATCCTGTTCAATAAGAAATTGGAGAAGTTGATGCACGGCGTCAAGTAAGCCGAATACACCAGAATTTTTGCGAAAGGCAGTTGTTAAAGACCATTAACAGCTGCCTTTCTTTCGTTTCATACGTCATAAGAATGGTAATTTTATCGCATGAAAGCACTTTTCACGTTTACTCTTGTTCTCTTTTCCATCGTTCAAATCCATGCACAACAGGGCGTCAAATGGATGTCTTGGAACGAAGCAGTTGCCGCAAATCAAGAAGAGCCAAAGCTGATCTTCGTAGATACCTACACCGATTGGTGTGGATGGTGCAAGAAGATGGATGCGACCACCTTCAGTCATCCAGTGATTGCGGATTACATGAACGAGCATTACTATGCCGTGAAGATGGATGCAGAGATGAAGGATACGATCAACTTCAATGGCTACACGTTTGTGAACCCTCGTCCAGACACCCGGCGAAGCACGCACCAGTTGGCAGCTTCCCTCCTCGATAACAAATTGAGCTATCCCAGCTTTGTATTCCTCAATCAGAATTTCGAAAGGATGCAGATTTTACCCGGGTATAAATCTGCCAAGCAATTTGAGCCCATCATCCGCTACTTCGTAGAAGGTGCCAGCAACGGAGTTCAGTATGAGGATTACATGAAAGACTTTTCCTCCCTCATTGGTTCGGCAGGCACCAACTAAATCCGATTCAAGCTGTTTCTGAACCATGTCAATCCCGATCGCATGGACAGAATTATACGCACATCCGCTACCAGAGGGTCATCGGTTTCCTATGGAAAAGTACGACCTTATTCCGCAGCAGTTGATGTATGAAGGCACCATTGAATCCCATCAGATCTTTGCTCCAGAACCTCTAACCGAAGCCCAAATACTTCGGGTTCACGAATCTTCCTATTGGGAACGTCTGAAGCATCAGCAACTCAGCAAAAAAGAGCAGCGCGAAAGCGGATTCCCATTATCGGATCGCTTAGTTGAACGGGAGACCATTATTTGCAATGGTACCGTTCTGGGTGCGCGCGCTGCATTGAACGGCGCTCAATGCGCATTCAATGTGGCTGGCGGTACGCATCACGCTTATCGCGACAAAGCAGAAGGGTTTTGTTTATTGAACGACATCGCCCTTGGAGCAATGGAGTTGTTGGAAGATACGTCTGTAAACCAGGTGCTTGTCATCGACCTAGATGTACATCAAGGCAACGGTACTGCAAAGATTTTTGAAGACGATGACCGGGTCTTCACCTTCAGCATGCATGGCGACCGAAATTACCCATTCCGAAAGGAACGATCCGACATCGATGTTCCAATGCCCGATGGCATTGCAGATGATGCTTATTTGGAATTGCTTCACACGCATCTCAAAGAGATCAAAGATCGGGTGAAGCCAGACTTTGTCTTTTTTCAAGCGGGAGTGGATATCTTGGCCAGCGATAAACTGGGCAAGTTAGGAGTGAGTCTGGCCGGGTGTCAAGAACGAGATGCATTGGTTTTTGACTTTTGCTCAGAGTTGGGCATTCCCCTGCAGGTTTCGATGGGTGGCGGCTATTCTCCGAGGATCGCAGACATCGTTGATGCGCATGCGAACACTTACCGCTTGGCGATGCGTAAATTCACCTGATCAATGATCGTAGTTCTTCTCCCCTGCTAGGATGGGTCGGTTGAGTCTGTTTTCCCTCGGCGGAATAGGACAGGAAAACCCTCCGCCGTAAGCGCAATAGGGGTTATAGCATCGATTGAAATCAATCACCACTTCCCTTTCGGTTTTAGCAGGAATCGATAGATCAAGGTATCTACCTCCCCCATAGGTGAGGTCTCCATTTGTTTCGTCATTGAATGGAAGGAAGATGTAGGGCTCTCCATCGTAGGTATAGCCTTCTGGCCAAACACGCTTATAGCCATAGAGTGTGTCTTGTGCTTTGTCAAAGCTGAGAAGGAACATGCCATAGCGCACGAAATCCTTTGATCGACCAGCAGATGTAGGAATGCTGATGGTATCCTTAGCGTCCACTTCAACAAAAACTGCGTTCACCTGGTAGGAAGTATCGATGGGAAAATAGTTTAAGCCTGCAAAGTGTTTTCGGTCTTCTTTATTCAGTGGAGAGCTTTTCTTTCGTTTCAACGAAGCTTGCTTCTCCTTTCGCTCTTGCTGAAGTTCTTTTATGTAGGTCTTGGTTTCCTGTGCCGTAGTGGTGAAGGTTAGTCCAAGCACTAATAAAATACATGAAATGCTGATCAAACTCATGCTCAATAATAAACTAGAATTCACATAACATAATAAGGGTTGAGCTACTTTTGCTGCAATTCGGATAGAGGGTCCCAACTACAATTGATCGTAAGCTGTCTATCATCACACACAAAGAAATTATTATGTAAAATGCGCTGCTTGTGGCTTTGGCTTTTATCAGCAGCATTGGACTATCTCAGACGTACCAGTACGGCTGGAACTATTATCAAGACGAAGGTAACCCGAACGGCATCAATACCGAATCAGATGCTCCGGGTCAAAACGCCTGGATCGACATTTTTACTGGAGGAACGTCGACCAATGTTTGGTCGGACAACGTGGCCATTCCATTTACCTTGGAATACTACGGTAGTGTAGTAACCGATCTGAAAGCAAGCACAAATGGTATCGTAACCTTCGATACCGCCTCTACGCTGCTACCCAACACGACCTCATTATTACCAAGCGCATTCGATATTGGTGCGGATGAGTTCAACCCCGCTGCCATAGACCTAGATCTTCTCGCGACTTTGAGTCCAGTTGGCATCGTTTGTGAAGACAACCAGCAAAAAGTTGAGGTCATCATCCGAAACAATAGCACAGATACCCTGTTTACCATTCCCTACCAACTCGCCTTCACCGGCACACCCGCCGATTATTCGATGGTTGATACCATTCCTGAAACCATCGCTCCGTTTGAGACGGATACCGTTCTTCTCAATCCATTCAGCACACTAACGATGGACTCGGGTGAACTGTCCATCACCTTACAGGCAGCAAATGATTCTTACGCAGAGAACAATGTCCTGAGCGAACGACTGGTTGTAAGTCATCTGCAACCGACCCAACCACAATTCAGCGGAGATACCCTCTGTGCACCTGATTCAATGGCCATATGGACAGCGAGTGCATTGAATGGAACAGCTCTTTGGTATACCGACGCACAAAGCGATAGTGTGATCCATGTTGGCAGCCCACTGCAGGCAAACATTCAAGCGACTACCACCCGATTGGTCTCCTTTGCCAATCGTCCTAGTTTCACGTAGGACACATTGCACAGGTCAACGACAGTATGGGTGTTCCGGGCAACAGCGGCAACCTCATGTTGGTATTTCGCGCGTTTTATCCGTTCACGCTAGACTCGGTTACGGTGTATCCGGGCGACACAGGATGGGTGAAAATCGCGGATGTGCAATGGGATTTTTATTCCGGAAGCTCGGATACCATCCAAGCCGTGTACCGTTTTGTTGAACCAGACTCCGCATTCGCTCCGGTACGTATTGGCGTGGGCATGAGCTTTGAGCCAGGCTTCCATGGCCTTGCAACGGGCAATCTCAACGCAACAAATGGTTTGTTAAGGACCTATGAAAACCTCGATTTCCCGTATGTGATTTCAGATGTTGTAAGTATCGACGAAAGCTTTGCCAGTCGGCGCCATTACTACTGGTTTTACGACTGGAAAATCAGCTATTCCACCTGCATAGACACAAATCGATACGAGGTCACGGCACACTACGAAGACTTCATGCTGATCGACACTTTTCCTGCAACACCAACCTTGGTGCCGAATGACACCACCATCTGCGACACCGATCAGGTAGCACTACCCGTACTCGGTGGTGGACTGACCACCCTTTGGACCTTCAATGGTTCTACCGTGACATCTGCAAATCAAACGGGCACCTACATTCAAAGCGTGGAAGACCTCAACGGCTGTTCGGCACAAGACACCTTCGTTTTAACTACCATCGATTGTGATACGATACCATTTGGTGTGGATGAAGAAATCAGCTTCCATGCCATTGCCTATCCAAATCCGTCGAGCGGTATGTTGAATATCCAGGTTGAAGGCCACAGAGCACTCGGAGTTCAGGTGTTAATTGGAAGTGGACAACTTGTTCTGGAGTCGCATACCTCATCCCCTCACCATCAAATTGACCTCAGCCGCTTTGCAAAAGGACTTTACACCGTAGAACTAAACGCTGACGGACTTACGCGTCGCTTGAGGTGGGTCCTTCAGTAGTGGTTTCAACGCCCTTCGTGGCAATTCCGGCAAAATAATTCTCCAAATCCTTCAGGGTCTCTTTCGAGGTTCGGATATCTTGCACCAACTTCCCTTTCTCCAACAACACGATGCGTTCGCAGACTTCGGTCACGTGATTGAGGTCGTGACTAGAGATCAGCATGGTAACGCCACGGTCTTCTTTCAAACGCTTGAGCAATTCCTTCAAGCGAATCTGGGTAGATGGATCAAGGTTAGCAAAAGGCTCATCCAAAACCAGCACCTTCGGATCAAAGAGCAGCGCCGCTGCAATCCCTACCTTTTTCTGGTTTCCCTTTGAAAGATCTCGGATCAACTTCTTTCCTCCAAGGATTTCTCCGTTGAACAGCGTTTCAAAACCATCCAACTTTTGTTTCAGATCGCTTTCGCTGATGCCATGGATAGACGCCACGAAATCAAAATACTCTTCCGGCAGCAGGTGTCCCACTAGAAACTGTTCATCTAAATAGCTTCCCGTAAACGACTTCCATGCATCCGTATCCTTCGTGGGCTTTCCATCAATGGTCACCTGTCCCTGATCCGGCTCGATGAGGTCGAGCAAACATCGAAACCATGTGGTTTTTCCCGCACCATTGTTTCCTACCAATCCGAAGCTCTCACCCGATGGGATGCTGCATTGATCCACATCCAAAGCAGTATAGGCCCCGTAGTTCTTTTTCAGTTGTGTGCTGATTACTTCCATGTCTTTCTATCATTGATTTCTAAAGTCATCAGCGATCTCATAACGCTGACGTTTGAGCCAAGAGGCCAAGAGGCCGATCCAAAAACGCGTGCCTGCTAACCCGAGAATTCCTAATATTCCTAAGAATATGTATCCACCCACTGGTCCATAAATAAGTGCACCCAGTGCGTAAATGCCGACTGGAAATCCCATAACGGGAATAACCAACAGGAACTGTGCTGCCCCTACACCTTGCCAATTGAACACGGTTCCTTGGCTAAGGTCAATCTTCTTGGGATTCATCGACCCAAAGAACATGACGATATGCGAATTCACACCTAAGTTGAAGAGGAAGACGCAGAACACTACCGCCAATATCTCCCAGCCGAAATAAACGTATGGGATACCGAGGATCATCGCCGCAGCACTCACGATCGCAAAGAGTAAGAACTTACTCATGTAGTAGTCGCGAAACGACACGTTGCGCGCGAGGATGTGATCGAAATGAGAACCTTCCCAGCCAAGGAGGTATTGACCATAATTCATCATGAACATTCCTGTGATGATGATGCTAAAGAGAATGTACATGTAGTAGTTCCCATCGTACTGTGGATTGGGGAATACCAGTAGACCGTATGCCAAGAAAAGCACGGTGATCATCAAGACCGACTTCGGACGCTTATTGCGCCAGATGAATTTGAACTCCAATTCCGTTAGTCTTCCAACCAACCCGAAGTACGACAGCACCCCACTGCCCACATAGCTCACCTCACTCCGCTTGGTCTTGGAAAGGCGACTCAAATACATGTTCTTTCTGATGTACTGATAGTTCATCAGGTAGGCACCCACCAGCAATAGTGCAGGCACTAAAGCCGTCCAAGGATGTAAGAACAAGCCGTTGAAGAGCAGTGCCGAAATGTGTTGAAAATCCACCCAATCATACCAATCACTTACGATCAACAAGGCCAGTACCGCCAGCATTCCGAGGTACACGCGCGTATCGACATCCGAAGTACGTTTGAGGTAGAGCAAACCGTAATTGATCACAAAGACCATCAACGTAAAGCCTGACGTCCACCCAAGGGCTTGTCCGAAGGACAGGTTCTCAAAAACCTCGAAGAAGAAGGGGATGAAGATCAAAAACTGAAGCAGGTTGAAGGGGCTCCAAATGGTCTTGACCAACATGAAATGGACCAAGGTGGAGCGCCTCAATGGAAGGTGCAGATAAGGCTGTATCGCCATCGCTGGCAACTTTTGCATGAAGTAGCGCAAGATCAGGTCGATGAAGAAATAGTAAAGCAAGAATCGGTCGAGCTTGCGTAAAACGAAGGAAGTTCCATAGGTCTTATAGTCGATTCCATCGACGGGTATCTTCACAAAGATGTCATCCAAAAAGACCCCGAGTACCAAGAGGTTTCCTGCCAAGTAGAGAAATGTCAGCACCAAAAAGATGTTCACCAACACCCTTCGATGCCAAATAGGAGACCGTAAGGACTCCATCATTTCGATCCGGGTAATGCGAAGTAGGTTTTTCATAGGAAGTTCAAATCAAAGAAGTCGCCGTTAGCATGTAGACGAAATTATGACCAGCGGTAACATGCTTTGACGAGTGACTTATGAACATTATCCCAATTTGGAGGAAAGGTTATTGACATTGGCCTTGATTTTATTTCGATGCATATACCTTCGCGCCAATTTGAGCATCAGTTAACGAAGTCCCCACTATGCCTAGAGATAACAGCATAAAGTCCATCCTAATCATCGGAAGTGGACCGATCATCATCGGCCAAGCCTGTGAATTTGATTACTCCGGTTCCCAAGCCGCTAAGTCGTTGCGCGAAGAAGGAATCGAAGTCACCTTGATCAACAGCAATCCTGCTACGATCATGACCGATCCGGTTACCGCTGACAACGTTTACCTCCGACCCTTGGAACCGAAGTACATCCGACAAATTTTGGAAGAACACCCTCAGATCGATGCGGTGTTGCCAACGATGGGCGGACAAACGGCCTTGAACCTCGCGATTGAATGCGACAAGCAAGGCATCTGGGCGGATCATGGTGTTCGCATGATCGGTGTGGACATTGACGCCATTGAGATCACAGAGAACCGTGAAGAGTTTCGAAAACTACTGGACCGCATAGATGTAGGTTATGCCCCGGCAGACACTGCGCGTTCATTCTTGGAAGGAAAGGAGATCGCTCAGCGTTTCGGCTTTCCATTGGTGATTCGACCCTCCTACACGCTCGGTGGTACGGGTGCTTCTTTTGTTTACACGAAGGATGAATTTGACAAGAAACTAGAGCGCGGCTTGCATGCATCTCCCATTCACGAGGTGATGATCGACAAAGCCCTCTTCGGCTGGAAGGAATTTGAGTTGGAATTGCTGCGCGATAACAACAACAACGTTGCCATCATCTGCTCGGTAGAGAACATGGATCCAATGGGTATCCACACCGGCGACTCCATCACCGTGGCACCAGCGATGACCCTCTCAGACCGCACGTATCAAAAGATGCGCGACATGGCGATCAAGCTGATGCGATCCATCGGCGACTTCGCGGGTGGATGCAACGTTCAATTCGCGGTGAGTCCGGATGAAAAAGAAGAAATCATCGCCATTGAGATCAATCCGCGGGTGAGTCGTTCTTCTGCCTTGGCCTCCAAAGCCACGGGATATCCAATCGCGAAGGTGGCTGCTAAACTGGCTATTGGCTACAATTTGGACGAACTTAAGAACCAGATCACCGGCAATACAAGTGCATTCTTTGAACCGACATTGGATTACGTGATCGTGAAGATTCCGCGTTGGAACTTCGATAAGTTCAAAGGGGCAGAACGCGAGCTCGGCTTACAGATGAAGTCGGTAGGTGAAGTGATGGGAATCGGACGATCCTTTCAGGAAGCGCTTCAGAAAGCGTGTCAATCCCTGGAGATCCGCAGAAACGGTCTTGGAGCTGATGGGAAGGAATTGAAGGACCAAGATGTGATCTTGCAGAGCTTGGAGCATCCAAGCTGGAACCGATTATTTCACATCTACGATGCCATCAAGCTCGGTATTCGCTTCAATACGATCTACGAAAAGACCAAGATCGACCCCTGGTTTTTGCATCAGATCGATGAACTGATCAGCATCGAGAACCAGATCGAAAAACACACCCTTGATACCATTCCACGCACCCTCCTTTGGGACGCTAAACAACGTGGATATGCAGACCGCCAGATCGCACACCTGATGAGATGTTTGGAGAGTCAAGTACGTGAAAAACGGATTGAATTGGGCATCAAGCGCGTGTACAAGTTAGTTGACACGTGCGCAGCTGAATTCCCTGCGGAAACGCCTTACTACTACTCCAGTTTTGAAGGTGAAAACGAAAGTGTGCGTTCAGACAAGAAAAAGGTTGTGGTACTCGGCTCAGGTCCGAACCGTATCGGTCAAGGCATTGAGTTCGATTACTGTTGCGTTCACGGTGTGTTGGCGGCGAAAGAATGCGGTTATGAGACCATCATGATCAACTGCAATCCAGAAACGGTTTCAACGGACTTCGATACAGCAGACAAGCTCTATTTCGAGCCGGTGTTTTGGGAACATATCTTTGACATCATCGAGCATGAGCAGCCTGAAGGGGTCATTGTGCAGCTCGGTGGACAAACCGCATTGAAGCTGGCGGAAAAACTGGAGCGCTTTGGCATCAAGATCTTCGGTACTAGCTACGAAGCGCTGGATTTGGCTGAAGACAGAGGCCGGTTCTCAGATACGCTCAAGAGCTTGAATATTCCTTACCCAAAATATGGTGCCGTTGAAACGGCCGAAGAGGCCATTGCACTGTCCCGTGAGTTGGGTTACCCACTGTTGGTGCGTCCGAGTTATGTTCTGGGCGGACAAGGCATGAAGATCGTGATCAACGAGGAAGAATTGGAGAAACACGTAGTGAACATCTTCCGCGATATGCCTGATAACCGCGTTCTTCTAGATCATTTCCTTGAAGGAGCCATTGAGGCAGAAGCCGATGCGATCTGTGACGGCGAGGACACGTACATCATCGGAATCATGGAGCACATTGAACCCGCAGGCATCCATTCGGGCGATTCAAGTGCTGTACTTCCTGCATTCGACCTGAGCGAGAAAGCAATGCGACAGATCGAAGAATACACGAAGAAGATCGCAGTAGAATTGAAGACGGTTGGTTTGATCAACATCCAGTTCGCTGTTAAGGATGATGAAGTTTACGTGATCGAAGCGAATCCACGCGCCTCGCGCACCGTGCCTTTCATCGCAAAAGCTTACCGTGAACCTTATGTGAACTATGCCACCAAGGTAATGTTGGGCGAAAAGAAAGTGAAAGACTTCAACTTCCAGCCCCACCAAGAGGGCTACGCGATCAAGTTGCCGGTGTTCTCATTCGATAAGTTCCCGAACGTATCTAAAGAACTGGGACCTGAAATGAAATCCACCGGTGAAGCGATCTACTTCATTGACGACCTGAAGGACGAATACTTCAAGAAGGTTTACTCAGAGCGTAACCTCTACTTGTCAAGGTAAACGCGATGGGGTTACTGCGGTTTCTGGCCATTGCAGCGTTGTTGTATTTGATCTTTCGCATCATAGGAAGGTTTGTACTGCCTTGGCTGACAAAGAAAGCAGTCAAGAAGGCCACCGAGCGGATGGAAGAGCAAGTGAAGCAGCGGCAACAAGGTCAAAAGATCTATCAAGACGAAAAGGTAACGATACGAAAAACGGATCAGAAGAACAAACCAGGAAAGGATAACTCGAACGACGACGAATACATTGATTTCGAGGAGGTTTAAAAGGCTGACCGGATCACCTGTGGGCCCTTTATTTTTTTGGTTTCTTTGTTTTACCCAAATCAAATCTGAATGGACTGGAAGAAACTCGTTCCGCATGCTGTAGCCATCGTAGTCATGGCCATTGTATCTCTGCTCTTTTGCTACCCCACCACCCAAGGTAAGGTACTCAAGCAAGATGATATCGTTAAGAACATCGCTCAAGCCCAAGAGGTACGTGAATACCGCGAAGCCAATGGTGAGGAAGCCCTTTGGACTACACGTGTTTTCAGCGGCATGACCGCATTTCACATTGGAACAAAATTCACCACCAATGTGGTGGAGTACTTTAGGGATGCAATTCTAGATTGGTTGCCAAAAGGCGCGAACATCATTTTCGCCCTCTTTCTTGGCTTCTACCTATTACAAATCATCTTTGGCGTAAACCCTTGGCTCGCCTTGGTGCTGTCTATTGGCTACGGTTTGTCGAGTAACCTCATTGTTTCCATCCTTGCCGGACATAACACAAAGGTGCTTTCGATCGCCTTCATGGCACCTGCTATTGGTGGCGTTTTACTGGCGCTCAATGGTAAACGATTCATCGGGTCGCTCATCACACTTTTCGCACTGGCCATCATGGTGTTCAGCAACCACTACCAGATCATGTATTACTTTCTGCTCGTTGCAGCAGTGATAGGTATCACTTACTTGGTAGCCGCTTATCGAGCTGGGGAAACAAAAGACTTTTTTAAGAACGTGGCGCTGCTCGTTGCCGCTGGGGTCATTGCACTTCTACCCAACTTGGGCAAGGTGTACAACACCTATGAGCACAGTAAGGAAACTATACGTGGCGGTGACTCGGAGCTATCTACAAAATCCGAAAAAGACAAAGGCGGATTAGACCGGAGCTATGCTATGCGTTGGTCTTACGGTCCGTTGGAGACATTTACGACCATCGTTCCATCGTTCATGGGAGGCGCATCTGGTGAGGCACTGCCAGAAGATGGTAACGTAGCAGAGGCACTGAAAGGATATAACCTTAATCGCAACCAAAAAGAGGCCATCTTGGCTCAGTCGCCAACCTACGTTGGCGACCAACCTTTCCTTCTTGGCACGGTCTATTTTGGTGCCGGTTTCATCTTCCTGTTCATCTTAAGTCTCTTCATTATCCCAGCTCGCATGCGGGCATGGGTAATTGCAACGGTGGTGATGTCGCTCATCATTTCTTGGGGTAGACACATCGAATTCATAACCGGACTGCTCTTTGACTACTTCCCGATGTACAACAAGTTCAGAACGCCATCGATGGCCTTGGCGATCGCAGGATTCGTCATCCCGTTCGCAGGTGCTATTGGACTGCATCGCATCTTCACCGGACAGGTTGAAAAGAGTGATTTGATGAAGGCCTTGAAGTACACCTTGTTCATCACTGGCGGAGTGATGGTACTGCTATTGCTCTATGGCGTAATGAACGATTGGATCGGTCCAAAGGACGCACAGTACCAGACGAAAAACTCGCCTTGGGGAATAGAAGCATTGTATGACGCTTTGTTAGAGGATAGGAAATCACGCTACTTGAGTGATTGGCTCATCTCTGCAGTAGTTATGGCGGTGGCCGGAGCTTCCGTCTTCTTTTACCAACGCAAGAAGCTCAGTGTTACAACCGCTGTTGTTCTTATCGGTGTTGTGTTCACAGCTGACATGTGGCGTGTGAGCAGACGGTATATGAACGAGGACGCCTTTGTTTCTGAGCGCAGCTACATGGCACGGTTCAATCCAACACCAGCAGACCAAGCCATCTTGGCAGATAAAACACCGCATTTCCGTGTGATCAACGTAACACGAAACCCATGGACGGATGGTATCACGTGCTATCACCATGAAAATGTAGGCGGTCACCACGCCGCAAAACTGCAGCGCTATCAAGACCTGATTGAAAAGGAGTTATCGAACCAGTTGCAGCGTTTGAATGCCGGACTTCGCCAGACCCAACAAGGCGTTGTATTGGACCCGTCAGTAGCGAAGCAGATGCCGGTCTACAACATGTTAAACACGAAGTATTTCATCGTACAGAATGAAAACCCTGCAGGAGCGGCTATCAATCCATCTGCTTGTGGCAATGCATGGTTCGTAACGAACATCAAGAAGGTAAGCTCAGCCGATGAGGAAATGCAGTCGCTCGCCAACTTTGATCCACTAGAAACAGCGATCGTAGACAAGGAATACGAAGCAGAACTTTACAGCTACTCCTTTGGTAGAAGTCAAGACGCAACGATCAACTTGATGGAGATGTCGCCGAAGTACCTGAAATATACCGCGCAGAACCAACAAGACGGTCTGGCTGTATTTTCAGAGATCTATTATCAGAACGGCTGGAAGGCCTTTATAGACGACGAACCGGCGGACATCTATCGGGTGAACTATACACTTCGGGCGATCAAGATTCCGGCGGGTACCCATGAGGTTGAAATGCGTTTTGAGCCTGCTTCGTATCGAATTGGGATGAACATCTCCATGGCAGGCTCGGCACTTTTCCTGCTGTTTGCTGGCGGAATGCTCTACTTCTACCGTAAACAAGGTAATGGAGGAAAGGATGCATCAGAAGAACAGAACGCATAGCAGATCGCTGTGAAAAAGGCTTTACTCCTCACCTACTACTGGCCTCCAGGCTCTGGACCTGGCGTGCAGCGCTGGCTCAAGTTCTGCAAGTACCTGGTGGAGTTGGGTTGGGAGATTGAAGTGATCACGGTTGAAAATGGAAGCTATCCAAGTACCGATAGCAGCTTGCTCGATGATGTGCCGGAAGACCTGCGTGTATTCCGCACGAAAACCATAGAGCCCTTCGCAGTGTACAATGCATTGAGGGGAAAGTCTGGTAAGCAGGTTGAAGTAGGAATGAGCAACTTGAAAGGTAAGCCAAGCCTGTTCAAACGCATCAGCAACTACGTACGGGCCAACTTTTTCGTGCCAGACGCACGTGTCGGATGGAATACCTATGCCTTTCCTATGGCCATCAAACGGATCAAAGCGTTCCAGCCTGATCTAATCATCACCACAGGCCCACCTCACAGTACCCACCTCATGGGAGCACGCTTGAAGAGGATGTTTTCACTACCGTGGGTGGCTGATTTCAGGGACCCTTGGACAACGATTTACTACAACGCTTACCTGAACCGAACCACACGTACCCAGGAGAAGGATAAATCATTGGAAGACCAAGTGCTTAAAACCGCCGATGGGATCGTGGTGGCCAGTACGGGTATGCAAGAGGAGTTTGAGGCGCGGACCCAACGCATCACATTCATCCCCAACGGTTTCGACCCCAAAGACTTCGAACAAACCGTGACCGAGATCCCTGAAAAGATGCGTTTAGCCTATGTAGGGAATTTGAAATCCAATCAAAACATATACGGATTTTGGTTGGCGCTATCCTCCTTATCGCCTGAACAACGCAGTTCAGTCGAGCTTGAGATCACGGGAAACATGGCAGCCGATGTGAAGGAAAGCATCGCATCCTACGCGTTAGAGGACCTGATCAAGGTCAAAGCATTTGTTCCACATCGTGAAGCTATAGAACGGATGCTCAATGCACATGTGCTGTTACTTCCAATACCACAGAGTGAGAATAACAAGAGCATCCTAACGGGTAAGCTCTTTGAATACCTTGCAACGCGTAGACCCATTTTAGCAATTGGTCCTACCGGCGGGAATGCCGCAGACATCCTTCGCGACGTTGAGAAAGCTGACATGATCGATTATAAGGATGTACAGGCTATTACCCAACGTTTCGATCAACTGTTGAATACCTTTAGCGAAAAGCAAGGACAACATTGGACAAGTGGCAATGATGCCTATTTGAAATACAGTAGAAAAGAAACGGCCAAGACCCTTTCAGAATTCATGCAGGAACTGGTACCATGAGAGCATTCGTCATAGGAAGTAAGGATCTGAGTTGTGTCATCCTGGACGCCTTGTTGAAAGACGGACATGAAGTGCTCGGTGTGTATGCACGAGATGATGAAGCTGGTATGAAGGTTTGGCATGGCCTAGGGCAGCGAAACCTGGCTGAGGAAGCAGCGAAACACGGGATACCGGTTCATCTTGGCATGAAGGTGAACAGTCCTGAATCGTTGCAGCTATTAGCGTCCCTGAACCTTGATTTGATCCTATCATGCTTCTGGAGCGAGATCTTCAAAGAACCAGTGCTTAACCTACCGAAGCTTGGGGTATATAACTTTCATACGGCGAAACTTCCAAAGAACCGAGGGTCACGTCCATTGCCCTGGGCACTCATCAAAGGAGAATCCGAAGCAGGAATGACCGTTCATCGGATGATGACTGGGGTTGATAACGGTCCGATCGTAGCACAACGCAGCTTCGCGATCACTGAAAACGATACCGGCGAAACACTTTACCATAAGGCCCTTGAAGCAGGTGAAAGCCTGGCAGCAGAGGTCGTTGCCCTCTTTGCTCGGAACGAACACCGCTTGATCCTGCAAGATGAGGACCAAGCCAGTTATCAACCGAGAGGTGAGCCTTATGGAAGAATGATCGACCCCTATTGGAGCGAACAGATGAAGGATCGTTTCCGCAGAGCATTTCACTTCCCCCCATTCAGCCCTGCCACTGAGGCACCTGGATCATTGAGGCAAACCCCAAGGGTCTACCTATTGGTGAATACTGCATGCAAATCCAACGAGGATCATGCTGCTTTGAAGTCGCTGACCCTACCTGTTTCTTGTTTTTCACGAAGCGAAGAACAGACAAGGCAAGATAACCTTGAGTGGCATCTTTTAGGTCCAGAGCAGACATCATTGAACATCTCCTTAGAGAAAACCCCAGCATCCAGAACATTCATGTACCGTCTGAAGCAACTTCTGCTGAACGCTAGTACTGAGCAGGGCTTGCGTCCAGACCTAAACAACGAGGAGGGCATTCACGGCGCCTATCGACCACTCGATCTATTGCTGCGCTTGAAAACGGCTTTTGTGTCGAGCAGAATGCTTCCAATCAATCATGCAACAGCTATCACCCCGCTTCAACCTCACTTTCATATCAATGGTGTGCTTGAGATCCCATCTGGTGTGCTTGACCTGAAAGATTCAAATTGGCTACAGGAACTGAGCAGTTTGCTCGATCGAGCTGAACAACACAGGCAGACCTACGGACGTGACGTATTCCTGGGAGTTTACGTGGCCGCCGAGCACCTCAATGACCTGCTTGAGCACGTGGCGATTAACGAAGTTTTTGAGCAAGCTCACATCGAATTCACCACTTATGGCGAAGTTTGTGCGCATTACCATTCAATCTACACGCATTCATGAAGACCTCCGCGCTTGATGCTTTTGATACGATCTTAGTCCTTGCCCCGCACACAGACGATGGTGAGCTCGGCTGCGGTGGAACGATTCACCGACTGATCGAAAAAGGAAAAGAGGTGCACTACGTAGCTTTTTCTACGTGTGAAGAATCTGTACCGGAAGGCTTTCCCAAAGATATCCTCAGCAAGGAGGTAAGGGAAGCAACGGCAGTTCTAGGCATCCAAGAGGAACACCTACACATTCTGAATTATCGGGTCCGCCATTTCCCGGCTCATCGGCAGGAGATTTTGGAAGACTTGGTAGCATTGAATAGAAAACTCCGACCGGATCTGGTCTTTTGTCCGAGCAGTTTTGACGTGCATCAAGACCATCAAACCATCAGCCAAGAAGCGCGTAGGGCATTTAAGAACACGAGTTTACTTGGTTACGAATTCATTTGGAACAACTACAATTTTGCTTCCCAATGCTTTGTGGAACTGTCTGAAAAAGACATCAAAACAAAGGTGGCAGCGATGGAGTGTTATCAGTCACAATCGAAGCGCCTCTACGCTAAGGATAAATTGATCCGCGGGGCGGCAAACTATCGCGGCTTGCAAGTTCAAATGGAGTATGCAGAGGCGTTTGAAGTAATGCGATGGGTGATCAAATGAGGTCATACCATCCCATTGTATTCGTGACAGGTACGGGTCGGTCCGGTACGAACATCACGAAAAAGCTCTTTGCTCAGCACCCAGATATCGCAACCCTTCCGTTTGAACATAGGTTCACGATAGACCCTCTAGGTGTGGTTGACTTTTACAGGAGCTACCCCCAGCAATGGTCGCCTTATTGGTGCGACTATAAGGTGAAGGATTTCATCCGCTTTTTGCGTTCTCTTGGCAGCGTTTCTCCAGAAAAAGCTTCCAAAACCGAAGCAGCCAAAGCAAATGACCCAACTGGACTGGTCAAAACTCATCCTTCGTACGCTGGATGGGCGTTAGAAGAATGGTTCCCTGGTTATTCAGCGCTGGTGGATGAATTAGAGAAGAGTCTGGTAGCTTTCGACTACAGTGGTCGATGGCCCGGCAGTCAGGAAGGTGTGGTCAATAACAGAATGCAGTTCACACCTCGTCTGACAAAAAGCGATCTACAAGGGATCCTCACCCCCTTTTTGGATGATCTAACCGCTGCCGTTTTAAGCCAACAGAACCGAAGCATCTTTTTGGAAGACAATACCCACAGTTTACTCTATGCATCCTCCCTCTTTGAGTTGTACCCGAACGCCAAGATGATCCATGTGGTTCGTGACCCGAGGGATGTTTTGGCGTCGTTGATGGAGCAGCCATGGTGTCCGAATGATTTGGATCAACTTTTACATTGGTACAAGGAGATTTGGAAGACTTGGGAAAGTGAACGAAGCACGCTAGCGCAAGATGTACTGTTGGAAGTAAGATTAGAAGATTTGATCGGAGACACCAAGAACACCATTGAACGCATGTCTGCCTTCATAGGAGTCGACGCAGAGGATAAACTATTTGATATCCCACTCAATAAGGGTCACATGAATAGGTATAAGTCTACCTTCAACTCTGAACAGATCGAAAAGATTGAGCACGTTGGATGCAAAGTCATGATCAAATTCGGATACCGTAATGCCTAAGTTGCCAGCCATTCTCCGCGAATTATTCAATACCCATGGAGAGCTACCTGCGCGTGAACAGACTTCTCCTTTGTTCATCACAGGAGCGATGCGCAGCGGAACAACTTATTTGGTCAATCAACTAGCTGCTCATCCTCAATTGCTAAAGATTGGTGCTGAATTGAATCAGGTTTGGACATCTATTGGTGGTGCCTCGATGTTGGGACATTGCGAATACAGGGATGAGACACATGCGTCACCTGAATTCACTTATCAAATGACCCGTTATATCGCCGACTACATTCATGCCAGTAGGTCTTCGAAGCGTCATTTGATGCGATTGGCCAAACAAAAAGACACGAACTTGTTCAGGGTGAACTATGACTGGGACGCGTTAGTTCCTGTGAACAAGTCACCTCATCTTATGAATAAAACACGCTATGTCCACGCTTTATTTCCTTCATCCAAAGTGATCTTGATCGTAAGAGACATATACGCCCAAAGCGCGAGTTTAAAGCATCACTTCATGCAGAATGACAGGGTCAAACTCATGCCAGCGGATAATAAGGCATGCTGGAGCATAGCGGAACCTGACCAAGCATCCATTAAAGCTACTGACCGCAATGCCAATGTCGACTTCAAAACAATTCCTTTGATGTGGCTAAGACTTAACGAGATGGCTTTGAAAGACCTAAAAAAGCTTCCAAGGGAACAAGTCCACGTAATTGCCTATGAATCACTGATGAACGACCCCGAAAATGGGTTTGAAGACATCCTTTCATTTTTAAAACTGAAGCCAATCTATAGATCGTCATTCATTCAACGAATACGAGAAGGAGCGAAAACAAAGAACACCACCACTTCTGGCGACCCATTAACCAAATGGAAGAAGAACCTTTCACAGAAAGAGATAGCCATGATTGAAGAGGCCATTAACGAGAACCAGGAAAGCTATTCGTTCATACAACAAGAGCTGATGCACTGGCAAAGTCAATCCAACTTATTCAAAAGCTCTGGATAGAAGACCCTCGCATCCTTCTCATATAGACGGATGATCTTGGCTTCGGTATCCGGCTCAATGCTGAGTTTCTTACTACCAGAAACATTCAGCTTCTCCATCGAGTAACTTTTCAAACCAATCGTATCCGCCACGATTTTGAAGTCCTCTTCGAAACGTTCGAATCGACCGATGAAGTCTACGTGGTTAGTATCAATAATTGCATACTGAGCTCTCAGATGCTCATCGCATTGTTCTAGATTGAACTGCCCAACCCATTCAATGAAGGTATTGATGTCCTTCATTGCCTCATGCTCATCTGGCTTGAATTTATAATAGTTCTGATTAAGTACTTTGTCCTTCCATCCGCTCACAAATCGGTCTACGGGATTGCGCACAAAGGCAAACTTGAAGAAATCATCATACATCTGATGCCTGTAACCTACTGCAGAGCTGTAGATATAGGCTCCTTTAGCATCATCCTTGATTCGTTGATCTATGGTTCGGGTCCCAACCTTATATACACGATACCATAAGGCCTTATGCTTGAAGCAATAGGAGATGAAGTATCGCCGACTTGAAAACGGGCTTACGAGATACTTATTGAAGTAAAAATGCTTGAGTTTATCGATCACATTGGCCATTGCAGCTTCGAGATTACGAAATGATATCGAATAATAGGCGTTGACGTTTCTCCATTGGGAACTGATCCTTGATACGCTGGGCAGCCCTTTTTCCCATTTCTAGGTCATACGTCGTCATCGCTTTCTTGAGCACCCCGATTAACTCATCCTGATCTCGATGCTTCAGTATGTAGCCCGTATCTCCAATGATCTCTGGAATGAAGTTCACATCGGAGCCAATGGGAATGCATTCACAGAGCATGGCTTCGCACAGTGAAAGACCAAAGCCTTCAAATGCCGATAACTGCAAGTAGAAGCCTGCTGTTTGGAAATGATTGATCAATTCCTTTTGTGGCAACTTCCCCAAAAATGCCACATTCGATGGGAGTGCAAGTCCACTTGGTACTTGACTACCGATGACGATGAACTGGGCATCAGGCAGCGAAGCTGCCACATCCACAATCAAATCGATACCTTTTCGCCTGAATTGCGAAGAAGAGGCAACCGTAACAAAGGTTTTCGAATCCTTATCGAAAGGAATCTCAGCTGACCAAAAGTCTGTATCCAGTCCATTCGGAACCACTTGATATTGGATGTTGATTTTCGGAAATTCAGCTAAAACTCCAAAGTGAAGTGTATTCGAACCAGCAAAATAATAGTCGTTCTTGGTCTCGATCAATGATTCACTTACTGGAAGCAGTTTGGTAGCATGCTTGAAGGTGTAAGCATTGAACCACCGCATAGTACGAATGCGGAGATTTCCATAATCGATCGCATCGAAACGGCATACATCAGTACCGTGAAGAATGACATATACCGGAATCCCCAAAAGCCGTCCGAAGGTTACGGGCCAAAAGCTCCAATAACCAGCAAAAGAAACGACCATCGCATGCGCGCCTTTGATTCGAGAGAGGATACGAAAGGACTGCCAGATCATCAACCAAGGAACGTTTATGGACTTTGACCACCTGTTTTGGATTACAGCGACATCATAGCGATAAGATAGCAAGCGCACATCCAACCGAACAAATGATGATAACGAGGGAGAAATGTATAAGAGGGATGGTCGATCCTTCATCCTAACGAGAGCCTAGCTTCTTTTAATAAAGGCGAAGGTACGGTCAATCGTCTAATTTTTATCCTTTTAACGCCCTCTGCTCAGGACATGGACGGGAATTGTACTTAAACTTGCTTTCAATATGGGGCAAGTACGCTCACAAGCAGCAACCAATTCGATCATCTCCTACTCTGGAGTACTTCTCGGCTACTTGAATGTCGCAGTACTTTTCCCGTGGATGCTGGCACAAGAAGTGCTTGGCTTGGTGCAGATTTTAATGTCAGCCATGCTGTTCATTGCAAACCTTGGCTCCTTTGGTCTGCAATTCATTGTAGTTCGTTTCTTTCCAATCTTCAAGCATCAAGGCATTTCTACCCGTGTCTTCTTCAGCTTCTCATTATTAATTTCAGTAGCTGGTATTATTTCAACGCTCACGATCCTCTGGGTCTTCCATGACCAGATCGTCGCGTTCTATTCTGAACGCGCGGCACTTTTCTCAATGTATGCGAATCTACTATACCCATTAGTGGTATTTGGTATTCTAGCGATTCTTATTGACAGTTACAGCAGAGCTATTATGAGATCCGTACTAACCGCATTCTACAAAGAAGTCGTGGTCAGAGTACTTCAACTACTCGCTGTTCTCTTCTTTTTCTACAACATCACCAGCCTGGATACATTCCTATGGATATATGTTAGTATTCAAGGTCTATATCTACTAATGATGTACGCTTCCGTTGCTCGGTACTCCGATATTCGACTCTCTATTGAACTCAAACCAATCCGCAAAAAGCTCCTAGGAGAGATTGCAAAGTATGGTGGAGTCTCCATCTTTTCGACAAGTGCCTTTCTAGCAAACAACAGCGATATATTATTGGTAGGAACCTTTGTGGGATTAAAGGAAACTGCTGTCTATGGCGTAGCATCCGCCATCGGACGTGTCATTGGAGTTCCTGCTCGTGCTATTACTCGAGTAGCTACTAGCGTAGTAGCCGAGGCCTGGAGCAAGAACCGTCTGGATAAGATCCAGGATATTTACGAGAAGTCAGCAATTAACAATTTGATTGTTGGAGGAATACTCCTTCTAGGCGTGGTCATCAATACCGATCTCTTCCTATCGCTCATACCTGAGAGCTATGGTGGTGCTCGCCCTGTGATCTTATTACTCTCGATCAGCAAGATCGTAATGATGGCAACGGGCATCAATGGTCCGATTATCACGGCCTCCAAACATTATTGGGTCAATATGATCAATAACCTTGGGAGCTTTGTAACACTTTTGATAAGCGCTTATCTCCTTATTCAATGGATGGGTATGATCGGAGCAGCTTGGGCAAGCCTAATCGTAGCCCTGACAGGCAACTTATTCAAGTACTCCTTTCTTAAGGTTAAGTACAACATGGAATTCATCACATGGAGTTATTTGAAGGTACTTACGCTGCTTTTTTTACTTGTGATAGCAGGAATACTTCTTCCTGCCTTTGGTAATATCTGGATAGACGCAAGTATCAAGACAATATCAATGATCGGGGCATTTGTTTGGATTGTTTACAAATTGCATTGGTCGGATGATTTCACAGATATGATGCAAGGTATTTCCGATCGCCTGAAACGAATGCTTTAAGCACTGAAATTCGACTCGAAACTTACCTTTGTCCATGTGATTTCCTCGCATTTAGATTAATCTTTACCCATGAGCTTACCCTTCCCAAATACCTTAGAAGATGCCATCACCCAAGGCGGTGACGAACGCATTGAACTGAAGGATAATGGACTGAATAAATACTTCGTTAACCCACTCACCTCAAAGGGACATCTCAACCGTGGTTCGTGTACGTGCTCTGCTTTAAACGAGGATGTACGGATGAAGGTGAATACCATCTTCAATCAACTGAAGACTGAAGAAGTGCGCGTGGAAGACGTGCGCATCAAACAACGTTTCCGCATCAAGGCCATGCTCCAAGATCGGTATACAGATGATTTCAATATTTTCTTCGCTCCATCCGGAAGTGACCTCTGCTACTACCCCTTGATGTTTTCCCGCATCAAGAACCCAAATAAACCGATCCTCAGCCTTATCACGTGTCCAGAGGAATTAGGTACAGGCTCTATCCTAGCCAATACAGGAAGGTATTTCTCTGAAAAGACCCAGATACTCGAGAAGGTAGAGAAAGGTCTTCCACTTCGTGACGATCTGGAGATTCAACACATCCTGTACCCGGCGCGTGCAAAGGATGGATCCATCAACAACCATAAGCAAGCGATCTACCAAGCCATCGAGGAACACCGCAAAACCCATCAGATCATCGTCAACTTGGTCATCGGTAGTAAGAGTGGTATCGAGGATCACATTTCCATCATCGAAGACGGACCAAAGGACGTTACTTGGGTGGTTGACCTGTGTCAGATGCGCGCTACTCCCCAACTGTTCAATGAACTGCTTTCCATGAATTGCTTGCTGATGATCACTGGTTCCAAGTTTTATCAAAGTCCACCGTTTTGCGGTGCTTTGCTCGTACCTGAATCCTATGCCGGTGATATGTACAAAACTGAAGTTGGAGCAGAAGTTGCCCAGGGGTTTGATACCGTCTATTCCAAGTTTGATATACCACCGTCTTACCGTCACCTGAGAAAGCATTTCGAGGAGGTGGAGAACGTTGGACTCACCTTGCGATGGGAAGCCGCCATTTGCGAGTCTGAACTTCTTACAAACTACAGCGAACGAGAAGTCACCTATGCGATCAGTACTTGGAACAAGCAACTGAAGGAGTACATCGGAACGAAACCGACCTTTCAGATCATGGTGGACCAAGATGTGACGAACAAATCGATCATTTCTTTTTTGATCACGAAGAATGGCCAAAACCTGACCAACGAGCAGTTGAAGATGATCTACGAACACCTCTGCCTGCATGGTGGAAAGTACTTTCCCAAGTATGAACGCCTTTCAACCGGTCAGCCGGTTGCGTACGAAGCCCACAGCTTCCTCAGATTCGCATTGGGTTCTAGCAACGTGCGAAAACTGATCGATACAGACCATGACATGAGCGATGATTTCAAGTTGGTTGATGTCTTAGAAGAAATCACACATGAGCTCTTCGGATAGCGGGCTGTTGTCCTTCGATGAGCTAAAACCGCTTATTAAAGCTGCAAAGGATGAAGGCTTCCTTTCCTCCGATGACAGCATTGTGAATTTCTACAATTTCCGGGTCCTCAATGACCGACTGACAGCAGTAAAGAATGCTTTTCCCGATTTCTGGGAACACTCGATAGCGGTGAAATCCAACCCGCTCACCAAAGTACTGAGCCGTGCCACTTCGCAAGGCTTTGGTTTGGAAGCCGCGTCCTATGAAGAAACACTCCAGGCAGAGCGCTGCGATGCGCCCTTCATCGTGTGGGATTCTCCTGTGAAAACCTTGCGAGAAATTAGCGCTGTATGGAAGTCTACAAGACAAGTGTTCATCAATGCGAACGGCCTTGACGAATTCCATCGGCTACAAAGCATATTAGCCCACGACAAGCCGAAAAACATCTCGATCGGACTGAGAATCAACCCAGAACATGCTACCTCAGCGCAGCAGAGCATGCAAGTGGGAGGGCCGCGATCAAAGTTCGGCGAACCCATCAGCAATCGTGCTGACCTGATCAATGCGTTAACAAGCGCGACCGTTCCTTTTGGATTACACGTACATAGCAGCTCCCAAAACTTGCAAACGAAGGAAACCGTAGCTGCAATCAAAAAGGTCTACAACCTTGCTTCTGAAATTGGATGGGAAAAGCTTGCTTACTTCGATCTGGGCGGCGGTTTTCCGGTTGACTACGGGTTCAGCCCTGTGGAAACCATCGACGCGTATGCAGATCAACTTCAAGCTGTCATGCCAAAGCTCTTTGATGGATCGATTAAGGTAATCACAGAATTTGGTCGATACTACCACGCCAATGCAGGTTGGACCATTTCTCAAGTAGCGGAGGTGAAGCGTTTCGAAGGGCATCAAACGATCATTCAACACGCCGGTGCCGACTTGTTTTTAAGGGAATGCTATGAGCCAGGAAAATGGCCTCATCGACTCTTCCTGCTGTCAGAGCATCAACAGTCGACTGAGCTCAACACAGATATCGGTGGCCCACTCTGCTTTGGTGGCGACTACATCGCAAAATCGGTCCGGTTACCTGAAGCGCATGAGAATGATCGATTGGTCATAATGGACACCGGAGCAAACAGCTATGCGTTGTGGTCCATGCACTGCAGTAGACCCTTTCCCAAGGTGATCGGTTATGACGGCAGAAACCTGTTCGTCCTGAAAGACCGCCAGAGCAGTGAGGAGGCGATAGCGCTTTGGGGTTAAGGCGATCAGAATGCACGCTGAATTCCCAATAACCAACGGAAGGCGATGAATTCTTCTCCGGCTGGTGGACGATTCAAGAACAACGGAAAGTCTGCCCGGATACAAACGGGTTTAAGATCGGATAGCCAGCCCCATCGTTTGATCTCCAATGCAGCTCCAAGACCAGCGTCAGCTCGGATATTCGACCACTCTAACGGCTCATTATCTCGATTGATGTTTATGATTCCTGCATCAGCGAAAGCGTAGGTCTTCAATTCTATAAATCGCTTGTACCTAGGAAGAATAGAAATGAGGTCATCAAATTCCAACTCCGTATTGAAGGCAACACCACTTTGTCCTGACACACCAAAGCGTAACAGGCTGTCACTGTTGATCTCTGGTAGAAGGTAGTTGTTGTAACCGCGCAGGTTCAAGCCTCCTCCAACTTGGAGGTTACCTGTGCTGACTCCATAGGCATTACCCGATACTAGTAGCTCATCTGGAACGAAGCCCCTGCTTCTTACCAAGGGATCATCCATCCAAGCCTCAGGATTTGCTCCAGCAGCAAACAATCTTGATTCTGGCGCCCATTCCTGACCCATGCCCCACTGTCCGAACACCCGGGTTCTCCAATTCAAGCCACCGAATCGATTTTCATTCACCACATCAAGGTTCAAGAATCCATAGCTGTAGTCGGAGAAAAAGAAAGGACTCCTCAAATTGGAGCCGATGGTACCCACGCTTTGTTTACCATACCGGTAGCGATGTGTGAGTCCGATCTCGGTGAAGTTATTCCAGCGATCGGCTATCCAGTACTGTGGTAGGATCAAGTAATCTGTTGGACTCGTTCCTGGCCTATACAAACCTTCGAATGAGAACGAGACGGCGGTCTTCTCGTTCGGGAGCGCTTTGTTGATCTCAAAACTATTCGTAAACAAGCCATCTAACCATCGGCTATGCCATGTGTAGCTTAGGTCGTCGCTGATCCCGCGCAGCGGATCGGTATACGTGAGTGCATAATTCACTCGATTGTATTCCGCGATCGGTGAGGTAATATCCTGATTTAACAGCTGAGAATTGAACCACAACTTGAGGTCGAGTAGGTGATACACGGACGCGTACTGACCTTGTAGTTGTAATCCAAACTTGAACCCGTCAAAGCCATTATACCACAAGAGTGGATTCCACTCCATTTCATAGGCTTGATTCGGACGTGTCCACTGGAAATCATTCAACTCCAGTGACATGGGCGTTTTGCTGTGATTATCCAACTGATAGACATCTGCCAAACGACCAGAGGGATCGATCTGCGCACTAGAGAGTTTGCCATCCAATTGTACCTCGGCCTCATAGGTTGGATTGAATTCTTTCCAGCCATACCACTTATCGAGTACGGTAGCTTCGGTCTCCTTAACGAAATAGGTATTCGGTATAAGAAAATCGTACGTATTTCCTTGCTTATCCTTCACTTGAAGATCAATCGGCATGGCCATACCCTTTCGTTTCAACGTAAGTTGATATCTCTGATCGCCCAGGTGCTTGATCTTCTTCAATTTGTAGTCTACGGTCTCACTGGTCTCCAGCCATTGATCGAAGAACCAGTTGAGGTCTACGTCTGTATACTGGATGATTGAACGTCTGAAATCGTCAAAGTAGGGGTGGCTGAATTTCCACTCGTTGAAATAATTGCGCATTGCCTTGCCGAACAGCTCATCACCCAAGACATACTGTAGATTGTAGAGCATGGTCGCTGTCTTGTAGTAAACTTGTCCGTACTGCGAACGGGAGTCAAACCGATCGGAGTGTGTATTCAAACAAGGACTATCATCCCGAATGATGCTTGAAAAGTAATAGCCATCATAGACGGAAAGATCACGTTGTGAACGATACTCCTTGAACGGTTTTTCTATGCCAAGTACGGACACCGACTGTTCTGAACTGTCGCCTTCTAGATGGGTCATTGCCCAAGCAGTAAGGAATTGGGTAAAGCCCTCATCCAATGCTGCTCGATACGTTTCATTGTTTCCCACCATCCCGAAGAACCAATTATGTCCTACCTCGTGTGCCAGCAAGGAACGGTAACCGGGATCGCGCCCACCATCCAAGGTCAACATAGGATACTCCATCCCATCACGAGCATCAGCCACGATCATCTTATGATAGGCATAAGGACCAAAATCCTTCGAAAACAGGCTGATCACTTCCGCAGTATAGGATGCCGCATTCTGCCATCCAGATGCATGTGGCTCCTGTGCCAAAGCATAACAAGTAACCTCATGCCCATTCTCGAGCACTACCTTTTCTGCGCCAATGCGATAGGTGGGATCAGCTGTCCAAGCAAAGTCATGCACGTTTTCTGCATGGAATTTCCAAACTTTCCTAGCCTCAGTCTTCGGTATGATTTCCGATGGAGGCTCGTTCCAAGGTTTGTCTTTGAAGTTCTCAATGGCGAGTTTTTCCATGAGGTCTGCCGGGAGCACTTCTGATCGGTTGAGCAAGAAACCTGTGCCATCCAAAATGTAGTGCGCAGGAAGATCCAGCGTTACATCAAAAGCGCCGAAGTCTCCATAGAACTCATGTCCTAGATGCTGATCGGTGGTCCAGCCGAAGCTAGCATCGTAAACGCTGATCCGTGGATACCAGTGTACCACGTTGTAATGGTCATATCCCCATGCATTGTAGCGTTTCATACGCCCGTGGATTCCGCCAAACTTGGTGGTAAAGCGGCAGGCAATATTCACTGTTTCTCCAGGAAGAAGAGGGTCATTCAAGCGCACGAAGAGAATCGTATTGTCAAGCTCTGTGCTCACCGCCCTATCGTTCACTGTCCAATCAGCAGTTGAAATGTGCTGAAAATCTGAAAAGCCCTTGGGTAGCGAACGCTCATTGAATGCACTTGCGTATGAGCCAGAGTCGAATGCATTCTGATAGAGGTGAAAAACCAAATAGGTCAGGCTATCTGGACTATTGTTGGTGTAGTCCAACTCCATCGTACCATTCAGCTTGTGCTGCTGGTCGTCAAGTGCTGCCTTGATCTGATAAGCAACATCCTGCTGCCAATAAGCGCTATGGGGCTTCTTATTCTTCCAATAATAAGGGTTATCGTAGTGTTGAAAGGTATTGGGCGGTTGTAGTGGGTTATACTGAGCATGGACAAAGCTCACCTGAACCAATGCAACGAGAACTACGATGATCTTCCTCATACGTCATCAATTTTCAAACTCAGATCAAGGGATTTGACGGAGTGTGTCAAAGCTCCAACTGACACTAAGTCAACACCCGCTTCAGCATAGCCTTGTATGGTATCCAAAGTGATACCGCCAGATGACTCCAACTCAAACCGGCCAGCCACACGATCTACTGCCAAACGCGTTCGATCTACGCTAAAATTATCCAACATGATTCGATCCAAACCACCGTGCTCCAATGCTTGCTCCAACTCATCTTCATTGCGGACTTCCAGTTCAATCCTCAGATCAAGGTTCTTGAAAGTCAAGTAATCATGTACTCGGTTCAATGCATTGGAAATGGATCCGGCTTCATCTACATGGTTATCCTTGATCAAGATCATGTCATACAATCCAAAGCGATGATTCTCTCCCCCGCCAATCTTTACCGCTTGTTTCTCAAACCAACGTAGACCCGGGGTGGTCTTGCGTGTATCGAGCACCTTGGCCTTCGTATGCGCAATACGCTCCACGTAGCGCTGTGTGATGGTGGCGATCCCACTCATTCGCTGCATCAGGTTCAACACCAATCGCTCCGCTGTCAGGATACTTCTTGCAGGTCCATAGACCTTAAAAGCTTCCATTCCTGCCTCGATATCGGCCCCGTCTGCTATGGTGGGCCTGAACTCAAGTGTTGGATCCACGTAGCTAAAAACCTGCTTGGCCACGTCCATCCCAGCAAGTATGCCTCTTTCTTTAACCTTCAAGACCGCTTCTCCAATCTTGTCTTGAGGGATGCACGCCAAAGTGGTATGATCGCCATCTTGTACATCCTCCTCAATCGCTCTGGCAATGAATGCCTCGAGCGAAAACGCTCTACTCTCCATTCTCTATTTCTAAGCTTTGAATAACATAATCGCTGATTGCCTTGTGCATGTAGAAGGTCACCCGATACGTCCCTTTTGATGTATAAAGCTGTCCGATCATGTAATGCACATCACTCTTCGAATTCCCCTTATGAACCGATTCAAAACTCCTCGGTTCACTGTCCATGAAAAAAGAACGCAAACGATTCTCCGCATCGCTTTTTGAAATGGTCGAGGTCTTTCCATCCATAGAATATTCAACGGTATTGTCCATCAACTGACCTAAAGCGGTAGCATTACCTTTGGAAAAAGCACCTGCGACCTTATCGAAGTCTTGAGCAGACGTCAAGGTTGAAATGAAAATGGTGCAGAACAGAAAGACAAATCGTTTCATATGGATGGAGCTTGATGGGTTTCATTCAAATATATCGGAACTATGAAGATTCGCGTGCTTTGCATCGGTAAAACCAATGTTTCCTTTGCCAAGGAGGGCCAGGAAGAATACTTGAAGCGCCTCAGGCACTACTGCAATCTTGAATGGCTTGAACTTCCTGATCCGAAAAAAGTAGACCGGAAGGATCAAGCAGCCTTGAAGCAGAAAGAAGGAGAACGCTTTTTGGAACAGATCCAAGCCAATGATCGGGTTATCTTACTGGATGAACAAGGGAAGGAAATGAGTTCTGAGCGCTTCGCGGGATGGATGAATGAGCACCAGATCTATCAACAGCAAGACCTTGTTTTCGTTATTGGTGGGGCCTATGGTTTCTCAGATGCCATGAGACAACGCTCAAACGGTAGTATTTCACTTTCTAAAATGACGTTCAACCATCAGATGGTACGGGCGATCTTCTTGGAACAAGTTTATCGCGCGTTCACCATCATCCGTGGAGAACCTTACCATCACGCTTGAGCGTGTTCAAGTGCTGCTGCCATTTCCAAGCTGAGCGTATGGCATCGTTTATGGTATACTTTGGTATCCATCCTAGGGCATCTACCGCCTTCCTGTTATTGGCGAATATTTTCTCTACATCACCTGCTCTTCGTGGACCGATGGTATAGTTGAGCCGCTCTCCGCTCTCTGCCTCGAAGGCCTTGATCACCTCGAGAACGCTGACCCCAGTACCCGAACCAAGGTTGAAAACATCGTAATTCTTCTCTGTATCATGCTTGTCTAAGTATTCCACAGCCAGCACATGCGCATGTGCGATATCGCTCACATGGATATAATCACGAATGGCCGTTCCGTCGGGTGTATTGTAATCGTTTCCGTGAACCACTAGGCGATCGATCCATCCGCTTGCAAACTGAGTAACCACAGGCACCAAGTTGTTCGGCCTCCCCTTCGGCAACTCTCCATTCACGCCTGAAATATGTGCCCCTACTGGGTTGAAATAGCGTAACGAAAGCCCCTTAAACCCATGCTTTGTCTTAGCAAAATCGGATAGAATCTTCTCACCAACGAGCTTGGTATAGCCGTAGGGGGATTCAGGAATCTGCGTAGGCGTATCTTCAGTTACGGGCTGCTCTTTTGCATTTCCGTAGACCGTACAAGAAGATGAAAAAATGAAGTGCTTGATGTTGTACTTCTCTACACATTTCAGCAGATTGATCAGCCCATTCAAGTTGTTCTGATAATACTTCACCGGCTTTTCTACCGACTCACCCACCGCCTTCAATGCCGCGAAATGAATGATACCATCAATCTTCCCCACTTGATTAAAGAACTCCCGTTTGAGGGTAGCATACTTCGTGAGGTCAATATCATAGTTCTTGACGCGCTTACCGGTGATCTCAGCGATGCGGTCAAAGGTGGCAGGCTCTGAATTGGAAAAATTATCGATGGACACCACCTCATGGTTGGTCTGTTCGAGAATATCGATGATGGTATGTGAACCTATGTATCCCGCACCTCCGGTAACTAAAATCTTCATACTATAGTCGCGTCAAATTAGGCTGATAATACATCGACCTTTGAATCGCGCAAATGTACGGTACTACCATTGAATACTGGGAATTGCTTCTAGCACCACTGTACCTGCTCATTCCTATTGCGCTCATATTCTTTTTTCCGAAGGCCTCCGAACGAAAATGGTTTGCACTCGGAATGTCGGCCCGTCTCGATGGAGCAGTCTTTTACACGCTAATCTACCTTTTCTACTGCCAAGGAGGCGACACCATCGCATACTATGCCACGGCCGTTCCCTTTGTGAACATGCTAGCGCAAGATCCCTTTTACCGGGCTAGAGCTCCTGTTCAGTAGCTATAGCGTTGAAAACTACTCTCGCTTTAACCCAGACACTGGGTATCCACTTGGTTATATCTACAGTGAGCAAGACACCTTTATGGTGTCTAGGGTAATTACTCCCTTCTTGTTCTTCGGTTTCAACAGCTATCTGCTTGGCTCCATACTGATCGCTACTTTCAGTTTCTTTGGACCTTGGAAGCTATTTCAACTCTTCCTAACCCTCGCCCCAAATGCAAAACGGATTGCATTGATCTCTGCCTTGTTCTTCCCAAGTGTTGTATTCTGGGGCAGCGGTATATTTAAAGACACCATCACCTACGCCTCGCTGTGCTACCTTGTTTATGGCTTTTACCACACAGTAATTCGCCGGAACATCAGTGTTTGGAGGATCATCTTCTCCTTGATCACGGTCTACTTCATCCTCACCATCAAACCTTATGTGTTCTTGGCCATGCTTCCAGGTGCCTTGATCTGGTATTTCTTCCGTTCGATTCAAGGCATCCAAAATGCATTCATCCGGAAAAGGTATCATTCCATTCATCTTCGCGATAAGCATCGGACTCTTTGCCCTTACCTACTCCTACATCGGCGAATAGTTAGGTGACTATTCTGCTACGGAGAAGATCATAGAAAAAGCCATCGTTAGTCAAGAAGACCTCAAGCGCGATTATTACGGAGGCAACACCTTTGACATCGGCACCATTGAGACGACCATCATTGGTATTATCAGTAAGTTTCCACTGGCAACCTTTAATGGCTTCTTTGGTCCAACACTCATTCACATCAACAACATCGTGATGTTCCTATCGGTCATTGAGAACACCTTTTTGCTACTGCTCACATTGTCCATATTCGTGCTTAGAAATCCATTAAAAACGCTTCAAAACATCAGTAACTCACCGTTTCTGATCTTCTGCCTTTCATTCAGTGTGTTCCTGGCATTCGCCATTGGACCCACCACCTCAAACTTTGGAGCACTCGTTCGTTTCAAGATTCCGCTCATCCCCTTCTTTTGTTTTCTGCTTCTTACGCTGTATTATAGGACCAACATAAAATCATAGACCTCATGAAGCTCATTTTTGCATCCGGAAACAAGCATAAACTAGAAGAACTCCAGGCCAAAATCACACCTCCATTCGAAGTTGTGTCGATGCGCGCACTTGGATTCAAAGGCGAGATCGCAGAACCTGGTGTTACCCTTGAAGAAAATGCGAAGATCAAAGCGGATTTTATCTATGATATGTTTGGACAGAGCACCTTTGCCGACGACTCCGGTTTGGAGATCGATGCGCTCGATGGGCGACCTGGGGTTTACTCTGCCCGCTTCGCAGGAGAGAACTGCAGCTTCGATGACAACAATAAAAAAGTGCTGAAGCTACTCAAAGGAAAAGCCAACAGAAAGGCTCGGTTTAGGACAGTGATTCATCTTATCCTGATCGGTGAACACCATTCCTTTGAAGGAGTGGTAAACGGACAAATCATCGATGAATACCGCGGAAGTGATGGTTTTGGCTACGACCCTATTTTCATTCCAGAAGGACATGAAAAAACATTCGCAGAGATGAGTCTAGCGGAGAAGAATGAGATCAGTCACCGCGCTAAGGCAGTACAAAAGCTTATCGATTTTCTTGGGAAAAGCGATGTTTGAAAGCACGCGCTTTGAACATCTCTTCAAGCGATAGATCGAAGAAGTCTGAAAGCTGATAGCCACAGTAGGTAGCCTGTTGCGGAAGAATACTTGCTTCGCTCAGTCCCGGTGTGGTATTCGGCTCAATGAGGTAAACTCCGTCCTCACAAACCATGAAATCTATGCGGATCATTCCTCGACAATCAAGAAGGTCATAGATCCGTTCCGTGAGGCGCATGATCTCCTCATAGACCTTAGACTCTAAGCGGGCCGGTGTAATCTCCTGGGTTTTTGTGTTGTTATATTTTGAGTCGAAATCAAAGAATTCGTTTGCAGGAACGATCTCGGTAATCGCCAATGCTTTCGGTACTCCATCCAAACTGATGCATCCGCATGAAACCTCTGTTCCTGGCAGAAAGCGCTCAATGAGCGCACCAACTCCATCGGCCTGAGCAAGCTTGATCGCACCGGCAATTCCGTCTTTATCACGAACCTTGGTTACCCCGATGCTTGACCCACCATCATTAGGCTTCACAAAGCAGGGCAATCCTACCTTCTGGACAATGGCCTCTGCATCAAACGAAGCACCAAGCTTCACATGAACTGCCTCTGCCACCTTAACCCCAAAGCTCTTCAGATAGGCGTTGCAAGCTGCTTTATTAAAGGATAAAGACGAGGCAAGGAGACCGCAATTATTGTAAGGAATATCCAGTAAATCAAAGTAGCCTTGAAGAATACCATCCTCCCCAGGTGTTCCATGAATGGCACTAAAAACGCCGTCAAAATGAATGACCTGACCGTTCAGGGTGAAGCTAAAATCATCCTTATTGATGGGCAATTGCTGCTGGTCGTAGGAAACAAACCACTGGGAGCGGTTCACATCAACCAGAAAGGAGCGGTACTTATGAGGTGGTAAGCTCTGCGCCACTACCTGAGCGCTCTTTTGAGAGACTACGCGCTCACCGGAAAATCCGCCAAAAACAATTGCGATGGTTTTCAATGCTCGAGTTATTCACTCAAAGCTACTGAAGGCTTCAGGGCATGAAAGCCTGGCAAGAAACAATTATCAACAGCTCGCGTGTTAGTCACGGAGTGCCTTGTACACTACATCTAAACCTGTTTGCAGATCGGTATTCGGCTTGTAATTGATGAAGCGTTCGAGTTTCGCTGAACTACCGAACCGACGTCCTACCTCGTAATCGTATCGCTTCTTGGGTGCATTGATGTATTTTATCTCAGAGCTCGATTGGGTCATATTCTTGATGATCTCTGCCAACTCACCGATTGTAGACTCACGCTCATTGGCCACATTGAAGATCTCAAAACCCTTCACCCGATCGCCCAATAAAATGGATGCCTTCACAGCATCATCTACGTAGGTAAAGTCTCGTGTTTGCTCGCCGGAGCCATACACCGTTATCGGACTGTTCTGCGTGGCTTGCTCGAAGAACCGTGGGATTACCATTCGGTTGTCTTGACGAAGTCCGTAAACATTAAAGAAACGGATCGCCACCGAATGAATGCCTTTCTCCTCATACAATGATGCCAAGTAGATTTCATTGTATCGCTTTGCCATTGCGTAGCTCGTTCTCGGGTCAACTAAGATCTCTTCATCCACACTTTTCTCAAGCGCTAAATGACCATACACACCGCTTGTAGAAGCATAAACAATCGTCTTAATACCATTCTCAATAGCAGCTCTTGCAACGCTTTGCATGCCATTCACCTCTGTTTCCATCGTCTCTATCGGATTGTCTGCAACAATATCAACCCCTAAAATGGCTGCAAAGTGATAGATAAGGTCAGCTCCCTTTGAAATATCCGCTACCTTTTGTTCGTCGGAAACGTCTACCCGATGAAACTCGATCTGCTTGAATACATCTTTCGGAATCTTATTGCCACGAAGCAAGGTGTCAATAACAACTACCTCATCTCCGCGCTCCACCAATTTGGATACCAAGTGTGAACCAATAAAACCCGCTCCACCTGTAACTACAATTCGTTGTTTGCTCATCGTTCTTTCATGAGTGACAAATGTGATAATTTCAACGCAATCATGCCCGAGAAGTTCTGCGATAACGTGTTCCTGTTCCAATTATCTTTGGCCCATGCTTAAGGCAATTTTTTCCAAACGCTTCGTGATGCACCTGATCTTAGGACTCCTTCTATCCGTTGCAGCCATTGCAGGTGCCTATTTCTTTTTGTTGGGCTATACAAGGCAAGAAGCGGTGGTTGAAGTGCCTAAACTCGAGCGTTTCGATCTATTCGAAGCAGAAACTGCATTGAAAAGCCTCAACTTGGAAGGCGTAGTAGTAGACTCCCTCTACCTTCCAGAAAAGCGAGGTGGAGAGATCGTAGATCAAACGCCCGCTGCTGGATCAAACGTTAAAGAGCACCGAAAAATATATCTCACCATTGCACGTTATAATGCGCCTATGGTTCGCATTCCTGACATCCTCGACCAGACCCTCGCACTTGCCCTCGCCAAATTGGAGTCATACGACATAAAAATCGATGAATTGATCAGTCGCTCGAGTGAATGTACAGACTGCGTGATAGGAATAGAGATGAACGGAAAACCACTCAAGCCAGGCGATGCGATCAATAAGGGTGCCTCCATCGACCTTGTTGTAGGTGAAGGAGCTACGGGTGAACGTATACCCGTTCCCGTTCTCTACGGTCTGAGCCTAGACGAAGCACAAACCCTTCTCAATTTGGATGGCTTGAACCTCGGAGCAACTCCATATTTGGATTGTGAGAACGCTGAAGATTCTGCCAATGCGCGTGTATTCAAACAAACACCTGACCCAGACGCCGGAGAGCGCGTACCACGCGGTGGATCCGTAGATGTCTACCTTTCTGCCGACTTGGAGAAGATTCCACCTGTCAACTTGGATTCCATCAAATCCCGATTACGGTGATGCAGGGTTCACGTGTCATTTTTATTCTGATGCTCCTTATCGGTGTATCTAGCGTACATGCCCAAGAGGATTTGTATGAGCTTAGAAATGCTCATGCTGTACAGGTGGCCCAGGATGCATTGAAAGCGGGCAAAGCAGTAAGTGCAGTACGTAGCGCAAATATTGACCGTGGACGTTTCATCTACATGGTCGACACCCTTCCGCTTCCCTTCTTTGACGACTTCTCAACCGACCGCATCAAACGCCTTGATGCCAAGATCGGGGATCCAGATGTGAGCCTTAAGATCGATTACGACTTTAAAGTGAATGGAGACGCTCCGGTATCACTCACCTACATGGATGATACCACTAAATCAACGATTAAGACCCTTGGTGGACAACTTATCAGCTATAATAACCCGACCCTCTTCATCACGTTTTATGAAGACGGTGAGCCCATTGGCGCTGATACCGGATGGACAAATGTTTTACAAGCCTTTGACGAGGCCACAGGCTTGGTAACCTGCGACACATTGGTTCCGGATCAGTCACTGATCAACACGCCAGATACGTTTTATCGGGTCAGCGATGACCGTTCACTCTGGGTGCCGCCGATCGATTCTTTCGATACGAACATATCGGCTCCGTTCATCAACAATAGCTATGCAAAGAACCCCATCACACAGGGTGTAGCTACATTCGATGGAACAGATCGTCGTGGTTTCCCTTACGACATCACAACCGAGACCACCTATGGTCTAGCCGATCAGTTGATCTCGAAACCTTTGGCATTGGATTCCACCATGATCAACGTTTACTTGAGTTTCTTCTATCAAGCTGGTGGAAACGGCAATTTTCCAGACGAAGAAGACTCATTGGTGCTTCAGTTCTTCGATGTTCAGGATTCTGTTTGGCGTGCAGCTTGGTCAACACCCGGGCCTACCGTAGAAGACAGCAACTTTTCAGAACAGGTGTTTGTACGCATCGAGGGCCGGCCATACCTTCAGGATGGTTTCCGCTTTCGGTTCATCAACTACGCAACACTGGCGGGCAGCTTTGATCACTGGCACATCGATTACGTTCGACTTGATGAAGACCGTGACACCTTGCGCGAAGACACAATCAATGATGTGGCTTTCTTGAATGGTATCCGAAGCTTCTTGAATGATTTTACAGCGGTGCCTTATCAGCACTATCTTGAGAATCCAGCGTTTTTCGAACGTGACCGGGTTTCCACTCGAGCAATCAATCTAGGTAGCGAGGAGGTATTTGTGCAAGGTTTGCGCTATGAGGCGTTCACCCCTTCTGGGGCGCCGGCATTCAGTGCGATCACGTCCAACCCAAACATTCCTGCCTTCTCGAGGCAAACTGCTCTTTATCCCATTGAGGACGAAGCCTTGTTTCCTGACCTAGGAACATCATCTGCTGATTTTGAGGTGCGCTGCCGTTTTACCGTTTCTGGACTGAGCAACGAACAGCAGATCAACGATACCATTAGGACTTACCAAGAATTCAGGAACTACTATGCCTACGATGACGGAACCGCAGAAAAGGCGTATGCCCTGACAGGAGCTGGGTTGAAACTCGCTTATGAATTCAATACCCCGATCGCAGACACCCTCAAAGCCATTTATTTCAACTTCCCACAAACATTGCATGATGAGAACGAAGAACTCTCCATCGAGATCATGGTTTGGGAGAGTTTAGAAGGCGATCCCATTTATGTTTCGGAACAATTGGTTGAACCTAGCTACACAGATGGGAATCGTTTTCTACGCATCAAACTTGAAGAACCCGTACCTGTAAAAGATCGATTCTTCATCGGATTCAGACAAATTGAAGCAACCAAGATCTATGTAGGCTTCGATGTTAACACGAACGCTTCTAATTTCATCCATTACGAGATCAATGGAACCTGGTACGAAAGTAGCTTTGCTGGTGCGTTGTTGATGAGGCCGCACTTCAGCGATCAGGACTTGCTCGGCACTCCCGAGATCAGTGTAAAACCAAAGGCTTCTCCCCTTCGCTTGTTCCCGAATCCAACTCAAAACAGGGTCAACATTGCCCTTCCCGATCAAACGATCCAAACTGCCTATGTGCTCGACCTCTATGGGCGATTGATCCTGCAACGTGAGTTCTATGCAGGCAACGCTACTTTGGACTTGTCTGGCCTTCCAAATGGCATCTACATCGTAAGCGTTACCAGTGAATCTGGTGAAATCCACACGAAAAAACTCATCCTCCGGCATTGAGTTCAGCAGAGCATGATATCCATGATGACGAAGAGGATTTCAATGATGAACTCTTCGAACACCACAAAGCTAAAGCTGATGCTGGACAAGCACCACTGCGCATAGATAAATTTCTGGTAGACCGAATTCCGAATCTCTCTCGAAGCAAAATCGCAGAGGCCGCCAGAAGCGGACATGTTCAAGTAAATGGAATTGCTGTAAAACCGAATCACAAGGTAAAGCCAGAGGATGAAGTCAGCATTGTTTACTCGGAACCCAAAAGAACGCTTAAACTGATACCGGAGGACATTCCTTTGGACATCGTGTATGAGGATGACGCCGTCCTTGTAATCAACAAACCAGCCGATTTTGTAGTACACCCCGGACACGGAAACTACAGTGGAACCTTGGTCAATGCCTTGCTTCATCATTTCGGCCACCTGCCTAGTAATCCCAGCAGTGATACCGCCTACCCCGGTTTAGTACATCGCATCGATAAAGACACAACGGGGTTGCTGGTTATTGCTAAGAAAGAAGAGGTGCTCACACATCTGGCAGGACAATTCTTTAAACGAACAACCTCCAGAAACTACATTGCCTTGGTTTGGGGAGATATAGAAGAGGACTCAGGCACGATCGAAGGAAATATAGGAAGATCATTTTCTGATCGCAAACAGATGACGGTCTACGAAGACCCCGAAGAAGGAAAGCCTGCCATTACCCATTATGAGGTGCTCGAACGATTGGGATATGTTACCCTCATCAGATGCAAGCTGGATACTGGCCGAACACACCAGATCCGCGTGCACCTGAAACATATCGGCCACACCCTCTTTGGAGATGTTAGGTATGGAGGCAATAAAATACTCAAAGGCACTACGTTCACGAAGTACCGTCAGTTCGTTGAGAATTGCTTCCAGATCTTACCACGACAAGCGCTGCATGCACAAACCCTTGGCTTCACACACCCCGAAACCGGAAAGTGGATGGAGTTTGAAGCAGCAATGCCGGATGATCTCGTACAAGTAGTGGAGAAGTGGCGACGCTACGTGAAAGCGAATCACGGAGAAATCCAGTAGTCGTCGCTAAAACTTCGCACACGGAATAAAAAACCTACTCCTGCTTCGTTTTCGTTTTGCCCGATCACTAGCCATCTCGATGATCAAGGAAACTTCGTTTGCTCCGCCTCAATTCACCGCCAACTTAGATAGGATAAGGTCGTAGGAATAACCAAAAGCAAGATCCTTGTATTCAAAGCCAATCAATGCTACTACAGCATCTTGGTTAGGCTGTTGATACCCATTCGGTTTAAGAAATGGAATACCCCGGTAGTAGATGCCCGTTGTAATGATCTTGTACTTGAAAAATGAACTACGGTGTCTGGATAACACAATTAGGTAAAGTCTGCCGCGATCTGTGCATCATCCAAATCGTAGATCTGTATCGGGTTGAAGGTAGCTTCTATTGGATTACCAAAGCTGCAGAAGCTCTCAGCGGTCAAAGTTACCTCGGTCACACAGTCTACCGTGTTCTGGGCGTAGGTATGTGTGATGGTTTGACCGGCATTTCCCGGACCAAAGGTCTGGATTTGACTACCATCACCAAAGTCCCACGTGAATGTGGTATTCTGAGATACATCTGTGCTGCTATTGGTAAAGATCAAATCTGCTGGAGCACATGTTTGGGTAACACCGCCTATTGGGATCTGAATGGATGCATTCACAGGCTCTTCCATCACCACCAAACCATTGATGGTGCAATTGTTGGTGGTATCCGTAATGGTTACGTTGTAGTTGGCTATGCCAGCGGTATACGTATGTGAAATAAAGTTGGGTGGCACCAGACCATTGACCACCGCATTCGGAGAACCATCACCCCAATCAATGATCAGGTACCCCAAGTTATTAGGTGACTGCAAGAACAGGGTGAAGTTGTTTCCAGAGCAACTCACCCATTGAGGATTGTTGACCGCATTACCTTGTCCATTGTACACTGTGCACTGGGCATGCGCGTAGGCTGCCATCAGACAAAAGAGTATGATTAAAGGTATCCTCCGGATTATTCGATAAACCAGATTATACGAAAATACGGGAGTTTCAGGTCGAGAAACATAGATTAGTCGCATAGCACAGAATTAAACGTTCGGTTCAAGCAGGGTGCTAGCGATTCAACAGAAGATAGCTAAGGGTAACTACTCATAAGACCGCAATCAAACACAAATGGTTGCCTAGACCAGCGTAATAGCGCCTAATTTTTGACTACTTTAGTTAAAATCTCTGAGGTGGAACAGTACGATATTTGCGTAATTGGCGCAGGACCTTCCGGATACGCTGCCGCGATGCGGGCGATTGATTTTGGCCGAAAAGTCATCCTCATTGAACGGGGTAAGGTAGGTGGTGCGGCCATCTATGATGGTGCATTAACTTCCAAAACCACATGGGAGCTTGCTATGCGCGTAGCTGGTATCAATGAGATGCTGCAATCCCAAAACAGAAAGCTTTTCTCAATGGATTGGGAAGATGTGCAGCAAACCGTTCGAGAATCCATCTTTGATCGGAAGCAACAATTCTCTGCACACCTCAAGCTGCTCAAGGAAGAAACATCCACGGTTCGATTCAGGCATGCGCGAGGCTCGGCTTACCTGCTGACCGACCATGAAGTGCTCATCACCAGTAAGAAAGGTGAAGAAGTAATCCATGCGGAACACATCATCATCGCAACTGGAAGTAGACCTAGAAAACTCCCTAACATAGAGGTGGATGAGAAGATCATCATGACCTCTGACGGCATCCATCATATGGATCACTACCCAAAAAGTTTAGTCATCCTTGGTGCTGGAGTTATCGGCTGTGAATATGCAACCATCTTTTCCAACTTTGGAAAAACGAAGGTTTACCTAATCGATCGAGCCGACCGTATCTTACCGTTCGAAGATGAAGACATCGCCAAAATGGTGAGCGATAACTTGGAGAAAAAAGGGGTCACCATCCATAGCACAGCGAAACTAGAGCGAATGGAGATTGTGGACGGAGAGGTCGAGTACGAGATTTCCAACACCGATGGAACTACAGAGGTCATCCGCGTTGAAAAAGCATTATTATCGGTAGGACGGATTCCCAACTCTGAAAACCTCGGACTTGAGAATGCCGGAGTAACGGTTGACCAAAGGGGATACATCACAGATCACAACACCCAAACCAAAATTCCGAATATTTATGCCGTTGGAGATGTTTCTGGGCACATAGCGTTGGTGAATATGGGTGAGATAGAAGCGCGCCACGCCGTGGAGCAGATCGTAGGCTATGACCATATTGACGAATCTGTTTCCTATGATAATATCTGCACCATCATGTTCCTAGATCCTGAAGTAGCTGCCGTGGGCATGAACGAGCAAAACTGCATTGAAAAAGGTATTCCCGTTAAAGTGGTGAAGTTAGACTTCAGCTGCATCGCTCGGGCCATCGCCATGCGCAAGACGCAAGGTTTTTTCAAAATCATCGTGACTGACGATGATCAAATGCGCATACTCGGCATGAGGGCTATTGGAGAACACGCTTCCAGTGCAATTCAAGCCATCGGACTGCTCATCAAGATGAATCAGCCGATTGAAGTACTTGCTGACCTCGTCCATCCCCATCCGTCGATCATCGAAGGAATACAAGAATGTGTGAGGATGCTCCTCAACAAATCGATCTTCAAGTCAGCAGTCATGAAAGATGCCATGCAATGCTACCGCAGAAACGCCCTTGAGGTAGAGCATCTACAAGAGCTCTGATCAAGGCACCAGGTCAGGATTCTGAACGAAATTGCTGTCTGTCATCAATAGAATGAAAGACTTCAGTGCCTCCTTTTCGAATGGACTGAGGCGCACCCCACCTTGGAAGGCAAACTCCATCAAGACATCAACATTCCTGTTGTTCTGAACGCTATCGCTGTAGAAATCGATGACTTCATCGATCGTTTCGAATCGACCATCATGCATGTAAGGCGCCGTGAAAATCAAGTTCCTCAAGGTGGGCGTTTTGAACTTGCCAAAGTCTGCTTCATTGCCCGTAACGTCGTATAACCCGGGCTTCAAATCCTCATCGCTGTCAAGTCCATTGTTGTGAAAGAGATTATCCGTGGTCAAAACCGTGCCATGACAATGGAAACAGTCCCCCCTTTCACTGTTGAAAATGGCCTGACCGATGGCTTCCATCTCCGTGAGCTCATATTCACCCTTCAGCCAATCATCAAACTTACTATTGGCGCTCACCAAGGTCAATTCATATTGTACCAAGGCTTGAGCAACAAGGTTTGAATCAATCGTTCGTGTGCCGAAGGCCGCTTCAAACAAAACGGGATACTCGGGGTGTTCTTGCAAACGTGAGACAGCTTCATCCCAAGAGAGATCCATCTCCAAGGGATTGACTACGGGCTTCAGCGCCTGTTCTTCTCGCGACTTGGCACGTCCGTTCCAAAAGAACTCGTTCATCCAGGCCATATTGAAAAGTGGCATAGAGTGAAACGTTGTCGCTTCACCATTGGTTCCAATACTTCGTACACGTGGATCAGAGAACGAACTGGATTGAAAATGACAAGAGCCACAGTTCACATTTCGATTCTTAGAGAGGATATTATCGAAGAACAATTTTTTACCGAGAGCAATTCCTTCTTCGGTCAAGCGCTTATCCTTATCCAAAAAGTAATCCGGAAAGTTTGCAGGCACCTCTAGGTAAAAAGGAGTCGGACCATCTGAAGCTTGATGAATTCCATCAGGATCAAACGTAGGATCCTCTGAACAATTCACCGCGATCTGAACCACGAGCATCAAGGCTGATATAGTCAATAGCTTCCTCATTTTCTGTGTTGAACTACCTGTCGATAGACGGTATTGCTCGTTCGAACAAGCATCACATAGCTACCATCGCTGAACGTTGATAGGTCCATAAACCCGATACCGTTTGAGAATGTTGCTCGCGCCAATTCTCTTCCTGACATATCATATAGAATCCCCATTGCACCGCCCCCATCTGAATACCGTACAAAGAGCTTCTCAGCAGCCGGATTAGGGTAAAGTTGAATTCCATTTGTGCTCAATGCATGGATACCAGCCGGATAACCAAGGAAAACACCCTGCTGTTCTTCGCATCCCTTGGCGTCTGTAATGGTGATGGAGTACTGTCCGATAGGAAGGTCATTCAAGGTAGCAGTTGTTGCACCCGTGCTCCATTCATAGGCATACGGGGGGGTACCACCGCTCACCAAAACACTTAAGCCTCCATTGGATGCAGTTAAGGGGTCTGGCACCGCACTGGTGAAGGAGGCCACCAAAGCTTCGGGCTCCATGACCGTTACGGCTACCACCGTTGTACAAGGGTTTCCATTCTCTGTAGCTGAAACATAGTATGTGCCAGCCTCCAAGTCTGAACGGGTCGACGATGTCTCGCCATCCGGCCAAATATAGGCTTGAGCACCCGTCAAGGTCACTTGTCCGTTGGCACCTCCATTGCATGATACATCAGCCACATCAAGCGCAACCAACGGTCCAGCCGAGTCTGAGATCGAGGTAGAAGCAAGAGCACTATCACCCAACGCATCCATCACTGTTACTCCGTACTGACCGGCACAAAGGCTGTCGAGTCCAAGTGCGTTGCTACTTCCGTTAGACCACAAGTAGGTGTACGGAGCAACCCCGCCAACAACCGTAAGATCGATTGCTCCGTTGCAGCTTCCACAAGAGGTGTTGGTCACGTCCAATACCGCCGCAAAGCAAGAATCAGAAACCGATGAAACAGCTTTGAAAAGGTCTAAGCGACCACCAGATGTAGTATTGCTCGAAAGCGCGGCGATAGGATCAACTCCTTCGGTGAGTAATTTATTCTTGATGTAAAGGGCAAGCCCTGCCGGATTGGATGCATATGCTTGCCATACCTCAGAACACAACGCATTATACATCAGCGCAACAGCTCCTGCCACTTGTGGGGTAGCCATTGATGTTCCCGTGAAATCGCCATAGCCGTTCACAAACGTGGAATAAATCGAAGTGCCAGGTGCGCCCAAATCTATGGTCGTTAGTCCATATGCTGCATTGCTGTTCTTCGTGTCGTTTGATGTGGTGTTGGTAACACTTAAAAGGAAATTACTCGGACAAGCCGTAGGCACGTCGCCAACCTGATCTATGTTATAGTTTGCATTTGCTGTAGCACCAGCACTGATGATACCGGCATAGCCCAAAGAATCATACATGGCACACCAGAGCGGATAATCTTGCGGATCGCCGAAGTCTACACCAAAAGACGAGTTGGTACTCACTACATAAGCGCCTTCAACACCATTCGTTTGGTCGTAGCGTTTTCGCATATCGAGAACGTAACCATATGCAGCAGCCACGGTAGCATC
>CAJXNO010000006.1 GCA_913057205.1 uncultured Flavobacteriales bacterium
CGTAGGCAGCACAAGGATCGTTTTCGTGCCAATAGACTGCCGCAGGAAGATGTGCCTGAAGCTCCAGTGATCGAAGCGGATTTTCAGGACGAAAAGAAATTTGAAGAAGACACCTTAGATTTTCAAGAGCGCGACATCCTTCGCATCATGATCAACTATCCGAACGAAGACTTCACCCTGGAAGATCCGGTTGAGGAGGGTGATGAAGTGGAATCGTTCAAGGTGCTGGAGTTCCTGCTGGATGAGATCGAGCAGGATGGCCTCTTGTTCGAAAATGAAGATTTCCGCGTCCTGTTTCAGCTTATCTCCGAACAATGGGCAGCAAATCATCGTTTCGACAGCAATGCCTTCATCCATCATGAAAATGAAAACGTACGCGAACTCTTCGTTGATCTGATGACAACGCCGTACTCACTAGATAATTGGGAACGGAAAGACATCATCGTTGCTGATGAAGGGAAGAAACTCAGGCGTGCGGTCTTGGAAGCAATTTATGCTTACAAATCGAAGCGTATAGAGCGCATGATCAAAACAAACCAGGAAGACCTTAAACGGGCAGACGAAGAAGACATTGACCCGACCCCCTTCCTAAAAAAACAACTCAAGCTAGAGCGCATCAAGCGTGATATCAATCAATCGCTTGGAAGAACCGTACTGCACTAATGCCAGAAGTCAATAGCATACTCGAATTTGAAATCTTCAGTTACAAGAGCTTTAGCCTGACCGTGTTCAATGTGGGCTTGATCATCCTGATCTACTTCGTGTCGTGGATGATCCTGAAGCTCTTCCGCACCTTCATGGATCGGAGTATTCGACGGCGTGATTGGATGGAGCGTAGCACGATGTATGCCCTTGAAAAACTTGCTGCCTATTTTGTGTACACCATCGCAACGGCCATTGCGCTGGAGTCTGTAGGCATCAATCTTACGCTGGTATTGGCGGGGTCTGCCGCTTTGTTGGTAGGTGTAGGTTTGGGTATTCAGCAGATCTTCAATGATTTTACGAGTGGACTCATCCTCCTCTTCGGAGGAACGGTGAAAGTGGGGGACATTGTAGAGTTCAATCAAACGGTTGGCAGGATCATCGAGATCGATTTCCGCACCAGCAAGATCAAAACCCGCGATGGCATTACGATCATCGTTCCAAACAGCAAATTGGTCTCTGATAATGTGATCAATTGGACCACAATGGACGACCTTACCCGGTTCAATGTGAAAGTAGGTGTGGCCTACGGTTCGGATACCGAGCTTGTTCGCAGCATACTTACCGAAGTTGCGAAAGCGCATCCCGCAGTAGATCAAGCCATGCCGGTGAAGGTTCAATTCAAGGACTTTGGTAACTCAAGCCTAGACTTTGAAGTGTTCTTTTGGGCAAGAAACTCCTGGGAGATCGAATTCGTTCGGAGTGATATCCGCTTCAAGATCGATGAAGCCTTCCGTGCGAAGAACATCCGCATCCCATTCCCTCAACGCGACGTACACCTTTTTACGGAGAAACCATGATCAAGCGCATCACCACCACACTAGCCATCCTCCTCATCAGCATTGTTTCATTCGCACAGAGCGTAGACTTGGCAGTTTCTGGCGTTGTTTATCGCAGCGGTGGACTCCCGCTTTCGGGTGTGGATCAAATACTACTCAGAGATGGTGAGTCAATCGACAGAAGCACGACGAAGCCCAATGGGCTATTCAACTATGCACTGGACTTCGAGCACCAGTACGAACTGATCGTTCGTAAGACAGGCTATCAACCACAGAAGGTATTGTTCAATACAACTGGACTTTCGAAGGAAGAAAAGAACTTCACCTATAAACTCACTCGGATTCGATTGACCTTGGAAGAAGGAGGTTCAGATAAAGAAGCCGAAGTGGTTCAAGACTTCTCCTTTGATCATGAACGCGGTAACTTCCGCAACCAACAATGATCTCCGTCTATTTCATCAGTGGTTTAGGTGCTGACGCCTCCGTTTTTGAGCGCCTACAACTCGACCCAAAGATTGAGATCAACCATATTCCTTGGCTAGAACCGAAGGAAGAAGAAAGCATGGACGCCTATGCGCTGCGCATGGCAGCAGAGATTCAGGATCCAGCGCAGAGCATCATTGTTGGACTATCATTTGGCGGCGTGATGGCCATCGAGATCGCCAAGCGCATACCGGTGAAGCACGTGGTGTTGCTGAGCTCCATCAAGTACAAAGAGGAGATGCCTCTGCAGCTCAACGTTATCGGTTTGTTTAAATTGAACAAGTTGGTTCCCGCTTCCAAACTACTTCATTTCAAACCTTTGGTAAACTGGTTCTTCGGGATCAGAAAAGCCGATGAGAGGTCGATGTTCTCGGCTTTAATCGAGCGCACCGATGAAGACCTTGTGGACTGGTCGTCTGAGCAGATCGTTCAATGGCAAGGGCAACATGACCTTCAAAACATTACGCATATACATGGAACGGCAGACACCGTCTTCCCGATCAAGAATGTACGAGCAGATCATGTGGTCAAAGGTGGCCCGCACTTCATGGTCTTCACCCATGCCAAAGAGGTAAGCGCACTTCTCAATGATGTTATCCTGAAGCAGGTTTAGCCAGCGCTCCTCTTTGGTCGAAAAAAACCAGTATCCACTGCTCTTCGCATGGGGAGGTACTTACCTTTGTTCCAAATATCATCGCACAATGAAAGACGTATTCAACGAACTGAACATCCAACCAAGCAATCAAGGAACCTATACCGGAAAACGATGGATTCCATCCAATGGAATCACTTTTTCCTCTGTATCGCCAACCAACGGCGAGCATATTGCTGATGTAGTTGGCAGTTCGGAAGAGAACTACAACCAAGTGATCGAACTCGCGCAATCAGCCTTTGAAACATGGCGTATGTGGCCAGCTCCAAAGCGTGGTGAGGTGGTACGTCAGATCGGTGAAGCCTTGCGTGACAAGAAGGAAGCCCTCGGTAAATTGGTGAGCTACGAGATGGGGAAAAGCTACCAAGAAGGGCTTGGAGAGGTGCAGGAAATGATCGACATCTGCGACTTTGCTGTTGGCCTTTCGCGACAACTTCACGGCCTGACCATGCACAGTGAACGCGAGATGCACCGCATGTACGAGCAGTACCACCCGCTTGGCATTGTTGGCATCATTTCGGCCTTCAACTTCCCGGTAGCCGTTTGGGCATGGAACAGCATGATTGCATGGGTGTGCGGCGATGTGTGCATTTGGAAGCCATCTGAGAAAGTGCCTTTGTGTGCTGTTGCATGCATGCACATCGTTCAAGAGGTGTTTGATCGTAATGACGTTCCGGAAGGGGTGAACGGATTGGTGGTTGGAAACTACGAGATCGGTCAATTGATGAGCAACGACACCCGTGTTCCTTTGGTTTCTGCCACGGGTTCTATCCGCATGGGTAAGAAGGTTGGTGAAGCCGTTGGTCGCCGACTCGGAAAGACCATCTTGGAGCTTGGAGGAAACAACGCGATTATCTTGACAGAGCACGCAGACCTCAAGGTTGCAGTACCTGGCATCGTATTCGGAGCGGTCGGAACCTGTGGACAGCGCTGTACCTCTACCCGTAGACTGATCATTCATGAAAGCATCTACGACGAAGTGAAGGAGACGTTGCGTAAGGCATACGGCCAGTTGCGCATCGGCGACCCATTGGATGCGAACAACCATGTTGGTCCGCTGATCGATACAGACGCAGTAGCCATGTATACCAAGGCATTGGAGGAGGTCAAAGCCAAAGGCGGAAACCTAGTAGTAGAGGGTGGCGTGCTAGAAGGCGAGGGCTACGAAAGTGGATGCTACGTAAAGCCAGCGATCGCGGAGGCTCAAAACGAATGGGAGATCGTTCAGGAAGAGACCTTTGCCCCTATTCTCTACTTACTCAAGTACAAGACCTTTGATGAAGCTATTGCCATCCAAAACGGCGTGAAGCAAGGCTTGAGTTCCGCCATCATGACCACCAACATGCGAGAGTCTGAGACCTTCTTGAGTCATCGCGGGTCTGACTGTGGCATCGCTAATGTGAACATCGGCACCAGCGGTGCTGAGATCGGTGGTGCGTTTGGTGGCGAGAAAGAAACCGGTGGTGGTCGCGAAAGCGGTTCAGACGCTTGGAAAGCTTATATGCGCAGACAGACCAATACCATCAACTGGAGTACCGAACTACCGCTTGCACAAGGCATCAAGTTCGATCTTTAGAACGAAGCGTAGGCCACATTCAATAGCGGTTGCAGCTTTTCACCCGGTATACTGATTGCAGCGATCACCGCGAAGTCTTGCGGACGATCGGCCAGCCCTGCAGGTTCTACTGCCTCATACTCAAAGCTCGATAGGTCGGAGATGTTGACTTGATCTCCTGCCTCGGCGGTAAGTTGCGCGCGGATCACATTGGTATGCTTGAAGCCTTCGATCCAGTTTCCCTGACCGAAGTAGGGGTGACCTGGTGTGTCATTGCCATAGTTGCGTTGATCGTATTCCGGTCCGACCTCCACCACCTCTTTCTCAACGATGAATACGTGCAGCATAACGTCTGCCGCTTCATCCTCTGCTTTCGGCTGGACCCGCATATCTATAAAGTGCTTGCCGTCGATCAGGTTCACAAACACTTCGATGCCATAATCCGCTTCTTTCATGAGTTCGGATTCCACCAAGCCTTTCACCATGGGTACGGGATAATACACCATGGAACCCTCTTCAAATGCTCGGTTCACATGGGCCAGTGGTGTGTAAACGGTCTTATCCACATCGCGCAGAATGTAGCGCGTGAAAGGGTGAAACATCGGTCCTGCGGTATAGTGGGTCATGTGAAATACTCGATCCAATGAATCGGCAAGTTGCTCTAACTCATGATGCATCAGCGGACAAGCGCCACAACTGGTCGCCACGGTGGGTTCGATCAACACGCGTTTCTCCATTGAAACCTCTACCGGAGGTTCTGGAAGGATGATCTCAGCAGGATCATTTTTTTGGCAAGATGAAAAGCTGAGAACGATACAACAAGAAGTGAGAAATGGAAAGAATGAATACCTCATGTTCGCAGATTTATGATGTGACAAACGCTGAAAGCTCAGCAATCTTGCCTCATCAAGACGCTTTTTTCAGGAAAAGGGTATAGTTGGTGGTCTGTCCGGGATTCGGTTGCTGCTGAAACCGGAACACTCCGACGCTGTCATTCGACAATTGGTAACGCATGTGAAAACCAGCAGTGGCAGTGTCTGCTGCGTCATCGAAGGTATTGAAGACATATACCTGTCCGCCACGAGCACTGAAGTTCACGGCGTTCACATCCTCCGTTCGCACACCAGCAAAGTTGGTGTAACTCAACACAAACAGCGAAGTATCTGAACAATCCATCACCAAGTCATAGGTCAACGTAGGGAAGCGATCAATGATCACGGAATCTATGGTATCCACGCGTGTTTCAATGTGCACCGAATCCGAGAACCAGCTTCCTTCCAGGCCAGGGTCAAGGTCGCAATAAACCACGGGTTGAGGAGTGGTCTCTTGGATGTCGACCACACGCTCACAAGACAAAGTGCTGCATGAAAGGACGATTGCAATATGGAGGATGCCTTTTCTCATCTTGTTGTTGAATAGACGCTGCTGCAATTCAAAGAGTCGATTGCGGGTTCGGGCGGGTCGCAAAACGTAAATACATTTCCACGGGCATCTTGGCAATCAATGCACTGCACTTCTGTGCATCCGATAGACAGCGAAACGATAAAAACCAACCACGACACGAAACGTCTCACGCTTCGAAAATAGTATTCATCCGTTAGGCCTCAACACAAAAAAAAGACCCCAACCATAACGGCTGAGGCCTTTTCGTTCACAAACCACAAATTCTTATTGCACAAATACTATTTACCAATGGGCTGCGACATCAATTTATGCTCTTTATGATATTTCACCAATTGATCTGCAGGGTGCTTGATGATCAAGCCAGGCTTACAGTCACGCTTTAGGAGCTCCTCTCGCAAAATATCTTGAAAAATGAAAGCCACTGTGCCAACAAAACCTACTTCATACTTATGATAGTTCGAATAATTGGCAACGTGTATATCGATGAATCGAGCTATTCCCTCTTTGACCATTTCTTGAACATAGTCATTATACTTATGATCCACTATGAAACGCATAAAGGATGCTAGGTAAACATTGGCATGGACGTTCTGATACACTTTTTGTACTACCTCTGACCAGTCTACTCGGAAGCGTTCTTCAAAATCACGCTGCATTTCACCAGGAAGTCGTTTGTAGATATAGTCTGCCAGAACGCGCTTACCGAAATAGCTTCCGCTTGCTTCATCACCAAGGATGAACCCAAGAGCAGGAACCATTTCATGCACTTTACTCCCATCGAAGAAACAAGAGTTTGAACCCGTACCTATAATACAACCAATCACTGGCTCCCCTCTGTAAAGGGAGTATGCAGCAGCGACCAAATCATGATCAACACTGATCTCTGCTTGAGAAAAGAATACCCTCAAGGCGCCAAACACAACCGAATTTAGTGTTTCTGAAGAGCAGCCTGCGCCGTAGAAGTAGACCTTATCTACTTCATTCTGAATCTGTAACAACTCCGACGACCTCGACATCTCAGTCGAAATGAATTGCTCGTCATGGAAGTAAGGGTTGAAACCAGGTGTTTTCGCGGTCAAAACCACTTGATGCTGATCATCCAAGATGGACCAATCACATTTGGTGGAACCGCTTTCTGCAATTACAATCATGAGAAGGTCTTAAAAATCGCCTCGTTCTACATCTTCTTCATCAAGTCAATCATTCTCGCAGAATAACCAACTTCATTATCGTACCAACCAAACACCCGAACCAAGTTGCCATTGACCTGTGTCAAAGGAGCATCAAAGATGCACGAGTGGGTGTCCCCCAAAATATCACTTGAAACTAAGGGCTTTTCACTGTATTCCATGATTCCGTTGAGCACAGTGTCCGCAGCCGTTCTGAATGCATACAATACTTCGTCAAGAGAAGTTTCTTTGTTCAATACGAAGGTGGCTTCTGTCATTGACCCAGAGGCTACAGGCACCCGGAGGGCGTTGCCATCTAGCTTACCTTTCAGGTCAGGAAACACTTTTCCGATTGCCTTGGCTGCACCAGTCGAGGTAGGTATTACGTTCAAAGCAGCTGCCCGTGCACGACGCATATCACGATGCGGAGCATCCATCAAGCGCTGGTCTCCCGTGTAGGCGTGGGTGGTTGCGATAAAGCCCTTTTCGATTTCAAACGTACCGTGCAACACCTTAACCATGGGAGCCAAGCAGTTCGTCGTACACGATGCTGCAGACAACACGAGGTCATCATCTTTAACGACATCATCATTCACGCCGAAAACTACATTCTTAATGGGATCCTTCGCTGGCGCTGAAATAAGTACTTTTCGTGCTCCAGCCTCAATATGCACTTTCGCACTCTCTTCTTCTTTGAATCGACCAGTACACTCTAGTACTACATCTACGTTCAATTCTTTCCACGGTAATTTGGATGGGTCCGGTTCAGCAAACATGGCTATGCGCTGATCCCCACAGATCAAGTGTCGGTTTTCTAGTTTCACCTTTGATTTCACACGACCGTAAAGACTATCGAATTCAAAAAGCTGTGCCAGTATTTCCGGTCCAACTAAGTCGTTGAGTGCAACCAACTGCACTTCTTTTTCTTCCAAGAGTAATCGAAGCACTTGTCGCCCGATCCTTCCAAATCCATTAATCGCTATTCTCGTCATGGGTATAGGGTTCCGTTTTCTTTCGTACATGCAATATTAACCAAACTAAGTGTATATTATACACTTAGTTGTAAGTTTGTTGTTATGCAAGCATGAAATCTATTTTTATCGACGAGTTTTTTGATATGACAAGCACTACCACCAGTTTGAAAACCAACCCGAATGTATCAGTGGACTGTGTTGTCTTCGGTTTTGATGTTGAAGGCCTTAAAGTGCTCTTGATCGAGCAAAGACCAGTTGGTGATACGCTGGGGCAATTGGCGCTTCCTGGCGACTTGGTCTTACAAAACGAGAACCTAGACCAATCTGCTAAGCGTGTCCTAAAAGAACTAACCCATCTCGATGGTCTCTACCTCAAACAGTTTCAAACATTTGGGGATCCTGACCGCGTCTCAAACGTCAAAGATCAGGAATGGCTCAGAAATTTCAGGGATGACCCGGCAGCTCGTGTAATCACGGTGGCCTATTATTCCATAGTGAAAATGGAGAATTATCAGCCCGAGGCAGCATCCTTCGCTGGTAAGATCATTTGGCAGCCCGTAGACCAAGTGCCTGATCTGGCGTTTGACCATAACAAGATTTTCGATACAGCACTCACCAGACTCAGGGAAGAGTTTGAATTGAAAAATATCGCATTTGAACTTCTACCTGAAAAGTTCACGCTCAGTCAGCTGCAGCGTCTCCATGAAATGGTGCTCGGTGTGGATCTAGACAAGCGGAATTTTCGCAAAAAACTAAAAATGAAGACCGGTCTTGTGGCCCTTGATGAAAAGCAGACAGGTGTTGACCATAAACCCGCACAACTCTTCAAATACAAGCCTCGGAAGCACGCTTGAGCCAAGCACCTCACGCATACATCAAACTCGAAATTTAACGCTTCTCCTGATACGCTTTCTGAAACCAAGACCCGCCTACGGCAAACACATTGGAAAGAGACAGGTATTCATTACTTGTCTCTTTTTTTATGCCTCCGGTTGGACAAAAGACCACGTCTGGGAACAGCTGTCCATAGGCCTTTAAGGCATCCTTACCGCCAAACAAGTGCGCCGGAAAAAACTTCAACGTACGCAGGCCTCTGCTTCGCAGGTGCATGATTTCTGATGGTGTGACCGCGCCGGGTAAATAGGCCATACCGCTTTCATCCATGGCATCGATCAAGGCATCCGTGGCTCCGGGACTCACCAAAAAGTCTGTTTGAGCTTCCTTCAGCGCTGGCAGCTGCTCTGGACCCAAGACGGTTCCCGCTCCAATAACCACCTCTTTTCCAAAAGCTTCACGTATTGCCTTTATTGCGGGTAATCCATAAGGTGTTCGAAGCGTGATCTCGATGCATTTCACGCCATCATTCAAGAGGTAGCGCATGAACGCCACCGGGTCATCCCCTTCATTAAAGGTCACCACAGGTACACGCTCGTGTCCTAGGAGTACCGCTCTGATGTTGTTTTGATCGTTTACCATGCGCTAGATGATGAATGAAGCTCCGTCTTCACTTTCAGTTACCAATGGACGAAGTCGATTGAACAGTTCACGGCCAACGCCAAAGGAGCCTACAGGAGGTGTAGCATTCGCTTCGCGTTTTTCTACTTCTTCGATGTTATCTACGTTCAGCGTTCCCGCCTTCGCGTCTAAGTGGATCACATCGCCAGTCTTCAGCTTGGCCATCATACCACCTTTTGCCGCTTCTGGTGCTAAGTGGATCGCTGCCGGAACCTTACCACTGGCCCCAGACATCCTTCCATCGGTGACCAGAGCGACGGCGTAGCCCTGGTTCTGTAACAAGGTCAGGGTTGGTGTCAGCTGGTGCAACTCCGGCATTCCGATGCTTCGGGCTCCTTGGTTTCGTACCACAACAACCACGTCCTTATTCAATTCCCCTCTCTTGAAGGCCTCAATAACCTCATTCTGGTCCTCGAAGACAATCGCAGGTGCGCTCACCACTTGGTTTTCTTCCTTAACGGCGGATACCTTAATGACAGAACGTCCAAGGTTTCCTTCCAAGATCTTCAATCCACCGGTTGGAGCAAAAGGCTCATGCACTCCTCTCAATACATCTTTGTCAAGGGAGTCTTCTGGGGCATCCCTCCATGCCAATTCGCCATCCTTCAGGTAGGGCTCCTTGGTGTAAGCTTCCATGCCTTCACCTACAGCAGTCTTCACAGCTTCATTGAGGTAGCCCCCTTCACGTAGCGTCTTGATCAAGTAGCTCATGCCGCCACAAGCTTGAAAATGGTTGATGTCTGCTGAGCCATTCGGGTATACCCGAGTGAGCAGCGGCACCTCTTCAGAAATATCATTGAAGTCATCCCAAGTAATGATGATCCCTGCAGCACGTGCGATCGCATTCAGGTGAAGGGTGTGGTTGGTTGAACCACCGGTAGCGGCCAATCCAACGATCGCATTCACGATGCTCTCTTCGCTGATTACCTCAAACAAGGGTGTATACTCCTTGCTTTGCGCGGTGATCTCGGTCAAACGTTTCACGGCATACTCATTCAAGGCCTCTCGCAAAGGTGTACCTGGCGTTACAAATGACGCTCCAGGTAAGTGAACCCCCATGATCTCCATAAGCATTTGGTTGCTGTTCGCCGTACCGTAGAACGTGCAGGTTCCCGCCGAGTGGTAAGAGGCCGATTCCGCTTTGAGCAGCTCGTCTCTACTGATCCGGCCTGCGGCATACTCTCTTCGCCAGTGGGCCTTCTCCTCATTGGTGATTCCCGATTCCATCGGTCCACCAGGGATAAAAATGAACGGTAAGTGACCGAAGCGCAGCGCACCGATCATCATGCCCGGAACGATCTTATCACAGATACCAAGGCACATCCCTGCGTCAAACATTTGGTGCGACATACCCACCGCCGTGGCAAGGGCGATTACATCCCTACTGAACAACGAAAGTTCCATCCCCAACTGACCTTGCGTAACCCCGTCGCACATGGCCGGTACACCCGAAGCCACCTGCGCTACGGCGCCGTATTTTCTAGCCGCAGCACGAAGTTTGGGTGGATAATCCTCATAGGTCTTGTGCGCACTCAACATATCGTTGTAGGCGGTGATGATAGCCAGGTTGGGCTTACTGTTGCCGCTGAGGTCCATTTTCTCATCTTCCGCACAGGCCGCAAAGGCGTGTGCCAAGTTTCCGCAAGCCAGGTCTCCTCTTGTTACATGGGAATTCTTCTCTGACTGCATGAGCTCTAGGTACTCCGCTCGTGTCTTTTTTGAGCGTTCCTTGATGCGTTGTGTTATCTCTTTAATTCTCTGATTCATAATACATTATTTTGTCCAGAATACTTCTAATTCAACGCCTTCTTGCCCGTTGAACCCTCCGATTGGGTAGGGCAAGTAGCCTTCTTGCTGGAGTGCGTTTGTGAGTACCTGTTGCTTCTCCTCGCCATAGCAATGCAAGAGCAAACGATGCGTTTGGAGAAGCGCCTTTCGTGTAAATGTAATCCTTTGATAGGGAGCGGTAACCGGTTCAGTAATCATCAAGTCCTCCTTTTGATCAAGTGCCATACCCAGATCTAGCTGAGGCGATTCTGGAAAGAGAGAAGCGGTGTGTCCATCGCCACCCATTCCAAGGATTACCACAGAAAAAGGACGCTGGATCTGCTTTACCTCTTCCTTCAGCACTTGCATGTTTCGGTGAATGTCACTTGGATCTTGCACCATCGGAAGATAGACGGCCCTGCGTGCTTCGCTCTGAAGCAAGTGTGCCTTGATCAGGATGCCGTTTTGATCTTCGTGCCCATCAGGCAGAAAACGTTCATCCACCAATGTGATGATCACCTTCTCCCACGGAATACTCCGCTGTGAAAGCACCTTGAACAATCCTTTCGGGGTAGACCCGCCAGAAACGAGCAGACTTGCCTGTCCGCGATCATCGATATCCTTCTGTAGTTGATGGCAGACCTCGTCTGCGAGCTTCTCTTCTAATGCGCTTCTATCCAGCATTGCCCTCCATCTTCTTCTGTACTTTCAGTATGTGTCTTGATTTCACCCAGAAATCAGGCTCTGACATGATTCGGTCTCCGGGACCCCATGAGCCTGCTTCGTAGAGCACGTTCGGAACCTTCTGCTTCTCCCAGTTATTCAGAATGGTTTCCACCCATTCCCATGAAGCCTTCACCTCATCGCGACGCATGAAGAGGGTTTGGTTTCCGCGCACCACATCCATCAACAAGCGCTCATAAGCATCTGGGAAACGGTCTTCAAAATGATCCGCGTAATCGAGCTCCAAAGAGAAGGGCTTGTAGCGGTATCCGCCTGGTCCAGGGATTTTCACCATCTGCTGCAACTCAATGCGTTCCTCCGGTTGCAAGCGTATGGTCAAGCGATTATTCTGGATGTCTTTCTTCTCTGGGAACAGGTTATGTGGAACTTGCTTGAAGTTGATCACAATCTCTGAGTATCGGTGTGGTAGGCGCTTACCGGTGCGCAAGTAAAACGGAACACCGCCCCAGCGCCAATTGTCAACGTAGGTCTTCAGCGCTACAAATGTCTCCGTACTCGAATCATACTTCTCAATGTCTTCCAAATAGGATGGCATCTCCTCTCCTTTGGTCTTTCCCTTTGTGTACTGTCCTCGAACCGTATGGGTATGAATGGTCTCCTTGTCATAAGGGCGAAGGGCCTTGAGCACCTTGAGCTTTTCGTCGCGTACTTCATCGGCATCCAGCAGCACCGGTGGCTCCATGGCGATCAAACACAAGAGTTGAAGCAAGTGGTTCTGCACCATATCACGCAAAGCACCGTACTGATCATAAAAGCCACCTCGCGAGCCTACGCCCAAGGATTCCGCAACGGTGATCTGGATGTTATCGATCTCTTGCGCATTCCAAGAACGCTCGAAGATGTTATTCGCAAAACGCAGGACCATCAGGTTCTGAACGGTCTCCTTACCGAGGTAGTGATCGATCCGATAAATGCGGTCTTCTGAGAAGTATTCCGCTACTTGGTCGTTCACCTCTTCTGACGACTTCAGGTCTCGTCCTAGGGGCTTCTCCAATACGACCCTTGAATGGTCGGTCAAATAGGTCTTCTCATCGAGGTAAGCACATATACCGCCGAACGCTGTGGCCGGCGTAGCCAAGTAAAAGACCCTAATTCGGTCAGCTTCTGCTTGGTCGAACCACTTATCTGCTGTCTCATCTTGTTTGCCCTTTCCAGGGTCGATGGAGGCGTTGGTGATCATCCCTAATAGCTCACCAAGCACTTTTTCATTCACCTCATCAATGTAATTTCTGAGGTTCTCTTCTACGCGACCCATGAAGGCAGTCGATTCATATTCACGACGAGATACCGCTAAGATGCGACTGCGGTTGTTGATCTGCTTTTCTAAAAGTCGGTAATACAGTGCGGGATAGATCTTTCGAAAGGCGAGATCTCCGTCACCGCCGAAGACGATCAGATCGAAATCGTCCATTTGTTGATGTTGTATTGTGGTCATTTTGATAGGTGTTGCCCAAATGTAGTCAACTTAGTGTAGTATTCACACTAAGTCTGATATAATTTACATTCAGGCGTTTTATTTAATCTGCGCTTAATATTGTGGGCGAAATGATGGATTGGTTCGACATAGGGTTGATGGGTTTGTTCCTCGCGAGCTTCTTGGCGGCGACGGTGCTTCCGTTCAGTTCAGAAGCGATGCTGGCCGGAACGCTGCTGGCTGGCTTCGACCCGATGTCTTGTCTCATCGCTGCATCCGCTGGAAACACCCTCGGTGGCATGAGCAGCTACTTGCTCGGCTACCTCGGCGATTGGCGAAAGATCGGAAAATGGCTACGAACGCCCGAGGAAAAGGTACTCCGCTGGGAGAAGCTCGTGAAGCGATACGGGGCTTTTACCGCACTGCTCTGTTGGCTGCCCTTCATCGGTGATGTCATTGCCATTGCACTTGGAATATTTCGGGTAAAGGCTATGCCCATGGCTTTCTGGATGCTCCTAGGGAAGACCGCCCGCTACGCGATCCTCGTTTACATGATCACGGGTTAACAGGTCAAGCGCTTGCAGACTCCAACGCCATTACCTCACCCAAGGCGTCTACTGCCCGCTCCAGCGTGCTGATGTTGGTGAACACCAAACTCAAACGATCATTGCGTTCCCTCAACTGAACACGATTAGGGTTGGCTTGCACGAACTGCAGCACTTTCGTAAAGCGGGGCGACTCGAAGTAACTCGAATCTTTATCCGACAAGAAGTAGCCGATCAACTTCTTCGACTTGAAGACCACCTTCTCGAAACCGATCTCCTTACCCGCCCAGATCAAACGCTTCGACTTCAATAAGCGTTCGATTGGTGGGGTAATCGGACCAAATCGGTCCTCCAGACCTTCCTGAAAGCGAACCAATTTTTCCTCGTTATTCACCTCTGCCAACTGACGGTACACCGCCATACGTTCGGTGATGTTGTTGATGTAGTCGTCCGGTATCAAGACCTCCAAGTCGGTTTCCAACTGGCAGTCGCTCACGTACTGGCGGTCTTTGTCCTCCTCAAACAAGCCCTTGAACTCGGTCTCCTTTAACTCTTCCATCGCTTCTTCGAGGATCTTCTGATAGGTCTCGTAACCGATGTCAGTGATGAAACCACTTTGCTCACCACCCAGTAGGTTCCCTGCACCTCGTATGTCCAGGTCGCGCATAGCGATGTTGAATCCGCTGCCAAGATCGCTGAACTGCTCGATCGCCGTTAGTCGCTTTCGGGCTTCACTGGTTAAGGAGCTCAGTGGCGGACAAAGCAAATAGCAGAAGGCCTTGCGATTTGATCGTCCTACCCGACCCCTCATCTGATGAAGGTCGCTTAAACCGAAGTTCTGTGCTTGATTGATGATGATGGTATTGGCATTAGGGATGTCTAAGCCACTCTCGATGATGGAAGTTGAAACCAACACATCAAAGTCACCTTCGATGAAGCGCATCATGATATCTTCCAGTTGCTTGCCGTCCATTTGACCGTGTGCAAACTCAATGGTGGCCTTCGGCACGATCTTCTTGATCATGGCGCACACCTCACCGATGTTCTGGATGCGGTTATGGATGAAAAACACCTGTCCGTTACGTGTCAACTCGGCATATATGGCGTCTTTGATCACCGCCTCATTGAAGGTATGAAGCTCTGTTTGCACCGGGTAGCGGTTAGGCGGCGGGGTATTGATGATGCTCAAATCGCGCGCGCCCATCAACGAGAACTGAAGCGTACGCGGAATCGGAGTAGCCGTGAGTGTAAGCGTATCCACATTCACCTTCATCGTCTTGAGCTTGTCCTTCACGCCTACACCAAACTTCTGCTCCTCGTCGATGATCATCAGTCCCAGGTCTTTGAACTTCACGTCCTTACTCACCAAACGGTGTGTGCCGATGAGGATGTCTACCTTCCCTTCTGCCAGGTTCTTCAACGTCTCCTTTTGCTGCTTGGTGCTGCGGAAGCGATTGATGTAATCCACCTTCACCGGAAAGTCTTTGAGTCGATCGCTGAAGGTTTTGTAGTGCTGCATGGTTAGGATGGTCGTGGGGGCCAACACGGCCACTTGCTTTCCGTCTGTTGCTGCCTTGAAGGCTGCACGGATCGCTACCTCTGTTTTACCAAAGCCGACATCACCACAAACCAAGCGATCCATCGGATAGGGCTTCTCCAAATCAGCTTTTACTGCTGCGGTAGCCTTCTCTTGGTCTGGCGTGTCTTCATAGATGAAGGATGACTCCAACTCGGTTTGAAGGTAGGTATCGGGATGATAGGCGAAGCCTTTCTTCATCTTCCGCTCAGCATAGAGCTTGATCAGGTCATAGGCGATCTCCTTTACCTTCTTCTTGGTCTTGTTCTTGAGGTTCTGCCAAGCATTTGAGCCGAGCTTATTGACCTTAGGTGCAGTTCCTTCCTTTCCGACATACTTGGAGATCCGGTGCAAGGAGTGAATGGAAACGTACAACACATCACCACCGGAATAGATCAAACGAATGGCCTCTTGCATCTTGCCGTTCACCTCAATCTTCTGAATGCCGGAGTATTCGCCCACACCATGGTCGATGTGTACTACAAAATCACCGGGCTGCAGGTCAGTGAGCTCCTTCAAGGTGATCTGGCGCTCGGCATCGGCGAAGCCTTCTTTCAAGCGATAGCGATGATAGCGTTCGAAAAGCTGATGATCGGTGTAGCACACCACCTTCAGGTCATGGTCGATGAAACCTTCGTGGATGGCCGTGTTGATCCCCTCAAAGTCAAACGGGCGCTCGGAAGCCTCTCTATTGGTTAGAATGTCTTCAAAGATCTGATGCAAACGGGCGATCTGCTTCGGGTTTGATGCGAAGATGTAGTTGTAGAACCCGTTCTTCGTGTGGTTCGTGAGGTCGTTGATGAGGAGGTCAAAGTTCTTGTTGAAGCTGGTCTGTGGCGACTGATTGAAACGAATCTCCACATCTGGCTTCATGACGCTCGGACGGTCAAACTCCACCTGGCTGTAGTTGTTGAGCTGATCTAAAAATGCCTCCTCTGAGAGGTACAATTCCGGCGGCGGCAATGCCTTTACCTCACCCTTCCTACGGTCAAAGCACTCCACGGCATGCTCAAATGACGTTTGCACATGCTCTTGGATGAGTTCGAAATTCTTGAGCCAAACGGCTGTATGTTCCGGCAGGTATTCCAGAAAGCTCTGGCGCACTTCCTTCACCGCTTGCTTCTGCACATCGGGAATGATGGTAATGTGACCGTGATCTTTGACACTTAATTGCGACACCGGATCAAAAGTTCGAAGGCTGTCTACTTCTTTCCCGAACAATTCCACACGGTAAGGCTTGTCGTTTGAAAAGCTCCATATGTCAATGATCCCACCGCGGATTGCATATTGACCTGGCTCGTAGACAAAATCCACCCGCTCAAACTCCAATTCTTGGAGCATCTCATTCACGAAATCCTGCGATAGTTCGTCGCCGATCTTAATCGCCAAGGTATTCTTGCTCAGCTGTTGCTTGGTCACTACCTTCTCGCTAAGTGCGTCGGCATAGGTAACGATCACAAAATGTCGTTTACGGGTATTGATGGCATTCAAAACCTCTGCGCGCATCAGGCCGCTTTCACCCTCCTTCTTCTTACCACGGTACTCCTCTTCAGGAACATCATGTCGATCATACGGCTTCTTATCGCTGTGCGGAAAGAAGAAAACACGATTGGGAGAGATGAGGTTTTGCAGATCGTTGTAGAAGTACGCCGCCTCTTCCCGATCATTGAACACCAGCAGGTGATGCACATCATATTTCTTGAAACCCGCTGCAAGGATGAAACTCAGCGCTGAACCTGAAACCCCCTTCAGGCGATGCCGAACAGGCACAGCAAGGTCAGGTCCAAAATCAAAAAGGTCGATGTTCGGACTAGCGAAAAAGCGCTTTTTGAGGTCTTCAATACCCACGAGTAAGCTAAACAGCGAAGATGCAGAAAAGATGTGTGAAGCGTCAAAATGAGTAATCTCAGGTCGGAACAGGAGCTGCCAAACGAATGCGCTTAATCAAGAATGCGCCGCTGAGCAAGCTTCACATCGATGCGAACGATTTCCTTGTCGCGATGGAACACATGTTTAGACTCCTCAACAGACAACGCATTTCCTTCGATCTTTCGTTGTTCGCCGTTTTTCATGTACAGGGTGATGGCGTCTGTTTCCGCCTTATGGTACACCACAGGCACCTGACAGTACGTGAATGCCATGGCACCAGCATCAACAGCTATCGTTTTCCATTCATGGTCCAGCCCATAGTACTCGAAGGTCTTTGGTTCAGGTAGGAATTCCGTTACGCGAAGGAAGCGTGGCTTGAAACTCAATCGGCCGTTTTCCACACGCACACCGAGCTCTGCCCATCGGTTCAGCACATCTTCTTTCACTTGACCCGTCATACCAGGTTGTTGCGCACCCTTGTTCTTGGGTGTATGCGAGTAAGGGTCGGTTGGGAAGGCTCCGTAGACCTTTGGGTTCTTGTTAATTCCTATTCCCGCTCGCACCTCGAAGTAGTGCTCCGCCAGTTGACCAAAAACCGCTTCAGAAGCATCCTCATCCATCGACCAGATCACTTCTTGGATGCTGACCAGAAGCTTCGAGACCATGTGCCAATAAATGCAGCCCAATCCCTCGTAACCATAGAAGGTTCCGCTGCGTCCGGTGAAGGCTTCGTGGTTGAAGAGCTCTTCAAACAAGGCCAGAATATGGGAGCGCTCTGCCTGAACTTCTTCCGCGTATCCCGAAGCTGCCAATCGATTCAAGGCACGCACCACATCGTTGGCATTATGGAAATCACCGTTGAAATGGTAAGCACCATCGATCCCTTGTCTGATGAGGTCCTTATTGCCATCGTCAACCAGCCTGCGCACCAAAGCCGAGTCGTCCAAACGCTGTTGAACGATCTTATTCTTCTCTAGGAACGATGAAAGCTTACGGTCTGGATAGAGTAAGTAACTGTACTGATCATCCCTGAACATCGCACTGCTGCGAAGGGCGTCTAGCACGCGCTTGCTCTCTGCTGCGTTGAGGTAGCCTGAAGAAAGGATGGCTACCTGACCTTCCAGCATTTCGTACAGATGGCTGATCGAAGCCTTATCGGGCGACAAGTGGAGCAGATTATAGCTATGGAACAATCCATCCTCGCGTTCATTCACTCCAATGCTCTGGTCAACAAACCGAAGGGCAAGGTGCATGAAAGCTTTGATATCCTGGATCTTCACCCGTTGCTTGTTTCCTAAAAATCCAGAATAAGCAGAAGTGCGATAGTGCTCACCTGCGATACCAAACCGATCCATCAAGGTTCTTCGCTCCTCATCATTGAAGCCCTGACTTAGTAAATCTTCCCGGGTTGAAAAGCCCCTAGAGAGCGCGTCCATGAGGTCAGACACCGGCTTATTCAACTCAAGTTCATCCAAGCCAGACGAATCGAGAAGGTCTGAGAAAAAGATCAAGAACTTGCGTAGATAGCATAAGGTGATCACCGATACTCCGTTTCCAACCAATGCGTTGTTGGCGTCGTTCCACTCCGGACGCTGGGTATTCAGCCAAATCCCTGCTTCCGGTATGAAGTTATAGAGCTTGGTCAATGAGGTCACGAGTAGCTTCTCACACATGTTCGCACGCACCAAGTTACCTTCGGCATCCCATGACATCTTACCATCCTCTCCAAGGTCTTCTACACGCTCTTGGATCTTCTTGGCAAGGCTGTTGTCATAGTCAATGGTCTCTCTGGGGTTCATCAAAATGGCGTCGTAACCCCTGATCTTGTAAGGCACGTTAGCGTAGACAAAGGCCGGCTTATTCAACATCTCCTCTAGCTTGCCTGGAGCAAACTCTTTGAACATGGTCAGCAATCGAAGCAGGTACACGATCTGGTGATCGCCCCAATAACCGATGTAGGACCATGGATCATTGGGATCACTTACCTCCCAATCGATGCCATCTGACGTGATGCGATAAGGATTATATCCATCAATGGTCGATGCATTCAAGAAACGATTGATCATCCCCTGCAGATAGCCTGGGAAGGAGTAGCTGAGTGCCTCCCAGTTCTGGAAGATATCGCGCCAGTTGCCCTCATAGCTCTTTACCTCACGACCGTGCTCGTCCTTTACGTTGATGGTAAAGTGGTTCCAAGGGCGACTCGGATCGCCATGTCTACGGCTGAACGAGAGCGGCAAGAATTCTGAGCATATTCGCTGCAGATCGATGTCGTTTCTCTCGCTCAGAAACGCATTTAACTCTTGCAAGGAGAAAGCAGTTCCGAGCGTTTCAAGGTCGTCTTTAGAAGCTTTATAGACTTTTTTGTTGACGCTCTTAACGTACTTCAACAAGTCTTTCTTCTCAATACGATATTGGTCTTCGAAGGTGCCCCCACGCATGATGTTGTAGAGCACATTAGACATGTGCCTTCCGGTGCTGAGTTGTTCGTTGGTAAGTTGTAAGCCATCTGCCTTTCCGAGCTTCTTCCTCAATGCCGTACGATTCACTTCCATGTCCTCATCGAGTAGAGCAGACAGGTTTTCGGTTTCATTGATGACCTTTCGGAGTTCGGTCAGATCAGCTAAAGATCGGTTCACATCAGCTACGATGTACCACCTGGCTGAACGATCCGGCTCTAGGTCTACCGTCGCATGGATGAAGTATGCACCTTTTTCTGCCCGCACCAATTCTTCATTCGAAAGACCTTTGCCCCTGCGAAAAGCTTCCAACTGCATACTAGAAAGCAGGATGTGTTCAGTTTCCAGACCCGCTGACCAAACCACAGAGGCACGCAAAGCCTCACTGGGTTCAGCTCGGTCAACGATCATTGAACTCAAGGAAAAGATTCCAATGCCTGTCTTCGTATCCAGTTCATTTTTCTTGTAAGCATCAACCAGGTTACTGCGCGTCATTTGAATATGACTGCTTACTCCAAACGGCAGAATGTTCTGGATACCATCTACAAACTCGATCTGCACTTGCTCCTTTCCTTTGTTGAGGACTTGGATCTGACGTACAAAGCCAAAACGGTCTGAAGTAGTCCAGGTAGACCGAACTTGAAGCTCAACATCTAGGTTATACTCTTCGAAAATGACAACCGAACCCTCCATGGACTTGTATAAGTTGCGCTCGAGTCGATAGATGCCGTTGTATCGTTCTGAAAAGGGCTCCCAGATCGTGGTGCGACCATTGCGACGAACCTTCAAGATCGCCTTGCCCCCCGTATTCTTCTGATTAAGGGTGATCTTATCGTCGGTTTCATAAGGAAACAAGGCCGTCTCTGGTGTGCGTCTTCCCGCAGTTACCCCTCCGTTACTCGACATGAACAACCAATGGTCTGATGGGCTCACGATACTCATGAAAAACGGGCGCATCATGTTCACGTTCGAGATCTTATAGAAGGTCTTACCATTGATCTCCATGTATGCTCCATGCACCTCTTCATCCTTCGCTACCCACGGGGTATTGCCCACATAAATCTGTTCCGTCATCACTTAATTTCTTTCGCTTTAGGTTCTTCTATGATCAGGGTCTGCAATGACTTAGCTAACACCCTGGTATCAAATTTTTTATCCTTCATCTGCAGCGTAACATCTGCGTCCTCATCATTCATGTTAAGTACGTAGCACACGACCTGATCGTTCGGGTTCTTCACCGCCAATGCCATCATTCCCTCCGACTCCAAACTCGACTCGATCACCTTAGCTCCAGGCTCGATGAATCGGCTGAACTGCGCAAGTATGTAGTAGAGCGGAGTGTAGTACACTTCATCACTTGCAGTATCAACAATAACCGGCGCAATGCACCAGTTCTTGGCATGGTTAGGCCCACCTTGCTTATCCAAGACCATGTTCCAATCGATCCATCCCTCTACGCGGTTATTCAAACAACCCATGATATCTCGCGCATAGCGATAGGTGGGAACATATTTAGGATGGTCCTTCTTGTTCTCTGGTTTCGCCCAATCGTACCCCCAATCCGTTGCTTCTTTGCTCCAATACCATGCATCGTCCTTCCACACAGGCACCTCCGCATCAATACAGGCTTCTGAGTGGATCAAGTGAAGGTATGGGGCTGCCTCATGGGCGTACTGTAGGGATGGACCGAAATAGTCAACCGTGCTGGAGTACCAATGCACCGCCGTACCATCGATATACGGAAGTAATGCCGAGTCTTTGAGCATTACATCCACCCAATGCTTCAGCTCCTCCCCACGATTCTGGTCATAGACGAAAACCTTTGCATCAACATCGTTCTGCTCTAGGGTAGGCCCAAGGTAATCCTTGATGAAAGCTGACATGGACGCTGGTGTGTAGTGCATGCTCTCCCAGTTCTCGTTATTGCCTAACGGCTCATTTTCTACTGTGTAGCCCCAGATTGGTATACCCTCCGCCGCATAGGCGCGATGGTACTTGACGAAGAAATCAGCCCAAGTTTGGTGATAGGCTGGCAATAAGCTTCCACCATTCCACGCGCCATTGTCCTTCATCCAAGGCGCAGCCGTCCAAGGCGAAGCCAAGAACTTGATCTCTCTATGGGCTACGGATTGCGCTTGTTTGATGATCGGAATGATGTCGTTGAAGTCTCGCTCAATGCTGAAATGCTCCAGCGCTGTGTCTCCGGGAATTGGAGTATAGGAATAGGTATGCGTTGAGAAATCACAGCTGTTCATATGCGTTCTGCAAAAACTATACGCGGCGCCCTCTTTGGTAAAATAGGCGCTCAGGATCTCTGCGCGCTTCTGAGGACTCATACCCATCAGTAAATGACTCGTAGACTGAGTGAATGCCCCTCCAATACCGATCACTTCTTGGAAGCTCATCTCTGGATCTATCTTTAAGGTCAGCGCAGCATTGAGGTCACTTGGAAATGCTACTTTACTGATCTGATGGCCCGTAGAACTCGTCTGATAAGCCGTTACAATCATGGATTCACGATCGTTGGTACATGCAGCTAACATCATGAGGGTCAAAACAGCTATGACGGCGCTATGAAGCCTATTACTTACGTGCATAAACCCTCACATAGTCTAAGATATACTTCGGTTTATCCGGGTTCTCATCTATGCCCTGAGCACCTCCCCAACCGCCACCGATGGCAAGGTTGATGATAATGTTCTGAGGCTTATCGAACGGCCACTCCAAGGAATCAGCTGTCTTATCATACGTGTAATAATGTTCTCCATCAAGCGTTCCGCGGATCTCATTCGGGTACCACTCCACGGCATAGGTGTGGTATTCCTCGTTCATGTTTGTGACTTCAATCTGGCTCCCGATCTGGTTTCCTTGCTTGAAATAATAAGCGCGAGTATGGCAAGTAGCATGGTTAATACCATCGCCTGTTTCATCATCGATTTCATAGCCAACACATTCGAGGATATCGATTTCGCCGCAATACGGCCAAGAGATCTCATCCCGATAGGAATCTCCGAGTGTCCAACCTGCAGACCACGTTCCTCTGCCTGTAGGCACTTTTGCTCGAAACTCGATCTTTCCGTAAAGGAAGGAGGTCTTGCCCTGTGTGGTCAAGCGCGCAGAGGTCCATCCATCACCCTCCGCATCCTTGTGCGCTTCAATGATGAGGTTACCATCTTCTATGCGGGCATTCCTTGGATCCCCGTTGGTATAATACTGTAGCTCGTTGTTTCCCCAACCCCAATTGCCTACGTTGTAGGTCCATTTGGTCGTATCAGGAAGGCCATCTTCTTCAAACTCGTCAGACCATACCAGCTCCCATGCTTCGCCCTCCATGTTCTGCTCAAGGCTCTCTTTGGTATCTCGGTGAAACAATATGGGCTCAAAACGGATGAAGTCTAGGGTAACATCACCCCCGTGGGCATGTACGCGAATGGGATGTGGTCCAGCTTGAAGAGGAGAACCATCGATGAAGACCTCCTTCATTACATCTGCAGGCAGGTTCAGCTTACCTGTGATGTCGTAGGTGCGATCGTCTTTGTTCCCAACATAGTCTTCCACCCAAACTGCCCCTCCATTGGTAGTACTACCTTTCGCAACCACTCGATAGCGACCCGTTCTCGGAATTTCAACCATGTACTCCAACCAACCGTCAGCGGTCATCGAGATCACATCCCCGGAATCCGGTTCACTTGATGAGCCGGTATAGGACTCGGCTTCCACCTGCACAGTACCTTCCGTTGGGGTTGTTTCAACTGTATCACGACCAATGGACCCATCGTCTTCTTTCGGCGTGTTTTGTCCGCCGCAGCCAACTAAAACCATCACGGAGACCATGATAAAAACGAGACTTAAATACCGCATCATAAGCTTATTATTTAACCAGTTGTTCTTCCAATTCTTCCAATGACTTCCCTTTGGTCTCAGGAATCACCTTGATGATGAATGCGAGTCCGAGTACTGCGAAAACCGCATAGATCAAGAAGGTTAGGGTATTTCCGAGCACATCCAGTTCCCATGGGAACACCCACTGTACGAGGAAGCTGATCGCTGAATTGACCAATCCTACAACGGAAATAGCGATGCCACGAATAGAGTTCGGAAACAATTCTGAAAAGAGCACCCACATCACTGGACCGATAGACATAGCGAAAGACGCTACAAAGCCCAAGATCGCAATCAAGATCAAGGTTGGATTAATGCTGATGGCTTCCTTTACAATAGCGTTCTGGTGCTCGCGGAAACGTTCTTCTCCAATGGCTCCGATCACCGCATCTTTAAACGCTAGGTCACTATCAAAGGTGGTTCCTACCAAGCCTGATATGGCATCTGTTTGGATGGATGCATCCAAGCGTTCAAGGTCGCCATCGTCTAAGGTGTAAGTGGCTGAAGCAAAACCATAGGAAAGCAGGAACATGCAAACGGCAATGCCAGATACACCAAAGGAGAGGAGGGGCTTACGACCGAGCTTATCAATGAACATCATGGCCAGAACCGTGAAGACCAAGTTGGTCAAACCAACGAAGATGGCTTGGATGAAAGAAGCGTCCGTTCCAATACCTGACTGTTCAAAGATCATCGGCGCATAGAAGAAAACAGAGTTGATGCCTGTGATCTGCTGTAGTATGCCAACAACAATTCCAATAACCAGCACAAGTCGGAGCGATGGATTCAGCAACTCCTTCCATTCACCTTTGGTCTTATTATCGTCTGTGGAGAGGCTTTCTTTGATCTTGGCGATCTGCTCTTTGGTATCAGCATCACCCATGGTGTACCGGCGCATCACCTTGATCGCCTCATCAAAGTGACCCTTCATCACGAGCCATCGAGGACTCCTTGGGATCAAGAAAAGCCCGATGAAATAAAGAATAGCTGGAACCGCCTCCAAACCGAGCATCCAACGCCAATTATACTTGTCGATGCCAAGGGCTGCTACCCATGTGGCATCCGACTTTCCAAAACGCAGGATCAAATAGTTAGTAAAGAAGGCCAAGGAGATACCGATAACAATGTTCAACTGGTTGATGGATACCATCCTCCCTCGCAAGTTGGGAGGTGAGATCTCTGCGATGTACATCGGAGCAAGGATCAGGGAAGCCCCAACGCCAAAACCACCGATCATGCGTGCGATCACAAGCAGCAAGAAGCTTGGAGCAAATGCCGAGGCGAGCGCACTCAGCGCGTACAGGATCGCAGCAACTCGGAGAACCGCTCTACGACCAAATCTGTCGCTCAATGGACCTGCAAATAACATCGCTGCCGTAGCAGCAAGAGTGAGGGAGGCAACAGACCATCCCAACTCCAGTTTCGTTAAACCAAATTCAGGCTCAATGAATTGTACAACACCGGAGATGACCGAGGCGTCGAACCCCATCAACAAACCACCGAGTGCTACGATCAGTGCCGTGAGAACGATGGTATAGTTCGTTTGCTTTTTCATAGGCGTATTAGTTAGCGCTCAAACACCGTAGGACAGCGTACAAAATTCGCCAACGACTATCATCTAGGTTATTGATAATCAATGCACTTATGATATGTGTAAACTTGTTGTCCACTTTTTCGGGGTGAGCAAATATAGACTACTTAAGGTAAGTTTAACCAAAAGGACAATTTAATGTTAAGACCCGGCCGCTAAGTAGAACGAAGCAGATCTATTTGCGATGAAGATATCAAACCATCCCGGCTCCAAGGTTTTGCTCCGGGGATCAAGTCCGGTGCTTTTTAGTTCTGAGATAGGAATGCTGAATTGAACGGTACGCGATCGATTCGGCAACGTGTTGACCTTCTTGTAGGCGGCTAGTTTTTTCACCTCAGGCGTCACCTTCGATACGCGATCAGCGATGAAGACTAAGACAGATTCTTTTTGACCTTGATCTCCGAGGTTCGAAATGCGAACATCGATCGCTAAGGTATCATCTGGTTGAAGGGTATCAGATGCCAGGCTGATCTCATCATAGGCGATCTCCACATAGCCAATTCCCGATCCGAAGGCCCATTGGGGTTGGTAGGCTGACATCCCATAGTTGGTATCCATCGCTTCGATGTGCTTGTGTGCGTAAGGCATATAAAGTCCTTCGTACCTCGGGTAGCTGAAGGGTAGTTTTCCTGAGGGCGAGGCCTTGCCAAGCAACAGGTCTGCGATCGCCTCTCCTCCGCTGTTCCCCGGCACGAAGCCCATCAGGATGGCATCCACCAGCGGCTCTATCGTTCTAACAATGCGGGGACGGCTTTGCATCATCACCAGCACTATGGTCTTACCTCTCCTATGAAGGAATTCAATCAAGGCCTGATCCGAAGCTGGCAGGTCGATGCTTGGAACATCTCCTGGTTTCTCTGTAGCTGGTCGTTCGCCTAAGCACACCAAAATCACTTCCGCCTCATCGACCATGTTGGTGTTCACGCCTTCTAGCCAAGCAGCACTGGATCTTCGATCTGCAAAGGACACGTTCTTTGCGCGCTCTGAGAACGCTTGGTAGATGGTAGCATACGGCTCCTTATGGATGAAGGTATCCCTGCCTTGCCAAGTGCGCGACCAAGCCCCGTTCTGAATGCTCAGGTCGTCGGAGGCATTACCACAGATGAGGATCTTGCTATCTGCAGATAAAGGAAGGACCTCTCCTTCGTTCTTGAGCAAACAGGCTCCTTCCAGTGCTATTTCATATGAACTCTTGTAGTGTTCTTCACCTCCAAAGCGAGGAAAGTCTCCCTCGCCAGGGAGGAAAGACCCATCCAACAAGCCAATCGCTTGCTTAGCCTTGAGGATTCGGTAGACCGAGGCGTCGATCCTCGCTTGATCGAGCTCGTCATTCAAGACCAGCTCATACAAGGTCTTCGAAAATTCAAAATCGTTCGGCACCATCACCATGTCGATGCCGGAATTGATGGCGAGTTTCACTGCTTCTTCCATGCTCGCTACGGATCGGTGCAAGCGATAAAGGTTCTGCACATCCCCCCAATCAGAGATCAATACTCCTTCAAACCCTAGTTCATCGCGTAAAACTCCCTTTAATAAGTATGAATTGGCATGGGTAGGTATGCCATCGATCTCATTCGTTCCGATCATAATGGATGCTACACCTTCTGAAACAGCCCCTTCGAAAGGAGGCAGAAACACATCGCGCAACTTCCTTTCTCCTATATCAATGGGCGTTCGATCCTTACCTGTACGTACGTCACCAACTGCAACAAAGTGCTTTGCGCATGCCAATACCTGAGCACTTGGACTGTTGACAGCTTGGTAACCCCTAACCATGGCTTTTCCCATTTGCTTCGCGAGGTAGGTATCCTCACCGAAGGTCTCAAAAAACTGCACCCAATAAGGGTTTCTAACCACATCCAAGATGGGTGAAAAGACCCACGGAATGCCTGAAGCTTTAGTCTCATAGGCCGAAATACCTGCAGCCAATGCAGCCAAGGAGTCGTTAAAGCTTGCAGCGATCATCAATTGATGCGGGAGCAGGGTCGAGCCGGAAGTGTAATTAGCGCCATGAATCGCGTCAATACCATAGAGGATAGGAATACCCACTCGTTCTTCGCTCTGTTCATGAAGGAAGGAGGTGATGTACTGCCAGGTCTCAAGAGACAGCGCATGATCAGCGGTATTCATCACCGAACCTACCTTGAAGGAATCCAGTGCTAAAGAGAGCGCTGTAGCATCAAAGGAAACAGGATGTTTAACCGAACCATCTTCCTGACGTTGCAACAATAGTGGCAGGTTGATCTGGGTCATCTGTCCTACCTTCTCGCGTAGCGACATGCTATTGATGCGTCTCCACAATTCATCCTCGGATCGGACCTGATGATCACCCGCTGCCGACAAAAGAATGGTTGCCCCTACGAAGAGCAATATACGGGTAAGTGATCGATGAGTTTTTATGCAAACGCGAGCCATAAGATGAGTACTACGATAATAAGCCCTACTGAAAGAACAGCATTCCAACGATTGAATGATCTTGGCTCACCCTTCGCCCAGAACACACTGCTCAATTCCTTACGATGCGATTGGGTGACGTAGCTCACGACAAAAAGCACACCTGAACATACCAAGAAAAGGAACAAGGCAAAGTGTAGAAAATTGACCTCAGCTACCTCCAGCCAAAACCCGGATAAAAGGTCCTTATTGATCTCAAGGATCAAACGGAGTGTACCTAAGACAGCACCGCTGAACAGCGCAGCAAGAGCGCCTTTGTTGTTGACCGTTTTTGATAAAATACCAATCAAGAAAACGGCTGCAATCGGCGGAGCAATGTACGCTTGTATACTTTGAAGTTTCTGAAACAACCCGCCTTCAATGACTTGAAGCATGGGAATCCATGCAAGTCCCAAGACCACCAATAAAATCGTTACGACCTGACCGACGCGCACCAGTTGTTTGTCGCTGGTAGAGGGCCGCCACTTTTTGTAGATATCAATCGTAAAAAGCGTTGAGCAAGAATTGAAAACAGAGCTCAATGAACTCATCAATGCGGCGAGCAATCCGGCGATAACCAAACCTCTTAGCCCGCTAGGTAAGAGGTAGTTGATCAGCAATGGCAGTGCTGCGTCGTATTCGGCTTGGCCATCGGTAGTAGGGAATGCAAAGCCAGAAGCAGGATCGGAAGCCAAGGCAAAAGCGATTACGCCAGGTAGCACGAAGATGAACATCGGCAGCAGCTTGAGATAGCCCGCCACAATACTGCCACGTCGAGCATGCGAAAGGTCTTTAGCCGCCAGCACGCGTTGCACGATGAACTGGTCTGTACACCAATACCATACCCCCAAGATCGGTGCGCCGAATAAGATGCCGGTCCAAGGATAATCCGCGTCATCCATTCCTCTCCAAAGCGACAATTGCTCTGACGTGGTGTGCTCACGTAAGCCGTCGATGCCTCCTACAGCATCCAAACCAATGATGGTGAGAACAATGCTTCCCCCGATCAAGATGAACATCTGAACAAGATCGGTATAGATCACCGCTCTTAGCCCTCCTAATACCGTATAAGCGCCAGTGATGAGCACAATCGCGATTGCTCCGGTCCAAAAATCTACACCAAGAAGGGCAACGAAAACGATGCCGCCCGCGGCGATGGTGACCGAGATCTTTGTTAGGATATACCCAGCGATGGATACCCAACTAAGGTAATTTCTGGCGGTAACACTGTAGCGAACCTCGAGGAATTCCGGCATGGTGAAGACTCCGGTACGGAGGTAGAAGGGAACAAAGAGCCATCCCAGCAAGAGCAGCATGAATGAAGCTAGGATCTCAAACTGAGAAGCAACGAAATTACCTGCTGCACCCTGCCCGGCGAGTCCAACCAAATGCTCGGAGCCAATGTTTGAAGCAAACAATGAAGCGGCGATGGCGATCCAACCTAGATCTCTTCCTCCAAGAAAGTAAGAGGAGGTATTGGCGTCGTCGCTCTCCAACGCGGGGGCGGCAGGACGCTTGCGTACGACAAAATAAGCAACGGTTAGGATCAGGATGAAGTAACCAAGGATGACGATCCAGTCCAATGCATCAACGGCCGTCTCGGTATGTAATTGATGCTCCAGAGGAACAAATATTGGTTACAGTCCGAAGGTAGTGCCTTCAGCGAGTAAGGTCTCGTAGGCTTCCATATCGAAGGAAAAAAGGCGCGCCGGACGATGTGGAACGTCGGTCTGCATTTCCTTGAGGTCTTTCAAGAAACCCATGCTCAGGATACGCTTTCTGAAGTTCGCCTTATCATATTTTGTGTTGAAGATCGCTTCGTACAAAGCCTGCATCTCTCCCAAGGTGAACTTATTCGGTAGGAGCTCAAATCCAATGGGATGATTACGGGCACTTTCTTGCAACATCTTAAATGCGTCCACCACAATCTTGTTATGATCGAACGCAAGGTCCGGAAGGGAACGAATGTCGACCCAATAAACATTATCGGCCCATGAACTGGCCAGTGGTTCATAGATGTCGGCATTGATCAAGGCATAAAAGCCAACGGTCACTACCCGCCCGATGGGATGACGATCTACCTCACCATAGGTTTTCGTTTGCTCCATGGTCACTCCTTCGATCCCGGTCAGATCCTTTAACACCCGATATGCTGAAAGGCGAACATCTTCGTTCGGATAGACCAAATCACCGGGCAAGGCCATCTGACCCAGGTGAGGATTTGCTCCACGCTCAATGACCAAGAGTTTAATGGCTTGTTCATGGTACCCCAAAATGACGCAGTCTACAGAAATAGCACACTGAAAGAATTTCTCAATCGGGATCTTGTAGTGACCTGTGAACTGATGTCCAATCACACTCTCTATGGTTTCTTTTCGATTATTCATGACGGGGAGGTGGATAGATTACTTTACAACAATAAGAACAAATCCTCAACGTAGACAAACTTATGGTATCTTTTACCAAAATTAAATCGACCAACGCAGATTTTTTTAACACAGAATTCATTACTAAGCGTATTTATCTTAATATTGAACCAACCTAATAGTCTTTTTGACTATAAGAAACTGAACTAACGACCAGAGAAAATGATAAAATGGATACCATGGCTGGTTGCGATACAATGCATGTTTTCCACCCTTGTATTTGCGCAATCGAAAGAAGTAAGCGGGACGGTGACAGACGCCAGTGGAATTACCATTCCGGGTGTTACCGTTATCGAACTTGGCACATCCAACGGCACAACCACAGATCTTGATGGAAAGTATTCCTTGCAGCTTATAGATGCTGATAAGGCTGTCTTGCGTTTCACCTTCATTGGCTACAAGCCTGTAGAGGTTCCGTCAGCAGGCAGAGGCAGCATCGATGTTGCCATGGAGGAAAACGTCGAAACCCTTGAGGAATTCGTGGTGATCGGTTACGGTACCTCAAAGAAAAAAGAATTGACAGGCGCCACCGCTCAGGTGAAGGGTGAGAACATTGAAAAAATGAACATTCCTCGGATGGACCAAGCGCTACAGGGTCAATTGGCGGGGGTTACCATCAACACCAATTCAGGTTCTCCTGGTGGATCTTCCAATATCCGTATCCGTGGCTTGAGCACGTTTGGAGATAATGACCCCCTGATCTTGGTAGATGGTGTGGTCTACGACTCTGAAGGGCTCAATGCCCTGAATCCTTCTGACATCGCTTCCGTGAACGTCTTGAAAGATGCTACCGCGGGTATTTACGGTGTGAGAGCGGCAAATGGCGTAATCCTTATCGAGACCAAGAAAGGCAGCAAAGGCGGCAAGCCACGCGTAGAGTTTGACGCCTATTATGGAATCCAAGAAACCTCGAATAAACTGGACCTTCTCAATGCACGAGAGTACGCTGTAGTCAAAAACGAAATGTTTGCGCGTGGTGGGGATGAAGTTCCATTCAATAATACCACCCTTGGTGAAGGAACCAACTGGCAAGACAGCGTGTTCACCATGGCCCCGATGCAGAACTACAACTTGAACATGACCGGTGGCGGAGAGAGGACATCTTACTCTATTGGGGGTTCCTATTTCACACAAGACGGTATCGTAGGCGGACCCAAATCAAACTTCACCCGATACAACGGACGTGTTAACATTGTAACCGACCTTTCTGATCGCCTGGAGCTAACGAGCGTGATGCTCTATACCCACGAGGAGCGAAAGGCCCTTCCTGAGAATGGAATTGGATCTGTTTTGTACAATACTGTGAATGCCTTTCCTACCGAGTCCATTCGAACTCCAGACGGCAATTACAGTTACTTGGAAGAGGTGAATGAGGTGATCAACCCGCTTGCGCAGATCGAGAATACGAACAACCTATCCAAGGTGGATAAGTTTGTGGGTAAAGAAGAGCTTACCTATACCTTCAGCGATGCGCTATCCTTCAGCAATCGCCTAGCTTATAATTATGCATTGGTTGATGACAAGGTGTTCTCGCCCTTGGTCTGGTACGGCCCAGGCAAAGCACAGAATACCGCGATCAATGCGGATCTAGACCCATCCATCGTGCTCATCGGCGACAGTACGGAAATCGAAAGAGGGGCGGCAGTCTACGAACAAAGAGCCACCTACCTGGACGTAACTTTTGAGAGCTTCTTAAATTATGAGAAAAACTTCAATGACATCCATCAGGTGAAGGCTACCCTCGGAGCATCCGTCTTCAGAAGAAGAGGAGAAGCCCTTAATGCTACCGCTTACAACATTCCAAATAATTCCGAAGATTTTGCTGACATCTCTGCGAACCTTGCACCGGGCGGATACCTGAACAATGCAGGTTCCTTTCAATTCGAGGAGCGCTTGTTGTCGACCTTCATGCGAGCTGAGTACACCTATCAGTACAAATACATCATCTCCGGTATCTTGAGGAGAGATGGTTCCAGTAAATTCGGACCGAATAGCCGATATGGCCTCTTCCCTACCGTATCCGGAGCATGGCTAGCATCTGAGGAAGATTTCTTCAATGTGCCGAGCATCACCTTCTTCAAGCTACGAACAAGTTACGGTGTGTCTGGAAATGACCAGATCGCCAACTTCGCTTACCGAGCGCTCCTAAATGGAGAAGGGGTTTACGTATTTGACGATGTCATCACCCAAGGTGTTGCCCTCGGTAGAGCATCCAATCCTGACCTTCAGTGGGAAACCACTCGTCAGTTGAACGTAGGTTTTGACCTTACCTTCTATGATGCTTTGGACATCACCATGAACTACTTTCAAAAGAACACCTTTGACCTGCTCTTCCAGCCCGACGTTTCTGGTGTAATCGGGTCTTACGGACCTGGCGGACAACCGCCGGTGATCAATGCCGGTGATGTATCGAACCGCGGTGTTGAATTTGAATTGGGCTACCAAACCAACCCTGCACTGGACTGGGGATTTGGTGGTAACTTCAACGCAACCTACCTAAGAAACGAGGTGTTGAGTGTTCCGGAAGGTGTTGAATTCCTTCCGGGCGCTGCGTTTGGCGTTGGAGGCGTGGTTGCTACTCGCTTCCAAGAAGGCTTCCCGATCGGATACTATATCGGTTATGAGACCGACGGTATCTGGCAGACACAGACCGAAATCGATAACGCTGAAGTGGAGCAGCCAGGTGCACGGCCCGGCGACCTTCGTTTCGTAGATCAAAATGGCGACGGTGTTATCAGCTTCGGAAACGATGATGATCGAGTAATGTTGGGATCTCCACTACCTGACTTCACGTTCGGCTTGGCATTGAATGCACGCTACAAGGGCTTCGACATTTCTGCAAATGTTTACTCTGCTATCGGTCAGGAGATCATTCGAAACTATGAGCGCCAGCAGCCTTATGCCAATCAGTTGGATTACTGGCTCGACCGATGGACTGGCCCTGAAAGCAGCAATGAAATCCCTCGTGTGACCACCGGCGCAACTAGGAACACCGAATTCTCTGACTTCTTTGTAGAGGATGGAAGCTTCGTTCGTCTAAGAAACTTGCAGCTCGGCTACACCATTCCAAAACGCTGGACAGAGAAGGCAAAAATCTCCTCACTCCGCGTTTACGTAGCTGCGAACAACCTCGTAACCCTTACCGGCTATCAGGGCTTCGACCCCGACATTGGAGCAGCAGGAGGAACTCTTTCTGCCGGTGTTGATTATGGTTTTTATCCACAAGCCCGTATCTTCATGGGAGGCGTAAACCTTAAGTTCTAATCACATGAAAAGATCAAGATATACATTCATCGTTGCGGCACTCAGCCTAGTGGTAATCGCTGCCGTAGGTTGTAGAGATTTTCTAGACCTGGAACCAGAATTCACGCAAGATGCTGAGAACTACTTCATCAATGCCGACGACTACGACCGTGCTCTGACCGGCGCATATGACCTGTTGCAAGGTTCATTCATGTCGCTATGGATCGGAGAGATAGCTTCAGACAATGCCATCGCAGGCGGTGAAAGTGTTACCGATACAGAAGGTTTACACGAAATCGACGAGATGCGACACGATGCGGTGAATACCGAATTGCGCAACATCTTCCGATGGAATTACGCCGGTATCACACGTGCGAACTATATCATGGAGTTCAAGGATAACATTGACTTTGAAGGCAAAACACAAGTGCTGGCACAAACACGATTCCTTCGTGCCTTTTATTACTTCGAATTGACGAAGTTTTTTGGAGATGTGCCATTGGTTGTTGACGAACGTCTCGGAGCACAAGAGGTGAATGAGATCGAACGCACCCCTCAATCTGAGGTTTACGCACAGATCGAAGAAGACCTACAATTTGCCGCAGACAATCTTGATTGGACCAATCCGGTGAAAGGACGGGTTACAAAAGGCGCTGCTCTAGCATTACTCGGTAAAGCACAGTTATATCAATCAAAGTTTGCTGAAGCGGCGAGCACCTTTGATCAAGTAATTCAAAGTGGGCAATATGCCTTGATCGATAACTACAATAATCTTTTCAGTGTTGCCAACGAAGGGCACTCAGAAACAGTGTTCGACGTACAGTATACTGGCCTCGAAGGAGGTAGCTATGGGTGCTTGATCTGTTTGGAGGGCAATGCTGCTCCAGGTTTCCAAGGTATCAGACAGTATGATGGCCCCGTATACGGAGACGGCAACAGCTATAATTTACCCACCCAAGATCTTTACGATGCTTTTGACCAGAGCGACCCCCGTCGAGATGCGTCAGTGCTAGACATTGAAGCATTTATCGCAGCGCAACCGAATCCAAGTAGCATCACCTATGCTATCGGTGGTGGTGGTCATACGGGTTATTACAACAACAAATACATCAAGCGCCAAGGGGAGATCGGTTTACCAGACAACGACTTGACCAGCCCGGTAAATTACCGTGTCATCCGATATGCTGACGTTTTGTTAATGGCTGCAGAAGCGAATGCCCAAACCGGTAACGATGGACTCGCACAGCAGTACCTGAACGAAGTCCGTCAGCGCGTAGGAATGCCCCTCATCACCTCAGGTGGCGACCAACTTCTTCAAGATATTTATACCGAACGTAGACTTGAGCTCTCAGGCGAAGGTCACCGTTTCTTCGATTTAGTAAGAACGGGCGAAGCCGAAGAAAATATTGAAGGCTTCACGGTTGGTAAACATGAACTTTTTCCGATTCCACAATTGGAGATCGACCTAGCCGGAGGAAACTGGCAACAAAACCCTAGTTATTAATTAAACTCCAGATCATGAAACGATTAATTTTATTTTCTCTGGCTATTGGCGCACTGTCAATGGCCTCATGTAAGAAGGACGACCCCCAATTGGGTGACGCTCCTACTGAAGCCGATGCTCAATTCACCTATGAAGTTTCTTCAGAAAGTGACAACATCATCATTTTTACAGCCGCTAATTCACAACTCACCGCCCAATGGGACCTTGGTAATGGAAGTACTGCTGAAGGTACCACCGTGGAAGGTTTGTACCCACAAGCAGGCGAATACACCATTGTTTTGACCGTGTTCAATTCGGGAGGTAGTGCAAGCAGTTCTCAAACCATTACGATCGAGCAAGATGATCCCACCTTATTGGATGATCCGATCTACAACATCCTTACCGGAGGAGCAGCAGGGTCTGGGTCACGCACATGGGTGATCGACTCGAATATTGATGCACACTTTGGTGTAGGACCGAACCCATCAGGTGCGGCAGGTGATTACCCAGAGTGGTATGCAGCAGCTTGTAACGAGAAACAAGGTGCGGGATATTACAACGACCGCTTCACCTTTCACTTGAGTGCTTTCAAGTTCGACCAAGTGCCTAATGGATCTGTATACATCAATACGGAACAAGCTGGAAACTTCGCTAACTCAGAAGAGACCAACGTTGGCGATTACCGCGCTCCTTACGAGGATCGTATCGGAGAGACTTGGACGGTAACCATTGATGAAGACACTACCTTGAGTATTTCAGGTGACGCATTCATCGGATACTACACAGGAGTGAACGACTATAAGATCGTTCGAATCTCAGAGAATGAACTCTTCATTCGTTACGAAGATGCTGCTAATCCTGACCTTGCTTGGTATCAGCGTTTGATCCCTGAAGGTTATGATTCAGGTAGCGATTGCGAAACCGGCGGCGGAGGCGGAACGGGCTATGCTTTGCCGATCGACTTTGAAACCGTTGAGCCTGAATTCGAAGCTTTCGGTGGAAGCACCGATACGATCATCGACAATCCATTCCCGACAGGTATCAATACCAGTAACCGTGTACTCGAAACCGTACATGGGAACGAGACTTGGGCAGGCATCTTTGTCGACCTAGAAGATCCTTTGGATTTCAGTACAAACACCAATATTACAGTAAAGCTCTATGCTCCTTCAACAGGTACAATGCGCTTCAAGATCGAGTCGCAAGCCAACTCCAACACATTCGTAGAAAAGGATGTAACGGTAAGTACGGCCAATGATTGGGTAGAGGTAACTGTTGACTTCTCAGGTGAAGCAGCAGATACCTATGATCGACTGGTGCTCTTCCCAGGCTGGGATGTAGCAAACGCCGGAACGTTCTACCTGGACGACATCGTTCAAGAATAACATGGTCTGAAGTTTATGGTGTGCGAAGCGTCGTGCTTCGCACACCTACTTCTTAATTTAAGTCATTATGAGAACACGTTACTTTACATCCCCCTTAACTATCCTGGCCCTCATGGCCATTACCTTTCAAGCTTGTCGTGAGGAAGAACCAGGCACCAATGTGCTATTGCCTTCAAGCCTGAAACTTGAAGTTGTCTTGGATGAAGAGGTGGAAGGCAAGGTTGACGTGACCGCGACCGCACTATCCGCAAATTTTTACTCCTTCGATTTTGGAGTGGACGGTGAATCTCAGTACATCGAGTCTGAAGATGGTACCGCGACCTACACCTACGAAGAAGCAGGAGAGTATATCATCACTGCACGTGCACACGCATTGCAGGATGAATTCGTGGAAGTGACAGATACCATCTTGATTGAATTTTACACCCCACCTGTGATCACCCTTCCTGGTGATTCAGGCTACCGTACTCCAACGTCATATGACGGATATACCCTTGTTTGGAATGAAGAGTTCGTGGGCACATTCCTTGAAACTTCCAACTGGAACTATGAGACCGGCACCGGAAGCAGTGGTTGGGGCAACAATGAACTTCAGTATTACCAAGAAGAGAATGCTACCGTTGATGATGGAAAACTCACCATCGAGGCAAGAGAAGAGATTATCCAAGGTAGTAATTACACTTCCGCGCGCCTTACCACACAAGGAAAACAAGAATTTCAATACGGAAGAATCGACATCCGCGCTCGTTCCCCTTACGGCCAAGGAATATGGCCGGCTCTTTGGATGCTAGGCAGCGACTTTAGTACAGCTGGGTGGCCGTTTTGCGGGGAGATCGACATCATGGAAATGGTAGGCGGTACAGTTGCCGGCGGCGGAGATAACGTGGTACACGGTACGGTGCACTGGGATAATGATGGTCAATATGCAAACTATGGCGACAGCAAGACCATGCCAGAGCCTTTGGCCAATGCGTTTCATGTTTACACGATCATTTGGGATGAGAGTCAGATCGCCTGGTACATCGATGATGTACAGTATAACGTGATCGATATCACCCCTGCGGCGTTGAGTGAGTTTCACCAACCTTTCTTCTTCATTGTTAACATCGCTGTTGGCGGAAATTGGCCTGGCAGCCCTGATGCTACCACTACTTTTCCTCAAACGATGGATATAGATTATATCCGTGTGTTTCAGGAGAACTAGCTAAGAGTAAATCGCACCATTTCAAATGCGCTCAGATCAGTTTTAATTAACTGATTTTGAACAGGAAACACATTTTTCTTTTTTAGTTATAGTGATTTATACTATTTCTCACTATACTTGTTATCAAATCTTTATATCATGAAAAGACATCTACTATCATTTCTGTTGATCGGCGCTTCAGCGTTAGCGTTCGCTCAATCCAATGTCACCTTTCAGGTTGACATGAACCAATATGGTACCGCATTCACTACGCCGGAGGTCAATGGAACCTTCAACGGATGGTGCGGTAGCTGTAATGCCATGAGCGATCCTGATGGCGATAACATCTGGGAAGTAACCCTTCCATTGACGGCTGACTCCATCGAATATAAGTTCTCTCACGATGGGTGGGCAGGTGAAGAAAGCCTTACACAAGGAAGTTCTTGTACCAAGACTACCTCAGGATTTACCAATCGCTTCATCCACATTACGGGCGACACCGTGCTTCCGGCAGTATGTTGGGAATCTTGCAGCGAGTGTATTATGCCACCAGACACCTCACATGTAACCTTCCAGGTTGACATGTCTCGTTACAACGGCACGTACACTACACCTGAACTGAACGGCACGTTCAATAACTGGTGTGGAAACTGTACGCCAATGAGTGATCAAGACGGTGATGACATTTGGGAAGTAACTGTTGCGCTCACCGTGCCTACCATCGAGTTCAAATTCTCTTACGATAACTGGACTGGAGAGGAAGAGTTGACAGAAGGTCTTCCGTGCACCGTTACCAATAGTGGATTCACCAACCGTTACTTGGTGGTGAATGGCGACACTACACTACCTCCAGTTTGTTGGGAGTATTGCATTGGTTGTGATGATATTCCTGATACCAACAACGTTACCTTCCAGGTTGATATGCGCGGCTACGATGGTACATTCACAACACCTGAAGTGAACGGTCTCTTCAACGGTTGGTGTGGTAACTGCAATCCGTTGGACGATGCGGATGGCGACAGCATTTGGTCGGTAACACTTCCATTGTGGCAAGACTCTACCGAGTACAAGTTTTCACATGACAACTGGACTGGACAAGAAGAATTGACCGAAGGCAGTGAGTGTACAAAGACAACCAGTGGCTTCACTAACCGATTTATCTACATCAACGCAGATACCACGCTTCCTGCTGTATGCTGGAACTCGTGCATGGTATGTGAAACAGACTCTACCCCACCTGCAGGTTTCAACCTTCCTGTTATGGGTGAAGTAAGCGTTTACCCAAATCCAGCCAATGAGAGCATCTGGGTAGAAACTAGTTCAACAGCTGACATGGCTATCCGAGTGATCAATACTGCTGGACAGGAAGTGATCTCAACCCTATCGAACGGCGAAACACGCGTTAGCTTGGACATCAATGCGCTTCCGAATGGAATTTATTTCATCGATTGCAGCAACGATACCTACCATGCTATCGAACGATTTGTGAAAGTTAAGTAGTATAATAACTGCTTAGTGGTTTGTGATGAAAGCCGGGGTGATGCCCGGCTTTTTTTATGCCTGAAAAAAGGGATTCCGTATGTTCCACAACATTTGCATTCTAGTCCCTGTTAGTTGTGTTACCTTCCCATTATGGCTGCATACATCCAGAAAATCGCCACTGCCCTGCCCAATCATCGCTATGGGATGCAAGAAATTGTTTCCTTTTTGACAGAACATGCAGTCACGAGCAACGCAAAGAGAAAAGCAAAAATCGTAGTGCAGAAAAGCGGGATAGAACATCGGTTTTCGGTGCTCGGGGATTTCAGGCACAGCGCCAGTCCAGCCTTATTCAACGGCCACGTTCCCTTGGTAGAACAACGCATGCGGATTTACCAGCAAGAAGCACTACCTCTAGCAATGCAGGCGATTGAAAAGCTCGACCTTGACGCGAAGCGCATCACCCACATCATTACCGTTTCTTGCACCGGAATGACCGCTCCAGGACTGGAGCTTCAATTGGCAAAAGCCTTGGGACTGAACCACAACGCTGCAAAACATGCGGTAAACTTTGTTGGTTGTCATGGTGCTTTTCACGCCCTGAAAATGGCAAACGCCTTTTTGTCGCAGGATTCTAACCACAAGGTGCTGGTTGTAAGTGTTGAGCTCTGCAGCCTGCATTATCAGCCTTCCAACGATGATGACAGCATCCTCGCCAACGTACTTTTCGGAGACGGTGCAGCGGCTTGCCTTTTGGGAACGACTCGTTGCAAACACAGCATTGAGATGAAGGACTTTGAGCAGCAAATCATCCCCGATGACGATGGGTTGATGGCGTGGAATATCCACTCCAATGGCTTTTTGCTCAAGCTGAGCAGCTACGTACCTAAAGCCATTGAAGCCGGCTTGAATGGGATTTTAGACAACTCATCTCAAAAGGCCACGCACTGGGCAGTACACCCTGGAGGCAAAAACATCCTAGAGGCTGTAATGCATCAACTCCACCTGGGGCAAGAAGACCTGCATGACTCCTTTGACGTACTCCGGCAAGTTGGTAACCTCTCCTCCGCCACCATCCTGTTTGTGCTTCAACGCATGCTAGAACGTAAAAAAGTAGGGGCCTTAACGGCGCTCGGATTTGGACCTGGCCTATCTTTAGAGATCATGCACGCTGAGCTCATAGGTGATGAATAAATTCTCCCGTCGACACCCCGGACCAGAGCTTATGGATGCACCTGACGTGAATCCACCGGCACTAAAGCGCAACCTGTACGAACTTGAGGTCATCAACCAATGGCTGGGTGGACACCTCTGCACCTACCGAGGACTTCGTCATTTCCAGCTGAAAGCAGGGCAACATTACCGCATACTGGATGTAGGTTGTGGCGGTGGCGATACCCTTCGCGCCATAGCAAAGTGGGGAAAGCAAAAGCGTCTTGATCTTGAATTGGTGGGCATTGACCTTTCCCAAACCGCTGTAGACTATGCGAACGAACGCTGTGCGAAGCACTCCAACATTTCCATCGTGCATGCTGGATTCGAAAGCTATCGCCCAGACCAAAGCTTTGATATTATTCTTTGCAGCCTTTTCACCCACCACTTCTATGAGGAGAACTTGCATAAGCTCATCGCTATGATGGATGAAAACAGCAGGCTCGGTTTCACCATCAACGATTTAGAACGCAACCCACTTGCCTACCACAGCATCCGTATCCTCACGCAACTGTTCTCCCGCTCCTATTTGGTGAAAAACGATGCCCCACTATCCGTGCTGCGCGGATTCAAGAGAACGGAATGGTTGCACCTTCTCCATGAGCTCGGCTACAGCGATGCTCGCGTAGAAAACGTTTGGGCTTTTCGCCACGCTATTACATACGTTAAAGGCCATGCATGATGTAGCCATCATAGGAGGTGGCCTTGCAGGACTAGCCTTGAGCATCGAGCTTAGCAGGAAAGGCCATGATGTAGTACTCATCGAAAAGCACCGCTATCCGTTTCACAAGGTTTGCGGCGAGTACATCTCCAAAGAGTCAGAAGCCTACTTGAAATGGCTGGGTGCCGACCTTGAAAAACTCGGGGCAAAACGCATTCACCAGTTCCGCTTGACGCACTACTTGGGCAGTGAAGTACGTTCAGCTCTACCTCTTGGAGGAATCGGTATCAGTCGATTCACCTTAGACGCCACGCTTGCAGAAGAAGCCAAACGCGGTGGTGTCGCCGTCATGGATGGCACCCGGGTCAATGGAACTAAGGAAAACGCATTAGAAACAACCGCAGGAAGCATTGAGGCGAAGTTGATCATAGGCGCACATGGCAAGCGATCCAACATCGACAAAACCTTGAACAGACCATTTATTGAAGCAAAAGCGAAAGGGCGAGACCACTTCGTAGGCGTAAAATACCACCTAAAGACCGACTTGCCAGACGATCTGATCGAGCTGCACGTGTTTCCGGATGGATATGCTGGGATATCTGCTGTTGAAGACGGTCGCTACTGCCTGTGTTACCTGACCAAAGCCCATCATTTGGAACAAAATGGAGCTATCCAAGCAATGGAGAAGCAAGTCTTAGGTAAGAACCCTGCTCTGGCATCCTATCTCGATCGTTTCCCTTCTCTCTACGAGCGTCCAGAGGCCATCGCCCAGATCAATTTCCAGAATAAGGAGAAAGGTAGGGACAACATCTTTTTTGCGGGAGATGCCGCAGGACTGATCGCCCCACTGAGCGGCAATGGTATGAGTATGGCCCTTCACAGCGCGCACCTGCTGAGCAAAGAGATCGACTTGCTCTTGCACCAGAAACAAACAAAAGAAGCGACCCTAAATCACTACGATGCAGCCTGGCACAAGGCATTTGGACATCGCTTCAAATCCGCGCGCTTCTTACAGGAAGTGTTCTTTCGTCCTACAGCCATGAATTGGCTTATGAAAACAGCCAACTTCTTTCCACCTTTGAAACATCGGATCATCAAACAAACACATGGAGAAGCGTTTTTCGAGGGATGAAAGTAGCGCAGAACTCACCGACTCGGTAAGCAAGAGCAGCAGCTGGCGAGACGCATTCGTTCTGATGCGAATTCCTTTCTCGGTTTTTTTGATGCCGGTGTTCTGGTTTGCCCTCAGCAATATGGAAAGCTACGACAGCTGGCGGGCATTCTGGATCTTTATCATCATCCACATCTTCCTCTACCCTGCAAGCAATGGCTACAACAGCTACTTTGACCGCGACGAATCAAGCATTGGAGGCCTTAGGGAGCCCCCACAAGTAGGCAGTGAGTTGTTTCGACTGGTCATGGTATTTGACGCGATCGCCATCCTTGGAGCATGGTTCATCACTCCGCTCTTCGCCATGATGGTATTGATCTATACCTTGGTTTCTAAAGCCTACAGTTTCGACGGGATTCGGCTAAAGCGCTTTCCGGTTATCAGCACCACGGTGGTAACCGTCTTTCAAGGTGCTTTCACTTACGGCATGATCCTGATCGGACTAGAAGTGAGCATCAAAGAGATTGACATGGTGTATGCTGCTACCAGCACGCTGCTCATCAGCGGTTCTTATCCGCTTACCCAGATCTACCAGCACACAGAAGACAAAGAACGAGGCGACAAGACCCTCTCTTTGATGCTCGGTGTGCGCGGCACCTTTTTATTCTCGGCCTTCATGTTCGTGATCGGTTTTGGTGCGCTGATGACCACCTACTTCATGGAAGAACGCTGGAATGCAATGGGTATGATCGGTATAAGCTCAGCTCCGCTCGCCTACTATTTTGTGCGCTGGATGTGGCTTTCCTGGAATGATGAAGACCACGTGAACTTTCGGAATACGATGAACATGAATGCGATTGCCTCCCTCTGCTTGAGCGCGGGATTCATCCTCATCTTGATGTTGGAACACTACTTCTGATCAGGCTTTCATCACCTCATCCATCATCACTTTTGAGCCTAGATAAAGTGGGCTCTTTTGATGCAATTCGGTCGGCTGTAGGTCTAAGATATTCTTCTCTCCATCCGTGGCGTAGCCACCTGCCTGTTCGATGAGGTAGGCCATCGGATTGCATTCATAGACCAAGCGCAACTTTCCTGAAGGAGCTTCGCCGGTAGATGGATATACATATACGCCTCCTTTGAGCAGGTTGCGGTGGAAATCCGCCACCAAAGACCCGATGTAACGACCGGTATAACGGCGTTTGCCATTTTCGTTCTTTTTATCTCGACAGTACTGCACGAAGCGCTGAAGACGAGGATTGAAATCATCAAAGTTCACTTCATTGATGGAGTAAACCTTGCCATCTGCGGGCGTTTTAACATGGTCTAAGATGCGATGGTACGATCGTTTCCAAGGTTCAAGCGTGAAGACATGCACTCCATGTCCCGTTGAAAGCACCAATTGGGTACTCACACTGTACAAGACATACCCTGCAGCCACCTGCCTGCGACCGGGTTGTAAGAAGTCTTGCGCCATAACCTTTTCTCGACGCGACGATACACGTTCATAAATACCGAAGATGGTTCCAATGGATACGTTCACATCAATGTTAGAAGAGCCATCCAAAGGGTCGATGACCACCACATAGGCTGCATCTTCATTGCCTTCAAAAGACACAAAATGGTCGCTTTCTTCGCTCGCCCATCCTGCTACAACGCCTGAGTTACGTAGTGCTCGCTCAAGTACACCATCCGCATAAACGTCGAGCTTTTGCTGCTGATCACCGGTGCTGTTTTCACTTCCTTTTGCGCCAAGGATATCATCTCCGAGCCCTTGATATCCCACCTCCTTAGAAACGATGAAGGAGGCTTTCTCAATCGCACTGAAGATCTTTGCGATCTGCGGATTGGTCTCACTAGCAAGGAATTCATTGAGCTCAGTCATTAGCCTTCAGTTTGCGCAAAGGTGATAATTCGCGCAAGTTCTCACCGACGCTTTTTTTCTCTTCTTCCTCCACAATGGGTTCCAAACCCGCTTGCAGGAAGCGGTAACTGTCTAGCGCATAGATGATCTCATAACCTAAAGGCAAGAAGTGAGAACGAATGATGGTTTCCAGGTCGTTTTCATAGGATGGAAAATAGGCCCGCTTGATCAGTGAAAACAACTCCTGTCCGTCTTTATCCAACACCGTCATATGTGCTTTGATCACCCTTGGATAGTCATCGGATTGCAGGGACACATGGTCTGTGGTACCAATCATCATGTCGAGTTCATTGACGAACAAATAGTAGTCTACCCCATGCTTCGGTGTCAATGAATCGGTGAGTACCGGATTGATGACCTTGACCTTCGTGATCAATTCACGCGTCTCTTCCACGGTCACCAGCTGGCCCTCTTCAATGCGGGTGCCAGGCTCAAGTTCAGTCTTGATCTCCCCTTGCAGTTTGAGCCAATAGTTGGCCAACCGCTTTTTGAAGTTTTGGTCTTCCTTGATCACCGGTGCCTCATAAGGAACGATCGGGTTCTTGGTGAGGTGATAGACAAAATCAAGGTCCATGTTCAAGGCAGGGTCATCGGCGTGAAGGTTAACCGTCTCATTGTAGGGTTTTGCTGCGATGAGGATGGCATTATCCAGGCCTTTCCGGAAGAAGCCACGGGTATGTAAATACGTGTAACTGGTGCCTTTGGCGATATCTCGATCTACTTGACTCATGTAGCGGTCTGGATGAAAAGGAATCACGCAAACCGTTGGCCGATCGAGTTTGGCTATACTATCCTTATAGAACCCCAAGTAAAGCGAGTCGTTAGTTGGGCCATAATTCGATTGTGCAAAGAGGCTGCCCATGATGCATGTCAACGCCCCGATCATCATCCATTTCATAACGTGCTAAGCTACATCAAGCCAGACGCAGGGAAGCCGTGGGCAGAGCGATCTTAAGAACACTGCACTGTGAACTGACGAAGGACAGGTTTTAAGATGACCATCAACCACCCCTAACTCTTCTACCTTTATAACTTTGTGGATTTAAAGACGATTTATGCCCTTCTATCACAAGCTAGGTAAGACCCCACCCAAACGTCACACACAATTTCGTCAACCGAATGGCAAATTGTATCAAGAACAACTTTTCGGAACCGTGGGATTCGACGGCATGTCGAGTAATCTCTATCATGTACATGCACCAACCCGCGTCACCTCTGTAGGTGAGCCGGTAGACATGACCCCGGATGTTGCCGTGGGCAACAACATGACTTCACGCATGCTGAAAGGTTGGAGTGTAGCACCAAAGGATGATTTCCTGGAGAGCCGCGTTCCCGTGTTGGTGAACAATGATGTTCAGATCATTCTATCCTCTGCACGCAAGTCGCTCACCGAGTATTTTTATAAGAATGCCGACAGCGATGAGATGATCTTCATCCATAAAGGCTCGGGCAAGCTGCGTACCTTGGTAGGGAACATCGATTTCAAGTATGGCGACTACCTGATTGTACCAAGAGGCATGATCTATCAAATCCAATTTGACACGGAAGACAATCGACTCTTCATTGTTGAATCAAAGCAGCCGATCTACACCCCTAAAAAGTACAGAAACTGGTTCGGTCAACTATTGGAACATTCTCCTTTCTGTGAACGAGACATTCGTCCACCTCATGAATTGGAAACCCACGATGAATCGGGCACCTTTACCATGAAGGTAAAGAAGCAAGGTATGCTACACACGCTTACCTATGATCGCCATCCATTTGATGTAGTAGGTTGGGATGGTTTCAACTTCCCCTACGCCTTCAGCATTCACGACTTTGAGCCGATCACTGGCCGCATCCATCAACCCCCGCCCGTGCATCAGACCTTTGAGACCACTAGCTTCGTGGTATGCAGCTTTGTTCCGAGGCTATATGACTATCATCCAGACTCCATTCCGGCACCATATAACCACAGCAATATTGACTCAGATGAGGTGCTGTATTATGTGGATGGCGACTTCATGAGTCGGAATCACGTAGAAAAAGGATATATTTCCTTGCACCCAGCGGGTATTCCTCACGGACCACACCCGGGCGCAATGGAGCGCAGCATTGGCCAGAAGGAAACCGCTGAGCTCGCGGTCATGGTAGACACCTTCGCGCCGCTTCAAATCACAAAGCAGGCACTGGAGATCAACGATGATACCTACTGGAAGAGCTGGATCGACTAGATCAATTCAAGAACAACTTCACACACCATATAAAGTAAACGACATGGAAACAGCTAACAAACGAGCAAACGTAAGATACGGCACAGACAAGATCTTCGAAGAGGCCGAAGACTTTCTTCCGCTCTTAGGCACGGATTACGTAGAGCTGATCGTAGGTAACGCGAAGCAATCTGCCCACTTCTATAAGACCGCCTTCGGTTTTCAATCCTTGGCCTATGCTGGGTTGGAAACAGGTGTTAAAGACCGAGTATCTTACGTCTTACAACAAGATAAGATCCGCTTGGTCCTTACCACACCCTTGGAGCCAGGCGGATGGATGAACGAACACCTCAACGAACATGGCGATGGCGTGAAAGTGGTTGCGTTGTGGGTTGAAGACGCTACGAAAGCATGGGAAGAAACCACCAAACGCGGAGCGAAGTCGTACATGGAACCCACGCGTGAAGAAGACGATAACGGTTACGTTGTTCGATCGGGAATCTACACCTATGGAGAAACGGTACACATCTTTGTTGAGCGCAATGCGTATGACGGAATATTCCTTCCTGGCTTTAAGAGCTGGGAATCACATTACAACCCTGAAGCCGTAGGTCTGAAGTATATTGATCACATGGTTGGCAACGTTGGCTGGGGTGAGATGAATACCTGGGTAGACTTTTATGCCAAGGTAATGGGCTTTGCACAGATCGTGACCTTCGACGATAAGGACATCTCAACCGAATACACCGCATTGATGAGCAAGGTGATGTCGAACGGTAACGGCCGAATAAAGTTTCCTATCAATGAGCCCGCCGAAGGCAAAAAGAAGTCTCAGATCGAAGAATACATCGATTACTACAAAGGAGCAGGAGTTCAGCACATCGCAGTGGCTACGGACAACATCGTTGACACCGTTTCTGCTATGCGAGATCGTGGTGTTGAATTCCTGTATGTTCCAGAGACCTATTATGACGACCTAAAGGAGCGTGTGGGAGAGATTGATGAAGACATCAACATTCTTAAAGAGCACGGCATTTTGGTAGATCGAGATGACGAAGGATACCTACTACAGCTGTTCACAAAGCCGGTAGTTGACCGTCCAACCATGTTCTTTGAGATCATTCAACGGAAAGGAGCCTGGAGCTTCGGAAAAGGAAACTTCAAAGCACTGTTCGAAGCCATCGAAAGAGAGCAAGGTGTTAGAGGAACACTCTGATTTTATCTAGGAATCCAACAATACAGTCTACGAAGCGCGGCAAAAGATTTGTCGCGCTTTTTTATAGCCTCATTTTCAGAAACTTACACACATATATAGCAGATATATCGATTAATGGCCATTAAATTCGGATTAAATAATAAATACACTAGACTAAGCTGAGTCTTAAGAATTATTAAATTCGTGATTACTCAAAATTTAATAAGTCTATGAAAAAAGTTCTACTCTCGATTCTCGCTCTTGGAGTTAGTGCTGTGGGATATTCCCAGTACTGCTCGTCTTCAGCGAATTTCACCGGTGACTCTGACATCGAAAATGTCGTGCTCAACGGTGAAAACAACAGCATTAACAATGCTACGACTAACTGTGCCGGTTATTCTAACTTCACCAACTTGTCTGCTGACTTGGTGATGACCCAGACTTATCCGATCACAGTACTCCTAACAACGTGTTCTTCATTCGAATACACGAAAAGTTCGGAAATCTACATTGACTGGAACCAAGATTTCGACTTTAACGATCCGGGTGAATTAGTGTCAGCAACGGGACCTCATTCAGGCCTTTTCAATTGGAACACAAGTATTACAGTTCCTGCAGCTGCTGCCGTAGGTTCAACCCGAATGAGAATTGTAGTGGAAGAAACCTCAAGCCCAGCGTTTGTTGAGCCTTGTGGTTCTTACTCTTGGGGTGAAACAGAAGACTACACCATCGAGGTATTGCCTCCCGGTCTTTTCGTTCAAACCAATACTCCAAACAATCCATTGTTGTGTGCAGGTGACACTACTTACATCGCAGCTAATGGTTTCTTCGGCACACCTCCTTACGATTTCACATGGAGCTCTGGTCAAACAGCAACTGGGGTTACAAACGATACCCTCTTGAACGTTGTAGCTGGAACGTACACGGTAACCATCGAAGACGCTGTTGGAGATGATACCTTCTCTATCATTACCATCACTCAGCCAGATTCAATCCAAGTTAACGCTACTATTTTGACTCCATTGGTTTGTGATTATGATGAGACCGAAGTTCAAATCACCGGTTCTGGTGGTGTTGGATGGGAATCTCACGCATGGGATACATCAATGACGAACTTTAACTGGAACGGATGTTCAGATCAAACCATCAGCTTTGCCGGGAACAACGCTGTTTCTCCTGCTATTCCAATTGGTTTTGATTTCACCTTCTTTGGTGTCACTTACGATGAGTTCAAGGTTGCTTCGAATGGTTTCCTTTCATTCGACACTTTTGTTGATGACGGGTGCTGTGATGGCGACCCTATTCCGAATAACAGTGCGTTCGAACCAAATAATGCAATATATGCTGTTTGGGACTACTATACCGCTGCGTTTGGCGAGTACAGCTACTGCCTAGAGGGTATGGCTCCTAACCGCACGCTGACCGTTAATTTCTTGAACATGCCTATCTGCTGTGGTAACACTTTTGCAGCTTCTGCTCAGGTCGTATTGCATGAAGGTTCTAACTGTGTTGAGATCCTAACAGGCGATTACAACTTCACCTTTGGTTCTCAAACACAAGGTATCGAGAACGCAGCTGGCGATACCGCTGTTGCTTACCCTGGTCGTAACGGATCTTTTTGGGGAACATCTTCTGATAGCTCTTACATCCAGTTCTGCCCAGCAGATACAGCTGGCTTGATCTATGAGTGGTCTAACGGTTTCACAGGAAACTTTGCAACTGGTCTTAGCGCTGGAACCTACACGGTATCAGCTACTGATGCTAACGGTTGTGTAGTAACTACCGACGTAACTATTGATCCTGCTCCAAGTAATTTGACTTCAGGATTGGATGTGGATGATGTGTCTTGTTTCAGCTTCGGAGACGGAAGCATCGACCCAGCGATTACCGGTGGTGTTGCTCCTGTAACTTATGCTTGGAACACAGGTGCTACTTCAGCTACACTAAGCAACCTTGGCCCTGGTACTTACAGCGTATCGGCTGAAGACAACCTTGGTTGTACCATTGAAGTGAACAACATCGTAGTTCAAGAGCCTGCTATCTTGTTGGGTTCTATCTACGACGTTCAAGGCAACATCTGTGAAGGTGATGACGCTGGTATTGCTTCTGTTGCTTTATCTGGAGGTACTTCTCCTTACACACCAACATGGTCTAGCGGAGAGATTGGCATTACTGCCACTAGCCTTCCATCTGGACCTAACTATGTTGAAGTGATCGATTCTAACGGTTGTGAATTGTTTGTTCCAGTGAACATTCCATTCCAGTTCAACGATCCAACCCCAGATTTGGGTAACAACATCATCAGCTCTAACGGTGCTACTGTTCAGTTGAATACCAATCCAACCACTTACGCTTCTTACACTTGGAGTACTGGCGAGACCACTACTACCATCGATGTAACACAAACAGGCGTGTACTGGGTTGAAGTTGCCAACGCAAACGGTTGTACTGGTTCTGATACGGTTTACGTTGAGATCTGGCCTACTGGTGTGGAAGAGATGAACACCCTTACTGGTGTTACTTTCTATCCTAACCCAGCGCGTGACATGATCAACTTCGAGATCAATACAGAGATCGATGAGTTGAACGTGACCATCACGGACGTGAAAGGTGCTATCGTTGCTAACGCTACTTTCTTGAATGGAGGTAATGCAAGCATGGACGTAGCTAACCTTGCGGCTGGTGTTTACACCTTGAACATGAAGTCTGATGAACTGAACGCTACTCAGCGCTTGGTAATCAGCAAGTAATACTTCAGGAACTCCCTGATGAAAAGCCTCGACTTCGGTCGGGGCTTTTCTTTGCCTTCAATCCAACGAAAGGAAACAGGGTGTAGAAAAGAAAGTCGTCTATAGCCGCCCGTTCGGTCGACTAACGCGAAAGAATCGTATTGATGCGAAGCAGCTCTTGGTTGAAGCCTGCTTGCTCGTTCACCGCTCGCTCGATGGGCGTTGTGACAAGTTTTTTGTTGATGATGCCCACCATTACACCTTTCTTGCCTGAGAGCAAACACTCAACAGCGAATGCCCCCAACTCTGCCGCAAGAATACGGTCGCTGGCTGTTGGTGACCCACCTCGTTGGATGTGACCCAAGACCGTTACGCGCGTATCGTACTCATTGTTCATGGCCTTAAGTTGCTCTGCCACCTCATACGCACTCCCGTGTGGACTCCCCTCCGCAACGATCACGATGCTCGAGGATTTTTTCCGCCGCTTCAGCATCGTAAGGTGTTCATACAATTCAGACAGGGGCTTGGGGTCTTCCGGCATCAGTACAGCTACGGCACCTGAGGCAACAGCAGTGCGCAGGGCGATATGACCCGTATCGCGACCCATCACTTCGATCATGAAAAGTCGATCATGGCTGTTCGCTGTATCACGGATCTTATCAATGCATTCCATGGCAACGTTCACAGCAGTATCAAACCCGATTGTGTAATCCGTTCCATAGATATCATTATCGATCGTGCCAGGGATACCGATCACCGCAACTCCATGCTCACGACTCAAAAGGTTTGCACCCGTCATGGAACCATCACCACCGATCACTACAACAGCATCGATACCTCGCGCTCGTAGGATATCCGCCGCTCTGCGTCGACCTTCTGGTGTTCGAAATGCTTCCGAGCGAGAGCTCTTTAGAAAGGTCCCTCCCGTTGAGATAATCTTACCCACACTGCTCAGCCTGAGTTCCTCCATCTCATCTTCGATCATGCCTTTATATCCATGAAAGACCCCTGTCACTTTCAAGCCAGAAAAGATGGCCATCCGAACAACGGAACGAATCGCGGCATTCATTCCAGGAGAGTCTCCTCCAGAAGTCAGTACAGCTATATGATTCAAACCATCGGGCATCAACTCGAATATACTTCTTTCAGCATTCCTCTGTATGCGCTGAACAGCTTCGACTTCGAAACAAAACCAAGGTAATGTCCCTGCTCATCCAACACAGGTAAATTCCATGCTCCACTAGACTCAAATTTATTCATCACTGCATCCATCGTGTCTTCTTTCCGCACATACTCTGGAGCATCCGTCATGAGATCGTGTACAAAGGTGCTATCGTAGAGGTCTTGGTTAAAGATCACGTGACGCACCTCGTTCAAATTGACCACTCCGATCAAGTTACGATCCTCATCCACCACCGGAAACAGGTTTCGGTTGGAACGTGCGATTACCTTGACCAAGTCGCCAAGTTTCTGATATGGCCCTACCGTGCTGAAATCCGTTTCAATCTCTCGGTGAAGCTTCATCAAGGTAAGTACAGCTTGATCCTTGTCATGGGTGATCAACTCACCTCGTCGGGCAAGCTGAGCCGTGTAGATGCTGTGTGGAATGAACTGCTTCACGGTTAAGTACGAGATGGACGCGGTCAACATCAAGGGCACAAACAACTCATAGCCCCCTGTGATCTCTGCGAGTAAGAATATGGCCATCAGCGGAGCGTGCAGGTTACCGGCCATCAAGCCGGCCATCGCCACCAAGGTGAAGTTGCTCTCGGGCAAATCACCTAAACCGAAGGTGTTTACTGATTTCGCATAGAAGAATCCAAACATCGCTCCCATGAACAGCGTAGGGGCAAAGGTTCCACCTACACCGCCAGCCCGAAAGGTCAGCGTAGTAGCCACTACTTTGAATAATGCCAACGCCAAAACAAAAACCAGCAGCACGTAGATATTGCCCGAATACGCCTCGAACAAGGTGTTATCGAGCAGCTCGAAGGGTCTACCCTCGATGATCGTGTTGATAGTCGGATAACCCTCCCCGTAAAGCGGCGGAAGGGCGAACAACAAAAGTCCTAAAGAAGATCCTGCGATCAAGGTCTTCATTTGCTGCTTCTTCAATCGGTCAAAAACACGATTCACCGACATGTAGGTGCGGTAGAAGAAGATCGAGGCCATACCCGTAAAGATGCCGAGACCAATGTAGTACGGAATATGCCCAAAGCGAAAATCATCCGTGATGCGGAAGTGAAACAGGATGTCATCGCCCATGAAGAAGGTAGATGTGATCGTAGCTGAAGCACTCGCCAAAAGCAAAGGGATCAGCGATGCCGTGGTAAGGTCTAGCATGATTACCTCAATGGCAAAAACGATGGCTGCAACAGGTGCATTGAAGAGGGAAGCCATGGCACCAGAGGCCGCACAGCCAATCAGCAGGGTCCGTGTTTTATAGGGCACTTTGAATAAGGTGCCCAGATTGGCTCCCCAACTTGAGGTCGTTCCTACTGTAGGACCTTCCAACCCTGCACTTCCTCCAAAACCGACCGTTATCGCTGCACCAACAATGGATGAGTAGAGGTTGTGCTTACGCATCAAGCCGTTCCGTTTTGAGATGGAATGGAGTGTATTCGGAATCCCGTGGTTGATGGGTTGTTTGACGACCCTTCGGATGAACCATTGTACCAATAATACCCCGATCAACGGATAGAAGATGTAGAGCACGTACTCGTATTGCTGGAAAAAGCTCTTGGTAAGGATCAGTTCCACCACGTGCACCGTATTCTTGATGATCAGTGCAACGATACCAGAGATCACTCCGATAGTAACCGCTAGGATATAGGTGAACTGGCGCTCACTGAGGTAAGCACGTCGAAACTCATTGATGCGTATGATGGCTTGAGACCAGCGCGCATTTGCTTCCCGCAAGTAGGGGTCTACCTTGTGCTTGGTCTCATCTATGAACTCCGACGCCTTCGACATTCCGTCAAAGTTTAGGAATCCAGTTGAACCCGCAAATGGAGCTCATCCAGCTGTTCTCCGCTGATGGGTGAAGGTGAATCAATCATTAGATCGCGACCTGCATTGTTCTTTGGGAATGCGATGTAGTCTCGAATGCTATCAGACCCCCCAAACATTGCGGCTAAGCGATCAAAACCGAAAGCAATACCACCATGGGGTGGTGCGCCGTATTCAAAAGCCCCCATCAGAAAACCGAACTGTGCTTTCGCTTCTTCATCGGTGAATCCGAGCAGCTCGAACATCTTCGCCTGTAGTTTCTGATCGTGGATACGGATAGACCCACCGCCCAGTTCAACACCGTTGATCACCATGTCATAGGCATTCGCGTTCACCTCACCAGGCGCCGTCTCCAACTTAGCTAGGTCTTCGATCTTTGGAGAAGTGAAGGGGTGATGCATCGCATAAAAGCGTTGGGTTTCTTCATCCCATTCGAGTAAAGGAAAGTCAACCACCCACAGCGGCTTGTATTCGAATGGAGCTCGCAATCCGAGTTGATTCCCCATCTCTAAGCGTAGTTCATTCATCTGCTTGCGCGTTGCGTCACGATCTCCCGCTAATACCAAGATCAAATCGCCCGGCTTTGCTCCCGTAACTTCTGCCCACCTTTGAAGGGCCTCTTGATCAAAGAATTTATCTACGGATGATTTCAGGCTGCCATCGTCATTCACACGACAATAAACCAAGCCTTTCGCACCAACCTGAGGACGTTTCACGAAATCTGTCAACTGATCCAGCTGCTTACGGGTATAGCTGGCCGCTCCCTCTGCATTGATGGCAACCACCAATTCTGCATCGTCAAAGATCTTGAAGTCTTTTCCTTTCACCACATCGTTGAGCTCAACGAAAGGCATTCCAAAGCGAAGGTCTGGCTTGTCACTTCCATACAGTCGCATCGCGTCGGCATACGTGAGTCGCTCAAATGCTGGGAGTTCAACACCCTTGATCACCTTGAACAAGTGCCGCACGAGGCCTTCGAAGGTGTGGAGCACATCTTCTTGCTCAACAAAGGCCATCTCACAGTCGATCTGGGTAAATTCTGGCTGACGATCCGCGCGCAGGTCCTCATCCCTGAAGCATCGCACGATCTGAAAGTAGCGGTCATAGCCGCTGATCATTAACAATTGCTTGAAGGTTTGTGGCGACTGGGGCAAGGCATAGAATTGTCCTTCGTTCATACGAGAAGGCACTACAAAATCACGCGCACCCTCTGGGGTAGACTTGATCAAATAAGGTGTCTCGATCTCCATAAAGGAGGCGGCGTCTAAGTATTTGCGAGTTTCAATGGCAAGTCGGTGACGCAGGGCCAATTTCTCTCGTAGCGGATTTCTTCTTAAGTCCAGGTACCGGTACTTCATGCGGATCTCTTCCCCGCCATCGGTTTCATCTTCGATGGTGAACGGAGGAACCTTTGAGGCATTCAATACCTTGAGCGACTCCACCTTGATCTCGATCTCACCTGTGTTGATCTGCTTGTTCTTGCTCTCACGTTCCTTGACTTGACCGCTAATCTGAACAACGAATTCACGGCCAAGCTTCCGAGCTTGTTCACAAAGCGCCTGGTCTTGCTCGATGTTTAAGCTTAATTGGGTGATGCCATAGCGGTCGCGCAGGTCGATGAAGGTCATTCCTCCCAGATTGCGTACACGTTGTACCCAGCCGGCTAGGGTCACTTTTTGCCCTTCGTTTTCAAGCCTTAATTCACCACAAGTATGCGTTCTGAACATGTTTCCCGTTTTGAAGGCGCGAAGGTAACGTAAGACCTTGTTTTAATGGGGCTTTCCATTCTTTTTTTAGCCTTTGAGGAATCTCAAAAAAGCACCTGAGCACGGTCATGTTTTAAGGCTGATAGAAACCGCTCCTTTGTTGAAGAAAACAAGAATACATGAAGAAAGAGATGGCGCGAAGCCCCCGTATGCATATCGATGATTTGCACTTTGAGCACGAACAGTGGAAAAGAGAACTGAATTTTTTCAAAGAGGAGTATAAGTTCTTTACGAATCGATTGGAGGAGATTGCATCGAGGTACACCAAAGCAGAAGTGATGAAGGAATTGGAGCATTTCCAAAACCAACTCTACATCCAAAACAACGCGATCGATCAGCTGCTGCATGATATCAAGGCGAATGAACACGAACTGGCGACATACGCTGAATCGCATCCCGTTGCCGTAGACCGGGTATTGTTCGAGGATCATGAACCCTTGCGCGAACAGGTAAGCATCAACCGTGATATCGTAACGCAGTTCAAATCAGAATACCAACGTTTCCTTGCGAAATGGATGTAATTCCAAACAAAATCAAGCAACCATGAGAGACATCAAAATCACAGACGACAAGACAATCAAGGAGGTACAGGAGGCCTTTCACGAGCATTTTCCTTACTTGAAACTAGAGTTCTACGCAGAGGCGCATGTGGCCGGTCAAGGTTCAGTTGACGCGTTGAAGATCAATATATCATCGACCATAGGCGAGGCACGAACCAAGGAATCCGAAGGGAATGTCAACATCCATGGAAACTAAAAGGTGAGCACCTTAGAAAGTGTGTTCCATGACGTTTATGGATTAAATGTGCAAGTATTTAGGCGAAGCGGAAGCTTATGGCTTCAAACCACTACCACTGACTCTTGGACATTGAGTGAACAAAACGAGACGGCAAGAGAGTTTGCCATTGATTGACCGTAAGCTTGGTTTTTTGTTTGGCTTGAGGCCGGTTACCTGTTTTCAGGGACCGGCTTCGTTGCTTTCATCAAGGCCATACCAACGAAGACAAGCCCTACTCCAATCAGCGGTAGACTTAGGATCTGTCCCATATTCAAGGTCATCTCCTGCTCAAAGGCCACCTGCACTTCTTTGTAGTACTCGATAATGAATCGAGCCGTGAACTGACCGATCAAAAAGACCCCGAAAAGCAAGCCTGGTTTCTTTGCCGAATCGGTTTTGGTGTAAAGGAAGGCCAAGATCATGAACAGCACCAAGTAAGCCAGTGCCTCATAGATCTGGGCAGGATGGCGCGGCACCAATTCAGCATAACCTGCACGCATGAAAAGGAAGGCCCAGCTCCCATCAAATGGAGCACCAACGATCTCATGATTCATCAAGTTCCCGGTACGAATGAAAACTGCAGCCAAGGCGATGGTGATCACGATCCTATCCAGTACCCAGAGCAGCGGCGTTTTGGCCACCCGCTTACTCCAGAGCCAGAGCGAAATAATGATGCCAATGGCAGCGCCGTGACTCGCAAGCCCGCCCTTCCAGATCTGCAGGATTTCTCCGATGTTGTTCTGATAATAATCCCATTGGTAGAAGAATACATGACCTAGGCGCGCGCCAAGCACCGTTCCAACCATCATGTAAATGAGCAGGCTGTCCATCCACACCTCCGGCTTGCCTTCTTTCTTCAGGATACGCTGCATGATGTAGTAGCCCATTAAAAAGGCCAATGCAAACAACAAGCCGTACCACCGAATGCTGATAGGTCCGAATTCGACAAGGGTGGGATCTACGTTCCAAGTGATATACAGCAACTGCTTCATGTAGTACAAATCTTAACTTCGCACAAAGATAGAATTCAAGGCATGCTCCGCAGACCAAGACGAAACCGCAAGAACGATGTCATCCGAGCCCAGCATCGTGAAACAAATATCCACACGGATCACCTGATCTATCCCCTTTTTGTGGTGGATGGCAATCAAGAGAGATCAGAAGTGAAGTCGTTGCCAGGACAATTCCGATTGCCTTTGAACGACCTCCTGAAAGAGGTAGAATCTTGCATGGAGCTTGGCGTACGGTGTTTCGATCTCTTTCCTGCGGTAGATGAATCCCTGAAAGATGCCGATGCTACTTACAGTTATCACGACGATAATTTCTACCTCCACTATATACGAGCGTTAAAAGAACGCTTTCCAGAGGCGGTGGTCATGACCGATGTAGCGATGGACCCCTATAGCAGCGATGGGCACGACGGGGTGGTGAAGGATGGCAAGATCTTGAATGACCCTACCTTAGAAGTATTGGGTAAGATGAGTGTGGCACAAGCTCAGGCAGGTGCTGATATCATTGGCCCATCTGACATGATGGATGGAAGAGTAGAACACATCCGAATGGTCTTGGATGATGCTGGTTTCAGCGACGTAAGCATCATGTCTTACACGGCAAAATACGCGAGTGCCTACTATGGTCCATTCCGGGATGCGCTTGACTCTGCTCCGAAGTTTGGCGATAAAAAGACCTATCAGATGGATCCGGCGAATCAAGGCGAGGCCTTATTGGAAGCAGAGATTGATTATGCAGAAGGAGCCGACTACTTGATGGTAAAACCAGCGCTGTGCTATTTAGATGTGATCCATCTACTAAAAGAGAACTTCCCAGTTCCGATCGCCGCCTACAACGTGAGTGGTGAATACGCGATGCTGAAAGCAGCAGCTGCTAATGGGTGGATTGATTACGAATGGGCGATGCGAGAAATGCTGTTGAGCATCAAACGCGCCGGGGCAGATGTGATCCTTACCTACTTTGCGAAGGAGTTCGCACAGATGCAAAAAGACGGTCGACTCTAGGGCTCATCGACCCATGTGCGCATATAGCTTTCGGACATTGCTCTGAAAGGTTAGCGTTTCTGCCACCTGAAAATAGTGCTCCGGATCATAGCAGTGACGGTAGGCAAACTGCGCAAAATCCAAGCGGTAATGGTCAAATGCAAAAAGTCGCGCAACGGCTGCGATCTGTGCAGCACTCATCCCTCTGGTAGCGACCGCTTCTTTGGCAATCGCATAGCGATGGCGGTCAAACGCTGCATGTTCGATCCGCTCTAGAAGCGCTGAAAACATGGCAGCATCAACAGGAACCGGCGTAATCTCTGTTATATGAAGCTGCCTGCGATTAAAGACCAGTCCGCCACGATGGTTCAAGAACCCTTCAATATGTTGCTGCGCACCAACATCAACCCTGCCTCCTGCAACCTTAAACGAACGAAATAAGCCTGGTCTATGCAAGTCAGGAACATGCTTCATCACTGAAACGTGATAGCTTCCTGGGTGAAGATCAGCAAGGATTAGTCTTCCGCTTTCTAAAGGGTAGTTGGTGCCATTCACAAAAACGGAATAGACATCATGGCTTGGAAGAGAAAGGATCAATCTTGAGGTATGTGCTTGGGCGGCAAAAGCAAGTGCGAAGGCGAACAACAGAAAGGTGGTGAGCTTTTTCATGATGCTTGATCTTTTGGATTCATCGCATCAAATCCAAGCACCGTGCCAAATTGGATTAGCCCTTCTTACTTCGGTGTTGATGGAGGCGAAACGTACGGTAGATGGAATAGAACACTGCCGCCGTGATGGCCATGATCGCCGGGACTCCGCCCCACTCGATCAGGAGCGCGAAGCATCCAGAAACCGTAAACGCGATCAGCGCAGTAAGAAACCAACCTCCAACCACATTGGTAACTCCTGCAATACGTGATGCAGCGCTTGCGCTTCCCCAAGCTCGATCGGCCAAGGAGGTGCCCATGGCTACCATGAAAGAAACGTAGGTGGTAGACAGCGGAAGCTTCAGGGATGTTGCTAGACTGATCAACAAGCTCGCAACGGTGAGGTTGATCGAGGCACGTACTAAGTCAAAAGCTGGGCGTTCTTCTTCCGGTAACGCTTGTGCTACAGGTTCGAAACGAGCGTTGATCTTGTGCATCACCCGTTCAGGTAGCCTGGCGGTGAGGTAGGCGTTGCTGTGCTGAAAGAGTTTCATCATGAACCGCGCAAAGGCGGTTGGCTTAAAGCGCTCATCTCCATCGTGTTGTCGGCCGAGTTTCACCTCCGTATCCGTTACCGACTGCGCTTTCTTAGAAAACCACAACGTTACCACCATGATCAAACCCGCAAGTACGAGTAAAATTGTATTGGTTTGAATCGGCTCTGAAAGGGCGTCCATCATGAATGCATCTGGTGCAACGCCCATACTTCGCCAAATGAGGTATGATTCTAGCCCGGCGATGGAAACGCCGATGAAATTCACCAGGTCGTTCCCGGCAAACGACATAGCGAGCGAGAACGTTCCGAATAGGACGACCACCCGAAGCAGGTTTACTTGAAATGCCGTAAGGGCTCTTCCAACAACGAGCCAGAACACAAAGGCTCCTCCACTAAGGGCCGCAGCATGCTCTTGAGCATACGCAACGCATGCCTGAGAAAGAAAGCTCACACCAGACAGCCCTTTGAAAACCAAGAAGTACGAAATCGAACTCAGGCAGATCGAGAAGAAAACTTGGTTCACCCAAGACTTGGCCCGTTCGATCTGAAAACTGTAGACCAATCGGGTGGCGTACTGTACGATGGTTCCGATCGAGAATGCAAAGAATACCGACAAAAAGATCCCTCCAATGATTGCAACAGCCTTGGAGGTATTGATGTAGGCAAGGACACCGTCAGCATCGGGGTTGTCATTGAACCAGAGTTTAAGCAAGGCCATTACCACACTCGCTCCAAGCAACTCAAAAACAATGGATACGGTAGTAGAAGTGGGCATGCCAAAGGAGTTGAATAGGTCCAACAACAAAATATCCGTCAGCATCACCGCCAAGAAGATGATCATCACTTCTTGAAAACTGAAGAGCTCCGGTACGAAGATGCCCTTTCGCGCAATCTCCATCATGCCACTGGAAAAAAGGGCTCCCGTAAAAATTCCGAGTCCGGCAATGGTCATGATGACCTTACGTGAAGCCACTTTCGACCCGATGGAGGAATTAAGAAAGTTGACGGCATCATTGCTCACACCTACCACAAGATCTGTGATGGCCAGCGCAAAAAGCAAGATGACGATGCCGAGGTAGTATTGTTCTGGAAGCATTTAAGCAAATCTCCCGGTCCGTCGTTACCTCAGGAGCAGCTCTGCATTACGGCTAGGTTAACTGAGCGTGTACATTTTACCAGGTAAGGTTCGGATCACCCCTTTGAACTCCAGCTGTAAGAGGGTATTGGAAGTCTTGCTGACCGGCCAACCGCAAGCTACGCTGATGGAATCGAGCCCTAGGCTTTCTGCCTCAACCAAACGATCGTACACGGCTTGCTCATCCGTATTGAGCTCTAAGAAAAGTTGTTTCTGCGGAACCGGTCGTTGTTCCATGACTTCCCAGCCCATGGTGTACATCAGGTCCTTCGCGCCTTCGATGAGCTGGACCTGATTGCGCTTTATGAGCAAGTTGCAGCCCCTAGACATCTTATTATCAGCGCGACCCGGAAAAGCGCACACATCTCGGTTGTAGCTCAATGCCTGGCTAACGGTAATCATGGAGCCCCCCTTCACACCGGTTTCTATCACTACCACCACATCGGCCATTCCAGCAACAATACGGTTGCGCTGAGGGAAATTCTCTCGGTCTGGTTTCGTGCCTGCTTCGAATTCACTGAGCAAGGCACCATTCTGCTGCATTCTTTGCGCTAAGGCCTTATTCTCCGATGGATAGATCCGGTCGAGCGAATGTCCGAGCACTGCTACTGTCGGCAATCCAACGCGTACGGCATGCTCATGCGCCAAGGTGTCAACTCCTAAAGCCAAACCACTGATGATCAAAGGCGAAAGAGGTTTCAATCCGTCAATCAGTTTTTGGACGCAATCTTTCCCATAAGGGGTAGCGTTGCGCGTCCCGATGATGGCAACGGTGTGCTTTGCGTTCAAATCGGTTTCTCCCTGCTGGTAGAGCAAGATCGGAGCATCACTGCAATGCCTGAGGCGATGAGGATAGCGTGCTTCATCGAAGAACACTACATCCAGCCCTTTACTTTCAATGAATTCCAGCTCACGCCGCGCGGCTTCCAAGGCCAAGGTTCTGCTCATCTTGCGCATGGTTGCAGGACCAACCGATAGCACTTCAGCCCACAGTCGTTGGTCTGCTCGGAACACTTCTTCCAAGCCTCCAAAGTACTTGATGAGTGCACGCGCACGCTGAGCACCAATGCCTGTTATATTCTTTAACGCAATCTGATATACCCTCAAATCCTCCATCAATCCATTACGAAAATAACTAGCCTGCTGTAATGATATGTACTTTCGTTTTTGCGATTTATGAAAGTACTCGGCGTAATACCTTCGCGATACAATTCCTCACGGTTTCCTGGCAAGCCCCTTATCGAATTAGAGGGAAAGACCATGATCCAGCGTGTGTACGAGCAAGCATCGTCTAGTCAACTCGATCGGGTTGTTGTAGCCACCGACGATGAGCGGATTTACAATCATGTGAAATCTTTCGGTGGTGATGCCGTCATGACCTCAGCGTCACATCAAACCGGAACCGATCGATGCGTAGAAGCATTCGAACATTTGGGTGAGGAATATGATGCCGTGATCAACATCCAAGGGGATGAGCCAGTAATCCGACCCGGACAATTGGATCTGTTGGCTTTCTGTTTCAACGATGACCGTTGTGAAATCGCTACTCTGGCGGTGAAGATCCACGAAAATGACATTCTGTTCGATTCGAGCAAGATCAAAACCGTTCTTGACCACAACAGCAATGCAATCTACTTCAGTAGGCATCCCATCCCCTATCAGCAACGGCCAGCCGACCAATGGTTGGAGCATCACACCTACTTCAAACATGTAGGTATTTATGGGTTCCGCAGCGATATCCTCAAGGAAGTAGGTAAGCTTCCACCATCCACCTTGGAGCAGGCAGAATCCCTCGAGCAGCTACGCTGGATGGAGAATGGATATTCGATACAAGTAAAGGTGACGGAGTTCGATTCCATCTCGATCGATATCCCGAAGGATGTTGATCGCGTTTTACAGATCCTTCAAGGCAATAATTAAGGACAGATTCTTTTCTTTGTCTTCATCGATGCACCCGCTGGATGAACATATCGCCCGTTTGCTTGAAGATCACGACTGTGTGATCGTTCCTGCTTTTGGAGGCTTCGTAGCAAACTACGCTTCTGCACGGGTTAATCCGGTGAGTAACCGCTTCGACCCACCCTACCGTAAGATCAGCTTCAACAAGCACTTGGTGCACAATGACGGTTTGCTGGCAGCCTACGTTGCTCGAAAGGAAGAAGCGTCGTATGAGGAAGCGCTCCGCAATGTGAAAGACTACGCCTTTTACTTGAAGGAAGGGTTGAAGCAGGATCAGAAGGTCAAAATCGAACGCGTTGGCTTACTGTATCAGCATCCGGATGGAACGCTCCATTTTGAACAGGTCCGCAATACTGACTTTTTCAAGGAAGGTACAGGCCTGGCTTCCTTCTTCGCAAAACGCATCGATCAAGCTCTGTCGCAGCCTGAAGCGCCAACAGAAGAGAGAAAAGCTCCGGCTCCTACACCCGTTCTAGAGGTAAGCAAGCCTGTGACCGAACTCGCTGAGGAAAAATCAGAGGAAACGCCTGCCAAGGTAATTCCGATCACAGAAGCTCCCGATGAAAAGGTGGAACATCAGGAAGCGAGAGTTCAAGAGAAGGAAGAAGCACCTACTAAGAAGCGTCGTTATTGGCCGGTTGCTGCGGCATTAATCGGACTGCCGCTGATTGGATATGCGGTCTGGTTGTCATTGAGTTCTCCCTTGTTCAAAGGTGACGACCAGCAGTTTCAATGGAGCGATCTCAACCCGATCCATATCACAGATACCTCTTACGAGGTGCGAGAACGCGTTTTTGAAGCCGATGACACAGACATTCCTGAGCCGATCGTGATCGAAGACTTGGAAGAGAGTCTCGTTCTCAGTTTGGAAAACGATCCAGACAAGACCTTAGTGGTGCGATTGGTAGATTCAAAACCAAGCACGGCTAAGGCTTCCGCTGAACTCCGTTACCATGTAGTGGGCGGATGTTTCAGCATGAAGAGCAACGCCGAAGGCTTGATCGATCGATTCCGGAAACGAGGCAATAATGCTGCTTTGATCGATGAGAAAGGTGGACTATACCGCGTAAGCGTGCAAAGCTTTGCCACAAAAAAAGAGGCCCGGGATTACCTGGCCTCTGTACGAAATGAAATTCCTGGAGCTTGGCTCCTTTATAAGTAGTTCTTCAGCAAGTGGCTGTTGGCCTTCTTTCTTAAGCTTCTTAGCCCCTTCTCGCGGATTTGACGAATACGCTCTCTGGTGAGGCCAAGGTTATTTGCAATCTCTTCTAAGGTCATCGGCGGAACGCCATTCAGTCCGAATGACAACCGTAATACGTCTGCTTCACGCTCTTTCAGGTTGACCAACACGCGTTCAATGTCTCTACGAAGCGACTCATGCATGAGCAGGTCGGTTGGTATATCAGAGTCATCATTGGGCATCACATGCAACAGGCTGTTGTCTTCCCCTTCCATCAAAGGAGCATCTACACTCACCTGCTTCTGCGCATAAACAAAAAGATCTCCAACGCTATCTGGATTCGATTCCAGCATTTCGCCGATCTCATCATTCGATGGAGGACGTTCAAACTTCTGTTCTAAAGTAGAATATGCTTGAGATACCTTTTGGATGGCGCTTACCTTATTCAAGGGAAGGCGAACCACTCGGCTATTCTCTGCAATTGCTTGCATGATGCTTTGGCGAATCCACCAAACAGCATAGGAAATGAACTTGAAACCCTTGGTCTCATCAAACCGCTTTGCGGCGATGATCAATCCGATATTTCCCTCTGCGATCAAATCTTCCAGCGTTAATCCATGGCCTTGGTATTGTTTCGCTACGGAAATAACAAACCTCAAGTTCGCGCTTACCAACTTGTTCAGCGCGGTTTCATCACCTTGCTTGATCCTTACAGCTAGCCGAACTTCTTCTTCGGCCGTAATCATCTCTTCTTTAGAGACATCGCTGAGGTATTTATCAATGGATTTGCTGTCGCGGTTGGTGAGCTGTTTGGTTATTTTAAGCTGACGCATAGGTAGTAGGATTAGTTATTAGGTAAAGGGAGTTTGAATGTAGGAATTATTTGGTAATTAACAATTCCGACTTCAAAACTTTACCGAAACCCATGCAAAAGCCAGCAGCTCAAACTCGTCGAAGCCAACGAGTCACTGAGCGAATCAATTTCGCCACTTATCTAAGATCTCATTCGCTTTCTTCGCATCCTCCTCACTGATGGTGTGAAGGTTCTGCTCCCATTGCTCCCACTCTTGATCGATCTTCTCCAAAAGCTTTAGACCCTCTTCCGTGATCTTCACATCTACCTGTCGACGGTCATGATCACATGGCTCACGTGTAACCAAACCTTTTGATTTGAGCTTATCAACGATACGGGATACGTTGCTCATTTTATCGATCATGCGATCTTTCAAAAGGTTCACCGAAGCAGCATCTGGATACTGGCCGCGCAAGATGCGGAGCGAGTTATACTGCTGTGGGGTGAGTCCATGCACCTTGAAGATGCTGTTTTGCAAGCCGTTGAGCCAACTGCTGGTGTAAAGCACATTGATCAACAACTTGTTGTACTGATTCCTAAACTCCTTTTGCTTGATCTCTTCTTCGATCTTTCCCATCGGACAGAATTTGCGCAAAAGTATGTAATAACATTTAATGTAGGTGTATCACTTTCTCAGTCGTTTGTACGTGCGCACAGCAATCATCAACAGCACACCAACCGCAAAGAAACCGAGTGTGCCGTAGATCCAGTTCAGCGTTCCCTTGAGCACCACAACAAAGATGATAGCCACCAGCCAAAGCGTCGCCAGCTCATTCCATAAACGGAGTTGTGTAGAGTTCCAGACCAACTCGTCCTTTTGATAGCGGCGGTAAAGCCAATGGTTGGCGAGGTGGTAGACCCACAACAAGGTGGTCAATCCCAGTTTGAGCATCATCCAGCCTTGCGACCATAAGTTGAGCTCAATCACCATCCAATAACCGAAGATCGTACTCAAAATAGCCGCAGGCCATGTGATGATCTGCCAAAGGCGTCGCTCCATGATCTTGAATTGTCCAAAGAGCGTTGAACGTTCAGACGCATCCCGGTCACCTGCCTCGGTATGGTAGATGAATAGGCGCACCATGTAGAAGAGTCCGGCAAACCAACTCACCACGAAGATCAGGTGTAGGGATTTGAGGTATAAATACATGGATTCGAAGGTACGCCACAATGCTTAATCCTACTTTTGCACGCAAAGAATTGAACATGGCAAAAGCCAAGAAAGCTTCAGAGTCGTGCGCTACGGCAACGCACATCGTTCTACCAGATGATACCAACACCTTGGGCAACCTGATGGGCGGTAGGCTCATGTATTGGATGGACGTGATTTCAGCCGTGGCTGCCCACCGCCATTGCAACCGTGTGGTAGTGACCGCATCTGTGAACAACATCAGCTTCAATCAACCGATCAAGTTGGGCGATTTTGTGACCTTGGAGGCCAAAGTGAGTCGTGCCTTTGGTTCCAGCATGGAGGTATTCATCGAAGTATACGTAGAGGATCATCGCACCGGCGCAAAGACCAAGGCGAATGAAGCGATCTTCACCTTTGTTGCCGTTGACCAGATCGGCAACACGATCGACGTGCCTGAACTCATCCCCGAGACAGATGTTGAGAAACAGCGCTATGATGCTGCCTTGCGCCGAAAGCAACTGAGCCTGATCCTGGCTGGACGCATGAAGCCGACCGACGCAACTGAATTGAAAGCAATCTTTGAAGACCTAACCGAACAATAGAACAATGGCGATCACACACGAAAAAGTACTGGAAGCACTGAGCTACGTAATAGAACCCGAACTCAAGAAAGACGTGGTAAGTCTTGGGCTGGTTTCGGAGGTTAAGGTTCAGGGCAACTCAGTATCCTTTCACCTGAAAGCGAGCAATCCAGCGATGCACTATCGCAAGCGACTAGAGGAGGCAGCGATCCATCAGGTGCGAAGGTTCTTGGGAGAGGATGTAACCGTTCTACCTGAGGTGGAAGCCCTCCCGAAGAGCAGCGATCGTCCGCAAGAGCAACGCAAATTCCTTCCTGGCGTGAAGCGCTTCATCGCTGTTGCTTCTGGAAAAGGAGGAGTAGGTAAAAGCACGATCTGTGCGAACATCGCCGCAGGCCTGGCAAAGCAAGGCTACAAAGTTGGGTTGGTAGATGCAGACATCTACGGTCCGTCGATGCCATTGATGTTTGATGTCGAAAACGAGAAACCGGGCTTAGAAGGCGAAGGAGAAAACAACAAGATGACCCCCGTTGAGAATTACGGAGTGAAGATGCTTTCCATCGGTTTCTTCGCAGAAGCAAATCAGGCCATCGTGTGGCGCGGACCGATGGCAAGCAAGGCGCTCAAGCAAATGTTCAGCGATGTACATTGGGGTGACTTGGATTTTATGTTGATCGACCTACCACCGGGAACTGGCGATGTGCACCTTTCATTGGTTCAAGATATTCCACTCGACGGGGTGGTGATTGTAAGTACACCCCAAAACATTGCCTTGGCGGATGCCCGAAAAGGAGTGGGTATGTTCAAGCTGCCGGAGATCAACGTGCCGGTCTATGGTATCGTTGAGAATATGAGTTGGTTTACCCCGGCTGAGCTTCCAGAAAACAAGTACTACATCTTCGGAGAGGGCGGTGCTCGCCGCCTTGCAGAGGAGCTAGGCGTGAACTTACTCGGTGAGATCCCACTGGTTCAGAGCATTCGCGAAGCTGGAGATGTTGGACGTCCGGCCATATTGCAGGAGTACACCCCGCAAGCAAAAGCGCTGAACGACATGGTTAACAAGCTGTTACAAACCATGAAGATTAGCTAACAGTTTATACATTTGATGTACTTATGAGTGATACGCCCCATCCCCTTTTGATTAAGGTTACAGCTGCGCTAGATGAGATCCGTCCGTTTTTAAATGAAGATGGTGGAGACCTCAATATCGTAGAAATCACCGAAGATCACGTACTTCTTATCGAATTCACAGGTGCATGTAGTTCTTGCTCGATGAACAACATGACCTTTAAGAACGGTGTTGAGGATGCCATTAAGCGACTTGTCCCTGAAATTCAGCGTGTTGAGCCGGTCAATTTCACCCTCACGCATTAATTTCTCCTTCCCTACCCAACCCCTCGAAGCATTCTTGCGTGCTATCCTCTGAATGGAGTTTCTCTCGATGAAAAAGAGGGGTTGAATGAATCTTAAATTGACCATTGTCGCAAACCAAAAAGCAACGGATAGCCTTAAAGTTGCGTACTTAGTGTTATGCAACCGAGTCCTGAACTTCTGCAGCGGTGCTGTACCGACGACAGGAAGGCACACAATGAGCTGTATCATATGTGCTTCGGTTATCTCCTTGCCATTTGTTTGCGCTATTGCAACAACAGGGATGATGCACATGCCCTTTTGAACAATGGTTTTCTAAAGATCATCACCAACCTTGACAAGTATCGCGAGGAAGTTCCTTTCACCTCCTGGGTTTCCAGGGTCATGGTGAATTCGATCATTGACGAGTTTAGGCGCGATAAGAAGCGAAGGGAACATCGTTCTGACCAAGAGCTGGAGGATGTTCAAGGAATGGATCACGTAGCGTACAACGAAGGGGATCAACAATTGAATGCAGAAACCCTCGAAGCCCTGATTCAAACCTTACCCGACATGAGCCGAACGGTGTTCAACTTGTACGCCATTGAAGGCTACTCGCATAAGGAGATCGCCCAGAAGCTTGAGATCAGTGATGGCACCAGTAAGTGGCATGTTTCATTTGCGCGCAAGACCCTGCAAGAAAAGTTGAAAGGCCTCAGGAAGAAAATGATGAGTGTGAGCTTATAGAGCATGCAAGACGAACAGAACATAGACCAACTCTTCAGAGATGCGCTGAAAGGCCGTTCAGCCCAAGGCGCGCCTGAATCCGCATGGGATGGCGCCAGTGCCATGCTCGACCAACACTTTGCGAAGGGTGCAGGGTGGTCCGGTTGGTTCATCGCGGCCGGTGTTAGCTTGCTTCTAGGCGCAGCTGCCGTTGCATGGTGGTACGATCAAGCTGATGCAAGCCTCCCTTCTTCAACGTCTACATCAGCGAATGAAAACCGTCAACTTGAAGAAGCACGTGACCTTGTCAAGCACTCCTCTGTAAACGAAGTGAACGCTTCAGCTCCAAACGAAGGTGCCTCCCCTACGACCGAAGCACGGACTCAAGCGGATGCGTCCACTACAGCGCATAAAGAAATGGGTGCTGCAACCTCAACCCAGGGTTCAGCTATGAACAACGCTACTCCGGGTGAACGTTACAGCGGTCCCACAAGTTTTGCAAAGGCAACGACGGATCAACCTACAAACGCTTCATCTGATGCGTACACTTCTTCCTCTCCAAGGGATGCCCTAGAAAGCGACCGGCCAGATGATACCCCTGGAATGACTTCAAAACCATCTTCCTATCAAGAAAAAACCACGACCCGTGAGCGTACAGCACTTGTGGGAACAAAGAAGCAAGACATGCTGCACATGCCACCGTTTGAGGTTGGACAAATTCGCGTGAACGCTGGAGGAATCTCGAATCGGGGTCCGCTGAAAAACGAAGCCTTGCTGGCTGAGCTTAGAAAGGTTGAAGTGCTCTTAGAAGGAGGCGTGCTTGCCGCCAGCGGATTCGAAAACAACGGTCCGAATTCGGTTCAGTTAGGAATCGGTTGGATGGGAGGAATGGCCATTCAATATCATTTCCACCAAAAACTCTTCGCCCGCAGTGGTGCGTTGCTTCACACGCGCGATGCGCTCAATAGCAGCACCCTCGAAGCCCAGCGCTTTGACGGCAACCTCGAGGCCGTTCCGGTGCGACTGAGTTATATCGACATCCCCTTGGAAGTAGGGTATCGAAGCCATCGACACAGCATTCACTTTGGATTGATGTTCAGTCCGCTCGTATCCGCACGTACAGCGCTTGAGTTCACCTCTAACAACGCTGACGCAGATGCTGCCCCCGTAACGGAAGGCTACGAAGCACGAAGAGATGGCTTCGCGGGTTTTGATGTAGCTGGAAGCGCAGGTTATCGTTTCCAGTTAAGTGAGCGATTGAATGCCTTTGCCAACATCCGGTTCGGATTGTTTGATGTGACAGACAATGCCTATTTCGGTACGGCATTGGTAGACGATCGCAACCACCAATTACGTCTCGGTTTGAGCTACCGTATCCTGCACCGTTGATCCTTCTTTCATTGCTTCGTAATGGATATCGCGTACCATCAATTGGATGCGCTTTGTTCCCCTGAATTCGTTCCATTCCAGCGTGTAGGCAAGATCGATGACCTGCGCAGGTGACCATTCGTCTAAGCATGTTCCTTTGCTAAATGCAATTCCATCAAACAAAAGCTCCGGATGGCCCTCTGGGTGTACCTCAATCTTCAAGTGGGATCGATCCTCACCAACACGACGGCATTTCTCGGTTGGCACGAGTCCGCGCGTCACAAAAACCGGCTTTGGATTGCCCGGACCAAAAGGAGCCAAGCGGTTGAGTTGCTCCACCAACTTCGGTTGAATCGTGGATAGGTCGATCTCTAAATCGTACTCCAAAACTGGAACGGCTTGTTCTGCCGTAAGCCTTGATCGCACCTCCTCTTCAAAGCGCTCAATAAACAGGTCCAGGTTATCCGGTTCCATGGTCAGTCCTGCAGCAGCTGGGTGACCACCAAAGTTGACCAACAGATCAGCACATGCCTCGATGGCTGCGTGAACATCAAAACCCTTGACTGAGCGAGCAGAGCCGGTGATCTTTCCGTTGGATGAGGTCAAGACAATGGTTGGACGATAGTATTCATCTTGCAAGCGCGACGCAGCGATACCCACAACACCTTTATGCCAATGGGCTGCATAGACCACGGTTGACTTGGAGGCCTTCAAGAATGCGCTCGCCTCGATCATCTCCAAAGCCTCTAGTTTCACGCGTTCGTCTTCTTCCCTACGCTCGGCGTTGTGCTGGTCTAGGAGCTCGGCAAAGCGTTTCGCTTGCAAGCTTGTGGATGCATTGAGTAATTCAACAGCAATGCTGCCGTGCTCCATCCTGCCAGCGGCATTGATCCGTGGTCCGATCTTGAAGACCAGATCACTGACGGTCATCTCTGACTTACTGAACTTGCCGTACTCCGCCAATCCTTGTCGCTCTAGCAACTCCGCTAAGCCCGGCCGAAGCTGTCTTTCCATAGACCGCAAACCAAGGTGCGCCAGTGTTCGGTTCTCTCCAACCATCGGAACGATGTCGGCTCCCGTAGCGATGGCAACAAGGTCAACATAGCGAAAGGGTGATGAACGTTCAAGGTCCCATGCCTCTGTAAGCGCTTGGATCAATTTGAAACCAATGGCACAACCGCACAGGTGTTTGAAGGGATAGTCACAGCCATCCTGCAACGGATTCAAAATAGCGATGGCGTCAGGAAGTGTTTTCCCAGGTAAGTGGTGATCGCAAATGATGAAGTCGATGCCGCGCTGTTTTGCGTCTGCCACTTGTTCAATGGCCTTCACCCCGCAATCAAGAGCGATGATCAAAGTGACATCATTATCAGCGGCGAATGCGATGCCTTCGTTACTCACGCCGTAGCCTTCCTTGTAGCGATCAGGAATGTAGTAGCTCACTTGATCGTAGTGCTCGGTAAGGAAACCGTAGAGCAACGCGACCGCAGAGGTGCCGTCCACGTCATAATCACCATAAACCAAGATGTTCTCCTGCCGGTTGATGGCGGTTGTAATGCGGTCAACCGCACGGTCCATGTCCTTCATCAGAAAGGCCGCGTGCAGCTGACGTACTGAAGGCTGAAAGAAATCCTTAACCTCATTGAAAGTGCGCAAGCCGCGCTGGGCCAGTATGGTAGCCAAGGTTGTACTCGCATTGATGGCTGTGCGAAGTTGATTTACTTCGTCAGCGGAAGGGGTGCGTTTTGGGATCCAGCGTAAGCTTTGCATGATGGGTCTAAAGTACTACACCCACATCATTTCAAGGTGACTTTGACGACGCGCTTTTCGCTGTTGAAATAGATCTTGTTGCGGATTTCACCAAATGGATTGAACTCCACTTGCTCATAGGTAGCGAGGTAGTATTTCGCTTCTGCGATGACCACATCGTACTTGCCCCAGAGTTGCTTCTCTTGTTGATAGGCAGCGATGAGCTTACCGTCGTCTTCTGAAACACCATCCAACATGAACTTGGTTCGGTTGTTCTTGAACTTCACAGGGATCGTATCGCGCCAGACCTCTGCTACCAAACCAATGGATTGAAACTGATTGTCTAGCTCTGCTGGATCGTCAATCAGCTGGAAGCCTTTCAGAGAATCCGGCTTTAAGACGAAGGTGTTACCGTTCATTTCTGTACGCTCATCCCGCACGTTGGTGATGACGCCATCTGTATTGATCCGCACCAAGAAGTACTCCTTCAATAAAAAGTCAGCACCCCCCGGGTGACGCCCATCGATCATCGGTTGAACTTGAGCCTCCAAATACTCCGCCAACATCATCCCCTTCGGTTCAATGCTTGTATTGTCAGGAAGGTCCTTTGAACGCTCTCGCTTGGGCAGGCCGTCCTTATCCATCACCGGCTTGGCTTTCACCTTTTCTCCTGCGCTCTTCAGGCTGCTGAGGCTTGACCTTAATTCTGTAGACAGCGCATTGAGGTTGGCCAAGGCCTCCTGCTCTTCTTCATCCAGCGGCTCTTCCTCCTGCACCTCGATCAGTGCCGCTGCTTCTTCCATGGGCTGTACGGCTTGTTTTTCCGGCTCGGGCAGCGTGGGTTCTTCAGCATACACTTCTTGGCTCAAGGCATCATCCAGTTTTAAGTCGTACTTCGACATCACGGCAGCTGAGGCGTCGGTGTAGGGTACACGTAACTTCATGCCCGATGTAATTTCTGCCACACCCGGGTTATTTCTCAAAATGGCCTTCGGTGTACTTACGTAAGCGTCAGCAATGGCTTCCAAGGTTTGGCCTTCAAGGACGTTATGAATGTAAAAGACTTCCCCGCCGAGTATGCGCACCTTGGGATTCAGGTTACTAATTCCCTGTGCAAGGCTCAAATGGTAGGCGGCAATAAGTAAGCAACAAAGGAGCAACTGACGTATCACGCGTCCAACTTATGCTTTTGTACGATTTCAGTTTGAAGGCGAATACTTGCATTGTGGATGGCCTTCCAAATATCACGGATCAGCTGCTCGTCTAGTCCACCTGTTTCACCATACTGCTGACGGTCTTTGAGTATCTCGATCCAACGTTCGAGCTGAAAGATTGCCACGCCTGAATCTGCTTTGTACTCACCGATCTCCTTGACGATCTGGTTACGCTTTGCGAGTTGCTCCAGCAGGATGTAGTCCACTTCATCGATCAGGTCTCTCAAGCGCTGAAGCTTATTAATGCTCACAGCATCTTCAAACCCTTCCCTCCTTGTTTGCAATTGCGAAATAAACGCATCGAAGCCGTGCAGGGACACTTGCTGTTTTGGGTCGCTTAAGGCTTTATCTGGATTCGGATGTGTTTCCACCATCAAACCATCAAAACCCAGGTCAAACGCCTTTTGGGCCACTCCTGCCAGAAGGGAACGCTTTCCTCCAATGTGGCTCGGGTCAACGATGATCTCCAGGTCGGGAAGCTTGGTCTTCAACTCAATGGGAATCTCCCAATTGGGGGAATTCCTGAAAACATGGTCTTGGTAGGTATTGAATCCACGATGGATCGCCACTAACTTATCGATGCCCGTCTTGTTCAATCGTTCGAACGCGCCGATCCAGAGTTGCAGGTCAGGGTTCAACGGGTTCTTGACAAACACCGGAATATCAACCCCACGCAAAGCGTCTGCGATCTCTTGCACAGAGAATGGGTTAACCGTGGTTCTTGCTCCGATCCACAGGTGTTTGATGCCCGCCTTCAGTGCCTGTTCAACGTGCTCAGCTTTTGCCACCTCAACGGTGAATGGGATGCCATACTCAGATTGGATGCGTGTGATCCATGGCAAGGCCTTTGCTCCAAGTCCTTCAAAGGAATTGGGACGTGTCCTTGGTTTCCAAACCCCTGCTCGAATAAGGTGCACCTTGCCGTTGGCCGATAGCACTTTGGCTACTTCTTCGAGCTGTTCCTCGCTTTCGGCACTGCAGGGACCTGCGATCAGAAGAGGTTCGTCACCCCTTGACAACCAGTTTCTGCTGGGTTCACTATGTACGTCAGCTACACTCACACTAAGAAAAACGAATGTAAGAATCGAATGTTCTCAACCGTCACAGGCGTAGCTGTAGGGTCATGAAAAACATGCGGCGTTCACCTGGGATGATGCCCGGCCCGGGATAGCCTGTTGCCCGACGGGTAAAGTAGACCTCATCGGTGAGGTTGTTCACACTGCCCTCTAAACGGATCCGCTGCCACTCATACGCCATGCTCAGGTCGAGTACCGTGTAGGCAGGAATAACTCCAACGGTTGCGTCTGGGAAGAAGGTGGCGTTGGTGGCATCGGTGAATTGCTCGCTGATATAATTGAACTGCACACCCCCTGAAAAGCCTTCATGCTGGTAGCACAGGCCGGTTCGGTAGTTGATGCTGGGTACATTCTCTACTTTGTTGCCATCGAATGCGCTCACCTCCGTACCGATGTACTCTCCGCGCACCAAGGCAATGTTGTTGTACCATGATAAACGCGCATTCGCTTCCGGATCAAAAAGGCGGAGCAGGTTCAACTCTTCAAATACTTCTACACCGATGAACCTGGCATCTGCAATGTTATCGCGGTAGTTCACGACCCTGCGTACGCCTTGTTCATTGGTTACAGACGTAAGTCGCTCCCCGATCCGGTTGCTGTAGTGCATCATGAATACCCCAGCATCAAAATTCAAGGCTCCTTTCCACTGGCTCCCCTTTATACCAAGATCTAGGGTATAGCCTGATTCATCCCTCAAATTCGGGTCGATCACCAAGTTTGGGTTGCTGACGTAGAGGTCTGAAAAGTTCATTGCTCGGTAATTCTGCGAAGCGTTGGCATAGACCTCCATGCCCGGAATGCATCGCCAAACCACACCGATACCACCCAAGGCGATGTTTCGTGCGCTTTCTTGACTTGCTGTAACCCGTTCACGGAACAGCAACTCATTGGTCAGCGGATGCCTCGCCATCTCGGTGTAGTAGCCATCCGTTGCCGTTTGAATGTATTCCAGCCGCACCCCCGGTGTCACATACCAACAGGCCGAGATCGGAATGAGGAGCTCCGCAAAGAACGCAGCGTTCTGCGATGGGAAACGGAAGTCAGAACCCTCTAGGTCATTCGGGTCGTTGAAGCGGTAATCCGCATCGATTCCTGCCGAAGCCTTACCCTGACGGTTGCGGGTATCCCCTCGGTACAAGCGCGTACCCACTAAGAGCGCTCCAGGATTATTGGCAATGTTGAAGCGCTGGATCAGTCTTGTTTCATTGCCGACGTTGTTGAACTCCCCGAGGATCAGGTCGCGGAAACCACCGGTATCCACTCTGCTGATCGATCCGAGAAAGCCCAATGCTGCTCGGCTGCTATGAAGGGCAAAGGTCTTGCTGTTGATGGTAAGGGTTGGGGTGATCTGTCCGTTGATGGTAACGTTGAAAACGTTCCAATTCACCCGAAACCAGTTCCGGTCTCGAAAGCTCTCAGATGGATCTAGTTCAAACTGTCGATCGGTGAGTCCGCCGGGTTGTTTTGCATTGTAGTGGCTGTGGGTGTTGGCTAAGGATACAGACCAGTGCTCTGAAAGCTGTCGTTCTAGAAAGGCATATCCGCTGTTGGAAACAAAATGTGAATTGGGTCGCCAGCCATCGCCGCTTCGGTGGCGATAGAAGGTATAGTAATTCCACCCACCTTTCTGTCCGCCAACACTCGTATACGACCCTACGTTGTTGTAACTGCCGACGGTGTTTCTTGTGATCAATTCGAACGGACGATCCTCATTTCCACGCTTCATTCTAAAGTTGAGTAACCCCCCGAACTGCGTTCCGTACTGCAAGGAAGCTGCGCCACGTACAAGCTCTAAGCGTTCTACCGCTTCAATCGGTGGCGTGTAGTAGCTTTCCGGATATCCGAGTGCATCTGCGGCGATGTCATATCCGTCTTGTCGGGTATTGAAGTTGGTGGTACGTTTCGGGTCCAAACCTCGGGCACCCACGCCCAATTGCAATCCTCCCGCATCGGTTTCTTGAATGTTGATGCCCGGCACCTTGGTAAAAAGCTGACGACTCGTGTTGTTAGACCGGTTCATCGGCATTTCGTCCGGCAATACGATCTCGTTCTTCTTCGCTGCATAGAGGCCGTCCACCTCGATGTACTTCAACTTGGCCATGCCGATCGCGTCGCGGTCTTCTTCTACCACATCTACAGCGCGCAGCTCTTCCCCGAAAGCTTGCAGGTACACCTTACGGCGAACAGGTTCCGATGCCACGTTCACCTCGATCGTCTGTGCGCGATAACCTTCAGCGAATAAGGTCACGAAGTGCTGTCCTTGACCGAGTTGTTCAAACAGCACCACGCCCTTCTGGTCTGCGGAAGCCGAAACCTCCGAGTGATCCAAAAACGCCTCTACTTCGGTAGCCTCGGCTCCCTTAGGAAAGCGAACATCGATCCGAAGGTCTGCCTGCGCGATCGCACCAATGGTCAGGGTGCAAAAGGAGATCACTATGGTCAGGATACGGCTCATTGCAATGGCTTGATCCAGGGTTTGTTTGTCCAAGAGTCGCTGAGGGATGCGAGGTTTACTTCCGCGTCAATATAGGGCTGACTGCTTCTGCCATTATGGCTTACGCGAACGTCTGCGGACACGCGTTCAACGCTGATTCCCTCCGCTTCAAAGTGCTCCTTCAAATGCGCCGCATACTGCAAGATGAAATCGCTTTGTGTGGCCATCATTTTCTCCTGCACGGGCGTGAGAAATTCGCTGTTGTCTACCCAAAGCTCACCTCCAGTAGCATCTACCACTTTGAACTGGGCGTAGCCTGCTTTCTCCACCAGCATCACCCTCCAGCCGAAGCGATAGCCTTGTTCATGCCACAATGGGTCGCCCGGGTAGAGCAGGTTTCTGAAGGGAAACAGGGTTTGTACAAGCACATACAAGGCGAGAACGGTCGTTAAGACCGGTTGCAAGCGCTTCGAACTCTCTTGCACAACATTCTCTCCCCAAACTGGAAGGCGAAGTTGACGTTGCCACCTTTCATGCGTACTAGCAGGAAAGAAGATCAAGGTTGCACCGATCATGATGAAGGGAAACATCCCGATCTGAAACAACCACCAAGTCATCACGTGGAAAGCGATCACCGCTAGGTAGGCAAAGGGTCTGGTTGGACGCCACAGCAGCAGGAAAGGAATACTCAGGTCATACAATGCTCCGAACCAACTGAACAAATGGGGCGCTGCCCACCACTCCATGAGGTAGCCCAACACCGGCAAGTGTGCCTGCGTAGGCAACCAGATCGCCAAGGGCATTGCGTGGATCAACCAGTCTTCGTTAAGCTTCGCAACGCCGGCGAGAAAGTAGACCACTCCGAGTTGAAACATCACCAACCAAATGCTCCAGGCAGACACCTTTTTCAAAGGTTTCACCCAGCCAAGAGCAACGTCGAGTGACGACTGCCGACCAGCAGGCAAGAAGATGAGCAGCAGGGAAACCAGGCTCACGAAATAGTAATGGTTCAAGTAGTAGGTAGCATCGATCAGCTCCACGTAGGTAAAGAGTAAAAAGAAGGCCGCGGCCGCATAGCGGTAGAACAAACCGAGCGCGATCATGCTGGCGGCAACGGCCATCATCAGGAAGCACGCATAGATCACGGCGCTGGTAGGGTCCGGGATCCAGTAGAAGCCGAAGTACTTGAAATGAAAGCTCGGCGTAATGAATTGATCTTCGATCCAACCATTTGCCCAAAAACGAAAAATGCTCGCTACCATGAGCGAGCCAAAAACGATACGGAAGGTCACCAGCGGCGCGATCGATATCGGTTCAAAAAGCTTTCTATGCAACCAGGAGCTAGTCACCATCGTTGTCTTGGTAGGTGATCTGTACTCCCAGCTGAGAAGGCATATCTGTTTTGAGTAACACCACTAAGTTTTGCAGGGAGGTGTGCAGTTCTTCAACTTGACCCGAACTGTTCAAGATGGCATCGGGCAGCGTTGATGCGATCGCGTTGGTGTTGCTCAAGCATTCATCGAACTGCTCAACGATGGCCGCACTCAACATGCCTTCACCGTATCGCGCATCGAGGTGGTCAAGGTAGTCGTCAAGACCAAGTCCTTCTCCTCCCTTAAAAGTGTTTTGCTGTGCCGTCAATGCTGCATTGATGCAATCCAAAGAACGCTCGGCGTAGTATGCCTCCACTTTCTCCTCTTGGGGCACACCAAGCGACTTCTTACCCAATGGAATGCCGACGCGTGCATTCTTCACGAGTTCAAACTCATAGTTCAATTCGTTCACCAACTGACCGAGTGCGCTTCCTACATCGTTACCAAGGTTCTTTACAAACTCGTCGCGGTAGCTGTTTTGCCAAGCATCGTTCACGGTGGTGAACTCCTCAACCAGCAGGTCAATGTTCACGGATAGCTGTTCTAAGCGGTCAGCCGACCAATCGCCTTCCTGAGAGCGAGGGCCGAACAACAAATAGTCGAGTGCTGGTAGACCTTTTGCATCGGTATTGCTTGCTGTACTCAGGTCGGCGTTACCCTCACGTATATTACGCTCGATCTGCGCGGTATCTGTTGGAAAGGTATTGGCCGTCCTGCGCAGGTTCTCATCGGCTGCCGGACCGAACTCGAACGGGGCACAGCGTTGCCATTGGAGTTGCAGCGTTACAAAGGCCTCTCGGGCAACATCGCGTTGTGTATTCGATGGGTCAGCTTGCAATGCATCAATGGCACTTTTCAGCGTGTTCGCATCGTCTGCAAGCTGCGTGTATGCTGGCATGATGACGTTATCCGCCAAGTTGGTCAGCATCGCCTCTTTATCGAAGGTATCCGCTGGCTCGTTGTCTTCTGGGTCTTTACATCCAGAGAGCTGAATAAGCGCAACCGCCAATGCAGCGGCAATTATTGGAGTGAATCGGTGAAACATGGATCAGAGTTGAGATTTGACATCCTCCATTTCGTAGATCTCGGCTAGGAGGTCACGCGCTTGTTGGAGATTGTCTGAAGAAACTTCGTAGAAATTCTCACCTAGCAAGTCGATGACCTGATCGATCTGTGCTTGCTCGATGCGCTTTTCTGGGTTGAAGGCCAAGTTTGTAGTGAAGGCCTTTGCCTCAGAGAGCACGTGATTTCGAATGAGGTCATCCCCGAGGTTATTCAGTGCATCGTTGAGGTAGTGGATGGCCGTAGCCGCACATACATCCTCCCACGCGGTGCGGGCTTCAGCAATGGCTTCATCCCGCATATCATACTCCTTCACGGTGATGCCGGTTCGTCCTTTGCGGAGGGCATAGCTCAAGGTTTCATTGGTTCCGAGCAAAGCGTCTCGACCTACGCAGTATTTACCCCAGAAGCGAACATCCTCTGTATTGGTCGGGACGTCGTTGCTTACACCCAGGTACCCGTAGGCCTCATCCCAATGGTGCTCCATTTCGGTTCCTTCACCTGGCTCGACTGTCTCATTATCGACGTCCATCTTTTCATCTCCCATGTAAACTGTAACTGCTTGGTAGTAGAACACCGCACCCATCAGTTCCTTCTCGATGTATTGGATGTGCTCCACGCCGTTCTCGTCGAAGAGGTAAGCCTTTATTCCATCTTCTGATGTCATCACACCCGCCTGACCATTTGCCGCAGGCTGGGTACTCTCACTGGCCTTCACCAACTCGCTGATGTATGCCTCAATGTTCGAAACATGCGGTCCAAAACACTTATCCTTGAGTTGCTTAGAGCTCTCGAAAGAGAAGTTTCCATTTGCGTTGCCATTGGCATTTTCGAACATGTCTAACAAGACCTGCTTATCTAACCGAACACCAGCCGTGTTGGCCGTCTTCATGTAGGCAGTCATTTCTTCCAACTGATCAAGACGTTCTGTTTGCCCGCTGTAGCTTACGTTCTCGAATGCGTAGGTAGCTGGTACTGGATACTCAGGGGTTACTTGAACGGGGTCATTGTCTGAACAAGACTGCATTCCGATGGCGATTAGAACAGCGAGAAAGGAATGGGCAAGGAGAGAAAATCGCATGGTTGTGTTTATTTAGACCGACTTTAAATAAGGCTGCAAACATAGCCGCAGGTCTAAGGGGGGGCAATACCTGTTTTAGGGTATATTCCAAAAAAAAGCCTGGACCAATTTGGCCAAGGCTTTTCATAAATGTTTTGAACGCTTCGCTTAGTTGATGTTCACGTTCTTGTTGGCAACAGATTCGTTGATCATGTAGTACTTCTTGCCTCCAAGTGTTTGGTTTTGGATGCTGAAAGATGCGATCTGAAGGATGCCAGGTCCGCTACCAACGCTTCCCATCTCAGATGCGGTGAAGGTCACAGAAGTAACCAATCCTTCTACGGTTTTCATAACGGAACCATCAGGTCCGTGCACCGCAAAGATGCTGGAGTCGGCGTTGTTGATCGCTCCATTGTGCTCCAAGGTATAAGAGGTGGCTCCAGAAATGTCTGTTGCTGACTCATCTACTTCCTTCGTGCTAGGGAAAGGCAACAAGTTAGCGAGGCCGTTGATAGGCGAGTGACCGTTTCCTCCAGCGATCGACCAGGTTACTCCCTGGTTCGAGAAGCCCTGTGAAGGAACAGCTGTCTCTACGAAGATGTAAGTATTGTCTGTCTGAGGATCGAGCATGGTTGCGATGTTGGAGTTGTCTACCTCTACATCACCAACACTCACAAAGGTGGTGCCTTCATCCACAAACCAAGCTACGGCAGAGCCAAGCTTGATGGTGGTTTCGAAGCCTGCATCGGTTTGTACGCTGTTTGTATTGATCGCATAGAATGCCCCGTCTGCATCGCCCAAACTAAGTTCAGGAGCTTCAGCAGTGGCCTCTTCTTCAATCACCACGTCTTGGGTGGCTTCATCCGAGCCTGCGCTGTTTTCAACGGTTAGGGTAACGCTGTACGTTCCGCCAGCAGCGTAGGTGTGGCTTGGACTCATATCCATGCTAGTTTCGCCGTCGCCGAAGTCCCATGCATAAGATGTTGCTTCACTTCCCGTAAAGGTGAAGCTGGCCTTTTGTCCTTCTACCGTGTAGGTGAATGCCGCAGTTGGACCGTCTTCGTCGTCATCATCATCACGGTTACAGTTGGTTAAGGTGATCATGCCCATCAATGCGATTAATGCTAGGAGCATGGGTTGGATCGTTCTAAAGATTTTCATACGGTTTGATTTTGAGAGTTTTACGAAAGTGCAGAATTTTTCGTCTGTGCGGCAATAAGGTAAACGTCGTAATCGCCGCTTATCCGTTGTTCTTTTTGATGATGCCCATCTTCTCGCCCATCTCCAAGGCAAACTGCTTCATGTCTGCGGCTACTTGCTCATCGCCGGTGGCTCTTTTATAGGTATCGCTCATGCTCAGCATCATCTGATGGAAGAAGATCTGCATATCATCTACCATCATATCCTTGGTCCACAGGTCGATGCGGAAGGTGTTTTTCTCATTTCTGTCCCAAATGGTGAGGAAGGCAGCGTCGCATTTGCCCGCACCATCTTCTCCTGGAACGGCCCACTCGATCGCTTCCGGAATCTGGTTCTCATCCATCGCGATCCTGAATTTTATCTCTGAAATGTTCTGACTCATCCTGTCTAGATTTGAAGCGTTACCGCTTTATGGTTTGTATTTGCTTGTATTCAATATGCTTTCCGCATCGGTGGCCATGAGCGCTACCAGATCCACCTGATCTTGCTGGGCCATGTAGGAGCGCACGATCTGCCACCCGATGAAATGTCCCATCCGTGGGGGAGACTCTTTTACCAGATCAACGGTAAAAGGACCGTCATTGGTGAACTTCGCGATCTCCGTGGCATTGGTACTAAAAAGGAGCTCCTTGTCCACAAAATGCGCCCAAACATAAGCCTGATGTTCCTTTGCCCATTGCAATTGTTCCGCCGAATAATTCACCAAAACATGCTTCGGTGTATGGGGCAATACCGCTTCCATCGCATACAAGACTTTTCCCTCTTGAACAATGGCTTCAAGCAGGGTTGGGTCTGTCTCGTCCAACGGAAACTCCGACCCGATCCAGCCGTGCATGATGGTAGGCACGATGTGGTCTGATGTCATCCGTTGGCGCAAATAAACCGGCAGTTGCAAGTAATCGTAGAAGGCGCACTTCTCACCGAGGAACATCTCTAAACCGATGCCCACCCCATCTTCTGTGAGTGCCGCAGGGGTGTTAAAGCCCCCAATGAAACTAGCATGCGCGGGCACCTCTCGTTGTGGGAAATAATGCAAGTAGTAGCTCCAAGCGTTTTCCAAGGAATGCTCCAGGTCACTTAGATCAGGATAAGCCTTTTGAACAGAATCCTGAACTTCAGCGATGGCCTGATCGGTGGTGAACCTTCGGATCTCTGCAAACAAGTTGCTATCGTTAGCGGATCCCAAGTTCAAGACATCCTCGATGTAGCGAACGTAGAGTTCACCCAGTTCTGCGGTCCATTGCGGGTGCTGCTGCCTGAAGCCCACTGCGCTCATTTCAAACCAGGCTTGATCAAGACGAGTGATCTCAATGTCCACGCCCTTATCCGGTACCGGTATATCCAAAAGGTCCTTCTCCTCGCATCCAACCAAGAGTGCCAGCAACGTGAATAAACACAAGGCTGTTTGCAGAGTACGGGTATGAAAGTTTTGGAGCATGTATGGCAACGTAATTTTGCAACAAATGTAGGGGCTAATGAAGACGTTTAGGGTTTTCCTGTTGGTATGTATCATGTTTAGCACGCTTTCTGTTTCCGCACAGGAAAGCGACATGGATGATCGAAGGTTTCGCTTTGGGTTGATGGCTGCTCCTAACCTCGGGTGGATCAGTCCAACCATCCAAGAATTCAACAAAGACGGACTTCAAGGTAAGTTGGGATTCAGCTACGGCTTGATGGCCGATTACAAATTCAGTAACAGTTCAAACTACCTCTTCAGCACGGGCATCAACTTCATGTCGGTTGGTGGTGGCTTGCGCGAGCCGTTCGATACGCTCGACATCAACACCAGCAACGACACCAATTATTATTACGGTCAAGTGGATCGTAGCTATCGCATGAACTATGTGAACATTCCGCTCCTATTGAAGATGCGCACGAATGAGATCGGCTACATGAGCTACTTCGGCGCCATCGGTCTCGATGTGGGCATCCGCACCCGTGCATTCGTGAACGACGGCTACACGTGGAAGTCGAACAACTTCATCAGTAAGCAAAGCGACATCAGTTTTCAGCAAAACATCAGCTTGTTTCGATTGGCCGTGAACCTCAGTGTTGGCGGAGAATTCAACATCAGCGGAAACACCAACGCGTATTTGGCGTTGAGTTACCATAATGGATTCACCAATCTATTCAGCAACGACCCAACGAACAGGATCTTGGAACCTGATTCGGATGGCTCGCCAGCGCTGAACAATGGTTTTGCTATCCTCGGAAAGCAACGTCGTGCTGTATTGGATTGCGTTTCCTTGAACTTTGGAATATTCTTCTAGCATGAACACGGCATCTGTTGCAAAGCATATCACGGATTGGCTTTTTGACTATAACCAAGAAGCGGGCACCAAAGGGTTTGTTGTAGGCGTCTCTGGCGGAATCGACTCCGCGGTGACCTCCACCCTAGCAGCACGTACCGGACTACCCGTACTTTGTTTGGAGATGCCCATTCATCAGTCAAAAGATCAGGTGAACCGGGCAATGGAACACATCGAGTGGTTGAAGTATAATTTCAGTAATGTTGAGATGGAAACGGTTGAGCTCACCTCCATCTTTGATCAGTTCATTACTGCTGTGCCTGAAACCAATGTAGACACCATGGAGATGGCCTTGGTCAACACCCGAGCTCGTTTACGCATGACCGCACTGTATTACTTCGCTGGATTGAAGGGTATGCTTGTGGCCGGCACAGGAAACAAGGTTGAAGATTTTGGCATTGGCTTCTTCACGAAGTACGGCGATGGCGGGGTGGACTTGAGTCCGATCGCCGACCTCAACAAAACCGAGGTCTATGCGCTTGCGAAATACCTCAACATCATTCCTTCCATTCAAGCTGCTCCACCTACTGACGGGCTGTGGGGCGATGACCGAACAGATGAAGATCAGATCGGCGCGAGCTATCCAGAACTGGAGTGGGCTATGGCGTTTGACGGTGACGAAGCGTCTCTTTCACCCAGAAAACAAGAGGTGCTGAAGATCTACCGTCGCCTCAACAAGATGAATCGACACAAAATGGAACCTATTCCGGTGTGTACGATCCCAGACGCACTGCGCTGATTACGAAACCGTCCAAGTGTGAGCTCCTCGGATGAGCGCATCCAGATCACCTTCACCCTTTACTGATACGGCCTTATCTATCTGCTCTTGCATCGCTGATTCGTAGCAGAAACGCTCCTCTTCGTAGATCACACCGAACGGACGTGGCAGTGCGCCATCCTGTACCGGATCATCGAAGAAACGGGTCAATAAACTCGCCTTGCCCATATCCTTGGCATCGTGGATCCATAAGTCTTCAGGACTGTAGTCATTCAACGAAACGATCTCCGGCGTAAGTCCATTCAGTCGAATCCCTTTGTCGTTTTCCTCGCCAAAGATCAGTGGTTGATCCTGCTCCAACATGATGGTGCTGTTCGCCTTGGTAGCCTTGTCTGTGAACACGCCAAAAGCGCCGTCATTGAAGACATTACAGTTTTGATAGATCTCGATCAACGAGGTGCCGCGATGGTCATCTGCCTTTTTCAGGATCTCCCGCATATGCTTGGGGTCTCGGTCCATGGAACGTGCGATGAACGTGGCATTTGCTCCCAGAGCAAGGGCTCCTGGGTTGAACGGCTGCTCCAAGGACCCCATCGGAGTAGACTTGGTCACTTGTCCTTTCGGCGAGGTCGGCGAGTATTGCCCCTTCGTGAGTCCGTAGATCTCGTTGTTGAAGAGCAGCACATTAAGATCGAAATTTCTTCGCAGGAGGTGAATCAGGTGGTTACCTCCTATCGAGAGCGAGTCGCCATCGCCAGTGATCACCCAAACGCTGAGGTCTGGACGCACTGCTTTTAACCCGCTCGCAACCGCCGTTGCACGTCCGTGGATGGAGTGCATGCCATAGGTATCCATGTAGTATGGAAAGCGCGAAGAGCAGCCGATGCCACTCACAAAGACCGTGTCTTCCTTCGAGATTCCTGCTTCAGCTAGGGTTGATTGCAATTGCTTCAGGATGGAGTAATCTCCGCATCCCGGACACCACCTCACATCTTGATCCGTGGCAAGGTCCTTTGCTGTCAGCTTTACGTTGTTTTGTGGATTGGTTGTCATGATAAGCTCTTTTCAGTGATGAGGCCTGCCAAGTACTCTCTGATCTCTCGAGATGTGAATGGCATGCCTTTTACTTTATTCAAGGGTAGGGCACCGATGTTGAATTTCGCATTGATGATATGCACCAGCTGACCGTTATTGATCTCTGGAATTACCACCTTATCAAATCGTCGCAAGACCTCTTCCATATTCGATGGGAAGGGATTCAAGTAGCGAAGATGCGCTTGACTCACCGATAAACCTTCGGCGTTCATTTCCCTCACCGCTGTGCGGATAGCCCCGTAGGTTGAGCCCCAGCCCAAAACAAGGATATCTCCTTCTTCTTGGCCTTGCTCGATCTTAAGTGGAGGTAGTCGATCTGCCACCCGATCTACTTTCGCTTGGCGCACCTGTACCATCCGTTCGTGGTTGTCTGGATCGTAGCTTACGTTCCCTGACTCAAAGTCTTTTTCAAGTCCGCCCAAGCGATGTTGCAAGGACTTCATACCAGGCGTTGCCCAAGTGCGCACCAAATGGTCGTTTCTTCTGTACGGAAGATAGCCCTTCTCCTCATCGAGATCAGCTGTACTTGCGTAGTTCGGCTTGATCGCTTCGATCTCTGATGCGGATGGGAATTGCCACGGCTCTGAACCGTTGGCGATGAAGCCATCGCTCAAGAACATCACCGGGGTCATGTGCTCAATGGTCAGACGTGCTGCTTCAATGATGGTATCAAAGCAATCCGACGGTGAATGGGGTGCCAATACGATGGTCGGCGCCTCTCCGTTTCGGCCATACATCGCTTGGTTGAGGTCAGATTGCTCGGTCTTGGTTGGAAGCCCGGTACTCGGTCCGCCGCGTTGCACGTTGATGATCAACAACGGAAGCTCCAGCATCACTGCCAAACCGATGGCTTCTCCTTTCAATGCGATACCTGGTCCGCTGGAAGCCGTAACGCCCAGTGCGCCACCGTAGCTCGCACCGATTGCCGCACAGATGGCCGCGATCTCATCTTCGGCTTGGAAGGTGCGCACCCCGTAGTTCTTGTTCCGTGCCAATTCATGCAAGATGTCAGAAGCAGGCGTGATGGGATAGCTGCCATAAAAGAGCTCCAATCCGGCCTTCTTAGCCGCGATGATCGCGCCGATGGCCGCGGCTTGATTTCCCATTATGCTTCGGTACTCCCCTGCAGGTAGGTTGGCAGACTCCACTTCAAAACGCGTCGTGAAGGTCTCGTTGGTGTCTCCAAAATAGTAACCCGCCTTGAGCACCTTCAGGTTAGCATCTCGGATCTCCAGCTTCTTGGAGAACTTCTCCTTGATAAAGGTTTCAGTGCTCTCCAAACTGCGGTTGTACATCCAATAGAGAAAGCCCAACACGTACATGTTCTTGCATCGATCCACCTCTTTGGTGCCCAGACCGCTATCTACAAGGGCCTCGCGGGTCATCTTTGTGATGTCCATCTCGATCACCCGATATTGGTCCAAGGATTTGTCGAGCAAGGGGTTCTGTTCATCCTCGTACTTCGCCAAGCGAAGGTTCTTTTTATCAAACCCGGCGGTATTGGCAATGATGGTTCCACCTTTCTTCAATTGATCGATGTTGGCCTTGAGCGCTGCGGCATTCATCGCTACCAGCACCTCTACTTCATCACCAGGGGTAAAGATGTCTACGCTGGCAAAGTGAAGTTTGAACCCACTCACGCCGGCCACCGTACCTTGTGGTGCGCGGATCTCAGCGGGGAAGTTTGGAAACGTACTGATGTCGTTTCCGTAAAGTGCGGTGGTATTGGTGAAAAGGCTTCCCGTTAACTGCATCCCATCGCCAGAATCTCCGGCGAACAAGATGATAACGTCTTTCTTCTTTTCGGTCTGTTTCGTCATGTCGTCAAAATATCTCCGTTGCCTGATTGAACAACGGTAGCACATGTTTCATCGTCGTATTTACAACATCACGGCAAAAGTAGCCCTTAAAAACGGCATCTTCGTGACAATAGGCACTTCTTACGAACAAGCTGTGTGAAGTTTATGATTCGATTTAAACACTTGATTTTCTTTTTGATAGGCGCTTCCTTGCTGCTTTCCTGCCGACGCGAATTTCGTCGACCAGAATTGCAGAACGAAATACTCGCTCCGATCTTGACAACAGAACTATCAATCAACGAAATTGTTCCGGACAGCCTGCGAGAAACAAGCAACGATGGGCAGGTCAACTTGGTATACCGAAACCCGCTTTATGTTGCGCAGCTTTCCTCCTTTCAAGAATTGGAAACCCGCGAATTTGAGCAAACCGCAAAGCTGCAATCCTTGGTGCTCTCTTCGCGGTCTGTAGAGCGCACGGTTTCCCTAGGACAAGTGGTTGATGGAGCGGGTCTTGGCGCTTTCATTCAGCACGGATCCATGCAAGCTATTCCTCCGTTGAACGGGTTGAATTATGGTCCGCTGGCGGTAGACGGCACTGACTTTTTTGAGACGGTGACCTTGGACTCTGGCTTCATGGATGTGAGCATTGAGAACCAGTTCCCTACCGGATTGGAGCAGATCGAATTTGAGATCCGAAATGAGTCTGACAACAGCCTGATCGGAACCGAGACCATCAACAATGTGCCTCCTGGTGAAACAAGAACGCGCACCATCGATCTCGCGGGTAAGACCGTAGAGGGGAACCTGCTGGGAAATATCACCAACTTCAATGTAACCGGCACGGGAGGGAACCAAGTTTTGATCGATACCAATGACCTGCTTATCATTACGATCACCGTGCGCGATATGAAGGTGAACGCGGCCACCGCTATTTTTCCTGCACAGGAAGTGATCGAGTTGAAGGACACTACGGCAATGGAAAATGTGCAAGACCTCCGCATCACCAAGGCAACGGCCAAAACAGGATATGTAGACCTACGGGTGATCAGCACCTTGGATGACACCATTTACTTCAACTACTTCATTCCAGAGGGCCGAAAGGATGGCATCCCCTTGGAGCGCGAGATCAAGATTGCACCAAGTCCGAATGGTCAGGTAAGCGAAGACACCTTCAATCTGCGGGTTGATGGTTATACCTTCGATCTTACCGGTGCACCGATCATCAATCATTACAACGCCTTCTATAGCGAGCTCACCGGGCGTATCGATTCTACAGGAGAGGTGGTCAGCTTGAGCCTTGATGACAGCATCCGTGTTTTTGTAAAACTCCGGAATTTCATTCCAGTATACGTGGAGGGCTACTTGGGCAACAACGAAGCAAATGTGGGACCTACAACTGTGCCTCTTGAGCTTTTCAGGAGCTTCTATGGCGGAACCTTGGATCTTGAAGAAGTGGGCATAGACATCACGGTGGAAAACGGCAACGGTGTGCCCTTTGATGTCTCACTGACAACCTTGAACGCCATCAACACCCGTACCCAGCGCAGTACACAGATCAACCTGAACAGCTTGCCTGACCCGCTGATCATTGGAGCGGCTTCTGACTTGAGCACCCCCAGCATTTCCCGTTGGCAACTCGACGCATCCAGCAGCAACATCAAAGAGGCACTTAACACCTTCCCGAATCGAATGGAGGTGGGGTTGACCGTTGAGAGTAATCCTAGACAGAATGAGAGCAACTTAGCTCAGTTTGCGGTAGACACCAATGCCATTGCCGCGTATGCGGACATCAATATTCCATTATCCTTGATCGCGAAGGACCTTCGGATCGCTGATACCATTGGTTTTGATGCAGGCAACATCCAACAACCGGAACAAATCGAGTCTGGCATCTTTTACATCATCTCAGAGAACTCCTTCCCGTTCGCCGGAGAGATCCGGATCGCCTTTCTCGATGGTTCGGATGAGGTGGTCGCTTCGATAGAGCCATCGGAAGAGCTCCTTGCTGGCGGACGAAACAATGCCGTACGAAGCGTATTGGAGTGGCCTTTCACCCGCAATCAATTGTATGATGTGCTCAGTGCAGAACGCGCGGTTTTGAGCATCACCATGAATACAACAACTGGAGCTGGCTATCAAAGCATCTATTCCGACCAACAGATCAAAACAACCTTGTCGGCCCGGTTTAACTACTTACACAGCAACCCATGATCCAAACCAAGCACCTACTTCGCAGTATTGCCGGTCTTGTTTTGCTGATGACCACCGCTGAAGCATTCGCCCAACCTGATCGGCTCTGGCAAGAAAAGCATTATGCGATCGCAGATCCCTCTTACAAGCACTCGCTTTGGGGCGGGATGGGATTCACCTTGCAGTCGAATACCATCAGCAATGCCCTTTTCAACGAAGCGATCTTCACAGGTGTGATCGATCCTGCGACCTCTGCCGAACTTCGATCCATCGCCACCGATAGCAGAATCCTATTGAATGCAGGGTTTTCGGGTGAGCTTTGGTACAAGCATGAAACGGAAAAGGGCTTCTCTTGGCTTCTGGGGATCTCAGCAGATGAACGTGCTTTGGGTAACATTCCGTCTGGACTAGCACAGCTGTACTTTGAAGGGAACGCTCCTTTTGCGGGTGAGAACGTTCCATTAGGTCCGGGGAGACTCGACTATTGGAGCTATCAGGGGTTAGGATTTGGGATGGAGTGGAAACGCGGTGGTTGGCAGTCTGGTATATTGCTTAATCTATTGAAAGTAGGACGCTATCAATCGATCCGAATGGGTGAAGATTCCTATCTCTTCACGGAGGAGTTCGGTCAATACATCGAGGCCTCCGTTGACGTAGATTGGCGAACCACTTCTACAGCACAAAATAAACTGGCGGCATGGTATGGAACGGGATTTCAAACCGATCTTTACTTGAACTATGCCCCTGAAGACGCGGCTTCGAGCCTAAGTCTGCAAGTAATAGATCTTGGCATTATGCACTTTGGTGGGCTTCAGCGGAACACCGTGAACTACGATACCCTATATGAAGGCATTACCGTGAATGACGTGCTGAACGCACAAGCGGAACTCGGACAAGAAGAAGATTTAGATAGCCTCGAGGCATTGATCGGGCTGGTCAGAAGCAACGAAGGTGGGGCGCGTTTCCTCCCGGGAAGGATCCAAGTTGACTATACCCATGATTTCTCATCAGCGCTTTCGATTGCCTTTCAATTGCAGCAGTTCTTTATGAGTTCACCCCCGCAATTCCGTGCTGGATTGGCATGGCGCCCAAGTCCTGCGTTCGCGCTAGAGCCATATTTAAGGGTAGGAGGTTTCAGTCGATTCGATTACGGCCTAACTGGGGTATTGAACCTGAAGCAGCGCTTTCAGTGCATCATTCAATACGGGATGATCGAACGACAGCTTGCCCCAACGGCTACTACGGGTCAGGGATTATCAGCACGTGCAGTGCTTCACTTCTGAAAATAAATAGCACTTATACCAGCGATCAGTGCATCGCCATCATGGGCACGGTGAGGTGCTCGGCCAAATGTTGCGACACACTTGGATGGAGGATTCGGTTAAACCAACTGCTCTTCCGTGGCGTGGTTACCAGCATCTGAAACTTGTTCTCGTTCATGTACTGTAGAATGGCCTTACCAGCATCTTTTGATTCAATGACATCGAAGTTGTGATCATAACCGTTCATGGACACGTGGAGCTTAAATCCTTTCTCTGCCTTTTCTTGATCGATCTCTTGGCCAGGTTCTGTAACCGTAAGGATGGTAATGCTACTGCTGTTCTGCTCGATGACCGATTTGAAGACGTCTTTGAATTCAATGGATTCATCGCGAAGGTCTGCCGTGTAGAGCACCTTTCCTGGCTTCGAGTAGGTATAGTTCTTAGGAACTACAATCACCGGTACGGTTGACTTCTTCAATACCTCACCAGCTACCGAACCCAGCATGATTTTTTTAAGTCCTGCGTGTCCGTCTGTACCCATCACGATCACATCGATGTTATGTGAACGCACGTAGTGCAACACGCCTTCAGCAGGATCACTGTACTCTGAAACGAGCTTCATATCGAGTTCAGGGTATTCCTTCAAGAACGCTTCACGTTCTTCGCTGAGGGAATCCAATGAAGACTCAAAAAGGATGTCTCGTAAAGAAACCATAGAAGAGACATTAGAGCTCGGCTCTTCGTAGGCGTTGAACAAGAAATAGCGATGCTTCAGGCCATAGAGTTCCACTCCATAGCGAAATGCGTTGCGCGCACTCTCTGAAAAATCGGTTGGAATGAGAATGTTCATTGATTAATCGTGTAAATCAGAAAAAGGAGCGAAATCCTTCTTCAATTCTTGAATGCGAACAGATAACACGGGAATGTCAGCGTGGTTCACGACACTCTCGGTGTGGCTGCCATAAACAAACCTTGAGAACCCTGTTCTACCGTGGGTTTCCATGGCGATCATATCAGCGTTCAAGCGATCAGCCACAGCATGAATACCGGCATGGATCGTCCGCTCGTTGTAAATGTGAGTGGTATAATTCGTCAACTTCCACTCATCGATGAACTCTTGCATCAAGTCTTCCGTGTAAGCTGTGCTCTCGAAGTGGTCTGGTGTGATCACCTTGAGCAGGTGAATGTTTGCATCAAAAAGTTTGATGAAACTGAACAAGCGTTCAAAGTTTTCCTTGGCTTCTCCCAAGAAGTTCGAAGCAAAAACAACATTCTTAATGTCGAACTCCTCATGGCGATGCTTGACGGTCAAGACCGGACAGTCTGCCAATCGAACCACCTTCTCTGTATTGGAGCCGATGAAAACCTCGTGTGCACCTGAGTCGCCATGCGAGCCCATCACGATCAGGTCGATGCCGTGTTCATTGGCTTGTTGTGCAATGGTGTCGTAGACTCCATCGAACTGTAAAACCTCAATGGCGTTAACGTTCTTCATGAATGGCTTGCTGAATAGCTCCTTGAAGCGCTTCTTGACGAGCTTCATCCAAAAGATACCTTCGGCGGCATCGGAGTACGATTGAAAACTGTCGTTACGGTCGTAAACAGGAATGTTCATCACATGAAGGATGTATAGCCTAGCATCGGTCTTCCTTGCAATGGATGCAGCAACTTCAACTGCATGCTCTGCACATTCACTGAAATCAGTTGGAACGAGTATCTTCTTCATCGGTATATACGCTTTATGTTTGGCTTTGTGTATGACAGCACTCATGCCATCAATCGCAATGTCCAAAGGTGCCGGAAAAAGGAATAGCTCGTCTTGATTGCACTCAAGTTAAAACCTGAGTTTGGTCAGGAATATCAAATACCTCCTGCACTGATGCGCTTCAGCCGCTCCAAGTCTTCTACAATCATGGTCTTTCCTTCGTTGGAAATGATGCTTTCAGATTTGAAGTCGGAAAGGGTACGGATCAACGACTCGGTGGCGATGCCCGCAAAGCCAGCAAGCTCTTCTCGGGAAATGGAGAGCTCAATGCGACCGGAGTCTACGTCCCCATATTTATCATAAAGGGTCTTTACCACAGTAGCAACCCGCTCACGTACATTACCATACGCCAATTTGAGCAGCCGTTCTTCTTGCTCCAACACGTTTCGGCTGAGGATCTTGATGAAATTGTTGGTCACCTCCCGGTTCGAGTGGATCAACTTTCTGAACTCTTCAATTGGAACCATCACCACTTCAGAATCTTCCATTGCGGTAGCCTCTTCGGTAAAAGCGGTGTTCTCAAGCAAAGCCAAGTAGCCCAAGAATTCACCCGGACCGGCAAGGTGGGTGATGAATTCCTTTCCATAGTCGCTGCTCTTTGCCAACTTCACTTTTCCACTCTTCAAGTAGTGCAAGGCATGCGGATACTCTCCTTCGCGGTAAACGGTGTCTTTCTTTTTGAAAACCTTGGTATTTCGTTCATTGATCAGGTCCTCAATAGAGAGCTCCTTCTCCACCTCTGAAATAAAGCGCCGCACCTCTGACTCTTCTTCGATGTTCTTTGGTGCACGCATCGTCTCCGACTTCTTGAGTCGGAGTTCAATGGCATCGAGCAGGTCGGTTTCTTCAAACGGCTTGGTGAGGTAGTCATCTGCCCCCATGTTCATCCCTTTTCGGAAGTCTGACTTCTCCGCTTTTGCGGTCAAGAAGATGAACGGAATGGCCGATGTCTTTGGGTTTTTATTGAGGATGTGTAGCACGCCGTAACCATCCAACTCCGGCATCATGATGTCACATATGATCAGGTCGAACTCAGCTTCTGAAGCCTTGGCGACACCCACTTTTCCTTCTTCTGCGGTAGCCACGTCATAGCCCGCAAGTTCTAGGATCTCCGCCGTATTTTCACGAACGTCGTTATTGTCTTCTATCAATAATATTCTTTTCATGATGGTTTATGGTTTGGTAGGGTTACGATAAAAGTAGTGCCTTTCTCAGGAGCACTTTCAAAGGTGATCTTACCATGCAAGATCTGTATGTAGCGGTTTACGATATTCAATCCTAGTCCTGTTCCTTCCAAATTCACTGCGTTCTTGGCACGGAAGAAACGAGAGAACATATTGCCTTGCTCTTCAAGCGGAATACCAATGCCTTCATCGCTCACCTCGATCTGCAGTTGGTCTTCATCACACGCTGCCTTCAATTCAATCTTTTTGCCCTCACCAGAGTATTTGATCGCATTGCTCAGCAGGTTCGAACAAATGATCTGCAGCATGTTCTGATCTGTGTGGATCTGCTCCTGACCTTTAAACTGGTAGCGAATGCTCTGGCCGCTCTTCGTAATCTGTGCATGCTGGTCAACGATGTCTGCCAAGGCCTCTTTCACATTGATCTCCTCAGAACTCATGTAGACCTTTCCTGTTTCCACTTTCTCTAAAGACAGGAAGTCGTTCAAGATATTGGTGAGATGACGCACCGAACTGCGGATCCTCTTGTAGTGCTTCGCTTTCTTATCCGTAGCCCCAGTTTCATCATACTTCTCAATCAATGAGAGGGAACTTAACACTGTACTAAGTGGAGTACGAAACTCATGCGAGGCCATACTAACAAAGCGCGACTTCAACTCATTGAGTTGCTTTTCCTTCTCCAACGCATCTTCCGTTGCTTCTTCTGCCTTCTTGCGTTCTGTAATGTTCTGTTCCACCAGCAAAATACGATCGATATCGCCCTGTTGATTGGCGAGCCCTGTGGTATTGATCAGGTAGTATTGGTTTTTGAACTTAAGCTCAAACTTCAGGCTCTCCCCACTCCAAACACGCTCGAGCTTTTCACGCATCATTGCTTGCAATTCCTCTGGGAGGCGCTCGATATAGTTCTTACCCATCAGCTTTTCGCTGGTGATGCCATAGCGGTACATCTCGCCGCCTTCAGCGAACACATAATTCAAGTCCCGATCAAAAACATTGATCGTACCATTTGGAAAGTTCCGCGCAATCAGGCGGTAAAGCTTTTGCGACTCAATCAATTCCTTCGTGCGCTCTGCTACCCTTTTCTCCAAGTGTTTGTTAAGCAGCATGATCTCTGCTTCCTGTTCCTTTCTCCGGGTAACGTCCATGATCAAGGCCATGACCTTGGTTTCTTCGTCGTCTTTGAAGTGGTTAAGGCTGATCTCCAAAGGAAAGGATGAACCGTCTTTTCGTACGCCAATCAAGTCGTAACCTAATCCCATCGGTCGCTGATGCGGGGCGTCTAAGTATTTCTCTCGATGATCTTTGTGTCGTGCCTTGAGGTGCTTCGGAAGCAACGCATCTACGTTACGTCCAACCAAGCCCTCTTGTTCGTAACCAAACAGCACATTGGCACGCGGATTGGCCATTTCAATGCTTCCTTCTTCGTTGGCGATGATGAGACCCTCACTTGCTCGCAAAAACAGCAGCTCATACAGGTCTTCCTTCTTAGACTTCAGCGCCATGTCACAAGTGTTTGAAACGCTCTACAATGGCGCGTTCATCATCCGTAACCGACGGAAATGAATGCGCAACGTCATTGACCAAAAAGACGAACTTCTCCTTCAATTGGGGCGTTAGGTACTCCTTGCCTTTCCGGATGTAATCCATGCCTTTCTCATAGGTCAAGACATCGTACTTATGGGTCTTGGTGAGCAGTGCGAAGATGACCTCTGCACCCTTGAATCCAACGTCAACTCGCTCCGACCAATCTTCAATCAGGTGCATCAATTCGCGTCGCTCGCGCTGCTGAATGTCGCCGTCCGATAAAGCAATGCTAAAGGCTACAATGCCCAAACCGTAAAAAGGATATTCGTTTAGGGTCATAACGAAATTTGTTCGAAAATAAGGCATATCGCCCAAGTAGAAGCGATGTTCTAAACCGTCATGCTGAATATCTGCGTATCGGGCTTATTCCTCAACAGATGGAGGTCAAATGCCATGCAAATATTCCGAACGTAAGGCCTTCCTTTCGAGGTCACTTCCAGTTCATCGCCATGGATCCTGATCAGGCGATCTTGCTCCATCTCTTCCAATGAACGCTCACTCCACTCGGAAGCGGCCGGTGTGCTCCGGTCTAGCTGCGTTCTGAAGTGACACATGATGTCTAAGATCAACGCCCGCATTCGCATATCCTCTTGTGTGAGCACATGTCCCCTGAAGATTGGAAACTTGCCCGCTTGCACCGCCTCCATGTACGCTTCAACCACCTTCAGGTTTTGACCAAAAGCGGTCCAAGTATCTCCAATCGACGACACCCCGAGACCTATCATCAACTTGCTTGGCTGGGTCGTATAGCCCATAAAGTTCCGGTGGAGTTTTCGCGACCGAAATGCCTTTGCAAGGGCCTCCTCTGGTAGCGCAAAATGATCCATGCCGATCTCCGTATAACCCGCTTGAAGCAACATGCGTTTTCCCTCAGCGTACATCTGGTGCTTGAGTTCTCCATCAGGTAGATCCTTCTCGGTGAATGAGCGCTGACCAGGTTTCACCCATGGAACGTGGGCATAGCTGTAGAAGGCAATGCGATCTGGGCGGAGCAAATTCACGAGGTCAACGGTCTGTTCAATGCTGGCCACTGTTTGAAAGGGGAGGCCATACACCAAGTCATAGTTCACCGAAGTAAAGCCGACCTCCCTTGCCCAATCCGTAACCGCCTTTACCTGTCCGAAGGTTTGAATCCGGTTGATGGTCTTCTGCACCACCGGGTCGAAATCTTGAATGCCTAAACTCAACCGCCTGAATCCTAGCTCATGAAGCGTGTGTAGGTGCTGCAAGGTGGTGCTCCTCGGACTCGCTTCCAAGCTCAGGTCTGCATCTGCTGCGATGATGCCTCGCTCAGCGATACCGTTGATCAGTTTCTTCAGGTTCTCCGGGCTAAAAAAGGTGGGCGTACCTCCACCGAGGTGGATCTCCTTGATGATGGGCTTTTCCTCAAAAAGATCGGTGTAGAGTTTCCACTCCTTCAACAAGGTCTCGATGTAAGGCTTTTCTACGCCATGGTTCACCGTAATGCGGGTGTTGCAGCCGCAAAACGTACAGAGGCTCTCACAATAGGGCAAGTGAATGTAAATGCTGATGCCATCCTTCTCGTTGTAGGCATCAAAGGAAGCTTTCACGTGCTGCCTCCATTGTTCTTCACTGGGAGGGTCAGACCAAAAAGGAACGGTTGGGTAACTGGTGTACCGTGGTCCTGGGACGTTGTATTTGCTCAGTAGGTCTCCCATCAGTTACACGCGGCTATTTCTGTAGTGTTGTCTGCTTGTTGCGGCGATAGGTAAGGAATACCTAGGTTCATCCCGCGTACCATCAAAAGCAATCCGATCACCAATACGGAGATCGGGATCAATCGCTTCATCCGATTTCTGAGTTGAAGGGGCAAAAGGGCACCGGCATAGCGTACCACCAAGAGCATCGGCAAAGTACCTGCGCCAAAGAGGAGCATGAACAAAGCCCCATCCCACGGGGTAAAGGTGTTGGCCGCTCCTGCTACGGCAAGGTAGACCAAGCCACAGGGAAGGATGCCATTGGCCAGGCCTAAACCATACGATCTGGCATGACCTTTAGATCCAGACTGATGTACCCAAGATGACAAGCGCAGGCTGTATTTACTCAAGCTTCCTTCCCAATTCTTCATGAAGCGGGAGAAAGGCAATAGTAGTACGGATAATACCAAGATGCCCCCGATGATCAATGAAAAGGCTTGTTGAACACCCATCATGCTGAAGGTGCTCCCAATGGCGCCAGCAGCTGCTCCAAAGAGCATGTAGACCGATAGCCGTCCGAGGTGATGCATGGCATGGGATGACCGCCAGCCCTTCTCTGGCTGCAATGCAAACAAGAGTGGACCGCACATCCCTGCGCAGTGCAAGCTTCCTAGAAAGCCGATCGATATGGCTGCCCAGAGGTACATCAGAGAACCACTTCCTTTGTGATGTATCGGCCTTCGCCATTGCTCTTCCAAGCAATGTTTACTTTATATCGGCCTTTGTGAAAAAGCTGAAGCGGTAACTGCTGCCGTGCTTCGTACAGTTGAAGCGGCACTTGGATGTCGAGCTCTTCGTCAGATGGACGAAAGAACTGAATCGTTCCGCTGCCTGCATCGATCAACTCCTCTTCCGGAAAAGCAATCTCTACGCCTTCAGAGGTTTGCCTCACGTGGATGTCATCCTCTAAATGCTTGGCATTCGCAATGTCATCGATGCGATCCTGATAAGCGATTTCTTGTGCATAGTAATCCTCTGCCACAAGGTCTACTTCATTCACAAATGAGCGATAGACAAATGAAAGGATGTACACCATGAAGAGTACAAATGCGATCGTTACACCATGTCCCCAAGTAAATTTCATATCGTTTCGTTTAGTTTGCCGGACCCATGAAGTTGGTCTTCGCGGTCTCCAGCAATTCGTCTCCTTTATAGATTCCTACTTTGATCGGCGTTTTCACCCCGTCTAATTGTTCCTTCTCTAAGATCACAAACATGGCTCCTTCGAGTACCTCTTGTTTGTTCACCATGTTCAGGTCGCCCACCTTACGAATCTCTCCGGCCGGCTCGATCATCTCAAAACGTACCGGGAAGTCGTAGTTGGTCTTGTTGATGACCTTGTAGTTGTAGAGGTTGCTCAATCTGCCATCTTCCTGCTTCTGGTACATCACACCCGGCACCCTCAAGATGGTTGTCTCAACATCCGTTCTACTCAAAAGCAGAGTGGTGATTACACCAAGTAAGATGGTCAACACCACGACGTAGCCGATCACGCGCGTCGTGATCTTGAATGGGGTACGCTCTACAATGCTCTCTTCCGATTTATAGCCGATGAGTCCGGTTTTCAGGTTGACCGATTCCATCATGTGGTCGCAAGCATCCATACAAGCGGTGCAGTTCACACACTCCAACTGTGTTCCGTTTCGGATGTCGATCCCGGTCGGACATACATAAACGCATTGTCCACAGTCGATGCAATCACCTTTGCCGAGCTCCTCCCGGTTTTCACCTTTTCTGAATTTTGATCGACCTTCTTCGCGCTCACCGCGCTTATAGTCATAGGCCACCACCAAAGAGTTGCGATCGAGGAGTACACCTTGCAAGCGTCCATAAGGACAAATGGTGGTACACACCTGCTCACGCAGTTTGGCAAACACACCGTAGAAGGCGCCGCTAAAGAGCACCATGGCGGTAAAGCCACCTACGTGGTCAGAAAGCGGTTCGGTGATGATCTTGAACAGTTCTTCGCTGCCGATGATGTAGGCCAAGAAGGTGTTTCCGATCAAGAAGCTGATGACAATGAAGATGACGTGCTTCAAGGTTTTCCGCCACACTTTGTTGAAGTCCCAAGGTGCTTTATCGAGCTTGATCTGCTGCTTATAGTCCCCTTCGATCCAGTACTCGATCTTACGGAATACCATCTCCATGAAGATGGTTTGCGGACAAACCCATCCACAGAAAAGTCGGCCAAACACCACCGTGAAGAGGATCACAAACACAATGGCCGTGATCATGGCAAAGACAAACAGGTGGAAATCCTGCGGCCAGAAAATGTTTCCGAAGATGATGAACTTCCGCTCGAGGATGTTGAGCATCAAGATCGGCTCACCATCGATGCGAATGAAAGGTCCAGAGAACAAGATAGCCAGCAAAAGAATGCTGACTATCCTGCGGTAATTCGTGAACTTTCCGGAAGGCTTTTTAGGATATACCCATACCCGCTTTCCTTTCTCATCTACGGTCGATATCGCATCGCGAAACGACTCTTTATATCCTTCTGAGGCCATGCTTACTTATTCAACCATTGTTACTTCTTCCTGCTGCTCGGCATCGTTGGCTTCTTCGGCAGGCGTTTCTTCGTCAGTGGTTGGTTCAGTAGCTTCTTCGGTTGGTTCTGCTGTTGCTGTTTCTTCCAAGAGCTCGCCTTGTGGTTCTTTCGCGTTCTCAGGATTGGTTCCCTTCAAGGACTTGATGTAGCTGGATACTTGTTGGATCTGGGTTGGATTCAACTGGGCTTGCCAGCTCACCATACCTTTCTCAGGCACACCATACTTGATGGTTTTGAAAATGTCGGTCACACTTCCTCCGTGGATCCAGTAATCGTCGGTCAGGTTCGGACCAACTCCACCAGGCATACTACCTCCGCTCTCGCCGTGGCAAGGAGCGCAGTAAAGCTTGAAGGTCTTACCCCCTGCAGCCAGATCGGATGCGTCGGTCAACAGCTCCACGTTGCTTTCATCAACGGTATTCTTTTGGGTAGCAACAAATGCTGCTTTCGCTGCTTCTGCCGCCTCCATTTCGACCACGTACTCTTCGATCTGCAGCTTACCGTTATCGGTGAAGTGATAGTTGATCACATAGACCACTCCAAAAACAATGGAGAAATAGAACCCATAAAGCCACCAAGGTGGAAGGTTGTTATCCAGTTCATGGATTCCATCGTACTCGTGATCCATGAGCACATCGTCTTCTTTCTCCACTGGTACGGCATCGGTGAGCATTGCATTCACCTTATCCATGAAGGTTGCAGGTACCTTGCCTTCTTCATCCTGCATCAACATTTTGAACAGTCCGTTCAGCTTTGATGCAAGGTAAAGGAAGGCCAAGAACAAAAAGAGGTTCAAGGTCACCAACGCGATGAATCCCGTATCTCCCATGTTCACTAAGGCATCAAAATCAGCATCCTCCGCTGCGTGCGCAGAACTGGCCGTGAACAGCAGAAAGAGGGTAGCCACACCAGCGGCTCCTTTTCCCCAGCGCATTTGCCATACTTCCTTGTTCTGAACGATCGACTTGATCACCCCAGCGATGACCAAAATGGCCACGAGTTGGAAGATTGCGATCACAGCCAAGATCAAGAAGAGGGTCTCGTCTGACACGCCGGTGCCATTTACGAGTGCATTGCCGGCCATCGCCGACTTTGGCAGTAGAGCTATAAGCGCACCAACAAGGGTGGCGCCAATTGCCTTGCGTATGTTGTTAAAGCTTTTCATAATCGGTTAGTCGTTTTCGGTTAGTGGTAGGCTTTCGACCTCCTTGATGTAGCCTTTCTTCATCATGATCACATAGGCGATCAACCCAACGAAGAAGGTGAAGAAGATCAAGAAGGAAACCATGGGGTAGAGCTCTACCCCCACGATGGTTTCCATATGCTGTTTTACGAATCTTAGCATCTTTTCAGTTTTTCAGATTACGGATTAGAAACAACCTCTTCGGTTCCTTCATTTTCAATGTCTGTTCCCAATCGTTGCAGGTAAGCGATGATGGCAATCACCTCTCGGTTTGCAGCCACTTCAATGCCCCCTTGTGCAAGGTCAGCAGCAATCTCTTCTGCTTGTGCGTTCAGGTCTGCCACCGCTTGGTCTTCATATCCTTCTGGATAAGGAACCCCAAGCGTACGCATCGCATTGATCTTGGCAGCCGTGTTGGAAACATCCAAATCCTGCTCAATGAACCAAGGATACGGAGGCATGATCGAGCCTGGCGACATGGTTCGTGGGTCCATGAAGTGGTTGTAGTGCCAGCTGTTCGGCTTGCGCAGCTTAGAACCCCCTTCACGTGCCAAGTCTGGACCGGTTCGCTTAGAACCCCACAAGAAGGGGTGATCGTATACAAACTCGCCCGCCTTGGAGTACTCACCATAACGTTCGGTTTCGCTTCGGAACGGACGGATCATCTGCGAGTGGCAGTTGTTACACCCTTCACGGATGTAGAGGTCACGTCCTTCCAATTCAAGCGGGGTATACGGCTTCACGCTGCTGATGGTAGGGATGTTGGATTTCACCAACGCCGTTGGAACAATCTCCACCAATCCACCGATCGATACAGCAACCACCGCCAAGATGGTCAACACCATTGGCTTACGCTCCAAGGCACGGTGCCAGTACTCGCCAGCATGTGGCTTGTATTTTGGAGCCAACGCAGGAGCTTCGGCTTCTTCGTTCTTCATGAAGCTTCCGCTCTTCGCAGTAGCCATCAGGTTGTATACCATCACAAATACACCGATCAGGTAAAGGGTACCACCCAGGGCACGCATCGCATACATCGGGATGATCTGCGTTACGGTCTCCAAGAAGTTAGGGTAAGCCAAGAAACCATCAGCGGTAAACTCTTTCCACATCAAGCTTTGGGTAAAGCCGGCCCAGTACAATGGGATCGCATAGAATACAATTCCAAGCGTACCGATCCAGAAGTGGAAGTTGGCCAAGCGCTGAGAGTGCAGCTTGGTACCCCACATCTTAGGGATCAAGAAGTATAACATACCGAAGGTCAAGAAGCCGTTCCAGCCCAAACCGCCGATGTGCACGTGTGCGATGGTCCAGTCGGTAAAGTGACTGATCGCGTTCAAATTCTTCAATGAGAGCATAGGTCCTTCGAAGGTTGACATACCATAACAGGTAATGGCCACTACCATGAACTTCAATACGGCACTATCACGCACCTTATCCCAAGCACCACGCAAGGTCAAAAGTCCGTTCAGCATACCACCCCATGACGGTGCGATCAGCATGATGGAGAACACCGTACCGAGTGATTGTGCCCAATCTGGAAGAGAGGTATACAACAAGTGGTGTGGACCAGCCCAGATGTAGATGAAGATCAACGCCCAGAAGTGAACGATCGATAGGCGGTAGGAATATACCGGACGATTCGCCGCTTTGGGTACGAAATAGTACATCAACCCGAGGTAAGGTGTGGTCAAGAAGAAGGCCACCGCGTTGTGGCCATACCACCACTGCACCAAGGCGTCTTGTACCCCTGCATACCAGCTGTAGCTCTTCAACATAGTAACAGGAAGTTCAAATGAGTTGAAGATGTGCAAGATGGCAACCGTAACGAAGGTGGCGATGTAGAACCAGATCGCCACGTAGATGTGACGCTCTCGACGCTTGATGATGGTCATCAACATATTTAAACCAAAAACAACCCAGATCAACGCAATCGCGATGTCAATAGGCCATTCCAATTCTGCGTATTCCTTACTTGTCGTGATCCCCAACGGAAGGGTAATCGCTGCTGAAAGAATGATCAGCTGCCAACCCCAAAAGTTGATGTTCGATAGTAGATCGCTCCACATACGCGTCTTCAAGAGGCGCTGCATGGAGTAATATACCCCAGCGAAAATGCCGTTACCGACAAAAGCAAAGATCACTGCATTGGTGTGCAATGGTCGAATACGACCAAAAGTGATCCACTGGAGGCCTGCATTCAATTCTGGAATCACCAGCTGCAATGCAGCCGTCAATCCGACCAGCATACCAACGATACCGAATACAACGGTCGCAATGATGAACTTGCGAACGATCTCGTTGTCATAGTTAAACTTTTCCATTTCCATAGGTTACACGTTTTGCTTGTTAGGTTTTGTGTCGTCAAATAACATTCTGACGGATGGCGAGTAATCGTCATCGTACTGGTTACTTCGAATGGCCCAGATGAACGCAGCAAGGAAGCCCAAAGCGATGAGCAGACTCACTACGATATGGATGATCATTACACTCATTTGAATAAAAGATTAGTGAGGAACAAATGTCTCGCTCGCACAAAGGGCATTTCATGACCGCTATTTGTAGATAACATGATACATATCAGTCGCTGTTGTGCAGGACGTATGGGGAAAAGCGTCAAACCTGCTGCATTCATGGCATTGGGCTAGTTTAGCTCCCCTAAGCCAAGCCATGGAACCCTTATTCGAGCAGATCTTACAATATCCGCTGCTTCAACCGAAAAGCCTTGAATTGGAGCGGGGCGACTTCCTCATCCATGCCGGCGACCGGGTAGATGCCTACTATATTGTTCAATCGGGCTTGTTGCACGCCTTCTATGTTTCAGAACATGATGAACACACCATTCGCTTCGGATACGAGGGCTCGATCATCACCAGTATCCCGGCCTTTTACGACGGCAGCGAAAGCGAGCTTTACTTGCAAGCCTTAAGAAAATCAACGGTATATGTGATCCAACGCCAAGCCCTCCTAACAGCCATGGACCAGGATCCGGAGCTCCACCGTTGGTATATCGCCTCGCTAGAAGGCTTGGCCAAACAGCAAATGGAGCGAGAGTTGGACCTGCTTACCTCTTCACCGTCTGAACGCTTGCAGCGGGTGCTGGAGCTAAGCCCGCTACTGTTTCAGCAGGCTCCGTTGAAGTACATCGCCTCCTACCTGCGGATGACACCAGAAACACTCAGCCGAATCATGCGAAAGTGAAATCTTGATTTCAATCAAGTCCGGCGGAAAACCAGCGCCCAACCTTTGCCGGAAACACCGATGAAATAACACAGAACGCATTGATCTCAAACCTGCAAGAACGTACCAGCGACTTCATCGCGACAGCTGAATCCTATCGTGCACTGGGTCAAGAGACCCTGAATGCCCGTCCGCACCCAGAAGCCTGGAGTATACTGGAATGCCAGGAGCACCTCAACCGCTACGGAGACTTCTACTTGCCTGAATTGGAAGAGAAGCTCCTTCGCGCCAAGCAGCGGTGCAAAGACCTGCCCTTCAAGAGCGGTTGGTTTGGTGAGAAAACCGTGCAAGACATGTTGCCGAAAGATGACCAGGTGCGAAAGATGAAGACCTTTTCCTCCAAGGACCCTGGAGGCAGTGCCTTGTCCTTGACCACGATCGATCACTTTATCAAACAACAAAAGCAAATGCTGCACCTCCTGGAAAAGGCGAAGGGGGTTGACCTACGCAGCGTGAACACGCGCATCACCTTGCCCGTGATCCAGTTCAAACTCGGCACCACCTTCCGATTTGTCATCTACCACAATGAGCGCCACATGTGGCAAGCAAACAAAACCCTAGCAACGGTCAATGCGTAGTGATGGTTACATTTGACGTGTAACTAAAACCATTACCATGAAGCGATCTCTTATTGGTGCGCTCGCCTTCGGGTTGAGCATGCTTCTTCAAGCAACTTTTGCTCAAGGAACCTTGACCTATGAAGGCCCCTACCTTCAAGGGGAGGCCACCTATCAATACACCGAAGACGCCAAACAGCAACGGGTGTTCAACGGTCCCTTCGCATACACTGAAGTGCGTAATATGCCTCAACGCGGTGGAGAACAAGAGATCTTGGCGACGGGAAACTACAAGAACGATAAGAAGCACCTGGCCTGGGCAGTTACGGTAAAGTCGACCAGCAAAGACAGTGGGTTGACCGAAACCATCATTGGCAATTATGCAGAGGGTGAAAAGTCAGGATTGTGGACCCACCGCATCCGCCGGAACAGCGACGATAGCGAGATGCGCTATGGGCAAGCGTCTTTCATCAAGAACCATTTCCGCGGACCGTTCAAGATGAATTATGAGAACGAGAGCGGCGTACCTTATATCGGTATGGAAGTGACCGGAAAATTCAACGAGGCCGGACTGATTGACGGTGCGTGGAAGTTGCGTTACGCAGACCAAGATAGCGTGGTATTTGAAGATGAGCTGCGGTTCAAGAACGGCGTTCTTGCTTACCGATCGCTGAAGAATGTAAACTCCGGTGAGGTGTTGGAAAGCTATGACGATGAATCCCGCGTGAACGCCTTCTTCAATGGCATGGATCGCGTAGACTCTTTTGCGGTGGTAGATGACCAGAAGCTCGGCTTGCGTAAGAAGAAGTTTGAACATGACATCATCGTTCCGATCATCGATGCGTGGACTGACATGGGCAAACTGGACCTCGGACTGAACTACAACGCGACCGTTCCGATGATGATCATTCGTCAAGGTGAGTTGAACGCACATGACCGCTTGATGATTGCTGCAGAGTTGATCGATTGGGCGGAAACGCCGAAAGGAAAAGCAGAGATCGAAGCGGCCAAGGAGCTCCAGAAGGCGTATGATCAAAAGATCAACGTAGCTGATCTGCAGTTCAATCAAAGCAATTACCGCCAGGCGATTCCGCTGTATGAGGCTGCACTGAAGATCAAGAAGGACGAAGCATATCCAAAGCAACAGATCGCCATCGCGCAGGAGGAGATCCGCAAAGAAGAGGAGAAGATGCGCCTGATCACCGTGGTGAGCGGACGACGTACCCTATGGAAGGGCAACGACAAGATGCTGACCGCTGAGGGCTACTATGGCGATAAGGACAAGCTTTACGAGGCCGCGATCATTGCGCTCGACTACCAGAAGAAGAAGCTGAACAAGAACTACGGGGAGTTGCTGGCCTACATCGATCGGAAGGCTTATGACAACATCACGCTTTCCGCCTTGGAAACCCTGCAAGGAGCCTTAGATGACCTGATCGCCTTTCAAGACCAGCTGAAGGCCTTGAGCAAGCAAGGCGACAAGGACGACAACATCAAGGAGATGGAGAAGGAGCTCAAGAAAATGGAGGATCCGAATGCCATCATCAATCGCATCAAGCAGGGGTAACCTAACGGTGCTGCCGTTGACATCCTGTTAAAAAAAGGAGCGGGCGGACCACTGGTCCGCCCGCATGCGTTCTGCCTAACTGAACGGTTTTATTGTAAGCTGTACTGCACCGGCAGCACCATCTTTACTTTCACAGGGATTTCATCTTTTCTTCCTGCTTCCCACTTTGGCATGTTTCGGATGATTGCTATGGCAGGCTCGGAAAGGCGCGCATCGTCAAAATTGTCGACGTCTCCTCCTTCCCCGGCTGAGGTAACATCTACCCGAACGGCTTCATAATCACTGTGCGTGCCGTCTTCATTCACCGTAAACTGAATGAAAACACGACCTTCAACTCCCTCGGCCTTGAGATCCTCAGGGTAATAAAAGTTTTCTTGAAAATAGGCGACAAGCTCTTCATTGCCACCCGGAAAGGACGGCATGAGATCCAGCTCGTCTTGTGGTCCGTAGACCTTCTCTTCTGGTTTTGGCTTGATGACGTCTTCTACCGCCGTTTTCTGAGCGCTCTCTGCAACGCCTGGTTCATTCGTACATGCCGTGATCCAAACGGATGCGGCGATGGCCGGTAGGATGAGGGCATACCATACCCCCGAACGCTTGCCGGACTTGCTTTTGTTCATTTTCATAATACGTTGTTTTATCAATGGTTGATTAAAGAATGTGTTCGTCAATGGAAAGAGCTTGGTCTCAAAGGCTTGGTTAAGCAAGCTGTGTTGGTAATAGCTGCCGTATATATGATGAACCTCCTCATCTGCGATGAACTCGTGGTTGAGTTGCACCTCTTTGGCGGCCCAATGCACGAAGGGATTGAACCAACAGAAGACCCGGGCCAAGGCAAAGAGCAAGACATCTACAGAATGCCATTGTCTGCGGTGCACTTCTTCGTGCTCTAAGATCATCTTGCGCATCGATGGATCGATGGCTGAGCCAATCTGAATGCTGTTGAAGAAAGAGAAGGCGTGGCTTCCCTCA
>CAJXNO010000007.1 GCA_913057205.1 uncultured Flavobacteriales bacterium
TTTGGAACAGGCGTAGGATTCTCCACGCAGTCGCGTCAAGCACAAGAAGAGGATATCGCCAAGGGAGTGATTGAAAAAGCCTTGAAAAACGCGTTTGCACCGGAGTTCCTAAACCGGATCGATGACGTGGTGTTGTTCAACAACCTTTACAAAGAACACATCCGTGAGATCATCCATATTGAAATGAAGTCTTTGTACAAGCGTGTGGAGGAAATAGGTTATACCTTAACGGTGAGCGATCCGGCATTGGACTTTATCTCTGAAAAAGGATTCGACGACCGCTATGGTGCAAGACCGCTGAAGCGCGCGATTCAGAAGTACTTGGAAGATCCGATGGCGGAAGAGATCATCAAGGCCAATATCGATGAAGGAGATACCCTCCATGCCGATATGGATAAGGATGGTACCAACATCGAGATCAAGGTCAAAAAGGCCAAGAAGAAGAAAAGCAAAAAGGAAGAGGAAGAAGACCCTGAAAAGGGTGAAAGCTGATCACTTCCGGATTGCTGATAAACAAGAAAGCCCCTTAACGGGGCTTTTTTTTGTGCTCTTGTACGAACCAAAGGCCTAGTTCGCCACTTCAGACATGAACTTGATGCGCACCAAGCGTAACTCCTCGGCAGTATAGTCATCGTCTCCCAACTCCTCGAGCGCTGCGTCAATGTCTGGTGTCTCCGCCTCCATGAAGTAGTCATAGACCTCCTCTAAACGATCTTCATCTACGACATCCTCAATGTAATAATCAATGTTCACCTTGGTACCGCTATCAACGATGTGCTCCAGTTCTTCGATGAGGTCCTCAAACTCCATCCCTTTCGCACTCGCGATGTCTTCCAAGGGGATCTTACGGTCAATGCTCTGAATGATGTAAACCTTCTTGCCCGACTTATTCACCACAGACTTCACCACCATATCTTGTGGACGTTCGATGCCGTTCTCTTCCACGTAGTTGGTGATCAACTCAATGAAAGGTCGGCCAAACTTCATGGCTTTGCCCTGCCCTACACCTTGGATGTTCTTCAGCTCCTCCATGTTGATCGGATACTGGTTGGCCATGTCTTGCAAGGAGGGATCCTGGAAAACAACGAATGGCGGCACATTCTTTTGCTTCGCGATCTTCTTTCGTAGGTCTTTCAACAACTGAAACAGGGCTTCGTCCATTGCGCTACCGCCAGCCTTGCTGTTGGTCAGAATGTCTTCACTATTGGCAATGTCGCTGGAATAATCGTGATCTTTAAAAATGATGAAGGACTCCGGAGGATTCTCCATGAATGCCCTTCCCTTCTCTGAGATCTTCACTAGTCCATAGTTCTCGATGTCTTTGTAAAGCAGTCCCTGCACAAGGGCCTGGCGGATGGCTGCCATCCAAAGCCGCTCATCGGTGTCTTTTCCAATTCCAAACTCGGCCAAGTTGTTGTGGCGGTAGGTGGACACCTCAGAGGTGTTCTTTCCGACCAGGATGTTTACGATGTGCTTGGCCTTAAAGCGCTGTTTAATCGTATCGATGAGTCGCATCAAGATCAGAATCTGCTCCTTGAATTCGATCTTTTCTTTTGGATTGACCGAGTTGTCATCCATCTTAGCGCCTTCCCCATGCTCTTCATCCCACTCCTCGCCAAAGTAGTTGAGCAGGAATTTTCGTCTAGAGATGGCGGTTTCAGCGTAGGAAACCACTTCTTCAAGCAATTGTCTACCAACCTCTTGTTCCGCAACGGGCTTGCCGTGCATGAACTTCTCTAGTTTCTCGATGTCTCGGTAGTCATAAAAGGCGATGCAACGTCCTTCTCCTCCGTCTCGACCAGCCCTTCCGGTTTCTTGGTAATAGCCTTCCAAGCTCTTTGGCATGTCATAGTGGATCACAAAGCGCACATCTGGTTTGTCGATGCCCATTCCAAAAGCGATGGTCGCTACAATCACGTCGCAGTCTTCCATCAGGAATGCATCTTGATGGCGAGATCGGCTATTGGCATCAAATCCTGCGTGATACGGAAGTGCATTCACTCCGTTCACCTGTAAGGTTGAAGCGATTTCCTCCACCTTCTTTCGGCTGAGGCAGTAGATGATACCGGATTTCCCTTGATTCTCTTTGATGAAGCGAATGATCTGCTTCACCGGATCGATCTTCGGGCGTACTTCGTAGAAAAGGTTGGGTCTATTGAACGATGCTTTGTACACAGCAGCGTCGCTCATGCCTAGGTTCTTCTGGATGTCTGATTGCACCTTGGGGGTTGCGGTTGCCGTCAGGGCCATGACCGGGATATCTTGGTCGATGCCCTTGATCATCTCCTTGATGCGGCGGTACTCTGGACGGAAATCATGTCCCCATTCCGAGATACAGTGTGCTTCGTCTACTGCAACAAAGGAAATGGTAACGGACTTCAAGAATTCGAGGTTTTCCTCTTTGTTGAGTGACTCTGGAGCCAAGTATAGCATTTTCGTATTCCCGTTCGTCACATCTTCCTTCACCTTGGTGATCTCGGACTTGTTGAGCGAGCTGTTTAGGAAGTGGGCCACGTTGTCATTGCTCCCATAGCTTCTGATCGAATCCACCTGATTCTTCATCAAGGCGATTAGCGGAGAAATGATGATGGCGGTACCATCCTTCAGTAATGCGGGTAATTGATAACACAGTGATTTACCGCCACCGGTTGGCATGATGGCGAAGGTGTCTTGGCCTTTCATCAGGCTTTTGATCACCTCTTTCTGCATTCCCTTGAAGGAATCAAATCCAAAGTGTTCTTTAAGGGCCGTCTCTAAGGCCGCTTCGCTTGTCTGCATAGCTTCCATTCAGAAATTCTCAGCTATTAAAAGTAGGACAAATGTTCGGAATAACTAACATCTATGCTGGAGGTTGGTTTCCGCCGCTATCGTTGTCTTTGAAGAAATTTGAAAAAACGAAGAGGATCACCACGGAAGCACAGAAGATCACGACCAATGTGAGCAGTGATTTTCGGAATACCTGTTCCACTTCAATGATGTCCCAAATAGACAAAACGGCGAGGGATGAAAAGAACAACACGGCCACAATCATGATGGCGGCGGTTATTTTTCGAATACTATCAAACATGATGGTGATTATTTAGTGGTTTCTCGGTTCCACACCAATTCGGTGATGGGTTGGTCATCTAAGAAGTAGTATTTACCTCCCCAGGAGTGTACCACACGCTTATAGACTTGTTCTTTGCCGTCATTGATAACGCGTCGAACGGTCACTTTCGTGCGTCCCTCATCATAGGTCTCTTCGATTACCCGTCTGTGCGAGTCTTCCTCTTCCACGGTTTGTACAGCATCTCGTTCGGCGATCAGTTGCTGACACTTGGTGATCCGCTCTTGCACATGAGTGGAAGCATTGTTGATGGCTAGGGCTTCTTTGTACAGTTCCAGCGCTTCATCCAGCTCTTCAGAAATGAAAGCCTTATCTGCCTTCGCTACCACTTGATCAAAGGCCTCCTTCTGCTTCTTTCGCTCGGCTTCTTGGATGAGCTGGGCTAACTGATCCAGTTTATCTTTAGGCATAGGGTCGTTTGGAATCAGACGTTGTGCTTCTTCAAACTTGTTCCGTGCTGCATCGAAGTTCTCTTCTAACATGGCTTGGTTTCCATCCCGCATCAACTGATTGAATTGCTCACGCAGTTCTGCTTGACGCTTCTTTTCCGCTTCGATTTCTGCTGCTCTTTTTTCCTCTGCTGCCCGTCGTGCTATAAGTTCTTCAATCTCCTTAAGACCATCGAGGTGATCGGTTTCGTCTATTGCAAAGGTTCCAGCCAAGTTGTAGGTCTCTTTCGCCTTCTCGTATTCCTGATCAGCGAGTTCCAATCTAGCCTTTTCTAGGGCGGTGGCGTATTTGCGTTTACGCTCTTTCTCCATGGCAACTCGATTGGATTCATCTTGCTGCTTGTTAAGGGCTTCGCGCGCCTTTCCTAATTGCTCTTGGGCATAAGCGTCGTCTTTGATCTCCAACGCGTCTTCGTATTTATTCAATGCCAGCTGGAACTGCTCTGCTGCAAAGGCTTGATCCGCATCTGCCAATAAACGCTTGAAGGCTTGTTCGCGCTCCGCTTTCTCTGCTTCTTGCTTCGACAGCCTTCGTTTGTCCTCAATTCCCTTATCGCACCGCTCGATCAGACGCAGCGCTTTAGCGTCATCTGGTTTTAGCTTCAAGGCCTCTCTTAGCTGCTCTATGGCTTCCTCGTAAGCCTCCCCCTCGATCAAGGTTTCTGCTTGCGCGATTAAGTTCTGGTAGTTGCGTTCGCGCTCCTCTTCTTGGGACTTCATCAACAGCGCATGTTCCACCTTGCGCAATTGAGCATCTGGATAGGCTTCTCTGGGCTTGACGCCAAGCGCTTCTTGATATCCTGCCTTAGCTTCATCGTACCGCTTCTCATTGAAGGCAATGTCTGCTTGCTTGATCGCTTCATTGTAGCGTGTATTCAATGCTTTTTGCTCCTCTTGCTTACTCTGTTCTGCTGCAAGCCGTTCCCGTTCTTGTGCAAGGGAAGCCAAGGCTTCTATTGGTGCGCTGGCCTCTGGTTTGAACGAGAGGGCTTGGTTGTAGAACGATTCTGCAGCATTCAGGTCTCCGTTTCTTTTAGACTTCTCCCCTTCTCGCATCGCTTGTAGGTACTGTTGTTCTAACTGTGCAGCCTGCGCTTCCTCTGCTTGCTTTGCTGCAAGCGCTGAAATACGCTCTTCGATCTGGGCTAGTCGCTCCTTGGGCAGGCTAGCGTCTGGTTTGATTGCTAATGCTTCGTTGTACAAGGTCTTTGCATTGCTCCAGTTTTCGCTTTTGAAGGCGGTGTTTGCTTTATCCAGCTTGTCCTGGTACCTTGCTTCCAATTGCGCCATGGCTTCGGCTTCTTGGTTGGCAATAGCGTCTTTCGCCATGGCCTCCTCTGCCAAGGCGATGCGTCCTTTCGGGTAATCGTCTTGCTTCAGGTCGAGCGCATTGCGATACAATTCCTTCGCACCCCGATAATCCCCTTTATCAAAGGCGGCATCTGCTTGAGCGATCAGGTTGTTATACTTGTTCTCTTCTGCCGCTTTGGCATTGGCTGCCTCTGCTGCAAAGCGCTGTTTAGAAAGCATTTCCTTGCTCTCGCGTAATCGGTCTTTGGGATATTGTTCGTCGGGCTTAATTCCCAATGCTTCATTATAGCTGGCGATGGCCGTTTCCCACTCACCATTTCCAAATGCTTTGTCAGCCGTAGATAGTGCGGAGAAGTATTGATCTTCCTTGGCTCCTTCTGCTTGTAGCTGCTGGTTCACTTCAGATAGCATGGATTGCACCTCAGGGCTTCCTTTCTTAATGGATTCTGCGGCAAGCAGGTTGTCTTTGGCGGTAAGGTAGTCGCCGTCTTTCATCGCTAGCTCAGCATCTTTGAGCGCGAGTTGGAAGTCTTCTTCGAGCTGTTCCTTGCGCTGTTCAGCAGCTCGGGCAGCTGCCTTTTGCTCGTTTTCCAGTCGCTTGAGCTCATCTTCAATCTGTCGCATGTAGGCGTTGTCTCCTACAAAGTTTTGGACCTTTCCTTCGTAGTAGATCTTGCCGATCGGCTTCTCCAAGACCGAGTAATCCACTCCATCGATCCGCGTAAAGAGTTCCACGGTTATCGGCCACTCATATCCAAACGCTTGCTCATCGATCGGTACGCCGTGGGTATTTACGTAGATGATCTTTTCCACGAAGCCTGCTTTGCTCACCCGGATGGTGAATTCATGATCAAAATCCAAGAAGAATTCGAATCGACCGTTGCGCTCTGAGGTTTGGGTTTCTACTTGCACGCCATCTCGGTACAGCGCTACCTTAGCTCCAGTTAAGCGACCACCGCCTTCTTCCTTCACAAGGCCATCGATCGCCAGGTTGGTAAAGTCTTGCGACTGGGCCAACAGCGATACGAAAAGCATGATTATTGCGAGCGGATATCTCATGGTATGGTTTCGCCTCTAAATTAATCAATGCAGGGCACTAAGACCTTGGTCTTAAAAGGAATTAGCTCAATAAGTAGTTTTGAGGAGTAAACTGTACTTAACCCCGGTTTACTTTGGTTCAGGACTAAGCTCAATATCGCCTAGGATTCGTAGCCTGAACTTGCCGAAATACATGTCTATGAATGCCTGCTCATCATTGTACAAACGAGCAGCAAATTCTCCGTTGATGATATCATAGCTCTGGTTATCTCTGAAATTAGGCTCAATCGTTTCCAACTTGAAGTAGCCATAAGGTTGGAAGGTAGGCCAGTTATCAGAGCGCCACTCCACGCCAGCTGTATCTGTGTAGGAGATTACAACGCCAGGACGCGCATCGTTGTTCCAAATGGTGTCTTCAAGGTTGTTGTTCCCTACTCTACCCCATGCAATCAATCCGGGTTCGTCCAATGACGGGTTGTTCAGGTAATCTTCAATATCCCAGAATGCAACCGTATCGGTCAAGTCGTTGAATGGGAATTGAAGGGAGAAATAATCATCGTTGAACTCTTCCACTTCCAGTGGATCTGGAATCGGATCTTCGATGCCTGGGAAGAGAATTTCGTGGTAGCGCTTCTGAAGAACAGTAGTGGTAGGCGCATAAGTAAAACCTGTTTTGATGCGTTCATCATAATCTTCCAGGTCTTCTGCACCAACGGTGTCGTAGATCTCTTCGCTGCGCACCTCAGAAACATAATTGTACCACGTGGTGTCACCCCATTGGGTAGTATCATCCAATATCTCATACGTAAATGTGTCACGCTGGCGACCCAGTGTGTACTGCACGTAGTAGTAATTGTCGATGATGTGTTTCGACGGCTCCGGTGGCATGATCGGGTCTATGATCACATCTGGTGGTTGCTCTCGGCAAGCGATCATTGCTACCATCAACACCAATCCAATAAAGATCTTCTTTAGCATACCCATTCTCTAAACGCTAGCGAATTTACGAATTAGACGTATATAACGCCATTTGGGTTTAGTAATTGCTAAACTATGGTTGTTGAATGTGCAATATTGCTTGAGGAATGAGACCTGTTTCGTGGGCTTCAATCCGTTTTAGATTTTGATCGTATACCTCTATCCTACCCTTGCTCAAGTAGTCGAGTACATCGGTTGCAATCACCAAAGCATCATCTGTGTAAAGGCTGTAGGGCGTTTGCAAATCATGTGCTGACCCATGGATGTATGTGCCATCCCAATCAAACAGCAGCAGAGAGTCTGCCGTTAGCAGCGTAATTCCCTGATCGGAAAAACTGAGATCGTTCACTCCTGTGGCGTACTCCATGGTCAAGGTGTAGGAATCATCCGTAAACCGGACTATGCGAAGTCCTGATGCACGCAGAACGCCCACATAAATCGCACCATCCCATACCGCTGCTTGGATCGGATCACCACCTAGGTGAAATGCTCCGGTGTTGGTCAAGGTTGCGGTATCGATGACGATCAGTGTAGAGTCTGACTTGCCCACCGCATAAAGGCGATCACTTAATAGGTAGAGCTGCTCGGTCCAATCCACAGTTTTAACGCTGTGTTCAAGCGCACCAGTGCGCCGGTCGATCACGTGTACCGCCCCGCCACCAAAGCTGCTTACTGCCAAGCGGTTTCCATTCAATGCAACGGCATAACGCGGAGAATTCAATCCATCCAAGACCCGAACTTCCCTGTAGTCTTTGGCGCTGATCACACGGATCAAGCCTGAATTATTCATGACCAAATAAACCAAGGAATCGATTTGAAGCATACTCTGCAATACGTCGCCAGGACCATAGCCATTCGCACGCTCAAATACTTGGTTATCTACCCTACCGCTATCTGGGTAAAAAGCAGTGAGCGACGCATTTCCATACTGAAAGTTCCCCTCACACCCAATCAGATATGTGTTCGCGAAAGAAGCAGGTTGCTCAGGGGGCACGGGCGGCTGAATAGGTCCGAACCACTCCCCTTCCTTTTGACAACCGACCTGAGCAGTCGTAAAGGACAGCACCATTGCAAAGTTGACGAATGTATGCCTCATCTTTCGTCCCATGAGATATTCAATTGAACGGTAAATGCTCTCCCTGGCATCGGTCTCCAGGGCATTACTTGGTAATTCCAATCGGCCATGTTCTCTATACCGATCGACCATGTCCACCAGATATCCTGCAAGGCATGGTGGTATTGAAACCCGATGTCTTGTAAAAAGAAAGCAGGCATGTAGGCGCCTTCATCATTGGTGATGAATCTACTGCCCATGTATTGAGCGCCATAGCGAATGCTGAAGCTGGATCGCTGGTATTCCAACCAAGCATTGGCGCTTTGGGCTGGAATGAAGCTCAATCGTTTCCAGTCTTCATCCGGATCATTCCGACCAACGGCATTGAGCCGTGTGCCATTCAAGTGTAACCTTAAGGCTTGGTTGTTCCAGCGATAAACCCACTGAACTGAGGCTTCTACACCTTGTGTCATGGCTTCATTGACATTGGTTGGCGTAAACAGCGTGCCGTCCGGCAGCCAGCGTATGCGCTGGTTGTAGTTCACGTGGAAGAAAGTGATGGCTGCTTTTTGCTCTCCCCGTTCAAAGCGGAGTCCTCCTTCATAGTTTTCGCCTTGTTCTGGGTTGAGGTTAGGGTTCCCACCTGGAATCCAAAATCGCTCGTTGATGGTCGGAAAACGCGCCGTTTCTGAGGCGGATGCGAAGAGCGACCAAGGTGCCTTAGCATCATACTTCAAGGTTAAACCGCCGAAAGGCAAGAAAGCACGGTTGCCCATGAACTGCTCAAAACGGTATCCTCCTTCTAATTGAATGCGTTCTTTCCAGATTTTGTATCCAGCGGTGATCACCGCACTGATGCCATGAACGGCTTGTTCTTGATTATAGTTCTCTGAATTAGCTAAGACGTACTGGTGACGAAGGTTACCCGTGATCGATGGCAGTCGTTGCTTGTTCCAAGTGAACCGGAGTTGCTTTTGGAACTGCTGGTATCGGTTATCATTATCGATGTTGATGTTCGTATCGATGTAGCGATTGCTGCTGTGCTCGTAAAAGCTGGAAACTGCGATGGAGCTGTTCGATCCTGCATTCAATGAAGCCTCTACCATGGCCCGATGTACCTCATCTTCCTGGCGCGCAGGTGTCTGGTTGATGTTGATGGGCGCGGGAATGGAGCGATCCATGCTGTTGTACCAATAAACGGCCTGAACCCGTGTGTTGGCCGTTGGTGCAATGCCGAATTGGGTACTGATGTTGCTTCGTCCAAACGCAGCGCCTCCCACGACGCGATCTGGTCGGGTTGGTTCTGCAATATCTACATAAGGAAACCGGTTTTCGCTTTCCGTGAAGCTGCTGGAAAAGTCAAATACGGCAGGCATGGCACCAAGCGAAAAAGGTAAATTGGTTTGTACACCGGCAAACGACTGCTGAAATGAACCAATTCCTGAGTAAGCAGTGCTGAATCCACGGTCAAATGAGGGCGATTGGTGTAGGGCTATACTCCCTCCTAATCCACCCGTGCTAAAGAGGTTGGAAGCATTTCCTCCCATCAGCTCTACACGGTTGAACTGTTGACTTGGAAGGGTGCTGAGGTCCATGGTGCCAAGCATTGGGGAGTTGATTGGGAACCCATTCCAAAGTACTTGCGTGTGGCTGGCGTCGCCACCTCGGTAGGTGGGTGTTGCGAGCAATCCTGGACCGTAGTTCTTCAAGTGTACCGGCGTTTGTTTGGCCAATATATCGGTAAGTGCATCGCGCTGAAGGGGTTGAACGCGTCGGAGGCTATCAGACGCCATGGTGTACGATGATGTAAGTCCCTGCTTTGTGCTATCGATTAATTCAAACTCAGGCAAGGATAGTTTCCGTTGTGCTTCAGCACTGGAAATGCCCAGCAATGCAATGACGACCACTATGGCTACTCTTTTCACCATCAAGTACCAGAACGAAGCTTTTGATTACCTGAAATGATAACTTGGCCAGGGTTGCTGTGGTTGATGGGTCTTCCAAGGATATCATAGGTCTGGGCTTGTTGTTCCGACGGTTCTCCTAGACGTCGTTCTGTCAATCCGAGTGGAATCGTACTATTGATCACTCCCACTGCATCCAGGTCAAACCCGCCGCTTTCGAAGTCTGTTAGCCACGGGTCATTGATGATTCGTCCCATTGCATCTCTCGAAGCATAGGTTGGATCGATGCTTCCCACCACGTCTATGATCCGAACGTGGGTAACGTTGCTTTTGTCGAGGAGGTTGGTGTCTGGTAATTCAGCCAAGTCAAACGGTGTCCCAAACGGACCAATGTATTTGCCAGCCAGGTTGTGCACTTCGCTGGCATCAAGGACATCGAAGGTGCCTATTTGGCTTGTGGTATCGGTTTCAGATTGTGCAGGAAAACGTATGAAGTCTATGCCGTTGGAGCTCACTTCTACGAAGGCCAGTTCCAAGAATGCAGCATCACCTTGTAGAAAGCCGTTCTCAAACACAGCGAAATCCGCTCCTTCTCCATCGTAGATTGGAGCGCTGAATTGCAAGGTCGCTGTGCCGCCATCGCCCAAACTGATCACCAAGGGGGCGTCTGCTTGTCCGACCGCATAGGTGAGCGCGCCACCACTGGCGAGCGGACCACTTGGGTCAGTAATGGCTTGTGGACCTCGCTCTACCGAACAACTGATTGCCCAATCTCTAAAGCAGCTTGAATCTGCTGGAATTGCGGTACTACCTGATTCTCCAACTTGAGGTGCAAAGCTTCCTTGAGCCAACGATCCGGTGGATGCCCCCATAAGAAAGGCCATCGTCAAGGATAGGTGAAAACGAATTGCTCTTGTAATCAATGCATCAGCTTTTTAATCATGCGTTCGGTTCCGTTGAGGTGCTCCAGCAAAAGAAGTTGCTGCTGAGCAGGCAGGGAGATCGTGGATTGACCATCAAGCCGGGTGCTCATGATCAGTCTACCTTGAAGGTCATAGGCATTGAGGTGCCCGGTATAAGCCTCCTTGAGTTGAATACCCGCTGGTGTTGACCAGCATTCAAAACCTGTAGCGTTAGCTTCCTCGAGACCTACTCCACCACTGATTACATAGCTCAGGTTGTCTAGGGCAAAGAACAGGGGTGTATTGATGCCGAAGGCACCTGTATCGCTGCTGAAGAGTTCCATGGTAAAACTCATGCCGCCTTGAAATGGCGTTAGGTCTACCGTTTCCCATTCATCCACGATATAATCTTGTGCATTGTCCTCAAATCGGAAATCGGCCAGGTAGTGGTCAATGTCTACCACGCCGTTGGAGAAACGAATGAAGAAGTAATCTGGGTCATCACCGGTTGGCCCGCCAAACTGCTTAGCGAACATGTCGCCATCTCGCATGCTTTTGAATGCGTAGGTGGTATTCGTTACATCTATGGAGGTGTACTCAAAGGTGCGGTCCGTGGTGATCTCGAATCCGGTTGAGATGGTAACAGGTCCTTCCGCCAAGTTGGCAACCAGATAGCCATTGTTCACCTCAGGTGTTGTGCGTACACTGTAGAGGTTCATGAACGAACCATCTACGGTATCCGTGCGGTTACTTACGGCAAAACCTTCTGCCCAGTAGCCGCCGAAGGAGGTATCGTAGTTGACCGGAAAGAGAAAGTCATCAATATTAAACAAGGTGTCACCATCACTACCGTTGTTGAAGGTATCAGTAGCTGTCAGTTCGTCATCGAACGTAACGGTCGTTTGTGCTTGCAGTAGCGCACCAAGCACGAGTGCCGTGAGAAGAGTAGTAAGGTTTTTCATCGTTTGTGTTTTTAGATGATGTGTAAATGATCAAAAACACGAGAAACGATCAGTCATAAAACGACAGGTGCATGCCGAAGCAAACGCCGATCAGCTTCTATTCCCGAAAGCTTTTCGCTATGTTTTCTTGGCAGGTCTTCTGACTTTCCCAGCACTTGCTCCTTCCCGACCTATGTCAGTGGAGTATTGCAAGCGCCATGATCGCGTAAGCGAACAGGATTACAGCTGCGGGTACAGTTCCGGAATGGCCTTTCGACTTCACCGGATTCCCTTTTCATTCCAGACGAGCTGGAAACCAAAAAAGCAAGGCAAATGTAATTAAACCGATCCTACGGTGTGTAGGTAGTCTGAGGAATCAATCGCGCGCGGAATTTCGCCTCAGTAACGGGCAACTCACGTGAACCATTGTAAAGTCGGCCTGCGAATTCACCTTCTACGACGTACATGTGCAAGGTGTCAAGCGTATCGGTATTGACCACACGCGGATAAAAATCGCTGATCCTTAAATAGCTGTCTAACAACTGACCGCTACCTGCTCGGGTCTCCCACTTATTACGCTCTGCATCGGTGTAGACTAATCGTACACCTCTTCTACCAAATTCTGTATTCGTGAAAGGTTGAGCAACACCATAGTCCTCCCAATTGATGTTGGTCACCACGTCATCGTGGAAAGGCATTACTTCTGAAATGGTATCCAATTCTTCGCGGCACTCGTAAAAGAAGATCTCAATACGTTCTTCTGGAATATCAGGTCGAAGGAAGCGCGTCACCTGCTCAAACCAAATGCTGCTTGAGTCATTGATACATGGAAGGTCTCCATTCTCTTCGGGAATGTTTAGGTAGATGTTCTCATCGTATACACCCCATTCAGACCAAGGCGCACCAGGAATACCCGTATTGTTGACGCGAGAGACAGTGTCCCATTTAGAGCGCCATCCGTCTTGCCACATTTTAAAACCGCCATCAAACTTTCCATAAAAATAGAAGTCTGCCAAGGGGAATCTAAAGGTGTCGAAGGTCTCGAGACCGTCTTCATCATCGAATCCAACGGCACCTACCGTGTTGCCTCGGTTACAGGATGAAAAAACCACTGCTGTTGCTAGGGTGGCAATGATCGCAAGGGGTAAAATATGATTCAATCGCTTCATAATCGGAGGTCAAATTTACGGAAATAGCCTTTTGAATAGAGACGTGCGCAAAATTGTAACGTTGGCTTATACCGGAAAAGTATCGGAAGCCATCGCCATTGCTTGTGAGAACGCCGCTTCATCCAGCTTCACTTCATCGAGATCTTTTAGGGTTTGAATGAGTTGCTCCGTTGCCAGGTTTCCTACGAGGTCGTCTTCTGCCATCGGACATCCGCCATAGCCTTTCAGTGCTGCATCAAATGATCTACAACCGGCTGCATAGGCTGCTTTCACCTTTGAATCGGCATGGTTTGGGTGGGTATGCAAGTGCGCCCCCACCTGAACGTCTGCGAAGGCAGGAATCACGGTGGAGAAAAGCTCTTGGATATTGATTTCGTCGCTTACCCCTACGGTATCAGCTAGCGCAAAATGCTTGATCTCGAGTTGTTGGTACAGTTTATCGATCCAAGTAGCAGCCAGTTCTCCGCTCCATGGATCTCCGAAGGGATTTCCAAAGGCCATGGAAATGTAGATCAGCAGCTGCTTACTATGCTTCGTGCACGTCTCCTGTATGTCTTCTACCCGTTTCATGGATTCTTCCATGCTCGCGTTTGTGTTGCGCTGCTGGAAGGTTTCCGAAATACTGAAAGGGTAACCCAGGTAAGTGATCTCGTCGAATTGAGCTGCATCATTGGCTCCACGTTGATTAGCTACAATGGCCAAGAGTTTGCTTTGCGTGTGATCTAGCTTCAATCCAGCCAGTACCTCCGCAGTATCTCTCAACTGAGGGATGGCTTTCGGTGAAACGAAGCTTCCAAAATCAATGGTGTCGAAGCCTACGTTGAGGAGTTGGTTGATGTAGGCGATCTTTTTCTCGGTGGGGATGAAGGTTTCCATCCCTTGCATCGCGTCGCGTGGACATTCTGTGATCTTTACGGCCATGTTGCTAGAGCTTGTCGTTGATGGATTTGATGAGGCCTGGACCTTCGTAGATGAACCCCGTGTAGAGTTGTACCAGCGAGGCACCTGCTTCGAGTTTTTCGAGGGCGTCCTCGGGGCGGTGGATCCCTCCCACTCCAATGATCGGGATGCTTCCGTTGCTGGCTTGGTGAATGTGCTTGATCACCGCGGTGCTTTTCTTTCGAACGGGCACCCCGCTGAGTCCACCTGCCTCTTCCGCCAAAACCTTTGGTGAGCGAAGGCCTGTACGGTCAAGTGTCGTGTTCGTGGCGATCAAACCGTCAATCTCCATCTCACCTACCAAAGCGATGATGTCGTTCAATTGGTCTTCGTTCAGGTCTGGTGCGATCTTCAGCAATACGGGTCGCTTGACCGACTGCTTAGCTCGGTGCTCGAAAAGTCCGTCAAAGATCTTCTTCAGTTCATCCTTTCCTTGCAGTTCTCTCAGTCCAGGCGTATTCGGAGAGCTCACGTTCACCGCGAAGTAATCTACATGGTCATAGAGCTTGATGAAACTCTTGAGGTAGTCAGAAGGGGCCTCCTCGTTCGGTGTAACCTTGTTTTTTCCGATGTTCCCGCCCAACGGAACCTTGCATTGTGCTTTCGTGATGCGTTCCAATGCAGCATCCACCCCATCATTGTTGAAGCCCATTCTATTGATCAGGGCTTCATCTGCGGTGAGGCGAAATAAACGCGGTTTTGGGTTTCCAGGCTGTGCCAACGGCGTTACTGTTCCGATTTCAATAAAGCCAAATCCGAGCGCGCTCAGCGGGTCGATCCACTTCGCATCCTTATCGAACCCTGCCGCTAAGCCTACAGGGTTAGGAAACTTCAACCCAAAGACCTCCCTAGCTTGCTTCGGATTCTTGGAGGTAAAGCTTGGGGCAAGTGGACTGTTGAGCAGTCCGAGTTGGTGAAAACGCTCTAACCAACCGGTGGCGAAATAGTGCGCCTTTTCCGGGTCCATTCGGTAGAGTAAGGGTCTGAGGATCGATCGGTACATCGGCGCGAAGTTAGCGCTTGCACCTTGATCTGTGCTATCGCTTTTAATCTTGCTTAACACGCACATCTGGATAAGCGAAGTGCACCTTTTCCATACTCAACAAAGTGATGCTTCCAGCTGCTTTGCTTGTATTCCAAGGGTAGCATTTTAGCTGTACATCAGTGGGTTCTGTACGCCTCCAAGTCAAGTAGATATTACGTTCGGTACGACCAGCGGGAAGATTCAGGTCTTCGATATTTAGTGCCTGGTACTTTAGGCTTTCCTCTCCATGCTTAAAGTCCATCACTAAATGAGGGTGGTCTTCTGCTGATTCGAAATCGAATGCTAGTTTCAGCCGGATGTACTCGTCTTGGGCGGTGTAGAAGTTGATGTTATTGACGTTGATGGATTTACCGTACTCCTTGCTGGGCTTGACGGGCATGGTGCGGGTAGAAAGTGTGTCAAGCCTAAACTGTTCGATGATGGTGGTATCTGGCGCTGAACGTTCATCCAGACCCAGGCGCAGCCGTGCGTTGTCAGGTTGGTGATATGCGAGGGTAAGGTCGAGGTGCGATGGCGCATCTGGCTGCAAGAATAAACTCCAGAACGCTTCTTTTGACATGGTACTTCCGGTGAGTTTACCTGTGTTGTAATGCTTGGTAAACAGAATGTTATTGTACGTCAATAGAAGTACTGCTATAGCTATTGGTAAGGCGATCCAAGCCTTCCATTTACTCACCTGCCAGATACCGGCGGCTATGCTGATGGCAAACATTGGATAGAGATCAGCCATCGGACGGATCGATAGGCTGTCGCCATAGTACCAACACCACCATGAAAGGGTGATGTACGTGTGAAGAACGAGCACCAAGAGTGATGCCTGTCCGAGCTTCGGCGCCACGTTCCGAAGTGCCCAGTAGCCGGGAATGAGCAACAGGAAAATGGGCGTGTAAACCAACCACCCATTGCGGTAGCTGAAGAGTCCTTCCCAGATATGTGGATTCAACCAATAGATCGATTCCTCCGTGTAGGAGTAATAGATCCAATCTCCGGTGGTGATCTTCCAAAAAGCAGCTTGGAGCAGCAAGGGCGCACTCGCCGCGATGATGGCAAGGATGGTTCCTGCATGTAGGAGTCGTTTCCAAGCTACTTCACCGGTCAGTAGGAAGTACAGAGGGTAGATCGCTATGATGCCATTGGTTGGACGGATCAGCACGATCATCCCCAACAGGAAACCCAAGCTGGTCAGATTGCCTAAGCCTCCTTCCCTCCTCCAGCCTTCGAAGCAATGGATGAACCCTGCAACCAATGCAAAGGTGTACACGTGCGACATGCTCACCTCAGAAACCCCGTAGTGCAATAAATGGGTGGCGAAAACCAGGAGCAGAACGCTGACTCCACCGATGAAATCAGAAAAGTAGTGTTGCAGTACCTTGAAGGTTAGAATTGCACCTAGGATCAGCGCAAGCATTCCACTGAGAAGGATGCTCAGTCGATAAGGAATACTCCACCCATCTCGCTCATAACCAAATACGGGTGCCAGCACATGGGCAAGCGTATAACCGGGCGACCAGAGCAAGGCCAAACCCAGGGTCATCTTGGGCAGGTAAGCGCCGTCCTTTCCCTCGTTCAGCCAGTACTTTTGTTGTTCAAAAGCTTCCAAGTCTGCATAGAAACGGTTGCTTGGGTCGCCGTAGATGAAATTTGCTGGTAGATAAGAGTAGTAAGCCAAGCCATCACCTCGAATGTGGTTGTGTTCCTTGTAGTACTCGAGTGAAAACAACTGCCAAAACATCCCGAAGAGCAGGATCAAGATGACGCTATGCTGGGCTTTCCATTTCACGGTGTTCAAATGTACAATTGCAACAAAGCGCAATGCTGTCAAATATTACCTTCGCCCCATGGCGATCATTGAAGCTAAGCAACTGCGCAAACGTTATGGTTCCCTCGAAGTACTGAAAGGCATCAACCTCGAGATCGAATCGAAGGAGATCGTAAGCATCGTTGGAGCGTCTGGTGCTGGAAAAACCACCCTCTTGCAGATCCTCGGCACGTTGGATCGACCGGATGATGGCATCGTTAAACTCGCGGACACCGATGTGTTCTCATTGAACGATAAGAAGCTCAGTCAATTCCGCAACTCCAAGATCGGCTTCATCTTTCAGTTTCACCAGCTGCTTCCGGAATTTACCGCCCTCGAGAACATTTGCATTCCTGCCTTCATCGCTGGAACACCTCGAAAACAAGCGGAAGAGCGCGCACGAGAATTGCTTTCTTTCCTCAAAGTGGATGCGCGTGCCGAACACAAGCCTTCAGAATTGAGTGGTGGTGAACAACAACGCGTTGCTGTAGCCCGCTCCTTGATCAATAACCCGGATGTGGTCTTTGCTGACGAACCTTCTGGAAACTTGGACTCTAAGAATGCCGACGACCTCCACCGCCTGTTCTTTGAGCTGCGCGATCGGTTTGGACAAACCTTCGTGATCGTTACCCACAACGAAGATCTTGCGAACATGGCCGATCGAAAGCTGGAGATCATCGATGGTGTGCTTTAAGCAACGATACCCATGAAGTCGTTTCCATTTCTTGCCGTCTTTTTGCCCTTTCTATTGCTGTGCCTTCCTTATTTGCTTCGTTCACAACAACGCTATCAGCTTCCCACTTTTGAAGTGTTAGAGGCTCAACAGGTGTCTCAGATTGATGTCTACGAACAACGTATTCACACGCTCACCAACTGGAACCAACGCGACACGGTAGATTCAACCGATCGAAAACTGGGAGAGCGAAGCTTGATCGCCCGTTATTTCATCAATGCCAACGGTAAGGTTGATTCAGTCGATCGATGGGATACTACCGGTAGGTGGATTGATCGAACCCGCATTCTATACGATGTAGCATGGAGATATACGCATATAGAGAAAGATGATACAGCCGGGGCAGGAATCGAAGTACAGACGTTTCAGTACACCGACACAGGAATGCTGTACGAACGCCACGTGAATGGAAAGTGGCAACGAAAGTCAGCTCTAAACAATGAAGCCTACCTCCTTCTGGATCATGTGCGAACCGAACGTGACTCCGGTCTGTACCGATACATTGAAAATCAGGAAGCCGTGATCAATATCGCGTTCCGAGACGGTGCGCTGGCGTATCGAAACGAATTGCGTTACTTGATGAAGGACGGCATGCCGGACAGCCTTTATTACAAATCAGACTATTATCTACCTGCATTTGAAACCTACCGCTTAGAAGGCATAGGAAATCATGTAGAGGGCACCCTAGATGTGCTGAAGTCTGGTGAGGCGGTGGTGCCAGAATACAGTCCGTTGTTCGGCTCCATTGAAACGGGGTTTACTTTTGGTCAGCACCGTACCCTGCCTCGCATGCCCTTCCCCTACTTCTACCCGTATTTCCAGCTTGCGGAGTTGGTGTATCAATCTCGGATATGGCCCACTTTCGTTACGCCAAACCACATCCGACGTTCTTATTTTGAAATGGAATACAGGTTTTGACGCATGGGGGCACGTAAACCAAGTAAAGCAGAACTCCAACTCATCCTCGAAGAGGCGTATGAGCAATTCGCTCACCCAGCCTTTATTCCGGATGATCCCATCAGCATTCCCCATCGATTTTCAAAGAAAGAAGACATTGAGATCGCAGGTTTCTTGGCGGCAACCATTGCATGGGGACAACGCAAGACCATCATTCAGAATGCCTCCAAATTGCTCGATTGGATGGATAATGACCCGCATGCCTTCATTCTGAACCATACCGATGAAGACTTGAAGGCGTTCGAAGGTTTTGTGCACCGTACTTTCAATGGAACGGACATCCTCTACTTCATTCATGCGCTTCGTCAGATTTATGTTCAGTATGGTGGACTGGAAGCTGCATTCCAGGGAGAAGGCAACCAGACCAGTTACGATAAGATCGTAGCCTTCCACGAGCGTTTCTTCTCTTTCGATCATCCGCCGCGTTCACGGAAGCATGTGAGCAATCCCGCGAAAGGGTCCAGTGCGAAACGACTGAACATGTATCTGCGTTGGATGGTAAGAGGCGATAAAGAAGGAATTGATTTCGGAATATGGAAATCACACGCGCCCGCTGACCTCATGATGCCCTTGGATGTACATACTGGCACGCAAGGACGAAAACTTGGCCTGTTAAAGCGAAAGCAGAACGATTGGAAGGCCGTGGAAGAACTCACGAAACGTTTGCGAAGTTTCGATCCCGAGGACCCCGTTCGTTTTGATTTTGCCCTTTTTGGCATGGGCGTTTTGGGTGGGCTGAAGGCCTAGTTGCTGCTCTTCTTCTGTAGGGTACGCTGCGTAAATAAGAGTCCGATCAACACCAAAATTGCCCCAAGGATCATGGGTGATGCGGGGAGTTCAATGATGGCATCCGGCCCTGAGCAAAGGGCGAACAATCCGGTCATCAAAGGCGGACCAACGATCGCTGTTGCACTGGTTAATCCGGTAAGTGCGCCTTGCAATTCGCCTTGTTCGTTGTCTGGTACTTCGTTCGACATGATGCCTTGAATGGCAGGTCCAGCGATGCCTCCGAGGCAATAGACCACCATGAAGGGATAGAGCATCCACCCGTCTACCGCCAATCCAAACAAGAGCAAGCCCGCCGCATACAAGATCATACCGATGTAGACCGAACGTTCCTGTCCGATCTTAGGAATCAAGATACGGATCAGAAGTCCTTGCACCAGCGCGCTCATCACACCAACAAAACCCAATGAGTAGCCCACCTCTGCTTCACTCCAATCAAAACGGTACATCGTGAAATAGCTCCAGGTGCTTTGCAAGGCATGCGATGCGATGTAAACAAAGGTCAAGGCAAAGATCAGGCCGGCAATCAGTGGATACCGCTTCAGGTTCATCAAGCTGCCCACTGGGTTAGCGCGCTTCCAATCGAAGGCCCTGCGTTTCTCAACCGGCAGGGATTCCGGCAATACAAAGAAACCGTAGAGCCAATTGATCAAGGTCAACGCCGCTGCCGCAAAGAAGGGTATGCGCGGACCGTATTCTCCCAGCAGTCCGCCAATGACCGGTCCCACGATGAATCCTAGTCCGAAGGCTGCGCCGATCAGGCCAAAGTTTTGAGATCGTTTTTCAGGTGGACTTACATCCGCAATATACGCCGCAGCCGTCGTGAAGCTTGCTCCTAGCATACCTGAGATCACGCGTCCAACGAAGAGCCAGGCCAAGGTCGGCGCCATTGCCAGGAAGATGTAATCGACACCGAAGCCAAAGAGTGCTGCCAGCAAGACCTTTCTTCTACCGAATTGGTCGCTCAGTGCGCCCATGATGGGTGCAAAAAGAAATTGAAAGAAGGCATAAGCAAAGACCAGCCAGCCGCCATACTTGGCGGCCTCGCTCACCCCCTCACCCGTGAGTTCCATGATGAGGCTCGGCATAACCGGAATGATGATTCCCACACCCGTTACATCCAAGATGAGCGTAACGAAGATGAATCCGACGGCCGCTTTGCTATTTCTGGTCTTCTTCAACGGCGGCTCTTCTTAATCGGTCATTGATGGCTCTGCCCAAGGCAAAGTCTGGCAGACGCTCTACAAGGATCGTTTCGATGCTACGATCATCGCTCATCATGCGCAGGGCGTTATAGAACTTAGCGGCAGCTTCTTTGCTGTCTTGCTTGTCAGACAGTCTGAACACCCGCTCTGCAGGGCAAGCGGATGGAGCGCTCAAGTTGTAGAGCATGCAACCCGCGTTTGGATGCGTTGAAAAGGCATCCGATAAACTTTTTTGATCCGTTACAGTCACCACCGGCTTATTGGGGGCATAGTGGCGCTGCAACATACCCGGCGCATCCGGTTTGGAGGATGAGGTTCGCAGGCTCACCTTTCCCACTACAGCTTCGATCTCTTCCACAGCCAGCCCTCCCAGTCGATAAATGATCACTTCATCCCCTTCTACTCCAACAATGGTTGATTCAATGCCTACCGTGCATGAACCACCGTCCAGCACCATGTCGATCTTACCCTCAAAATGTTGGAGCACATGTTCCGGAGCGGTTGGACTGACAAATCCAAAAGGATTGGCACTTGGAGCTGCTAGTGGAAAGTCGAGTTCAGCCAATAGCTGTAGCGTCAAGGGGTGCTGTGGAATGCGAAAAGCTACGCGAGGTAGACCTGAAGTAACGAAATCGCTTACTTGAGAGGAGCGTTCGATGAGCAAGGTCAATGGTCCGGGCCAGAACTTTTCTGCCAGTGGCATCAATGACTCTGGTATGTGCATGCCCCAGGCGGTGATCTTTTCAACGGCGTGCGTGTGTAAGATCAAAGGATCGTAGAAGGGTCGTTCTTTGGTGGTGAAGATGGCCTTGATGGCTGCCTCGTTGAAGCCGTTTCCGGCCAATCCATAGACCGTCTCCGTTGGTATGGCTACCAACTTACCCTCCCGCAGCAATTGTGCTGCATGCTTCACCGATGTACTACGCTGGGTCATGTTGCTTGGCATTCATGCGCTTTTTCCACTGCAAATATCCGGCGATGCTCAGTACGAAATACACCACCATCAAGCCACTATAGATCTGTAGATCACGCAGCAGATACAAGTAGATGCTCGTTCCATTGATCGCGATCCAGAACCACCATGTAGAAAGCACTTTGTGCGCCTCTAAGAAGCTGGCTACGAAACTGAAGGAAGTGGTGCTCGCATCCAGGTAGGGATTGTTGGCATCGGTGAAGGTGCTGAAGAACCAGGCTAAGGCGGCACTCCCTCCTATTCCAATGGCTCCAGCAATGGCCAGTTTCCAACGCTTCCATTCGATCACGGGAAGTTCGGTGCCGCCGCGCTTCCAAGTGATCCATCCATAAAAACCGATGATCACATAAAAGGCATACAGGATCGATTCGGAATACAGCTTGGCTGCGATAAATAGGTAAACACTCAACGCAGAAGAAGCGATCCCGAAGGCCCAACACCAAATGTTCTCGCGCATCAGGAGCAGCAAGAATAAGAGTCCGAACACCACAGAAATAATCTCAACTAGGAGGAGTGTATCCATCGCTTGCAAAGATGTGCCTATTCCGATGAAATAGAGTCGAGACTCGATCTGAATGCATAACTTTCGCCTCCGATGAGATACGGATCAAAGATTACTTTCCTCTTCCTGGCTTATGTGCTCTGTTTTTCAGCACTATCTGCGCAGAATCGAGATACGCTCAAGGTCTACTTTGACACTGATGTGTTTGAGCGCTATGAAGCAGGTATGCTGGATGCCTTCCTTCAAGAACGAAGTGGTGATGGAACCACCATCGAGCAAGTCACGATCATAGGGCATGCGGATGTGCGGGGTAGCGACGCATACAATCAGAACTTGGCAGAGCAACGTGCTAAACAAGTAGCTGAATACATCGCAGAACAGCTAAGTTCGAATAAAGAAACCATCATTCGATCGCTTGGTGAAGAAGAAGGCGAGAACACCATAAATGCTGAACGATTGGCCGAACAACGGCGGGTGGATGTTGTAGTACTTTGGTTTGACCCGATGCCTGCCCTAGAACCGATCGTTGAAGAACCGATGATCAAGGAACCAGAAGAAGATGTGATCACCATCGATACTGTGGCAAAGCAAAACGTTGTTCTAGAGGGGCTGTCGTTCATTCCCGGACGTCACTACCCTACCGCTGAATCCATGCCCATCCTCTTCAAATTGGTGAACACCATGAAGAAGTACAAGAATCTTGAGATTGAGATCCAAGGGCACATTTGCTGCTCTTACGATGCAGAAGACGGAATGGACAATGATACCGGCGAGCCTTTCCTGTCGCGCAATCGGGCTGAGTTTGTGTACGACTTTCTCGTAGAGAACGGTATCGATGAAGACCGCATGAGTTATGTCGGCTTGGGCAGCACCCAGCCAAAGGTATTTCCAGAAGGATCTGATGCTGATCGCCAAGCTAACCGGCGTGTTGAGATCAAGGTAAAGTAAGCGATGAGGATGTTTCAAAAACCGAACACAACCGGCAGGCCGGTCATTGAAATCAAATGGGGATCGATAGACCTGGTTTTGGAAGGTGCAGCACTGTTGGTGCTTATTGTTGCGGCTGCCATGCTTTTATATGAATATCCATCGTTGCCAGATCAGATCCCAACCCATTTTAATGCAGAAGGTGTGGCGGACGATTACGGAAGTAAATCCTCGCTGTTTGCGTTCTTGGGATTCCCTGTGGGCATGTACCTCTTGCTGACCTTGTTCAATAAAAATCCTAGTAACTTTAATTATCCCTTGAAGATCACCGAGTACAATGCACCTTACCAGTACCGTCTTTCCATGCGCTTGCTGCGATGGATTAAACTGGCCATGGTCATCAACTTCGTTTGGATGCTCTACAGTGCTATTCAGGTAGCCAAATCGGGCGGCGACCGCCTCTCCCCAGCCTTTGTAGTTGTCTTTTTGGCCAGTGTATTTGTGCCGATCGTAGTCTACTTCTACTTGGCGAATCACCAGCCTAAATCTACCTCATGATGCCATGTGCCGAAAGGCACTTGCCTAGCCCCGCTCGGTTGCTACTTTTGCAGCCGTTCAAAACCAATTTAAAACGTTCTTAGGCATGAATAAAGTAGCAGTAGTTGGAGCCGGTACCATGGGAAATGGCATCGCGCACGTGTTCGCTCAATTTGGGTATGAAGTCAACCTGATCGACATCTCACAGGAAAGCTTGGATAAAGGTATCGCTACCATCACCAAGAACCTGGATCGCCAGGTGAATAAAGAAAAGATCACCGAGGATGATAAAGTGGCCACACTTGCGCGCATCACAACTTCTACTGACCTCAAAAGCGCCGTAAGCGACTGTGAGTTGGTAGTTGAAGCAGCAACGGAGAACGTTGACCTCAAGCTGAAGATTTTCAAGGACATGGATGAGGCTGCGCCCGAGGGCTGTATCCTTGCTTCCAACACTTCTTCCATTTCCATCACCAAGATCGCATCGGTTACGAAGCGACCAGACAAGGTGATCGGTATGCACTTCATGAATCCGGTTCCAGTGATGAAGTTGGTGGAGATCATTCGGGGTTACGCCACTTCAGACGAGGTGACCAATACCATCATGGAGGCATCCAAGAGCTTGAAGAAGGTGCCGGTGGAAGTGAACGACTATCCTGGATTCGTTGCCAATAAAATCCTGATGCCGATGATCAACGAGGCCATCATCACGCTCTATGAAGGTGTTGCAGGCGTTGAAGAGATCGATACCGTGATGAAACTCGGTATGGCGCATCCAATGGGACCGCTTCAATTGGCTGATTTCATCGGACTAGACGTTTGCCTGAGCATCCTGAACGTGTTGCACGATGGATTCGGCAATCCGAAGTACGCTCCGTGTCCCCTGTTGGTGAACATGGTCACGGCCGGTAAGCTCGGTGTGAAGTCCGGAGAAGGCTTTTATGATTGGACCCATGGAGGAACCAAGGAGTTGGTACTCGCAGATAACTTCAAGAAGTAAGTAGAAACTAGATACAAAACGAAAGAAGATGCCAAAAGGAATTTATCAAATCCCCTACCCAGACAATGAACCCATTAACAGCTATGCGCCAGGTAGGCCTGAGCGTGAGTCGTTATTGGCAAAGTATGAAGAGATGTACAACCAAGACCCGATCGATGTACCTATGTACATTGGATCTGAACTGGTACGTACCGATAACAAGAAGCCGATGTCGCCACCACATGACCATAAGAAGATCTTGGGTCATTTCAACTACGGCGACCGTACCCATGTGGAGGCAGCCATCAACGCAGCATTGGCAGCGAAGAAGCAATGGGCAGACCTCGCCTGGGAACACCGCGCAAGTATCTTTTTGAAGGCGGCTGACCTCGTTGCTGGTCCTTACCGCGACAAGATCAATGCAGCAACTATGTTGGCGCAGTCAAAGACGCTGTTTCAAACAGAGATCGATGCAGCGTGCGAATTGATCGACTTCCTTCGCTTCAATGTGCATTACATGCAGGAGATCTACAGCAACCAGCCAGATTCTTCGGATGGTGTTTGGAACCGTATGGAGTACCGTCCATTGGAAGGTTTTGTGTTTGCGATCTCTCCCTTCAACTTCACGGCCATAGCAGGTAACCTACCATCTTCAGCAGCCTTGATGGGAAATACAGTGGTTTGGAAGCCAGCAGAAAGCCAGATGTACTCGGCTCAAGTAATCATGGAAGTATTCCGTGAATCAGGTTTGCCGGATGGTGTGATCAACATGATCACCGTTGATGGCCCGGTGGCAGGTGATGTGATCTTCAAGCACAAAGATTTTGCTGGATTGCATTTTACAGGTTCTACCCAAGTGTTCCAACACCTGTGGAAAGAGATCGGTACGAACATCGATAGGTATCGCAGCTATCCACGTATTGTTGGTGAAACCGGAGGAAAGGATTTCATCATGGTGCACAAGAGCGCAGTTCCTGCACAGGTAGCTACAGCCATCTCACGCGGGGCGTTTGAATTCCAAGGACAGAAATGTTCTGCTGCATCTCGTGCCTACATTCCAAAAAGCATGTGGCCTGCAGTTAAAGAACAGGTGGTGAACGATGTAAAGTCCTTCAAAATGGGGTCGCCTGGTGATCCGTCGAACTTCATAACTGCTGTGATTGATGAGCGAGCTTTTGATAAGATTGCAGGTTACATCGACTACATCAAGGACGCATCCGATGCAGAGATCTTGGTAGGTGGTGGTTACGACAAGTCAAAGGGTTATTTCATCGAGCCTACCGTGGTATTGACCACCAACCCGAAGTTCAAGACCATGGAGGAAGAGATCTTTGGTCCAGTAATCACGATCTACGTTTACGAAGACGAGGAGTTTGAGTCTACCATGGAGCTCTTGAATGAGACGTCTCCATATGCATTAACGGGTAGTATTTTCTCACAAGACCGCTATGCGATCGAGAAAGCAACGAAGATGCTGTCTGATGCAGCGGGTAACTTCTACATCAACGATAAGCCAACCGGTGCTGTGGTGAATCAGCAGCCATTCGGCGGTGCGCGTGGTTCAGGAACCAACGACAAAGCGGGTTCACAATGGAACCTTACCCGTTGGGTGAGCATGCGAACAATCAAGGAGACCTTCGTTACACCAACGGATTATCGTTATCCGTTCTTAGGTTAATCTCTAGAGCAGATGATAACAATAATGCCCTTGCAGTTTGCAGGGGCTTTTTCATTAACAGTGTTTTGTGATGCTTACGTCGGGAGGTCTGCTCGGATACCCATGCCCATTTCAGCAGAAAGTTCTGTAATGCGGAGTCCGAGTCGCTCGAGCTTGAACTGCAGGTCAGAAATCGGTCCTTCTTGCGTTTCCTGCTCAAGGCTCACCGAATAATCGTAGGGCGCTTGGATCTCAGCAGCCAAGGTAAACACCTCTTGCATCAAGGTCCTGATCTGTGCAGCTTCTTCATCGTCGAATTCCTCAAAGATCTCAAGCAATGAGGTGCCTTCAACATAGGTGCTGTCGATTCTGCCATAGCGTCCGCGAAGGATGTTGCGCATGCCCAAGGCGTTGTAGTAGATGTCGCGGTGGGTATTGTCGCTAAAAGCTGACTCTTCCCTATCCGGATCGAAGGATTCTAAGGTCCGCAGGATACGGTTGCGACCAAGTTCAAATTGCATGAAACTCACCACACCCGTCATGGCTAGACGTGTAGATCTCCCCGGACTATACGCATTGATGTGGGTCTTGCGGTAGTTGTTCGCGATGGTGCTGTTCCATTGGTTGGCGATGTAGCCAAGGTCTTCCACCAACTGATCGGTTGCCGCTTTAAGCAAGGCCCTTCTTCTGAACGGAATGATGTTCGATGAATCACCCGCTGCGTAGTCGGCAACTGGACGATCGCCTGCCAACTGATCAATCATAATGGGATCGTCTTCGCCCCAGAGCATGAATTCGATTACGTGATAGCCCAACATAATCCGTTCTGCGTTTCCAGATTGATGCAAAGAGCGTAACAAAGCTTGATCGATGACAAGGTATTGGTTGGTGTCAGAAACTATTCCAGCGCCAATGCTGTCAGACAGATAATCCAAGTAGGCAGGCTCCATTTCCCAACCATTGATGCGCGAAGCATAATCAATCGAGTCTCCGTCAATCGGACCCATCGCACCGGTGAAGATTTCGCTCTGGCTATAAGGGATGTGCGCTAAGATCCACTGGTCCTTGCAAGCAGCCAAACCTGGCACAGTAGGAATGTCTACGAATGCATCTACCAACAGTTGTAGGTCAAGTGCTGCACGATAGGCATCATCATAAACCGCAAAAGCGATTTCTGCATAATTGTCTCGGAAGGATGATTTCAAATCGTCTGAGAGCTCCTCGTAACGGCAGCTTCCGTCATCGAGTTCTGCATCGGCGTTGTAGTTGGATGCATTCGGATCGGTACAGCCACGTTCCTTACAGCTTGATAAAAGCAAAAGGCTGATGGCCAAAATGCTCAAGGTATACTTTGGTAGATCTTGCATAGCAAGTTCAAAGAAACAGAAGAAAGTTCAATTTGAATGAAGGGAAATAAAAAAGGGCGCGGAGCGGATATGACTTCTAACCCTATCGAACCTAACGCCCCGGCCCTATTCGTTTGCATTATCTCAATCCTCTATATCACGATAAGCAAGCTAGCGATGGCTCAAATGTAGTATTCCTCGTTATACAGAAATGTTAAATATGAAACTCTTGCACGTTTTCTATCCCATTGAAACATAATGAACTAGACTTTGATCAATTGTACACGGTTTTGAAGTCTAACGTATTCAGTAGGCACAGACGAAGTTAGGTGTGGTTTTACGGATTAGCGCAACTCATCCAACTCCATCCAACGCAGCATTTTTTGATCGAGTGTATCGCTTAACTCACCCAGTTCTTGAGCGAGCGCTTGCAGATCGTCGTACGCAAGATTCGGCTTGGTAATGGCCTCTTCAATGGCCTTCTTCTTTTCCTCTAGAACAGGAATTTCCTTTTCTAGCTGTTCCAGTTCGAATTTGAACTTGTATGAAAGCTTAGGTTTATCGGCAAGAGAATTCGTGCTTGTTGCAGTTTCTGATGTCTGCGTTTGGTTTGGGGCGGTTTCTCGAGACTTGAGTGACTCGTTCTCTTTTTCCTTTTCTTTCCAATCTGCGTAGCTGCCCCAAAAATCCTTGATCTCTCCATCACCCTGAAAGACGAAGAGATGGTCAACCACTTTATCCAGGAGGTAGCGGTCGTGCGAAACCACGATCAAGCATCCGTCAAATGCATGAAGGAACTCTTCCAATTTCTGCAAAGTGAGGAGGTCGAGATCATTTGTTGGCTCATCCAGGATGAGGAAGTTGGGATTCTTCATCAGTACGGTCATCAAGTGCAGGCGACGCTTTTCGCCCCCACTCAGTTTTGCCACGTGTGTGTATTGCTTTTCAGGGGTGAACATGAACTGCTCCAAGAATGCACTTGCAGATAACTTGGTGCCATCACTCAGCTGGATCACATCAGCGATGTCTTTCAATATGTCAATGACCCGTTGATCCTCTTTCCAGGTGATGCCAGATTGGTCGTAGTAACCATACACCACGGTATCGCCTACATTGATCTTCCCCGAGTCAGCTTCTTCCCTACTGGTTAGTAAATTCAAGAAAGTAGACTTCCCTGCTCCGTTCCGTCCGATGATCCCTAAGCGCTCTCCTTTCTTGAAGGTATAGTCAAAGCCTTTCAGAATCACCTTGTTGCCGTACTGCTTATAGACTTTTTTCATCTCGAGGATCTTTCCGCCAAGCCTACTCATCTTCACATCGAGCTTTAGTGTCGGAACCTTCTCTCCGCTTTTGGCCTTCTCCTCGATCTCCTTGAAGGCGTCGATCCTGGACTTACTCTTCGTTGTTCTGGCCTTGGGTTGCCGACGCATCCATTCCAATTCCTTTTTCATCAAACGGCCGGCCTTGTCTTGCTCCACCCTTGCCACTTCTTGTCGCTCAGCGCGCTTCTGCAAGAAGAAAGCATAGTTGCCATCATGGCGATAAAGTTTCCGCTGGTGCAATTCCAAGATCACATTACAAACCCGGTCCAAGAAGTACCGATCGTGTGTGACCATCAAAAGGGTCATGCTGCTCTGTATCAAAAAGGCTTCTAGCCATTCCACCATATCGACATCCAGGTGGTTGGTGGGTTCATCCAAGATCAGGAACTCTGGCTCATCTACCAAGGTAGCTGCCAAAGCAACGCGCTTCCGCTCTCCACCACTGAGGGTGCTCACTTCTTGCTCGAGGTCCTCGATACCCAATTTGCTTAAGGTGGCTTTTAACCTGCGGTCATAGTCCCACGCCTTGCGAACATCCATCTGAGCTTGGGTTCGCTCCAATGCTGAGATCACCTCGGGGTCGCCTTTCTCCGCTTGTGCTGAGAGTTCTTCGAAACGGCGCTTTAAGTCGTGAATATCGCTGTTTACTGTTTTAACATACGCTTCGATCGTTTTAGCGCCTAACATGGAAGGGGCTTGATCCAAGAATGCTACTCGAATTCCTTGTCGAAATGCGAACTCCCCTTCATCAGCAACATCCTTCCCGGAAAGGATCCGAAGCAAGGTGCTCTTTCCGGTGCCATTATTAGCGATCAACGCTACTTTATCTCCTTTGGCTAAACCAAAGCTGAGGCCTTCAAATAAGGTGCGTTCTCCGTAGCGTTTGCTCAGTTGGTCAACCGACAAGTAATTCATGCTGCGAAGATGCGAAGGAAGCGGTGATAAAATACAAAGGGCCGCATAATGCGACCCTTTGCTCTCTAACCTAAACTACTACTCTCGTTAGCTTATCGAATGATGCTGATCTTGGCATATTCAGATGCACCTTCCTCAGAACGTACCTCCAACATATAATAACCAGCATTCAAATCATTAACATCAAGGTTGATGCGATCATTGTTGAAACGATCCTGCATCACTACTGTGCCATCGATAGACATCAAGATGATGCTTCCCTGATCAAACGATGGCTGCACATTGATCTGTCCGTTCATCACTGGATTTGGGAACACATTCAAGGCGTCAGAAGTAACTTCTTCATCAACGTTTAGCGGTGTGCCAGGCAATTCAACCAAGTCACCTCCAGCAGCTACTGCTACCCAAAGACCGAAGGATGCTCCATCTGAGTTTTGGCTTGGATCAAGAAATCCAGATGCTACTACGGTGATGGCTTCTCCTGCAAACCCTAGGGTTTGCAATGGAGCTTGGTACTGAGCCAACATGGTGGTATTGGTCTCATCCTTCAACTCCAAGGTGTAATCTGTATTGGCCAATTCCAAGTAACCTTGGAAATCTTCGTAAGCGAGGTTGTCTACAATGGTTCCAGCACCAACCAATACTTCGTTCACATCAACTACAGGAGCGTCGGTTGCACCGTGGTGTACCAGGACGTCTGTGTTGTTGGCATCGGTAGCGGCTTCGCGCGCCATCCCGTATACGGATAAGCCGAAGCTTTCAGTGATTACATAACCAGATGCACTCACATTGCCATGCGCAACGGCGATGTAAGTTTCACCGTTCATCAACGTAACCGGAATGGTGGCGATCGCATCGTTCACATCGTTACTGTTGCTGGGTGCTACAGCGATCTCTGCTTCTACGTTTGCCGGAGCATCGATGAAGCTTGTTGCCGTGCGGAAAGCGAAATCATCGATCAAGAGTCCGCCATTCAAGTAAACATCTACTACTGAAGCGGCCATATCTGCTGAGTTATGGATCACTTGCAAACGCGCTGTAGATGCTGGCAGTTCAACCAAGGCTCCTCCAGTTGGAAGTGCAACCCACAGACCGAATGCTGGTCCGTTTGAGTTCTGACTCGGATCTACGAATCCAGAAGCTACTACTACAAGGGCTTCATCTTCTAAACCAAGGCTTGACAATGGTGCATTGTAAGAAAACGCATTATCGCCGGTCTGCAGTGCAATGTCAAGCACATAGTCATCGGTTGGAAGCTCTAAATAACCTTGGAAATCACCGTATGCAAGGTCATCAACGATTGTTCCTGCACCTACCCCAGACTCAACAACGTCTACAACAGGTGCGTCAGTAGAGCCGTGGAATACCAGAACATCCGTGTTGCCAGTTGTATCAGCTGCCTCTCGTCCCATATCATAAACGTCTAAGCTAAAAGCAGTTGCTGGTGTGTAACCCATTGGGCTGATGATTCCATTTGCAATTGCTACGTAGGTATCGCGTGCATCTAATACAACAGGTACAGTCGCTACCGCTTGTGAAGCACTTGTACTGTTAGCAGGGGCTACAGCGATTTCATTAGTAATGTTTGCTGGAGCATCAATAAAAGCTGATGCTGTACGGAAGGAGAAACTATCAAGTAAGATCTCGCCATTCAAATAAATGTCAACAGCAGCTGCTAACGCATCTGCAGAGTTGTGAATGACTTGAAGGCGTGCAGTAGCCTGTGGAAGTGGAATGAAATCACCACCTGAGGGTAATACAGCGAAAAGTCCGAAAGCATCACCACCACTGTTCACCGTTGGATCTAAGAAGCCTGACGCCAAAACTGTGATAGCACTATCCTCGAGACCAAGTGTTTGAAGAGGAGCCTCATATGCTGCCACTACATCTCCATTCAAAGTTTCTACGTTGATTACATAATCGTTTGTCGGTAACTCAACGTAACCAGAGAACTCATTGTAGCTTATGTTACTCACTGCTGTAGTTGACAACACTTCTGTTTCTACAACATTTACTGCAGGGGCATCTGTTACTCCATGCACCACCAGTAGGTCTGTGTTTCCAGCTGTACCAGCCTCTTCACGACCAAGTGTGTAAACCGCCAAATCGAATGGCGTTGCAGGACTATAGCCTGTAGGGCTGACGATACCTTGTGCAACAATAATGTAGGTTTCATTGTCAGCCAGTGTGTATTGAAAGTTCGCAATGGTGTCATTTACTGACGAACTGTTTCCAGGTGCAATACCAACGTTCAATAACGCATTAGCAGGGACTGACTGAAATGGACTTGCCGTTTTATAGTCGACATCATCCAAGAACATGGCTCCATTCACATAAACGTCAACTGTTGCAGCAGCTGCATCAGGACTGTTGTGGATGACTTGAACCCGAGCTGTTTGCGCGAGCACTCCTAGCGTCATCAGTGAAAGACTAAAGAGTAAACCTAACTTTTTCATATCCGATAATTTTTGATTTACCCCATAGACACGTGTCGCTTCTAAGACGCTTCTTTGTGTTTAATTATTTTTTGAAATCCCTCAACAAAGGCATTATATAAGGCAAACCCCATCGAACAATAATTCGTCTGTCCGGTTTGATAGGTAATCGACCTACAACCTTGACCACCGACCAACTCATAAAAGGTTTACAACGAGGAAAGCGCAAGGCGCTGAACCACCTGTACGACACCTATGCGTCGCTCTTCTACACGATGTGCTTGCGCTATGCCAGATCCACCCAGGAAGCCGAAGACTTCGCTCAGGAAGCTTTTCTGCGCATCTTCGAGAAGATCGATCAATTCGACAATAAAGGAAGTTTTGAAGGTTGGATGAAGCGAATTGTGGTTACGACGTGTCTAAATGGTATCAGGGGTAAACAATTGGTCAGTGAACCACTCCACCGCGATGATGATGATGACAGTTATGGCATGGTAGAAGATGCATCCATCTTCAGTGATCTGGCTGCAGAAGACATCCTCAAATGCATTGAACAGTTACCTGAAGGATACCGTGTGGTATTCAATTTAGTTGTTTTGGAATCGTATTCACATAAGGAGGTCGCAGAACTATTGAATATTTCAGAAAGTGCATCGCGAAGCCAACTCAGCAAGGCGAAGAATAAATTAAAAGCCTTGGTAGTGAATAGGAATTCGGTTTTCTATGAGCAGACAGGGTCATAATAACATGGAAGACATACTTCGATCGAAGTTGGCAGGAGTGCAGCAAACACCGCCTGATGCGCTGCGTCGAAAAGTCGAGGCTGACTTCCTCCGTACCCGAAGAAAGCGTGTGGCTTTCTGGTGGTTCTTTGGTGGCGTGAGTGGTGTCGCAGCTCTGGTCCTTGCCTTGTTGCTTTGGCCGAGTGCCCCATCGGGTGAACGAATGAATCCTTCTGCCGCCGATGATGGTGGATCCGTTGTAAGCGTAGAATCTGCCTCAGCCCTTCCTGTTGATGGTGAACCCTTCCCCTACGAGACCTCAGATAGCTCATCGGATGCACAGTCCTCGGGTGAATCAATAGCGATGGATCCCACCGATGTTTCAGACACTGAATCCACAAGAAGTGCCACGAATACAGGATCTAAGGAAGAAGGCTCTGGTTTCAATACGATCTCCGAGGTCGACCCTGAAGCTCCTCCGGTTGTGTGGGATGATTCGGATGAACAGGACATTGAGCGTGAGCGCGTAGTCATCACGCCATCTGAGCGGGAAGCAAACCCTTCAGCTCCGGTTGTTGCGGTTGTGTCGAATGATGGCTTGAACAATACGATTAATCCAACTTCAGAGAACACCACTGAAAAGCAAGCGGAATTGGATCGTTTACCTACACGGTCTGTGATGCTTCCCGTTGCAGCAGTAGAAAACATAGATAAATCAAGAAACTATCCGACTCCGGCAGGCCTTCCGGTGCTTAAAGAAATCGGAGCGTGTCCGAAATGGATTATCGGTGCTTCTGGTGGTGTTGGGATGAGCTACCGGACTTTACAGAGCAACGTGCACGATCAGCTCGTGGAACATAAAAACCAGAGTGAGCATGCCAGCCTCAGTGCCTCGGCCGGAATCTATGCGGTAGCAACGCTCCTCGGCAAAAGCGGCCTCAAAACGGGCTTCACATACCTCCGCGTAGGAGAGCGATACCACTTCGAAAACGATCACGCATCGCATGCTACCACCAATACTTATGAGTACTTGAACATGGACCTTAAGTTCAATCAATCGCTCTTTTGCAATGATCGTTTGCGATTGGATGTGGCGGTAGGTACGAAGTTGAACCTCTTGCGTGATGCCCAAAGTTCTTGGCTTGATCCGAACTCCTTCGAGGCGATCGCGCACAACGATGAAGGCGAACATTCTCCGTTCCGGGAGTATAACCTTGTGTGGTCAGCAGACCTCACGGGCTACTACTTCATATCGCGTCGAGCGTTTGTTGGTCTGACCATCGAAGCAGATCGATTCCAGAATTCTATTTATAAGGATGCCGTGGAATTGAATCAGCGCCCCTATGTGTTCCAAGGTTATTTTAACATTGGATTCCTCTTCTAAGGCATCCCTGTGCTTAACTTCACGTCGAAGTTGTCAAAGAATGATGTGATGAAACGTTTGCTGAGCTTTTCACTCTTTTTCCTGCCTTTTGTACTCCTTGCTCAGGCGCAACCAACGGGTCAGGCTGCCGAGATTCCACCTCGGATTTTTGAATATGACGCCATCAAGCTGATCCGCATCAACATCACCGAAGAGGATTATCTATCTGAGCGCGCCAAGGATCCTGGGGGCATGCGGCACTGGACCAGCATCCTTAAGAAGCACCTCAACGACAAACAAGACTACAAGCTTTTCTGGGATCATCTGGACCACATTTCCTACGAAGAAGAGATGGTGGCGGACGAAAACATGAACTTTTTACGTGATACCATCTTCGTTCGGAAGTACTGCGATTTTGTGCGCATTGGTAAAGGCGAGGCATACTATGATCGCATCATGGTCTTCATGCAAGATGGGGAGCCTGTTGGACTTGGGAAGCTCAGCCGTCACAATAACATCGGAAGCTTCGCCCCTACCGAGGTCTTTACGGATTGCTTCGGTCAATACAATGAAATGGCGCGTATGAAAGCTATCCTGGATTAAGCACGCTAAGCTGCCGTTTAGTGGTTGAATCCATCCACTAACTCGTTCTCGATTGGTTTCTGGCAAGGTTTTGGCTAATCTAGCGTGAACCAATACTCCAAATCATGAAAAGAACGATTACCCTTTCTGTGCTAGCGAGCATGTTTTATGCAACTGTATACGCCCAGTGCACCGTCCCTCTATCCTTTTCCAACCTTGACATCAACTACACGGATGCCTTCCTCAAGTAAGGCGGCCATGTCTGGAGGGATTTCTCCCGTGCCCGATATGAATCGCTGGCTACCTCGGGCAAGAGTCCGGTATTCAGCGGGGCAATTTGGGTGGTGCACTGCATGAAGAAGAACAGCTTCATTTGGCTGGAACCCTTTACCGGCAATCTGGAAACGACTATTACGCAGGTCTCATCACAGGTGATTCGGTTCTTACCGCTGCTCATTGCGATGCATGGGATTGGCATTGGAAGGTAAGCCAAGCAGGCATTGAATTCTTCACCAATGGCGGTGCGCCTTCTGAAGCCATCAGAACGTGGCCAGCAAAAGGCAATCTAGAAACGCCTTCTCCGTTAACCGAAGCGCTTGCCCCATTCGTAGATGTGAATGCTGATGGTGTTTACATGCATACGGATGGTGATTATCCACTTATAAAAGGCGATCAAGCCGTATTCTGGGTCTTCAATGACATCGGAAACCTTCATACTGAAACAGGAGGCTTGGCTCTTGGCTTTGAGTTCCATGCAATGGCCTATGCTTACGCTATTGATGGTACAGACGTGGACTATGCAACCTACTACCAGTATACCATGGTCAATAAAAGCGAACACGACTACCATGACCTCTACCTCGGACATTTTCTCGACATCGACCTTGGAAACGGTGCTGACGACCACATCGGTGTTGACGTGGCTCGAAAAACGGTTTTTGGCTATAACGGGGATGACTTCGATGAAGGTTTGACCAGATATGGGAACAATATTCCTATGGTGGGTGTACGTGTGAATCGGGCTCCCGATGACGCGACTATGCATGCAGCACACTACTTCGAGTCTTCAACCATCAACAACCATCGCTTGCCAAGCATTGCCATCGAATACTACAATTACCTCAGCGGACTCAACCCAGATGGATCAACCAAGACCGATTTAAACGGGGATCCAACCACGTATGTGCTCGACGGTGCAAACTTGGCGTCTCCTTCGATGTGTGCAGATGGCTTCCTTCCTGCCGATTACCGCGCATTACAGTCTTATGGACCGTATGACTTTGAACGCTCTCAGTCCATGGGCATCACCTACTCTGTGGTCTTGGACTTTGACTCTGCTTTTCAAGGGCAGGGTTGTCCGGATTACGTACCCTTCGGTAACGCGGCAGATGTAGTGGATAGCCGCTATCAGTTTACCCGATGCGATGACTTTGCCGTAGATGTGACCGCTGATATACAAGATGCCTCTCTCGATCAGGCTGGTTGGATCAACCTCGTTAGCTTGGGTGTAGAGGGCGTTTATACCTATGACTGGTCCAACGGTGCCTCTACCCGAAACATTGACGGCATCAGTGGTGGCCCATACACCGTCACCATTACGAACGCAGATGGATGTACCCATACGGAGAGTTTTGAAGTACTGGATGGTCCCGGTGGATTGAATGAGTTCAATACCTCAATGATTGAGCTCTTCCCTAATCCCACCAACGGTTTATTAGCTGTGAAAGGATTGGAAGTAGCCCGACCTTACACCATCAGCAACCTACTTGGTGCTGTGGTATCCAGCGGAAACGTAAAAAGCTCGTTGGATGTGCATTCCTTGCCTTCTGGCATCTATATTTTGAAAGTAGATGGTCATGCTCCGATGAAGTTTCAAAAGATCGATTAGCGATGTACCCCTGAACCACTTAGCACGCTGTGTTTGCAGCGGGTTTTTTGTTTCCAAACCCAGTGACTCACAACAAAAAAATAATGCTTGTGAATTTGAGTTTCCATCTAATTTCGTATCCTCATTAAAACGTGCATTCCCTACTGAATGAAGAATACTTATTTCAACCTGATCGATCAAAGCTTCTACTTCCCACAAGAGGGCTTCGATCTTCGGGACGACTACCTTACTTTTCATGGTATATCATTGAAGTACCTCATCGAGAAGTACGGTACCCCCTTTCGATTCATCTACTTACCAAAGATCGGCGACCAGATCAAGAAGGCACGGAACCTTTTCAATCGAGCCATCAAGAAGAACGGTTACCGCGGTGAGTACCATTATTGCTACTGTACGAAATGCAACCACTTCTCGCATGTGATCAGTGAAGCGGTGAAGCATGACGTGCACCTAGAAACGTCTTCGGCCTTTGACATTGACCTGATCCTCAACTTGCACAAAGAAGGCAAGATCGATAAGAAACGTAAGATCGTGAACAACGGTTATAAGACCGATGAATACCTCCGAAAGATCATTTCGCTCATCGCCTATGGTTTCAAGGATGTGATTGTTGTACTCGATAGTAAAACCGAACTTGAGCGTATAGTGAAAGTAGCAGAAGAGCTGCAGGTAAAGGACAAGGTGAAGATCGGTATGCGTATGGCCATCAATGAAGAGCCTCAGAGTGCGTACTACACTTCGCGTCTAGGTATACGTCCGGCTGATATGCTCGAGTTTTTCAAGAACCATGTTCAGAATAATGAGTACGTTGAATTGAGCATGCTGCATTTCTTCGTGGACTCCGGAATTAAAGACAGCCTTTACTATTGGGGCGAGTTCCAGAAGGCCTTGAAGCTTTACATCGATTTGAAGAAGCAGTGCAAGACCTTAGATTCTTTCAACCTTGGCGGTGGCTTCCCGATCCGCAACAACCTGGGTTTTGAGTACGACTACAACTACATCGTGAATGAGATCGTCAAGAACATCAAGGAGAGCTGTGATGCAGAAGGTGTTCGTGAGCCGCACATCTTCACGGAGTTCGGCAAGTACACCGTAGGCGAAAGCGGCGCCATCATCTTTAAGGTGCTTGAGCAGAAACTGCAAAACGATACCGAGTCGTGGTACATCATCAACAACTCCTTGATGAACACCATTCCGGATGCATGGTCTATCCACGAGAAATTCATCTTGCTCCCGATCAACAAGTGGGGCAATGAGTACCGCAGGGCCAACATCGGCGGCATCAGCTGCGACCATTCCGATTACTACAATTCAGAAGATTTCAATCAGGAAGTACTCCTTCCCTCCTATCCGGAGAATGATCCCGAGCCTTTGTACCTCGGCTTCTTTCACACCGGAGCCTACCAAGATGCGATCAGTGGATACGGCGGCATCAAGCACTGCCTCATCCCATCGCCCAAGCACGTGATCATCGATCGCGATGAGAAGGGGAATATCGTTGACTATGTTTACCGCAATGAGCAATCGGCAGAAGAGATGTTCCGCTTGCTCGGCTATAACCAAGAACAAACTGTATGATCAATTACGCTGGCATTGCAGAAGAGCTGTGCACTTTTGAGAACGCTAAGGTTATCCTTCAGTCCATTCCGTACGACGGAACCAGCACCTGGGGAAAAGGTGCCGATGGAGGCTTTGAGGCCTTTTTAGATGCTTCTGAGAACATGGAGCTCTATGATATTGAAACGCAAACGGAGGTGTACAAACAAGGCGTGCACATCACCAAGCCGATCCGAGAGAGTGATAGCCCGACCAGCATGTTCAACGCCGTATATGACGGCACGAAGGAACTCATGGAAAGCGGCAAGTTCCTTACCTTCTTTGGCGGCGAGCACAGCATCAGCATCGGGGTGATCAAGGCCTTCTATGAAAAGCATGAGAACCTCACGGTATTGCAGTTGGATGCGCATGCGGATCTGCGTCCTACCTACATGGGGTCGCCGTACAATCACGCTTGTGCCTTGTACGATGCAAGTGTGAACACCAACCTGATCCAGGTGGGCATCCGCAGCATGGATGTGAGCGAAGAAGAACACATGGACCGCAGTAAGGTCTATTTTGCGGAAGACATTTACGGGCAAGACGCTTGGATGGATGCGTCCATCGCACAAATGACGGATGATGTTTACCTGACCATTGACCTGGACGCATTTGATCCTGGGATCATGCCGGCCACCGGAACACCGGAGCCGGGCGGATTGGATTGGAACACCACCATTCGCTACTTGCGTAAGGTGTTTGAACAGAAGAATGTGGTAGGTTTTGACATCGTGGAATTGGCTCCGATCGACGGCCTGCACGCGCCCCAGTTCTTGGTGGCGAAGTTGTACTATAAGTTATTGAGCTACAAATTTTTGAATCATGGCAAATAAAGGACCGGTTACACAGTTCATCAAAGATCATTATAAGCATTTCAACGCGGCGGCACTGATCGATGCGGCGGAGGGTTACGAGGTGCACTTGAAAAGCGGTAAGAAGATGTTGATCAGCTTAGCTGGCGCGATGAGTACGGCTGAATTGGGCCGCTCATTGGCTGAGATGATCCGTCAAGACAAGGTGCATTTGATCTCCTGTACGGGTGCTAACCTGGAAGAGGACATCATGAACCTAGTGGCCCACTCCCACTACGAGCGGGTGCCGAATTACCGCGACCTTACCCCGCAACAAGAATGGGATTTACTAGAGCGTGGCTTGAACCGCGTTACCGATACCTGCATTCCGGAAGAAGAAGCGTTCAGACGCTTGCAGAAGCACATCTTCGAAATCTGGAAGGATGCCGAAAGCAAGGGTGAGCGTTATTTCCCACATGAGTACATGTACAAGATGCTCAACAGCGGTATGCTGGAGCAGTATTATGAGATCGATCCCAAGAACAGCTGGATGCTGGCAGCGGCCGAGAAGAACCTCCCGATCGTTGTACCGGGTTGGGAAGACAGCACGATGGGCAACATCTTCGCCTCCTACTGCATCAAAGGCGAGTTGAAGGCCACTACGATGAAGTCTGGCATTGAATACATGATGTGGCTGGCGGATTTCTACTCGAAGGAAGCCGGCACGGAAGGTATTGGTTTCTTCCAGATCGGTGGTGGTATTGCGGGCGACTTCCCTATTTGCGTGGTGCCGATGCTCTACCAAGACATGGAACAAACCGACGTGCCGTTCTGGAGCTACTTCTGTCAGATATCCGACAGCACCACCAGCTACGGCTCTTATAGCGGTGCCGTTCCGAATGAAAAGATCACTTGGGGTAAGCTAGACATTGACACCCCGAAGTACATCATTGAGAGCGATGCAACCATTGTAGCGCCACTGGTTTTCGCTTATTTACTTGGGTGGTAGTTTCTTAAAAACACCAATAATCCTCCGCAAAGCCAAAGCCCATCTCGGCCATGCTTTGTTCGATTTCATTCAATCCATCCGGTGAAGCCACGGCAACGATGACCTGTGGCCTTTGCGCTTTGAGCTCCAGCAAAGCATCAGGGGCTTCCATGCGCACATCATAGATGTCCAGTCCGATCTTCTTCGGGTTGTCACAGATCCAGGTGAATTGCTCGTTGTTTTCGAGCAGGAGCTTGGCGAGGTCTTTTCCGTTCCTTCCTGCACCCCACAAGACCAGTGGACGTGCGGCGTCTCGATCAAGCTTTGCAAAGTTCTTCCACTTCAGCTCATAGTAGCGGTTGTCTTGGTACACATCCCAGGTGCGGGAGATGCGGTCACTGCGATCGCGCCAGTAGTGCAGAACCTTGTCGAGTCCGTATACCTGAAAGCCTTGGGCGTAGAAGCGAAAGCAGAGGTCATAATCCTCGGGGTAGATGGGCGAATCAAAAGCGCCGGCTTGCTCAAAGTCATCTCGGTGCAGCATCCAGCAGTGGCTGGGGATGACACACTCTCGGTAGATGTGCTGCCAGTGGCTGTGGGTACGCGCCACCTCATTGAGCCAGTCTTCATATTTACGGAAGCCCTCGCCCACCTCGCCTTCATCCACAAAATGCTCGGTGCCGCCTGCGATGATCCAGCCCCTGCCCTGCTGGAGCCAAGCATTTACCATCACTTCCAGTTTATCTGCGGGCATCTTATCATCCGAGTCCATGCGATTGATGAGGATACCTTTCGCGTGCTTATATCCGGTTTGTAGGGCTGGAATGAGCAGTTCGCCTTCACTTTGCAGGTGTTTGATGCGCGCGTCTTTGGCTGCAAACGAAGCGATGATCTCATCCGTACCATCGGTAGAATGATCATTTACGGCAAGGAGCTCCCAGTTGGTGTAAGTCTGCGCTTGAATGGACCGCAAGCAATCTGCGATATAAGCTGCCGTGTCTTTGGCGGCCAAGATGATGGAAACGAGGGGCGCTTGTTCGTGGATGTTGCTGGGGTCAGTCATCCTGTGCCTGTTCCCTTCTATTGCTCACTGCCATGCTGATGATGACCAGTGCCATGCTCAGTATACCGATGTAATTGCTGCTATTGGCCTCCCAAGAAAGGTTGGAGTAATCCATGTAGCGGAACAAGAACAGCGCAATCAATGCACTGCATACGGTGATCAAGATGCTTCTGAACCGTTGCATGGCCGTGAAGGTAAGGCTTTTGGAGGTGGTGCTTTGGATGGCTAGTGCTAGCTATTGTTTATCCAGATATCTACTGCTATCTTGTTGGCTTCAAATCAGATGCGAACAACTGTTGTGCAAGCGTTGAAAGATTGAATGCTAAGACGGAGGCGGTGTTCGGGGTTAAATGTTCGTTTAATAAAAGCTTAGAGTAAGGTATGGTCCATTTTACAAGGTCTATAATGAAGCTCTTATTTGTGTCAATTGCTTCCCTGTTATTTATATGCGGTGGGGTTTATGGGCAGATTCAATATGGCCAGGATATCGATGGTATCGCTGCAGGTGATAGTGCCGGCTACTCTGTTTCTATGCCTGATCGAAACACCATTGCGATAGGGTCGCCGGGAAGTGATTCTAATGGACAGGATGCTGGTCAAACACGGATATTTAGTTGGAATGGTGTCTCATGGGTACAAAAAGGACAAGATATTGATGGTGTCTCTGTGGGTGATAAATCGGGACATTCCATAAGCATGCCTGACCCTAATACAGTTGCGATAGGCGCCTACATGGCTAACTCCTTAACAGGACAGGTTCAAATTTACCGTTGGAACGGAACCGCTTGGATACAGAAAGGGCAAACCATAATCGGAGAAGCACAAGGTGATTCGTTTGGTTATTCGGTTAGTATGTCAGACTCTACATCCGTTGTTATTGGTGCTCCAAGATACGATGTTGGCTCTTCGGGCAATACGGGGCACACGCGTGTTTACACTTGGAATAATAATATGTGGGAACCAAAAGGTGATGAAATAATCGGTGAGCATGCAGGAGACTATTCAGGCTGGTCCGTGAGCATGGCGGACCCAAATACCATAGCAATTGGAGGGCATGGCAACGATGCAAACAATATGTCTGGCACTGGTCACGTACGTGTATACCAATGGAATGGAGCGGAATGGAATCAGAAAGGAGAGGATATAGATGGGGATACTAGTGAAATTTATGCAGGTTGGTCAGTAAGCATGCCAAATGCAAACGTTCTCGCACTTGGTGCAACTGCTGTTGGCCCAAACACTTCATTCCCTGGCCAAGTTCGAGTATATTACTGGTCTGGAACGGATTGGGTTCAATATCGCAACGACATTTATGGTGAGATGCCTGGTGATGCAATGGGCTATTCTGTAAGTATGCCAGATAGCTCTACGTTGGCCATTGGGGCACCTTTGAATGGTGCATCAGGTATTGACGCAGGTCATACTCGAGTATACAGTTTCCGTGGTGTTCATTCATCGGTATATAATGATCTAAACAATAACTGCATCAGAGAAGAACAAGCGATAGTCGTAGGGGTACTAGGTCTTATTGAACCGAGTAATTTGTTGGTGGAATCAGATTCTAACGGTCTCTGGTCAATTGATTCAGTAGCACTGGGAAACTATACCATTACTTACGATACTTCTGGCGCATGGCGTGTTAGCTGTGCAAATCCTCGAAGCTTTGTCGTCAGTGACCCTGATAATCAAATCAATCTCCCTTCATTTGGGATGATTCCTACTGATCCGTGTCCAGCTCCTAGAGTTTCTGTAGTGATGCCCGCAATGCGTCCAGGATTTGATCGTCAACGTCTACATGTTGAAGCACGCAATATGAACTTTGGTTCTGCTGTACTCGATAGTGCATATGTAATACTTAAGCTCGATGACCTCATTACATTGGATTCTGCAAACGCTCCTTTTATTGCTCTCGGAAACAATCAATTTCGTTTCGATTTGGGGCAAATAGATCCAGGGGAAAAGGAATCATTCATGGTGTGGAGCACTGTGAGTATTAATACTGTTATTGGGCAAACGCTCCTTTTACGTGCAGAGATGTTTCCTCAATCTGGTTGTCTATTCGATAGCACTACTCCAGCACCCGCTCCTTTTGACTTCACTCCTTGTACACTACCTTGGGATGGATCTGAGATTTCCTTGGATGGTTGGTGTCACAATGGTGGTATCTAATTCACGATCACCAATAATGGTGGCGATATGGATTGTTATTCTCCTGTTCGTCTCTTTGTTGATGGTCAGTATATGTCCTTGGATTCAGTACAATTGATAGGCGGTCAAACAGATACTCTGATCTATTCTGGCGATGGTGGCAGGACCTTTCGACTCGAAGTAGACCAACATCCCCTCCACCCTAGCAAATCTGAGCCAAACACAACCATCGAGCTGTGTGGGGGGCAATCGAATTGGACTCCGGAATTAGTTGGTATGATGCCAATGGATGATGCAGATCCCTTTGTAGATGTGTTTGCCGGAGTTGCAAGAGCCGCATACGACCCTAACGACAAAACGGGTTTTCCACTGGGCGTAACCGATACCCACTTCATCGCACCGAATGGTCATATCCAGTACTTGATCCGCTTTCAGAATACGGGAAACGACACGGCCTTTAAGGTAGTGCTTAGGGATACCTTGGATACTGATCTTGATATCTTTTCTGTACGCTCAGGTGTTGCAAGTGATGAATACACCTTCAAGATGTTTGGCCCTAGGGTGTTGGAATGGACTTTTGATGACATCATGCTGCCGGATAGCTCTACGAACCTGGAAGGAAGTATCGGTTTCGTGACCTTTACGGTTGATCAAGTAGCAGACCTGCCGGATTACACCGAGATCAATAACCGCGTAGGTATTTACTTTGATTTCAACGCTCCCATCATTACGAATACGACCAGTCACGTGATCAGAAGGTGGCAAATCCAAATGTGCCGGATGATCCAGGTGAAGAGGTTGGACAAGAAGAGATGCTGGAGAATAGTTTTGGGTATGACCTAAAGGTCTACCCCAACCCTACCGATGGCTTACTGAACATCGATCTCAGCCGTAGTTATGCCCAAAGTACAGTCAGCGTAATAAACAGCATGGGTCAAGAGGTTGACCGTAGATCATTTAAGACCACCCAACACCTGCAGCTCAACATGCCAGAAGCAGCTGGGCTTTACCTTATTGAAGTGCACTCTGGTAATCAAAAGGCGGTGTTTCGGGTGGTTAAAGAGTATGGATTTGCTCAGTCATCCGGAATGCAGCGCAATTAGTCGACGATATATTCAGGTATCTTTTAGAGCGTTCAGCCGTCGCAAAGCTCTCTGAGTGTCAGGGCCATCGGTTTTCGTACCTTTAAGGCCAGAAAAAACAAGAAGCAAGCAATCAATGGGGAAGTCTCAAGAATCCTACAGTAAGAAAGAGAAAGAAAAGAAGCGGTTAAAAAAGCGTCAAGAAAAGCAAGCCAAGCGCGAGGAGCGCAAAGCCCAACCAAAGGCATCTGGACTGGAAGACATGATCTCCTATGTAGATGAATACGGTAACCCTACTGATACCCCACCAGATCCTGCTAATAAGAACGTTATCGAAGCGGAGGACATAGAACTCGGTGTACCCAAAAGAGAGAAAGAAGATAAAGTGGATGCGGTGCGCCACGGTAAAGTTGAATTCTTTAATCACGACAAGGGGTTTGGCTTCATCAAGGAGGATGACACGGATGAGAACTACTTCGTTCATGTGAGCAGTCTAACCGAGGAAATCGACGAAAACGACAAGGTCTCCTTTGAATTGGAAAAGGGCTTGAAGGGTATGAATGCGGTCCGCGTGAACAAGGTGTAGCAAAGGCTCTGAACCATTTTAAGCATTCATGTTCAGTGGGTTCATCAATGTGATAAACTCGAGTTCTTTGCATTTAGTCTTTTCAGTGTCTTTGGAAGACTACATCCACGCTACCTTCGCGGCGATCGATCGTGCATGAATAAACTGCTTTGTACTTGCTGTGCTGCACTGCTCTTGTGCGGTTGTTCATTCCATGCGGCAGGGCAATCGATCATTCGACGATACTTCGAATACATCCTGTTGGATACCACCTCGGCAGCGCAGCCCAAATTCATCGCCTATCCTACGGTGGCCTATGCACCGGAAACCAGTTTTGAGTTTGGCGTGAGCTCGGTTTTGGTCTATCGGGCTAAAAAAGACACCAATAACCGCTTGTCGGAGGTGTCCTCCTTTGCCTTTATCACCCTAGAGAACCAGTTTGGCGGCTACATCGACCATGCCTTGTACACCCATCGCGATCGGTTCTTTCTGCTCGGACAAATCAAATTCCAGAACTTCCCCCTCTCCTATTATGGTATCGGTCCAGAGGCTACTTCTAGCGTAAAAGCCACCATTGCGGCTACGGAATTCCGATTTAGAGAAAGGGCATTATTCAAGATCGTTCCTTCGCTTTACACAGGCCCGGAAGTGGATCTGGAGTTGATGCGCAACGTTCGCTTTGATCTTTCGGAGCCCGAAGGGTTCGAATTCCCTATGGGTAGCGGTGGTTTCACCGATCTTTCCTTGGGTTGGGGAGTGGTTTACGATAACCGGCACAATGTGCTGAACGTAAGGAAAGGCCTGTTCGCAGAGCTGGCCTGGCTGAGCAGTCAGCCCACATGGGGCAGCACCTTTTCTTTCCATTCCTTGTTCTCTGACCTCCGGGTCTACCGACCTATTGGAGAAAAGAACGTCTTGGCGTTTCAAGCCTACGGTCAGTTCACCGAAGGCACGGTACCCTTCAATCAATTGGCCCTCATGGGAGGCGAGCGCTTGATGCGAGGGTACTACCTAGGTAGGTACCGAGATAAGCAAATGATTGCAAGTCAAGCTGAGTTTCGCATGCTACCCCTCCCCTTTTCTAAGCGCTGGGGGCTATCTGCCTTTGCCGGACTCGGACAGGTTGCACCAGACCTGAATGGTTTTCGCATCGATCGGGTGCAGTGGTCAGCTGGTGTGGGTCCACGCTTCCTGCTTTTTCCGAAGAAGGACATCTATACCCGCTTTGATGTGGCCTTTACTTCAGAGGGCTATGGTTTATACTTCTTTATTGGGGAGGCGTTTTAATCTCCTGGTTTAATTCTCTGTACTGACCGATATGGTGATCTGCCCCTATGATCCCACTGTAAAGTGTAGAATACGCTCTACATTAAAGCACAGATTTCCTCAACATTTACCCTAAACCCTGCCAAAACAGGGAAATAATAGCTGGAATGAAGTTTTCACTACTTAAGGCAAATGAAAACAACCATGAAAACACAAGTGAATACATTGATATCCATCAGAAAAGCAGTATTACTCATGACCACCGCCTTCCTTTTGGTGGCAAGTCCAAGTTTCGCACAAAGCGATGATGATGGAATTGACTGGGAACTACAACGAGAAGAAGTTGAAGAATCCCTTCACCATTTACAAGATGACGTAGATGATTCCATGGATGAGCTTAAAGATGGTTTAGGCATGAATGAACCAAAGGCTCAAGAAGCGTTGGAAGAGATCGAGACCGAATTTGAAAAATTAGGTCACGACATTGATGTAGCGCTGGAAAGATCCCAGAATGCGACAGAAGATACGTGGAGTGATGTCAATGAAGACCTCTCAAACACCATTGATAAGCTTGAGATGAAGGCGAAACAACTAGAAGAAGACATGAAAAGCTAATTTAGTGCCTAGAACCATAGCGTACATCCCCGATCCATAGTGGTTCGGGGATTTTTTTGTCTGCCGCACTCTGTTGAACCCTCTCTTCTCTGCTTCTGGATAACATGAAGGTTGCTCGCTGTGGGTCGAAGATATGTTGATCAGAACCCTTCGGAGACTTTTACGTTTGATGATGTAAGTATTTTCAACGCCATGACCGAATCACCCAAAACCTACATCATCGGAGCCGGAGTAAGCGGATTGATTGCCGCATACGAGCTCGAACGCAACGGCTTTCAACCCACTATTCTTGAACGTTCTGATTCGGTTGGTGGTCGCGTTAAAACCTTGGAGGAAAAAGGCCTGCATTTGGATGTTGGGTTTCAAGTTTTACTCAGCGCCTATCCTTTGGCCCAGCATTACCTCGACATGGAGTCCCTTGATCTGCGAAAGTTGGCGTCAGGGGCGATGATCTATGCAAATGGCAAACGCTATCGCATCGGCGATCCCCTGCGGAATGCTTCCGTGCTCTTCCCTACCCTCTTTGCAGACATCGGTTCAATCAGCGATAAGTTTAAGATCTTGAAGCTGAACAACAAGTTGAAGCAGAAGTCCATTGAAGCCATATTTGATAACCCCGAACAATCTACCTTGGAATACCTAAAGGACTTTGGATTTTCAGACAAAATCATCGGACGCTTTTTCAGGCCCTTCTTTGCAGGCATCTTCTTGGAACCAGACCTGCGCACTTCTAGCCGAATGTTTGAGTTTGTTTACAAGATGTTTGGAGAGGGCTATGCTACGATTCCATCCAAGGGCATAGGCGCTATCAGTGAGCAACTCAAAAGCAAGCTGTCGCACACCACGTTTGAATTCAATACGGAAGTCAAAGAAGTGAACAGTGCCAAGTTGGTGTTGTCGTCTGGTGAAGAGCGACTTCATGAAGGCGTGATCATCACCGGAAATGCTTCCTCCCTCCTGCCCAACATGAAGGATCAAGAGGTGCAGTGGAAGCATTGTATCTGCGTCTACTTTGAAGTAGATGGCACCAACATCCCAGCAGCAACCATTGCACTCATTGCAGACCCGAATAAACGCTCTAATAACCTGTACGCTTTTACAGACGCACAGAGCGGAAAGACCATCCTTTCGGTTACCTGTCTTCATACGCATGGTATCACTGACCAAGAGCTCATCAATCAGGTGACTGATGAAGTGAAGCAATACACGGAATGCGGTCAAGCACGGTATATCCACCACTACCACATCGATCAGGCACTACCGGATATTGAACACCTCAGGATGACCACCCAGCCCAGTGAAAGTAAAGTCATGGACAAGGTGTACCTCGCCGGCGATTACCTTTTCAATGGCTCCTTGAATGCGGCCATGGAATCTGGTCGCTTAGCAGCGATGGCGGTGGTGCAGTCCAAATCTGCCTTACCTCAATAACCTGCCTTTTCACATACCTCAAAGCTGCCAGCACTTCTCCTTGCAATCTTATCCTTTGCGTCGTATCTTTCCACACACCAATTGAAGATTGGGTGAACGGATCGAGGAATCAATGAATTAACTTGGAATATGACACGGCACTTGGGCAATAGCTTCTGCTGCCTTCCGTTTGCTTGTATCCACTAATGACATGCTATGAAGAAGGACGTGCTCGTTTTTCTGCTCTCTACCCCCTTTTTGCTGAATGCACAGGAATCTACAAAGATCCAAGAGATCGGCGGAACCACCCGAAGCTTATCCAATTTTGGGGTCACCTACCGGATCGGTAATACCCATGCGGTGTGGCGGTTTGATGGATTAGGCATAAACCTAGGAACCAATACAAGAAGAACTGACTATGTCAATCAAAGCTTCGGTGCGGGATTGTCAATCGGAAGAGAATGGCGCAGGCCTTTAGGTGATCGTTTTGAGTTACGATCAGGTTTTGACCTTGGCTTTGCTTATAGTTTCTTTAATCTTGAACAAGGTTCAATCATTCAAGATAGTGAATACGCGCAGAAGACTATTGAATACCGTCCCAATTTCAATGGTGTTTTTGGGTTCAACTTCTTGTTCTATGAGCAGTTGGTCCTTGGTTTTGAGGTCCAGCCTTCCGTATCCTACGGTATAATTCGTAGAACTGAGTATAATCGAAGCTTTGATCAAGAATCAATTACAACAAGTAATAGAGAGGCCATTTCCATTGGTGTAAAAACCAATAGTGTTCTCTTGTCTTTGAGTTACAGATTCAATCGATCGAAAGATTAAAATGGCCAGCGTATTCATCTCCCTGCATACAAAACATCAAGTGCCATGAGAAAGATCTTCACGCTATCCCTCATCATTTTTATGCCGTTTCTGCTCATTGCCCAGGAAAATGGCAAAATACAAGAGCTCGGACTCACAACAAATAACCTTTCAAGTGTTGGGCTGAGTTACCGTATTGGCAACAACAATGCCCTATGGCGATTCAACACCAGCGCGAATAACCTGTCCATTATGATAGAAGATAATGAAGCAACAAGTTGGAGGGATCATCTGAACATATCTGCTTCTATAGGTAGGGAATGGAGAAAACCGATAGGCAACATGTTTGAGTTGCGATCTGGGGTTGATCTTGGTTTTGGGTATGCAAATGATCAATTGGCCTATTACTTTGATACGAGGTCGTTAGAGGGAAAGAATTATACGTTGATCTCAAGTATAAACGGTGTTTTTGGCTTCAATTTTATCTTGGGGAAAGCGATAGTCTTGGGCTTTGAGGTACAGCCAATTGTGTCCTACAGCTTTGGTTTAGGAGATCAAAGTACCGTAAGCCTTGGATCAAGTGAATTCACCATTAATGAGAAAGAACGGTCATTCAATTTCGACTTATCCACAAGCAGCGCGCTTTTTTCGTTGGCCTATCGTTTCAGTCGGTCGAAGGACTAGCATCATTCCAAACACAAAGGTGTACCTAGCGCATCTTTTATTGATGGATGATATTGGAGATTATCTAAACAGAATCGAACTGTCCCCAAAGCTGAGGAAGCGGAAATCGTTCTTCATCGCGTAGTCATACACCTTACGCCAGTCATTCCCAATGAAGGCGGAGACCAACAGCAACAGGGTGCTTTCTGGCTGATGGAAGTTGGTGATGAGCGCGTCCGCTAAGCGAATCTTATACCCCGGCGCGATCAGGAGTTGTGTACTACCACTCAAGTAGCTGCGTTGGTGAGCCGTCATCCAATCCAGTACGGCTTGCAGTGCCTGTTGAGCTTCAACGCTGGAAGTGTCTAGTTCGTACGGCTCCCACTGGCCTACAAAGAGTTCTTTCATGGCATGCCCTTCCAGCAGCTTCACACCGAACCAAAAGATGCTCTCAATGGTGCGTAAAGAGGTAGTGCCAACGGCTATAATCCGATTCTCCTCTTGGGAATTCAGCATTTGCTCTATGGCATTGCGGGAAACGTGGATCCGCTCCTGGTGCATTTCATGGTCTTGCATGGTAGCCGACTTCACCGGTTTGAAGGTTCCTGCGCCAACGTGCAAGCTCACAAACACCGATTGGACCTGTTGTGCACGCAATTGATCCAGTACCTGTTGGGTGAAGTGGAGTCCGGCCGTGGGAGCTGCAACCGAGCCATCAGCTTGTGCATAAACGGTTTGGTAGCGTTCTTCGTCTTCTGCCTCTGTATCTCTATTGAGGTAAGGCGGCAGCGGAAGGATCCCCACATCATCCATCACCTCAGCAAATGTTTTGTGGTTATCCCAGGTGAACCGTACTTGATACGCATCGGTTTCCTTAGCGAGGAGTTCTACACTCAGCCTATAATCGCCATTTGGTGAAGGGATGACCCTTGTCAAGCGCTCGTTCAGCTTCCACCGCTTTGCATTCCCTACCATTGCTTTCCAAACAACCGATTCGGTTTGAGCGAAGGCTTCATTCACCTCTACCGGTTGCAATGGTTCCAAACAAAGAATCTCGATCTGCGCTCCCGTACTCCGATGAAAGAACATCCGCGCGTGAATGACCTTTGTGTCGTTGAAAATAAGCGCATCTCCAGGCTCCAAAACTTGAGGAAGCTCCTTGAACACCTTGTGATCGATGGTTCCGCTTCGATAGACCAACAGCTTGCTCTTATCCCGTTCCTTTAAAGGGTACTGAGCTATCCGCTCATCCGGCAGCACATAGGTAAAGTCACGGATGGATAAGGATGATGGATGTGTTGATCGTTCGTTTTCGCTCATAACACTCTTCGTTGAAAAGTATGAGCGACAAATCTATGAAGCTATGTGTTCCGTGTGCATGATGGAGAAGCGATCTAAGAGATAGGTTCATGCATGAAATACTTGCTTCCGTTCCTTAAATTCAAAACGTTCAAATGCTTGAAAACCATGTCGGAAAAACCATTAAAAGAGCTTACACCCGAAGAGTTGAATGAAGAGATCAAGCAGATGCGGCGCAATGAAATCTTTCATGCATTCAGCATAGGTCTGATGGGAGGCGTAATCATCTACAGCGTGATTCAGAACACGTGGGTATTGGTGACGCTGACACCCTTATTCTTTATCTATAAACTTATAAGACAGAGTGATAGATATAAAGAGTTGAAGCAATTGATAAAGGATAGAAACGCTTTCTAATGCCCGCAGGTTTCACCCCATATTTGACAACTGAGCGACTTGTGCTTCGTCCAATTGAGCTTCAAGATCGAGCCACGGTCTTCGCTTATCGGTCAGATAAAAGAACCAATCGATATCAGGGTTTCGTTCCTGAGCGTATCGAGCAGGTTGAGGATTTCATACATCGCCAACCCGATTCCTGGAATGTGCCGGATAGCTGGTTTCAGTTGGTGATCATCGAAAATTCAACGGAGTCGCTGATCGGCGATATTGGGGTTCATTTCCTAGAAGACGAAAGGCAGTGTGAGATTGGAATCACCTTGCAAGCTGAATCCCATAGAAATGGTTATGCGAAAGAGGCCTTGAGTGCGTTGTTCGATCATCTGTTCAGCGACCTGAAGAAGCATCGGATCACGGCATCGGTGGATCCACGGAATATTTCATGCATCAGCATGCTCGAAGGACTTGGTTTTCGCAAAGAAGCGCATTTCAGAGAGGCCGTCTTTTTTAAAGGAGAATGGGTGGATGATTTTGTTTATGGATTGTTGGATCACGAGTGGAAAAAGTGAATTTCGCGTAAAGGCGTAAAGGCGTAAAGGCGTAAAGGCGTAAAGGCGTAAAGACGCAGAGACCCTGATTCACAGAACCGCAAAGCGACAATATTAAGCAGAATCAAAACATTATGGCGGGATTATCAACTTACCCTACCGATCAAGACATCAAAACGCACATCAATTCGATAGAACAAGCTTCTAAACGCGAGGATGCGCGAACCCTATGGAAGCTCTTTCAGGCAGTAACCCATGACCCAGGTAGAACATGGGGTAATGAGAAGAACCCAGCTTTCATCATTGGCTTTGGAGCATATACGTACCAACGAAAAGGCAGCAAGGATGAATACCAATGGTTTAAGTTGGGGTTTGCCCCACGGAAGTCTCAGTTGACCTTGTATCTGATGTGCGACGTAAGCAGAGATGAGGCGCTTCTCTCAGAAATCGGGAAGTGTAAATGGGGAAAAGGCTGTTTATACATCAACAAACTTGCGGATATCGATCTGGGTAAATTGAAAATGCTCATCAAGCAAACTTGGGAACGGAATCAGAACCTTTAGCATCCATCTTGTAGATGGATTGATAGCCTTTCACCTTCATAGCTGATGCAGGATGATACATTTGCAGCTCACGCAATCGTTATTCATGGAGCAACAAGCTGTCTTAGCATCTGTCAAAAGCATTCTCAACAATCTTCCATCAGATTGGCTGAATCTAACCACCCACCGGCTCGATATCTATAACGAGTCTAAGGCCAAGTATGAGTTCTTGCAATCCTTGGAGTCGCTGCTTCAGGACGGTGAACCGACGTCTACTTCATTGAACACTCTGCCAACCGCCTACGATTACATCCGGCTTGGGCATCCGCTCTCCTCGGTTTTAGAGTGGGCTTTAGCGAAACTTCAGGGCTTGCCTTCGAGTCATCTGATCAGCTTTTCGTCCCGCACCACTCCCCTTTTGGCTATTCTAAGAACCAACTCCTTGGCGAAAAAATCTACCCAGGTCTACTACACGGGGCAACTACCTGCAGCTTTTGATGCCGAAACGGTCAGAACGGTTTATGGCTATCAATTTGATATAACTGAGGTGCATGATGTACATGACATTCCGTCTACCGATGAAAGCGTTGTAGTCATCACAAACAACGACGAGATCGGTAGGCAAACACTGCCGCATGGGGTCGACTTTTTAATTCAGGTTCATCAGGAACTGGGAAGCATCGTTTACATCAATCAGCCTGATCGAGATGACTATGTGGGACCGATTCAACACGTACGACGAAGAGAAAGCATTGCCATGACGCCAGTGAACTGTCACGCAGCATTGAAGCAGCTGCTTGGAACTCCCGCTAAGGCGAGTGATACCAAGCTCATTGATAGCAAAAAACAGGAAGTGATCAAGACGGTGCAGGAAGTAACCCACACCCATTCAAAAGCCGTTCTTGGTTCGAGCGGACTTTCTGTTCAATACGCGATCATGATGGGATTGTTTGACCATGCATTAACCTCCTACCCTGGGAAAGATATCAAGTTCTTAGTTCCCCCGAACTGCTACGGTGGAACCAATGATCAGGCGCGTCGTGTTGCTGAAAGTGTAGATCGCGTGGAGATCTTAGACCTTCCGGTTGACGGAGACAATGATATGGTTCAGAGCATCGATCGTGTATTGGATCAAGTAGCCAGAATAGACGCCGTCCCATTTATCATTGCTGAGATTCCAACGAACCCTCGTGTTGAGGTTCCTGTGTTGGAAGACCTCCATGCGGCGTTGATACAAAAGCGAACTACAACCGATAATCGAGTGGCTATTGCCCCAGTTTTCATATTGGATCAAACGTTCTGTCCAAACATACCGTTTCTAGCAGAAGACGGTATCTTCCAAGGTATTCAAGCATTGGCGTATGTAAGTGGATCCAAGTTTCCAAGTGGTGGAAAATGTACTGCCGGATACTGCGCCGCAAATCAGGAGGCAGAACACCTTATGAGGTACATCCAGCGCCATATATTGCTGTGCGATAACGAAGCAACAGATCATCAAATCGAAATCTTGGCCGAGCAGATGCCTTCCATGAATCAGCGCATTGAAGATGCATACAAGAATACCCGTGCATTTGTCGCTTTCATCGAGCAGGCATTGCCGGAAGCGAAGATCAACTTCGTTTCCGAAGCGTTGGCTGAACGAGGCTTCACTCCTTCTGTGTTCTCATTGGACCTACCAACAAAAGGTGCGACACACGAAGAACGGGAAGCGTATAAGCGAGTGCTGAACCTGAAGCTCATCGATATGATGATCAACCAGATTCCAGATGAAAGCAAGTACTGCGTGAGCTATGGTCAGCTGAAAGGGTGCTATTGGACCATCCCAGCAACATCAACCCAAGGCACTACCAAGGAGTCTGATAAAGACTACATCGCCCGGGTTTCTGTGTCGGGCGACTTCGACCTCGAACGGCATAAAGCAGTATTCCGGCAGTTTGTAGAGGAAATTTAGCTTCTGGCTTCTGGCTTTTAGCTATTGGATCTTAGCGCTAGCTTTATTTATTCATTCCTAATGATTTGATTACGAACACATCCTAATGATTCCTGCCACCATCTTCACCATCCTTACGATCCTTGTTATGCTCTTCCAGCTAGCACTGGCACTTAGGGCACCTTGGGGCAGTGCATCCATGGGTGGTAAGTATCCTGGAAAATACCCGGTCAAGATGCGAATAGTGGCACTAGTGAATATGTTGGTACTTGGATTCACGGCAGCCATCATACTAGCCAAAGCCGATATCGCCTACCTGATGCTCAAGCCGATCACAGGGGTTGGCATTTGGATCGTAGTGGGCTTCTTTGCCTTAGGAACCATTATGAATACCATCACCCGAAGTAAGATCGAAAGGATCTGGGCGCCCGTTGCTCTTGGCCAGTGTATAACAACGCTCTTGATTGCTTTGGGGTAGCTCAGATACTGGTTTAACGATCACCTCCACGCTCCTCGAGCTTCTTATGAATCAGTCCGGCGTAGTAATCGGTTATTGGTGATTTGAAATTCACCCGGTCTAACCACTCTTCAGCTTCAGAATAGCGCTGTAGGTTGTAATGCACAATAGCGAGGTTTAGCAGTGCACCATCAAACCGCGGATTGATTGCATGCGCGTCAAGGAGAACGGATCGTGCCTCATCATAACGTTGTTGAGCATTCAAACTCATGCCGTAGTTGCTGACTACTTCATAGTTAAACGGCGCTTCTTCGTACGCTTTTTTGCTATAAAACTCAAAGGCGTCATGATTCGTTAGTCTAAGGTGTGCTTCAGCCATGAAGGATGAGATTGGAACATCTCCGCCGACGTAGTTATAGAAAGGTGATTGCGCCGCTTGTGCCAGCTCAATGGTATTTTGATGATCCGAGCTTTTTTTTGCGGTAATCATTTCACGTGCATGGTACTCCCCATTCAGACGATAGGCTCCAATCAAGACTCCCAGAACTAGTGGAAGGATAAATACCCATTTCATCCACCTGCTGACCTTAGGGAGGTAATCTGACTCAAAAGCGACTATGGCAAAAACTATGAAGAGTAGAACTTGGTGTTCGATGCGCTCTCGGGGAAAGCTGAAGCTCGCTATTACCATGTACCCTAAAACACCAATTAAGAGAACAGTAGCCGGAGATCGTTTCAACTTGAGCCATGAACGCGTCAAATATCCCAAGAATAGAGTGTATAAGAACAAACCCAAGAGTCCGAGCTCAGCTGTAATCCATAAGAAGTCATTGTGTGGACGCTGCATACGCAGACCAAATACCTCAAACGTGTCAAACCCTCCAATACCGAACTTCGTATAATTCAAGGCCCAGTTACCAGCACCTACCCCGTAAAACGGAGCTTCTTGAATGAGTCTCCATGTCTTTTCCCAAATGAAGAGGCGCTCATACAGTGATGTACTGTCGAATAGCCCTGACGAAACTGCCAATGGAATGGAGCATATCAGAAGTGCAATTCCTATCATGCCCCCTATTACTACCTTTCTGCTCCAGTTTCCCCATATCCGATAGATCGCAAAGCCTGCAATGAATACCAGTAAACCGAGCAAGGCTGACCTGGTTGACAAGAGCATGATAACAGTGATGCACAACGCCATGGTGATCCAAGCCAGCTTTTTCCAGCTTTTGTTGATGTAGTGCTGCGCATAGATGAGCAGTGGTATTAGGAGGTACATCAACGATGCCAACAGGTTGGGATGGGCTGATGATCCAGCAAATGGTTTATCGTGAAGAAACGTCAAGCCTAACAATCCTGCGTTGTAGATGATCAGCGCCAAGGCAAGCGAAATGAGCAGTTTCATGATGAAAGGCCGCTCACCGAGTTCCAAGAGTTTGATGATTGTGACAAAAACAGGCAAGCCTAAAAAGAAGCGATGGGCATCAAACAGAGCTTCACTAGCACTCATGCTCCACAGCATACTCAACAGGGAAAGGAAAAAAATGCCGAGAAGCAGGAATTCAAGTATACCAAAACGGAGATTTCGCTGTGTAATCACCAAGAGCGAGAGCCAAAAGGAAGCCAGCGTATAGCGAAGCAAAAGGTTATCATCAATGAACCACTCGCTCCTTGTGAAACAAACCGAGGTGATCAAAAACAAAAAAATCACCTTGAAAGTAAGGTGATTCTTTTGGTTTATTTTTTGAATAAAAGAAACAAGCAAGGGCTAGTTCTTTGTGTAGTAAAGCTCGTATTTGGTTTGACCACCAACAGAATTCTCATGGTTTAACTCCAAGATCAAATCTCCATTGTTGTCAATCGTTCCTGAACCTGACCATTGGTCACCTGGAGCGCCTTGCTCCGGCACATTCAAGGTACTTGCATCAACGTACATGACGTATACGGGGAAAGCATCTAAGAAGAGTCGATTGTTCAAGGTGGTAGAACTCGTCAACTTATCAGAACCAGCAGAAACCGTGGTTGGTGTTCCGGTAGAAGATCCGTAGATCAAATTGGCAGACACGAAATAAACACCATCTAAGTGATCTGCATCGTTCCTAACCTGTACAATACGCTCAACAGCCGGCGCCTCATTGCCAGCTTCATCTTGTACTTGATAATCAAGGGTGTAATCACCAACAAGGTCAACATCTACGGTGCCTGTAACTTTCACTTCTCCCGTTACATCTCCGTCCTTATCATCAACAGCTGTGTAGCCTGGATCTGTAAATGATGCATTCAGTGAATGAACAATGGTGTTCTCGCCGGCCAGGTTAAGTTCTGGTTCGATCTCATCTTTACACGCCGTAAACGTGATGGCGAATGCGAGCAATAGGTAGCTTATTCTTTTCATAATGTGGATTGCAGCGTTCAAAAGTATCGGATTAAACGCTTGGTTCTGTTTTTATTAATGTGCCTAAGACGTAGAAAGAACACTTGGTGTTGGGTAAGCATAGTATAAATCTATCCCTTTATAGAAACAATCAAATAAACCTATGCTAAATGCTTTACGTTCTTTGCATCGTAAAACCGCTGAAATACATTTGAATTATGTTTCAAGAATTAGAACAAGATAATTTACAAGAGATCGTAAGCAGCAACGATAAGATTGTTGTGCAATACTCCGCTGGATGGTGCGGCAACTGTGCCATGATGAAGCCAAGGTTCAAGCGCATGGCCGGTGAGATGGAAGACATCACTTTTGTTTTGGTAGATGCCGAAAAGTTTCCGAATTCACGCCAGTTGGCAAACGTTGACAACCTGCCCACCTTTGCTACTTTTCATGGCGGACAACATACCGGACAGGTACAAACCAACCGGGCTGAAAAACTAAAAGAATTGGTCGATGCGCTTGCCTCTCATTAAACATGTCAACAAATTCGTAGAGGAATTTGATGAAGACTTCATTCATGAAACCATTCAAGTATTGGAGCATACTTCTGAAAGCTCCAACATGAAGGATGAGGAATTGGATGCCATTGGAGAGCTTCTCTCTAATTTCTATGGCGTGCTTGAAGTGCGTAAAATGATGGCAGATGGGATGTCAGAGCGAGACGCCCTCAATGCGTTCATGAAGCGCGTCGTCGGCTCCATCGACCAGTAGACTCACTCCTTCTGCCGGATCGGAATGAAGAGGTCTTCTTCGGAGCTTTCCTTACCAGGATTATAGCGCTCATCCATTGCTGCGATATGAGGTCGCTGGTCAATGGTGAATTCAGATTCTGGCAGCCATTGATCAAAGATGTAATCGAAGGTCTGCTGGATCTTATGTATCGGTCCTTGATGGATGAACTTGGCATATTGGCCAGAGGGAACACACAGCTTCTGCATGCCCTGAGGCACCTCAGCACCTTCATCAACGCGAACGGCAGCCCAGCGCTCAAACCTTCGTTCAGGTTGAAACGCGTCGAAGTAGTTTGGATCGTAAATGGCGATGGAATAAAGTGAGGTATCGATCATACGTTTGATCTCACTTCTTCTAGGCATCAATTGGCTCCAGAGAGCGGCGTTGGTTTCCGGATCAAGGTCCATTTTTCCCTTGAATCCTATAAAGTAACTCGTGCCTATGGTCGCGATGGTTGGTGTGGTGGTCATGCGCGCAGTTTAGCGTTGGTCAATCCCGCTCTTCTTCATAATAAACTTTGTAAAACTTCAATCCGCGGGCATCATCGAAGCCTTGCTCAATACGGTCAGGGTTACCGTGGACGTAAATATGAAAGTTTTTATCCAGCTTGAGGACACTTTTAAAGAACTTCTTGCCTGAACGTACTGCTTGCTTCGACTTATCAAAATGATCTTCGATCTCGATCTTGTTCTCTTCAGCATAGCGCTCCTTGTATGCATTGAAGGTATCGATTACCTCAGGTGCTTCTAACACTTCACTCGCGAAGGTTTCTGTGGAGATCTCATCCTGTTCCGTGAAGTATCCGGATGATCGATTCAACATCTGAATCTGTGTTGCCCGATCGACCTCAAAATTCGTGGGCAACTCCTCCGTAACGAAGGATCGACACATGTTCATGTAGTTCTTGGTCATGCTGTAGGAAGTACTCAAATTGGCTGCTCCTAAGAACTCATCCTTCCAATACCTCGCCTCATCTCCTTTGCTGAGGGCATCATGGATCAAAAGCCGATATCCCTCCTCCCCATAACTGTTGAAAATGATGCACCCTTTGTCGAGCTTCTTTAGGTCAATCCCTTGATTGAAGCTGACATCAAAGTTCTCATGACTAGGATCTACGTGCATGAAATGACTCTTCTTCTCACTTTTAAAGAGTCCAACTGCTTCCACCAATTCCCCCTCAAAAACGGTCTCGCCGAAATGAACTACATAGAACTCACCTCCTTTGATGCGCGGATGGTTGCTGTTGGCATAGAGATGCCTGGCTAGACGTTGTGACGCCTCTATGAAGTTGATCGAGGTAAGAAAGAGCTCATGGATGTAGCTGTAGGTCTCATTCAGCTCTAAGTCGCTGTGGTGATCGAAGCTGTAGTAATCATCTTCTTGAAACGGCTTAAGAAAGTACTTCAAGAGCTTATCCTCCTCCTCTACTTGCAGGGTGCGAACATGGTGTTCACTGATGGTCAGACGCTCTTCGTTAGCCTTGTTTCCTACGTAGTGGATGACCATTTTCTTGATGTGTGCAGCGGAAAAATCGTGCATGAAACGAGGTATTGGTTCAGACCTACGAATCTACAGAATGCCCATTCGAAAACAGCGCGATCTAGAGCAAAAAGGATTCGAGCACATCACCGGCGAAATAGGCCAATAAAGCTGCAGACGCTCCCAGACCGAGCGTTTCCAATATGCTTTGTAAATGTCCAGTCTTCGTGATGTAGCTTTTGAACCAACCGATGTATGCGAAGGCCACGGCCGTGAGCAATGAAGAAACCACGAACATGTCCAAATCCAAGGGATACCAAACATCGATCAAGTAGCTCAAGAGGGGCAGCAAACCAAAGATCAAGAAGCTGATGAAGGTGCTAACGCCGACCATAGCGGCGGATTTCTTCTCAGGGATCAAATCTAATTCGTACTTCATCATCACATCGACCCAACGGTCCTCGTTCTCCGTGATCTTATCCACGACCTGCTCGAGCAGCTCGCCTTCAAAGCCAAGTTCCGTAAAAATCTCTCGCACCTCCTCTACTTCGTCTTCTGGAACATCTTCGATCTCTTGGTATTCCTTTTTCCGCTCGCGTTCGTACATCTGCTTTCCTGACTTGCTGCTGAGGTAAGCACCGACCGACATCGAGAAGCCATCTGCAAAGAGGTTGGCAAATCCGAGGATGATCACCACCTCGCTGGCTAAACCTGCACCGGTTGCGCCTGCTACCACGGCAAATGTGGTGACACTGCCATCAATTCCACCATAGACCAACTCACCCAAGTGATCGTCGATCCATGCAGACAGAGCGCTCATCGCTCACGAGATTTGCGCTGCATGCTGTAGCTCGTTGAAACAGGCGTTCCACGTATTTCTCCTTCAAGGGTGATCAGCAGGCTTGAGTCAGAGGTGAGCTCATAAGATATCATCTTGGGGAAATCATTGCGCTTATTCCGCACGATCAGCTTGTTATCGACGGCATTATCCGCCTGAAAGCTCAAGAATTCTTCTTCGTTCAACAATGCGGTGTACCCAATGGCCGGACCATACGCCGAGATGTAGAGTCTTTCAGTAGAGGTGGTATCTCCATCATCGATACGAAAGCCTTCTCCTTCGAATCGATAGCGCTGCCATTTCCAGGTTTCGATTACCTGCGTTTCGCCATCTTTGCCCTCCCATTTCCCGCTTAGCCAGCGGTACTGGTCACGGAAGCTGTTGGACTCGTCAGCACAACCCGCAAGCAAGACCGCAAGCAGGATGATGGATATGCGTTGTTTGGACATATCTCAAAACTAAATAATCTTCGATGCTACAAAAGCACCGGAACTTGAAATCGATCATTGCCTGATATGAGAATAGTTTTTTTCGGAACACCAGATTTCGCTGTGGCGAGCCTGAAAGCCATGATCGAAGATGGAAGGAATGTGGTTGCCGTGGTTACTGCACCTGATAAGCCGTCAGGGCGTGGACATAAATTACAGCCCTCACCCGTAAAGCAATATGCCGTATCACAAGGAGTTCCTGTTCTACAGCCGGCCAACTTGAAGGAGGATGGGTTTGTCGAAACCCTCCGATCCTATCAGGCCGATGTGCAGATCGTTGTGGCCTTTCGGATGCTGCCAGAGGTGGTGTGGGACATGCCTCCGAAGGGGACCTTCAATGTGCACGCCTCCCTCCTTCCGGAGTACCGAGGTGCTGCTCCGATCAATTGGGCCATCATTAACGGTGAACAACGAACGGGCGTAACTACGTTCAAGCTGCAACATGCAATCGATACCGGAAGCATCCTGCTCCAGGAAGCGGTTGAGATTGGGTTGAATGAAACGGTTGGGGAGTTGTATGAACGCCTCATGCATAAGGGAGCTAAACTGTTGTTGAGAAGCTTGGATCAGCTGAGTACCGGAGATTTCCAATTGAAGGCTCAGCCACAGCAGATATCGAAGCACGCACCCAAGATCTACAAGGATGACTGCAGGATCGATACAAGCAAAACCGCGAAGGAAGTACATGACTTCATCCGGGGTATGTCGCCCTTTCCTGGGGCCTTCATCGAAGTCGAGATCGATGGTGGATCTGCCCAGCGTTGGAAGATCATCAAGACACACGCGCCAGCGGTTAAGCGGGTGGGAACCGGTCTGTTCAGGATCGATGGCAAGCGATTGGTACTCAATGCAAGCGATGCTGCGATCGAAGTCCGAGAGATTCAAGTTCCAGGTAAACCCAAGATGGACGCCTTGTCTTTCATCAATGGTTTCAAGACGCAGGTGCTAAAAGCAAAAGAGGCCACGCATACGTAGCCTCCTTAAGCGTTGGTGGTTGTAAAGCTTATATTATTGCTTGATCAAGCGCTTCATTATTCCTTTTCCTGACTGAAGAAGTGACACAAAGTACATTCCTTCCGCCTGCTCGCTCAGATCGATCTTGGTAAGGATATAACCATCGGTGTTTGCTTGAACTTCCTTCTCCATGACCTTACCGCCTTGGGCGTCGAACACTTGAAGTTTGACGGGGTCGTTGCTTTCAAGCTCGAGGTTCATCATGAACACCCCGCTGCTTGGATTCGGTCCAATCGTAAGATCGATCGGTTCTAAAGCGTTGGTTCGATCCAGTTCTTCCTCACTCTGTTGGCTGATGCGATCGATTTCTTCTTCATTCACCGCACCGATTCGAACCTCATAGCGGAAGCTCTTTTCCTCTTCAAATGGGATTTCCTTTGGGAACGCAGCCAAGGTGGTGGAAACCTGTTCAACTTGCTCACCTCTTAGGTAGCGAACGGTGATCTCTTCTCCAGCCTTTCGCTTCGATAGGCTGGCTATAAGCGCCTGGATATCTTCGATTGCGTCCTCATCAAGTTCCGTGATGATGTCTCCCTCTTGAAGACCGGCCTCTGCTGCTGGGGTAGCATCAATCACCTTAATGATCTTTACACCTTGGTCAACGGTTTCACCTTCGATACCTAGGAAGCCTCCTGAACATTCCGCTCGAAGGCCTTTTGGATGTTTTGTCGAATGGTACATGAACGGACGTTGACCTTGGGGTGCATGCGGAGGAAAGACGTAGCTGTGATCTCCATCTTCACCCTGCCATTCCATATGGATCTGGCGCCGACGATCGGTGGTGGAACCGAGAATCACCTCTTGCTTTTGAAGCTTTCCGTCTCGGTAGACCTCTAACTTCAATTTGTCCTTTGGTGCATGCGAACGGATCGCGTTTGCGAGCTCGTCAAAGTTGCCTACTTCCTGTCCATCGATGGATGTGATGATCATTCCGCGCTGTAGACCGATGGCTTCTGCAGCACTACCAGGCACTACCCTTCTGATCCGCACGCCCTTCTTTAGTTTGGTATTGGCTTTTTCGATCTCGTTCAAAGCGGTTCCTTCTACCCCGAGGAAGGCACGCGCTTCACCACTTCCTTGCTGATAATGAAAGCGTGGAATGGCCCTGATGGTTGATTGGAAATCGGGTAGATCGAGGTCATTCAGCTCTTTTTGGATGATGATCTCGATATCTGCATCATCGATGTCTTTCATGGCTTTCTGGATGCTGAGTTCCATTTCTTCCAGCATGGATGCTAGCTCTTTGTTCCAATGATCTACGTCAAGTTCGATCTCTTGTACGGAGGTAGTGGTCTCACCATCTTCGGTGACCTCTACTTCTACTTTTACTCTGGCGGGTTTATCGTTGCGTTCTGTGTCATCGTTCTGAGCGTTAGCGATGGCCACGAGGCCAAGGCTTAAGAACGAAAAGAAGAGGCATTCAAGGAGTACTTTCTTTTTCATAATCTATGCGGTCATTGATTTGAATCCAAAAGTATTCAGGGCCCAGGCTAGCAAAAAGTTAACGTGCGTTGCAAAGTGTTAAGGGGTGCAAAAACGATCCTATGTTTGTCCATCATTGTCTCGTAAGTCTATGGTTATAATATCTCCTTTCATTCGTAGTTGTGTGCTTTGCTGTACATTTCTAATTCTTGGCCAACAGTTGGTACTTGGGCAGACGTTGGAACTGATTGTTTTGGGCACATCTCAAGATGCGGGTACACCGCAAATTGCATGTGATCGACCCTGTTGTTCCGAGCGATGGAAAAGCAAAGAAACTCACAGTGTTGCTTCCCTTGGATTCTCTGATGGCGAACGCTTTTACATGATCGACGCCACCCCTGATTTTCCCGTGCAGTTTATGGAAGCTCAGTCGCATTTTGTTGGTCAGTCGTTCGGTGGTATCTTCTTGACCCATGCTCACATAGGGCATTACACTGGTTTGATGTATCTGGGAAGAGAAGCAATGGGAGCATCAAACACTCCCGTTTATTGCATGCCACGGATGAAAGCCTTTCTTGAGGCAAATGGACCATGGAGTCAATTGGTGACGTTGGGTAATATAAAATTGGTTGAACTATCGTCGAATCAAGCCGTTCAGTTATCGAGTGAACTACAGATGATTGCGGTTCCGGTGCCACATCGCGACGAATTTTCAGAAACCGTGGGCTACGAAGTAGTAGCTCAGCAATCCCTTTTCTATGTGCCGGATATAGACAAATGGAAGATCTGGGAGCAACCGATTGAGGCGGTGATTGCTGCTGTAGACTATGCACTTTTAGATGGCACCTTTTTCAGTGGTGATGAATTGCCTGGAAGGGACCTATCAACGATACCCCATCCGTTTGTTGAGGAATCTTTGAAACGGTTTGAGGCACTTTCAAGTGAAGAACGAAACAAGATCCATTTCATTCATCTGAACCACTCGAATCCACTACATGACCCAAACAGCAGTGCATCCAAGGTGGTTGCAGGCTTTGGAGCGTACGTAGCTAAAAAGAACATGGTGTTTGATTTAGGAAAGTAGTTACTTCTTGCTCACCTTGATCGGTCTGCCCTTGAAACGTAGGCCCTTAAATGCATCCGGAACTCCGGCAGACCGATCGGTCTTTACATCAAAATAAGCACCATCGTTCTGCATGTTGATGCGACCAATGTGTTTGCTGCGAACACCGGTAGTATCGCAAATGATCTTCAAAAGGTCACCCGTTTGGATGCGGTCTTTCCTGCCGAGATTGATGTGGAAGGAGTCCATACCCTCTTCTCCTCCATGCTCGTCTCTTCTGCCTTTGCCTTGTCTACCCTGGCGCTCGCCTTTTGCTTTGGCTCCTTTTTGACCTTTCTTTCCTCGTCCCACTTCAGCGTTAAGGTCGCCCTCTTCCGATTGTTGATGCTGGGTGGTAAGGGTGAGCATCTTTGCGAGGAGTTCTGCCTTACTGATGTAGGTCAATTGATCGGCCATTGCCTGCGCCCAAATGCGAGCATCATCATTGGCTTCTGTGTTCACCAATTCCTCCAATTTCCCTTCCATTGCCTTCACCTGCACCTCTTCATTGGTTGGCACTTTTTCCAACGCAAAGCTGATGCCCAGTTGTCGTTCAAGGTCAACAATCTTGCGGTACTCGCCTGGCGTAATGATGGCTAGGGCAACCCCTTTCTTTCCAGCTCGGCCCGTTCTACCACTTCGGTGGGTATAGAATGCGAGGTCATCCGGAAGGTCGAAATGCATCACATGAGTAAGGTTGTCAACATCTATTCCTCGAGCTGCAACGTCTGTTGCTGTGATCAGTCGGGTCTTACCGCTTTTGAACTTACGCATCACATGATTTCGCTGACCCTGCGTCATATCGCCATGAAGTGCTTCCACTGGATATCCTTTCTCGAACAAGCTGGTAGCGAGTCGTTGAGTTTCTGCCTTTGTTCTGCAGAACACAATTCCATAGAGTTCTCCCGCCTCTTGGTCGATCATACGCTCCAACGCCGCTTGCTTATCGCTGCGTTTCACTACGATGTATTTGTGCGTGATATTGGTATTAACCCGCTCCTCTTGGCTCACCCGAATCTCCACCGGATCTGTCATGTACTTGCTCGCAAGGTTCTTGATCTCTTTCGGCATGGTAGCTGAGAAGAGCCACGTATTCTTATCGTGTTGCGTGAAAGACAGAATGGTATCGATCTCTTCTTTGAAGCCCATATTGAGCATTTCATCCGCCTCATCCAAGATCACATGCCTAACATTTGATAGGTTCAATGACTTCCGATTGATCAAGTCAATCATTCGTCCTGGTGTCGCTACTACGATCTGGGGCTTCTTCTTCTTCAATTCAGATATCTGGCCCTGGATAGGTGCGCCACCGTAAACGATCCCAACCTCTATTCGCTTCAAGTACTTACTGAATAGCTTAAGCTGCTGGGCAATCTGTTGGGCAAGCTCCCGTGTAGGAGCGAGAACAATTGCTTGAACATGTGGTTGTTCCACATCCATCGCCTCGATCAGAGGCAGTCCGAACGCAGCGGTCTTACCCGTGCCCGTTTGAGCTAGTCCTAGAAAGTCAGCCGATTGTTCTAGTAAGGTGGGAATGGTCTTCTCCTGGATAGGAGTTGGCGTGGTGATGCCGTTTTCTGAAAGGGCCTTTACGATCTCTTCTCGAAGGCCTAAGTCGCTGAATGTCTGCAAGTCAAATTAATTCAGGTGCAAAGGTAGTCGGTTCTTACAGATACCTAACGTCAGGCTATTAATAAGTTTGAAGTGCTCCCCTTTTTGGCGCAGCTCGAGCCACGTCCTTTGTACATATGAAGCGCGTCAACTTTTTGCTCGATACACCGATTGCTTGGCTGGAGATCTCTGGCACCACGGATGCTATTCTTGGTGCGCGTTGGGTGTTGGATGATGATGCTGTTATCGGTTCTGGTCTGAGGTCCGTGGCATGGAAAGAAGCTGCAGAACAGCAGGTGAAAAGATACTTCGAGGGCAGCTTGTACGCCTTTGACCTTCCATTGGAATTTGTTGCGGCTGATGCGCAAATAAGGTCACTTAAAGCCATTCAGTCGATCGAGCATGGTAACACAATTGATTTTCAATCCTTTGTGGCTAAGAATGAATTAAATGACCTGCGCATGAGCGACGTCATGTATGCCGTTGGAGGTAATCCTTTCGCATTGATCATTCCGAGTCATCGTGTGGATCTTGGAGATGGTGCAATGGGAGGTTCTCCGCTTCAGCGGATCGACCAACAATTACGTGAGTACGAGAAGAGATCGGTTCGTTTAGCCTCTTGACATTTGGTCGAGCGCAAATTTGGGCAGGTCAGGCAGCTCATCGATACAAATCCAGAACGCGTTCTTCAATCGATTGCATGAAGGCTTCTCTACGCTTACCACAATCTTGTCGTCGTGCTCCATCAAGCCTTCAATGCGGTCTAGCATGCCTTTTGGAATATATCCCAACACGTGGGAAGCTCCATCAAAATAAGCCGTAACTGCGATGGTTGTGTTGATCACCCCTTCCCGAACCAACTCGAGCTGCATTCCTGGAAATACATGCGCTTCAAACACGTCATCTGCCAACACTTTCCGAATAGCCATCGCATACGGAAGGGGAACGAAGTAATGGGGAGACTTCCGGGTTATTTTACGCTTAGGGGACACGTGAATCAGTACGTATATCGGTTCAATAAGGTTGGTGTCAATAGTACATTTTCATCCGTAATCTCAAATGAAATTTACACTAAACCGCACCTAACTTACGAACAATCAACCCCTTGAGGTAGCGTCCCTCAGGGTGACATAAATGCACTGGATGATCAGATGGTTGCTGTAATTGCTGCAAAATCTGCACCGAGGTACCTGAATCAATTGCAGCACTCGCTACCGTATTCCGGAACAGCTCAGTATCGATTACTTGAGAGCAGCTGAAGGTGAACAAGATCCCACCAGCAGGAAGGTGCTTGAACGCAGCTGCATTGATGCGTTTGTATGCCTGAACTGCCGCGTGGCGCGCACTTTTATGCTTCGCAAAGGCTGGTGGATCCAAGACGATTACATCAAAGTCTTCTTCCAATTGCTGTAGGTATTGCACAGCATCTGCCTTTACTGTGCTGTGTATAGCGCCAATCTGATTGAGTTCGGCGTTTTTTTCTGCCAAGGCCAAGGCAGCGACAGAAGCATCTAAACTCACCACCTTTTTAGCGCCTTTGTTAGCAGCAGCAATACTGAATCCACCCGAATAGCTAAACGCATTCAATACCTTTTTGCCTCGAGCGTACGCTTCCAACAGTAGGCGGTTATCACGTTGATCCAAAAAGAATCCGGTTTTCTGTCCTTTCAGCACATCCACTACCAAACGATAACCATGTTCTTTCACTTCAATTACATCGTTCACGCTACCAACCAGTACTTGAGCTGGACGCTGGTCAACCGGCTTATGAACCATAGACTCAAAACCTAAGGATTTAAGCGCCGCAACGATCTCATCCAGTTGCCGTTCAATTCCTGTAGAATGGGGTTGAATTACTGCTGTTCCAGCGTAAACGTCTATGATCAAACCAGGTACTCCGTCTCCTTCTCCATGAATCAGGCGGTAGGCATTCGTTTGTTCGTTCGGAAAGCCCAGTGATGCCCGCAGATCAATGGCGGCACTGATTCTAGATGCATACCACTTGCTATCGATGACTTCAAGGGAGAGGCTCAATACCTTAACAGCAAGTGAACTATCTTGATAATGTCCGACCGCTAAAAAGCTTCCATCCTGGGCAACAACAGTAACTAAGTCACCATTTTGTGTTCCATCTTCTATGTGCTTGATAGCGCCAGAGAAAATCCAAGGATGTTGACGAAGCACGGAGGCTTCTCTTCCCTTTTGTAGTGTGATTTTTTTCATCCTCGAATCATTATACGGTGCTTTTCGATCATACCTGGACCATCCACCTCTAACTTGTAAACGCCCCAATTCAACCCTTTCGTGGGAATGCGGAAACTGTGCTTGCCCTTGCCTAAAAAAACATGCGTCTGATGAACAGACCGTGCACTGAGGTCGAGCAGGTCGATCTCCACATCACCTGGTTCCGCGATCTGAAGCTCCAGTTCAACATACTTACCTTCTCTCACCACTTCGGGCACTTTACTCAACAATGTTGTCTCATAGGTAGCACACCATGTGCTGTCTTGGATCGCAGTGAGACGCTCATCCATCCAATTCCAAAGTTCCATCAGAACCTCTTCTTTTCGCTCGAAATAATAAGGGTCATCAGCTGTGATCTGAATTTCTCTTACCCATCGACCCGTACGATAGAGGCTATCCTTCCATACCGAGGTACTATCCGTTCTCCTTGTGCTGAGCAAACCTACTACGTTGGCTTGCTCTACTTCGGTAAGACCACACGCCTTCATGGGTGAGATCATTATACCGCTATACCCCGCTTGAAGCAGTCCGCACATGGAATTAGCGCCTGTACCGAGCGCAATGAAGCGAATCTTGGTAGAATCAGCTTGAGGAAATGATCTACTCACAAACGCTATGATCGCATCCTCTGAGAATGTGCCGAATGTGGGTTCAGGTGCGATGACGCATGCTTTCACTCGATCTGCAAACCAACTTAACTCCTGTGCCCACGCAGCGGGTTTCCATGCTCCACCTGCGGTATCGGCCAAGGCAATGATCAGCTTATCTCTGACGCTGTCCATTGCGCTGTATTGCGCATAGCTGAATGAAGCCCCCTTCTGCTGATAGCTATGGGTGACAGCCTCCTGGGCTACATGCGTTGTTGCGAAGAGGATCGACAGGAATAATAAGAGTATGGCGCGCTGCTTCATTTCGGTCGGCAAAAATAGTAATGCCTCTATGCTGATAAACCCATCCGTGATTTATACTTTCGCGCCCCCAAAAACAAAAGAGGAAATGGCAGGAAATATCACATTTACAATGGTTAAGCCGGAGGCGGTTGCGAACGGAAACACAGGAGCTATCCTTGCTCAGATCGAGGCGGCAGGTTTTCGGATCGTTGCAATGAAGAAAACTCAGTTGACAGCGAAAGATGCTGGCACGTTTTACGCAGTTCACAGTGAGCGTCCGTTCTACGGAGAATTGGTCGATTACATGTCATCAGGTCCGATCGTTGCAGCTATATTGGAGAAGGATAATGCCGTTGCTGACTTCCGTACATTGATCGGCGCAACGGATCCAAGCGAGGCAGCTGATGGTACCATTCGCAAGAATTTTGCTGAATCTAAAGCTAAGAACGCGGTACACGGCAGCGATAGTGACGAGAACGCTGCGATCGAGGCAGGGTACTTCTTTTCAGGTTTAGAGCGCTTCTAAATGAAGGTGGAAGAACCAGCTTTCTTCTTACAGGCGATCGAGCGCTTGCGTGAGCTAGACCCATCTTTAAAACCGCTTTGGGGAACGATGACTCCCCAGCACATGGTTGAGCACTTAGTTGGTTCTTGGCGCATTTCCAATGGCAATGCACGCGTGAAGGCCATGCTGAACGACGAAGAAACAGCACAACGTCGTAGCTTCTTGTTCAGCGACAAAGCCTACGAGCGGAACATACCCAACCCGGTATTCCAAGGAGGCACACCTCCCCTACGCAAGAAGGATTTAAGCGATGCGATCGATCAATTGGAGCGAGAGATGAAGGATTTCTTCTCATACCACCAATCGAATCCAGAATCCGTGGAAATGCATCCGGTTTTCGGTCCACTGGATTACAGCGGTTGGATGACCTTTCAAAGCAAGCATATGCGCCATCATTTGGCACAATTTAACCTCCTACAGCAGGAAGACTAAGCACATCGCCATGAAGTTCAAGGACGAAGTAAACCATAGAAAGACGTTTGCAATCATCTCTCACCCAGATGCGGGTAAGACGACGTTAACGGAGAAGTTCTTGCTTTTTGGCGGGGCGATTCAGACGGCGGGTGCGGTGAAGTCCAATAAGATCAAGAAGACCGCCGCCTCCGACTTCATGGAGATCGAACGTCAGCGTGGTATTTCGGTAGCTACATCGGTCATGTCGTTTGAGTACAAAGACTTGCTCATCAACCTGCTCGATACACCGGGTCACAAAGACTTTGCGGAGGATACGTACAGAACCTTGACGGCAGTAGACAGCGTGATTCTTGTGGTGGATAGCGTCAACGGCGTTGAAGAGCAAACCAAGCGCTTAACCGAAGTGTGTCGCATGCGCGATACCCCCATCATTGTCTTCGTCAACAAAATGGACCTTGAGGGGCGTGACCCATTCGACCTGTTAGATGAATTGGAGGAGCACCTGAAGATCAACGTTCGACCGTTGAGTTGGCCGATCAATAAGGGGAAGACCTTCAAAGGCGTTTACAACTTGCACGGAAAGAGCTTGAACCTGTTTGAGGCGAACAAAACCAAAGTGGCAGATGAGGTCATGTCTTTCAAAGACCTCAATGATGCAAAGCTCGACGAGTTGATAGGTAACGATGCTGATCAACTTCGAGAGGACGTAGAATTGATTGAAGGGGTGTATGAGCCATTGGATAAGGAGGCTTACCTCAAGGGACAGGTAGCACCAGTATTCTTTGGAAGTGCAGTGAATAACTTCGGTGTTCAAGAACTGCTAGATACCTTCGTAGAACTCGCTCCCACCCCACTGCCTCGTCCGAGCAACAAAGGATTGATAGACCCCTACCACAACAAGTTCAGCGGATTCATTTTCAAGATCCATGCGAACTTGGATCCTAATCACAGGGACAGGATCGCCTTCTTGCGCGTATGCTCGGGTGAGTTTGAGCGCAACAAATTTTTCCATCATACACGATTAGACAAACAGATACGGTTCAACAATCCATACAGCTTCCTTGCGCGAGAAAAGAGCGTCATTGAACATGCCTACCCTGGGGATGTGATTGGACTTTACGACACCGGTAATTTCAAGATCGGAGATACCCTTACCGAGGGTGAGGACTTTACTTTTCAAGGTATCCCGAGCTTCTCTCCTGAGATCTTCCGAGAAGTGATCAATAAAGATCCAATGAAGTCGAAGCAGCTCGATAAAGGCGTTCGGCAGCTTACGGACGAAGGTGTTGCACAACTCTTCATTCAACAACCTGGAAGCAAGAAAATCATCGGTACGGTGGGTGAACTCCAATTCGAGGTCATCAAGTACCGACTCAATGAGGAATACGGCGCATCTTGCGAGCTTCAACCGAAGGCTTTCCACAAAGCGTGTTGGATAACTACCACAGACGAAGAACAGCTTCAAGAATTCTTGAGATTGAAGGCTACTGAAGTGGCGTTTGATAAAGATGACAACCCTGTCTTCTTGGCGCCCTCAGCGTGGATGCTGCAAATGGCAGAGCAAAATTACCCAGCGCTAACCTTCCATTCCACCTCTGAATTCAAAACCAAGGCAACCGCGGATTGAGTAGAGTGAAGCGCGCGCGGTAAATCTTGTAACCTCCTGATTTACATTTGCTTCTAATTGAGAAATGACGCGGCTTTCGTCAAATTTGTTGGTATCGATTATTTACTATTTTTGACGCTCTACATAACAAGTGTAACCACGCTTTGAAATGAAAAAACAAAACCTATCCATATTAACCATCGGAGCCTTAGCTATTACGCTTGCTTCATGTGGGGGAACTGAAGAGAAAAAAACCACAGCACCAGAGTATCAAGAACAGCCTGTTCTCCAAGAAGCCGATTCGGAGCCACTTGGTTTTGGTGATGCTGGTGGACGCACGTATTCTGTGCCAAGTCCTAATGAACTATTCTCCATCATCAAAGATAGCAAGTTGCCTTACAAAGAAGGTGTGATTTCTACCGACGCAGTCAACTACGGATCGTCGACCGAACAATCCTTGAACTTTGGCAGACTGACAGCTGACATTGCTTACACGGCATCCTACGAGCGCTTTCAAGAGTCTACCGCTAACTTCGACAACCTGAGAAAGATCGGAGATGAATTAGGAATTTCTTACGTGTTTGATGAGTTGATGGTGAATCGTGTGAAGAGCAACATGGATAATCCAGATTCATTGGAAGTGATCTCTACCAGTTCTTACCAGCGGATCATCGGTATGTTGGAGGAGAACGAGAAAGGTTCTACCCTAGCTATTATCGCAACTGGAGGTTTTGTAGAAAGCATTTACATCCTTACCAATCTGATTGGTGAATATGAGGAGGGCAGCGAAGTAATCAGTCGATTGGCAGACGAAAAGATCGTCATGGAGAACGTGATTGATTACTTGAAGATGTATGAAGACGAGGAGCGCGTTCAAACGGTGTTGAACGATCTGAAGCCGGTCTCTAGTGTGTTCTTGAACCTTCAAGAGGTAGAAAAGGCTGTAGAACGAAAAGCGGATGGCGATAAGGTGGTTCTTGGTGGCACGAAAGTGATCATGACCAAACAAGAATTCGAGGCCTTAAAAGCAGCTGCCACAGCGTACCGAAATTCATTTGCTAACGGAAGTCAAAGCTAAGTTGAGAAACATGACTAAACTATTTGGATTAACATCGATTTTATCTCTGTTGCTCAGCCTTGGAGCTATCGCTCAAGATTGCAACAATTTCCATAAGCGTAAATGCTACGGTTCAGACAATGCCTACATGCGGTATAACACGCAGTCAAAAAGTGGCATGTTCGTCTTGGGTCATACCTCCGATCTTGTGTTTGTTGCACACGCTGGACAAGATTATCGCGTGAGCCTCTGTCAAGATAAGAAGGTAGAAGAGCCATTGAAGTTTCAAGTGATCGATGGTCGCTCTGAAGATGTTCTTTTCGATAACCAGAATGCAGCGCTTGACATTCCACCAGCCGAAGGTGAAGAACCGGGAGAAGCTAGCTTGCCTCAGTTCTTTGAATTCAGTGCAGACGCTACCAAAAAGATCATTGTGCGCATCACTGCCCCTGGCCCTCCACCGGAAGAAGGAGAAGGAAAGCGAGGTCGACGTGAAGAGCCAGATCCAGAAGACCTCTTTTGTGTTGGTGTACTCGTAGAGAACATGCCAACACCGAAACTCGGGTTCTAATAACAACCTTGAAAGCCTCATCCTCCACGATGGGGCTTTTTTCATAAGCTTTGCACTTGATGTTCTGGTCGAATCAAACGAGTATACCCGAAGCTTGGAAGTTGATCGATGATGCTACCCGCATCGCTGAATTGATCAAGCGCTCTAACAACACCCCTATCCTACTCTTCAAGCATAGCACACGATGCAGTATTAGCGCCTTTGCACTCAATCGACTGGTGAATGGAACCGACGAGCTGCTTGATGTGATGGATATCTACTACCTAGATCTGATCCGATACCGCTCCGCTTCAAATGCCATTGCATCAGAACTCGGTGTGCATCATGAGAGTCCACAGGCCATACTGCTTTTTCAAGGCAAGGTATTGGGCTCCCTTTCGCACGATCGGGTGGATCCAGAACAGATCTTGGCCTTTTTGAAGAATTAGGACGCTTCCCGTATTGACTTGTTTATAACTGTTTGAACGTAACGGTCTCGTTGAAAAACTAAATTGCGTATGTTCACATACGTTAGTTTGATTTGCCCCAATGTTATTCGCACTTATCCTTTCGCTCTTGAGCTTTGTTTACCAACCTGAATTGGTGAGGTTAACCCTGATGAATCCCTCGAAGGAGGTAATACACTTGCGTATTGAGAACTTCGATGACATTGCCATAGCACCAGACGCAGCTTCTGACCTCAACATGGCGGTTGGCGATAAGATCTTTGGTTTAGAGCAAATTGATACGGAGAACTGGAAAGCTTTTGAGGTACTTGTAGTAGAAGCTGATCATGACGGTAAGTTGATCAACGTCCAAAAGCTATACAAGAAAGCCCTGAAAGATGAGCTATCGAAATAGTTCGCTCATCAGAATAGCAGCACTGACCGATACATTCAATGAATCTACTACCCCTTGCATGGGGATGATGATTTTCTGATGTTTCGCATTAAGCCAAAACGGAGATAATCCATCAGACTCACTACCAAGGATGATGGCTTTTTTGGTTGTTCCATCGGAGATACTCCGGTAATCAATGGCATCTTGGTGCAAGGCGGCTGTGAAACATGTGTATGCATACTCTTCCAGGAAGGCCAGTGTTTCGTTGTTGCTGCCAAAGACGCATTTCACATTGAAAACCGCTCCCCTTGCGTTGCGAAGCACGTTGGGATTAAAGAGGTCAAGCGCAGTTTCAGTGCACAGTACTTGCTTTACGCCCAACGCATCACAGGTTCTTAAGATTGCACCAAGGTTTCCGGGCTTTTCAACTTGCTCTAAAATCAGCAGGTGTTCGCTTGGATCGAGGGCACTTATGTCGTTGCTAAAGGAATGAAATACACCGAAGAAATTACCCGGAACATGTTGATAGGTCAGCGCATCAAACAATTCACGCGAAAACTCAAACAGTACAGGCTTGCTTTTGTAGGGCTCAAGTAGCTGCTCTATCTCGTCTTTACCGATGTATGCTGAACAAAAGCCGATGAAATCACATGTCAAGCCAGCTGCAAGCGCATGATCCAATTCTGGTCGACCCTCCATAAGAAATCGACCTTCTTTTTTACGGGTCCTAGACTTCTGGAGGCTCCTAGCAAACTTGAATTTCGGATTGGAGGTACTCTCTATGATCATGCTACGAATTCGTCCTCAAATATCGGATATGCGTTGTTGCACACGACGCCAATCCACCCGGATAGAATCGCCCACGAATCCTGGGGCTGTTTGATAGGCTTTGCCCAAGGCTATGCGCTCTTCGTTGCCTGGGTGTGTTGAGAACCATGACACATCAAAACCGAGCACATTCTGCTCATCAACCTTCTCAAAGAATTGTCCAAGAAATGCTGGCTCGATTGATGCTTTTTCCAGTAAAGCAAGCGCGAATGCATCGGCCTCTCGCTCTTGCACACGGCTGAACACATTACTCAGCAGCCACTTCGATAGCTCATGGATCACGCCTGGGTCTCCGCCAGATAGTACAGAAAGTGTAACGGAGAGTCCAAGTTCGGTCATCATCCGATCCACTACATGCCGCATCTGAGCATGACCAAGTTCATGTGAAAGCACAGCAGCCAGCTTTTCTGGAGCGTCACACGTTTCAATTAATCCGCTATGGACCACTATATGTCCGCCTGGGAATGTGAAAGCATTTGCCTCCTCCTGCTGAATAACGTAGAAGTGATAATTGTAATGAATGGTATCCAAAGCATCGATTAGTCGGTTTGTGATGACATTCATGCTCACCTCCAACAAGGAATCTTCAATGACAATTTCATCGCTTAAGTAGAGTTCCATGAAGAGTTTGCCAAGACTCGCTTCATTCGCATAGCTCAGCATGTCGATTTGAGCGATGGGTTCCTCTGATTCACCCCCAGTGGACGTTTCATCGCGCAGCACCACTACCGCGATACCGATGAGCAAGAAACCTCCCACCAACAGCAGCAGCTCTTTACCGAGTTTATCAAGTCGCATCATTTCGGTGGCAGGTTGGAACCTGGGGTGATCGGGTCACCTTCATAGCGAAACTCCCGCTTTGCGGAAAAAACCGCATCATAGCTCAACCTTCCGAAGAAAAGAAAGTAATACATCTTCCCTCTGCGCGCCTTGATGGCCGCCACAAAGCTGAATATCACGTAAAAAACATTGGCAGCAATGGTCATATATAGGTAGCCATAGAAGATGTCATCTGCCACCGTCACCTCCATGAACCAGATCCGGATCACCCAAAACAGTAGTCCCCAATTCATGAAGGTAGTGGGCAGTTGTGAAAGCAAACTTTGCAAAGCATGAAAGTGCACGAATCGACTCTTCCTGCGGTTCACGTAGTAATAGACAACAGCAGCGATTAAATTGATCACCGGCAAAGGCAATGCACTGGCCACTGCAGCAAACATCATCAAGTATGCCCCCATGGCATCCTCACGCTCACGCTCCGGAATCTCATCGGGTTGTGGTAGTGGATGATAGTGCTGTTCTGTTTGTTCAGGCATTGCTTGACTGCTTTAAGCGTTTTAAGCGGCGGTTGGTGCAGGGTTTGGTGTGTCGGCGGCTCCAGTGAACGGAGGATATTCCTGGGTCATATAGCCTAAGAAAAGAGAGACCCGTTGACTCCAACGCAAGAAATACAATTGGAAATCAAACATCGACTGTGGGTATCGGCCCAAAAAGAGTACGACGAAGAATCCGATGAAGTTCAAAAAGGCCACGGCGATAGACAAGAGGCCCAGTACAAAGCCGTGAGGAATGCCCACATAGAACCACCCAAAGAGTGCTCTCAATAGCACAGACCCCCTTGATATGTATTCCGGGTATTCCACATCAAAGGTCACGTGTTCATCTTGCGCGTTAAATCCAAACGCAGGATAACCATCCGCAAGGTTGTAGATGCGGGCATAAACGCGCAAGGACCATCGGTTGTAGTTGACTTGAAAATCAAACCAGCTGCGTGGATAACGTCCGGTAAAAAGAATGGCCCAAAACGCCAAAAAGCTGACAAAAGCCGAGGCGATGCCTACAAAAGCGAGCAAGAAGTAATGCGGAAGAATGATGTAGAAGAAGCCGAAAAAGGTTCTGAGCAGTAACTCTCCACGGGAATAGCGCTCTTGGTGTTTGATCTCAAGTGTCATCATAGTAGTTGAGGTTTTTGATTGGTTAGTCAATAATAAGCAAGTGAATGATAATAATCGCAGTAGGTTGTACAGTCGGTCTTGATCTTGGATGGATGCATTGATAGACCATGATGAAAGGAATTGCGAACTGCCATGACATGGAAAGGTAGCTTTACCTTAAATTCGCGCTCACCAAATCAGTCAACAGCAAAAATTTATTCAATGGATTTTGATCTTATAGTATTAGGTAGCGGACCTGGAGGATATGTTGCAGCGATCCGCGCATCTCAACTCGGTTTAAAAACAGCCATCGTTGAGCGTGAATCGCTTGGTGGTATTTGCTTGAACTGGGGTTGTATCCCTACCAAGGCCCTCTTGAAGAGTGCGCAAGTCTTTGATTACCTGAACCACGCTTCCGATTTTGGAATTACTGTGAAGGAAGGTAAAGTGGACTTCGACGGAATGATCGGCAGAAGTAGAGATGTTGCCGCTGGCATGAGCAAAGGGGTTGAGTTCTTGATGAAGAAGAACAAGATCGAGGTCATCATGGGGTCTGGAAAATTGAAGAGTGCGAACACCCTTGAGGTCACCGATGATAAAGGGAAAACGAAAGAAGTAAAGGCGAAGCACATCATTGTAGCAACTGGAGCACGCTCACGAGAGTTGCCGCACATCAAACAAGATGGTAAAAAAATCATCGGATACCGCGAAGCGATGACCCTTTCCAAGCAGCCGAAGTCAATGGTAGTGATGGGGTCCGGAGCGATCGGTTCTGAGTTTGCATACATGTATCAAACGATCGGAACGGAAGTAACCTTGATTGAGTACATGGACAACATTGTTCCTATTGAAGACGAAGAAGTGAGCAAGCAATTGGCTCGCAGCTTCAAGAAAACAGGCATGAACGTCATGACCGGCACAGAGGTAACCGAAGTAAAGACTTCTTCAAAAGGTTGCACAGTGAGCTACAAAGACAAAAAAGGCAAGGAAGGCAGCATTGAGTGTGATGTAGTGCTTTCGGCTGTAGGTGTTGTTGCTAATATTGAAAACATCGGCTTGGAAGATGTTGGTGTTGCAACCGACAAAGGAAAGATCATGGTGAATGAGTACTATGAGACAAACATCCCAGGTATTTACGCAATCGGCGACTGTGTTCCAGGCCAAGCTTTAGCGCACGTAGCTTCAGCAGAGGGCATCATCTGTGTTGAAAAGATCGCTGGTCATAGCCCAGAAGCATTGGATTACAACAACATCCCAGGATGTACCTATTGTTCTCCTGAGGTGGCAAGTGTTGGTATGACCGAGAAAGCAGCGAAGGAAGCTGGATACGAATTGAAGGTGGGTAAATTCCCGTTCTCTGCATCCGGTAAGGCGAAGGCAGCTGGACACGCAGACGGCTTTGTGAAGCTCATCTTTGATGCGAAGTATGGTGAGTTGCTCGGTGGACACATGATCGGATACAACGTAACCGAGATGATTGCTGAGTTGGTAGCCGTACGTAAGCTGGAAACTACCGGACATGAATTGATCAAGACGGTACACCCTCACCCAACCATGAGTGAAGCGGTTATGGAAGCTGCAGCTGCAGCCTACGACGAGGTGATCCACCTCTAAGGAGGCTTTCTATGAACTTGAGATCCCGGTGCGTCTTTGGATGTATCGGGATTTTTATGAAGGTTATAATCAAAATAAAAGCCCCAACAAAGGGGCTTTATTTTTTGTAGCGAAGGGGGGAATTGAACCCCCGACCTCAGGGTTATGAATCCTGCGCTCTAACCACCTGAGCTACCTCGCCAAAAGGGCTGCAAATATAATTTTCTTTGAAATCCCTCGTTTGATTGGAGCAAGTTTTTTGAAGTTTCATTAGCCTCTTTGCTACAATCCTCATCCTTTAAAACCGTTGATAACTTGACAACAGGCGTGATGGTTGATTTTAGCTTCAAAAGTTTATATTGCGCCACTCCTAAAAAGAGGGCACAAAGCTTACACCATGGATAAAAAGAAAATTGAACTGGAGTTTCCGATCAAGAGCTCCGTTAAAATACTCTATCAGTGCCTTAGCACTTCCAGCGGACTTTCAGAATGGTTTGCTGATGACGTAACCATCAAGAAAGACTACGCGAAGTTTGTTTGGGAAGGACAGGAAGAAGAAGGAAGAGTGATCGCGAAGAAGGCGGATCAATTCATTCGCTATCAGTTGGAAGAAAATGAGGGTACAGATTACTACTTTGAGTTTGCCATCAAGACCGATCCACTTACCGGTGATGTTGCTTTGATGATTACCGACTTCGTTGACGAAGACGAGGAAGAAGAGCAAACCTTGCTTTGGGAGTCTCAAGTAGGTGAATTGCGACACATCCTCGGTGGCTAAATAAAATCATGCTCTTTTCGTTTCCTTCTTGAATTAAAGTTGAGAAGTCTTTGAAGAAGCTGCACAAGCTTATCATCCGGTCTTACTTAGGTCCATTCGTAATGACCTTTTTCATCACGTTGTTCATCTTCGTGATGCAATTCCTTTGGAAGTATATTGATGAACTGGTAGGTAAAGGTTTGGAGTGGTACCTCGTGGCTGAGTTGCTCTTCTATGCATCGGCCAATCTGGTTCCAATGGCTCTACCCCTGGCTATTTTGCTTGCCTCCATCATGACCTTTGGGAGTTTTGGCGAACATTATGAGCTGGTAGCGATGAAATCGAGTGGTATGGGACTCATGCGGATCATGTTTCCCCTGATGATCGTTACCCTCCTCACGAGCATCGGTGCTTTTTTGTTCACGAACTACATCTGGCCTAAATCGAACTTGGAGTTCGCCTCTCTACTCTATGACATCCGGCATAAAAAGCCTGCCTTTGATATAACCGAAGGAGTTTATTACGATGGTATAGAAGGCTATGTGATCCGTGTTGGTGACAAAGCCAAAGATGGTCAAGGATTGAAGGATGTACTCATATACGACCATACCCAGAAACGCGGTAATGTGCACGTTATCCGAGCAGATAGTGGGCGTATGGAAATAATGCAAGACAAAAACTACCTCGTCTTCACCTTGTACAATGGCAGCAGTTATGAGGAGGTGGATAGTAAAGAGCCTCAGGACCGTCCACATACGCTCTCCAGCTTTGAAAAGGAAGTGCTTCGCTTTGATCTCAGCGGGTTTCAAATGGAGCGGAGTGATAAGGACATTTTCAAGGACAACTACCAAATGCTGAATTTGAAGCAGCTTGATCAAGCCATCGACACCTATAACTTGCGCATTGAACAAAGGGCGAAAGAGTTCAGCCAGATGCTCGTGCGAAAGACCTTACCTACCCAGATCGATAGCGTAAGCGCAGAGAAGATGGTGAGCGATAGTGCAAAGGCTGTTGCCTTCAACGATTTTCTTGCAAACCATAAGGTGCAGTTGATCGAGAATGCGGTTTCTCAGCTGCGCAGCAATAAGAACTTTGCGCGCAACAAGCTAGATATGATCGAGTCGTTTGACCGTTCATTGAACAGGCACAAAATCGAGTGGCACCGGAAGTTTACCCTGTCGTTTGCTTGTGTCATCCTCTTCTTCATCGGAGCGCCGCTCGGGGCCATCATTCGAAAAGGTGGTTTGGGACTTCCCGTTGTGATCAGTGTGCTCTTCTTCTTGGTCTATCACATCACCTCGATGACCTTTGAGCGCCTCGCCAAACAGAACGAGATCGAGCCTAAGGTTGGCATGTGGGTGGCTACTACCGTGCTCCTGCCTGTGGGATTGTTCCTTACCTACAAAGCCAGTACAGACAGCAATTTACTGGATATGGAGTTCTATAACAAGACGGTGGATAAAGTCTTGAGCAAATTGGGCATCAAGAAGGAAAAGAAACCCTCCACAAAGTCTAGCTGACATGAGGTTGCTCTTCATACTCAGCCGCGTTCCCTACCCGCTTGAGAAGGGCGACAAACTCCGGGCATTCCACATGATCCGCTCCCTTGCCCAGAAGCATGAGATCCACTTATTCTGCTTGGCAGATGAGCAAGTAGACCCAGAGGCTCGCATCCAATTGAAGCAATACTGCAAGGAAGTTCACATTCACCGAATTCCTTGGTTCGTTCGCTGGTTTGGACTAGCGCGTGCTGTGTTCACGGGAAAGCCTTTTCAGGTCTCGTACTTCTATTCCTCAACGGCACAGCGCAAGCTGGATGCATTTATCGAGCAGCACATGCCACAACACATCTTCTGCCAGCTCGTGCGTACCGTAGAATACGTTAAGTCCTACTCACTCCTACCGAAGACCCTTGACTACATGGACGCCTTTTCTGCAGGTATGAAACGGATGGCCGAACGCGCACCCTTTCCCATGAACCTTGTGATGGAGGCGGAATATCGACGACTCAGGGCCTACGAGTTAGATGCTGCGAGGTATTTCAAGCATCACCTAATCATCTCAGAACAGGACGCCAACTGTATAGATATCGAAGCGTCCATTCATGTTATTCCGAACGGCATAGGCACACAGTTCTTTGAGAAACGCGATGTAGCTCGTACCAGAGACGTACTCTTTACCGGAAACATGTCTTATCGTCCGAACGTTGAGAGTGCTAAATTCCTCGCCAACGAAATCATGCCGATCGTTTGGCAAACCCATCCACAAACGAAGCTAACCTTGGCTGGTGCTACCCCCTCCCCGGCTGTACTCCAATTAAAAAGCGAGAAGGTGGAGGTAACGGGCTGGGTAGACGACATCGTAGAGGTGTACCAAAGTTCAAAGGTGTTCATAGCGCCCATGTTGGTGAACAGCGGCTTGCAGAACAAGCTCTTAGAAGCGATGGCCTGCAAGCTACCCTCGATCACCACCGAATTGGCGAACAACGCATTGCATGCCAAGCCAAACGTAGAGGTCTTGATAGGAACCAACGCGCAAGAGCTGGCAGAAAGGATTTGCTTCTACCTGGACCATCCAGAAGAAGCCCAAGAGATCGCACAACGGGGCTTTGAGCATGTGGTCAACCAATACAGCTGGGAGCATGAGTCAGACCGTATCGAGCAATTGATCGAAGGTTCGGAGGTGAACGCTTGAGTGATTTTATATCTTTTTCTTACATCCGATAGGATATGAACATTTTTTTTTGGAATCGTTGAATACTTCTCGCGCATTCTTTAGAGAACTTGCCTCGGTTCTGTTTCTTTGTTACAGCAAATCCATGTAATGCCAAGAAAGAAAAAGCTACGAAAGATCTTCGTACTCGACACCTCTGTGATCCTGCATGATCATAAGTCGCTCCACAACTTCGAAGAACACGACATCTGCCTCCCCATTACGGTCCTTGAGGAACTCGACAACTTTAAGCGAGGAAAAGACACCAAGAACTTTGAAGCCCGCGAATTCATTCGCTTAATCGACAAGCTGAGTGCCAATTACACCCTACAAGACTGGATCCCGCTGGAAGGGGAAAAGAAAGGTAGGTTCAAGATCATTATGAGCAGTGGTCCGCTGGACGTAGATGCCGAAAAGGTATTCTCGGACAAAAAAGCGGATCATAAGATCTTGAACACGGTGCTGTACCTACAGCAAACGGAAAAGGACGCGAAGATCACCTTGGTGACGAAAGACATCAACCTGCGATTGAAGGCCAAAGCACTTAACCTGTATTCAGAAGACTACGAAACCGGTAAAGTGAACAATGTTGCGCAGCTTTACAGTGGTAATGAGATCGTGGATAACGTTGATTCAGATTTCATCCGAGAACTATACACGGCGGGCTTTTCAGAAAACCTGAGTTTCATTCCGAACCGGAATGATAACGAGTACTTCGTCTTCAAGAATGGAAAGTCCTCTTCCCTCGCCTATTACAATCCATTCAACCAGCTGGTTGAACGCGTGGAAAAGCAATACATCTACGGCATTAAGCCCCGTAACGCAGAACAGACCTTTGCGGTGCATGCCTTGATGAATCCGAACATCAAGCTGGTGACCCTTCAAGGCGTCGCCGGTACCGGAAAGACACTTTTGGCGCTGGCTGCAGCTTTAGAACAGCGCAAGGAATACTTTCAGTTGATCCTTGCTCGTCCGATCGTGCCGCTGAGCAACCGAGACATCGGCTTTCTGCCGGGAAGTGCAGAAAAGAAGGTAGACCCCTACATGCAGCCGCTTTACGATAACCTCGACTTCATTAAAAGCCAGTTCTCTGAGAATGAGAAGCGCTACAAACAGATCATGCTGATGATCCGAGAGAAGAAGATCAACATCACTCCATTGGCCTTCATTCGCGGACGCAGCTTATCAAACGTGTACTTCATCATCGATGAGGCGCAGAACTTAACGCCACATGAGGTGAAGACCATCATTACGCGTGCAGGTGAGAATACCAAGATCGTGTTCACTGGAGATGTGAACCAGATCGACACGCCTTATTTGGATGAAGAATCCAATGGCTTGAGCTATATCATCGATCGTTTGAAAGGAAGCAACCTCTTTGCACACGTTACCTTGACGAAAGGAGAACGATCTGAACTGGCCAACCTGGCGAACGAATTGTTATAGGAAGAAACAACTTGGTTTGAGCAAACACTTGAGGCGATGTAAATCGTGCAGTAAGTGGACAGATGGTGCGTCTGAGTACTGCCTCTATTGTGGCTTTGAACACAATAAGGTGGCCAATGAGGAACGCCAAGCACGAGCTGAGAAAGGCGACCATCGGGTTCCAATCATTCGGGTATACCCTGATGATGAGTTGTGGGTCAAGATCCTCAAACGACCCGTTCAAGTGGTGCAGCTCATGCTCTATGGAATTGTAGCCTTCCTTGTATACCTCACCACTGTATTCGCGCATTGATGGCCAAGCTTACCCTTGTCATACTTCTTTTGAGCACTGCTGCCTACAAAATTGCTGAGCTGCTTGGGTTTCAAGACCCCTTCTTATCATCGTACTTTGAAGACATCATCGCATTACCACTCATTCTTCTAATCGCGCAGACGTTCATTCAACATGCAAACAAAAAATGGCGTTCATTTCGGATTCAGTTGAGCGATGTGATGATCATATTCATTGGTTTCGCAGTGTACTTTGAGTTTATCTTACCTAGGGTTGACGATCGGTTCACAGCCGATCCCCTTGATGTGCTTTGTTATGCAAGCGGGGCCTTATTATTTTTGATCGTCAATCGCCACGAATTGCTTCCTCGGATGAACAAGCACGAGACGTAAGCGTTTCAAATCAAACGTTCGAAATCATGCAAATTAGACACGGAGATGTTTTGTTGGTGAGGGTAGCACCTGCGGAGCGCAAAGGCGATTCAACCACCGATCGTTTGCTCGCTGAAGGTGAAGGACACAACCATGGGCACGTCATAGATGGCGATGTGGAAGTATTCCGCAATGGAGACGACCGTTTCCACACCCACTACGTGGAGGTAAAGACCGAGGCTATGCTGAAACACGTTTTAATTGATCGAGGCAGTTGGACGGGAGAGCATACGGATATTGTAGTACCTCCTGGAACCTACCGCGTTATAAAGCAGCGGGAATATGATCCCTATGAACAAAAGGTACGCGAGGTGAAGGACTGATGTCAGGACACTCTGCACAAGAAGTCTCGGCTGTAAATCTTTTGTACGAGATCGCTGAACTGGATCATCCGGAGGTCGTTTTCATAGCCGACCCTCACCATTTTAAGTCGGAAATCTCTCGTCTAAAACAAGCGAAAGTGAACACCGTAAATGCTCGGGTCACCTCAGCTGTTTTGGAACACATTGCGGCACCTTGTATGAGGAAGGTGCGCGAGCTATTGAGCATTGAACGATACAACGCACACATGCATCAACATTGGCTGCCCCTGCAACGTACATGGCATGATGGCGTGAGGTCGCTTGTAGGTCAGCGCTTCGAGATCAATCCCGGAACATGGAGCAACCACCCAGACAGCAGTGATTATGCTTGGATGAATTACATCCGCTCTTTTGATGAGATCGAACTACCTAGCCTCACCGAACTCTACTTCTCTACCCTAGACCAACTTACACTCACCGGGAGCTATCTTACCAAAGACTGCGCGCTCATTCTAGCTGCTCCGAAACAAATAAACGTAGATGATCAGCAACGTCCACATGCAGCAGATGGCTTCGCGATAGAATACCCTTCTGTAGGAGTATGTGCTTGGAAAGGACTGCTGGTGCCAGATCACTATATCCTCAACAAGGAGGGTCTAACCAAAAAAGACATTTTAGAAGAGCGCAATGTGGAGCTGAGAAGAGCCATCATGGAAATCATTGGTCCTGAACGTTTCTCCAACCTCCTTGATTTGGTTACCCTAGATCAGTCGATTGATGCGCAAGGCAACCTACAATCGCTCTATCGTACAAGGGAGAAAGACAACTTGATCAATGATCACCTCTATTTCGCACATGTAGTTTGTCCTTCTACACAACGGAATTACTACCTACCCGTTCCTCCTCACTTAAGGTCTGCACAAGACGCTGTTGGCTGGACCTTTGGACTCGATGGCAAGGCCTATAATCCTGAAATCGAAACCTAGCTATTCCTCAGGTTACGTTTTCAAGTTGTTGGAGTATGCGACTAACGGCCGGACAGATTCGAGCGTTCTTTCGTGTCAGCGAAAAAAGGTTAACCTGCCCCTTCACATCGGTATGCGGAAATGCCCGGCAAGCCTTTGGCCGGTGTTCATAAACGGAACAGTAGTTATCTTCTCCAAGGAATGGACAAGGCATGGATTTGAACACAAAATCCCTGTCTTCATCTATGCGCAAATAGTCAGTAACAAAAGCTGATTCGGAGGTTTTGAGGTGTTTTGATAGCCGTTCTATATCCTTTGAAGTGAGTAACGGGCCTGTTGTTCGGCAACAATTACCACAGCTAAGGCAATCCACCTCTGCAAAAACATCATGGTGTAAATCATTGATAACCTGATCTACACGCTTATTCTTTCCGTGCTTATCAAGAAGTTTCTTGATTTTCTTTCGGTTGCTTTCTGCCCACTTGAGATCATTTGTTAAACTATCAATCATAAACACTTCAATTAATGGCCCCTAAGAGCAAATAAAAAAGAAATCCCTTTCTGACAGATAAAATGCCTCTGTCAATCAAGAAACCTGCCTACGATATCGTTCACACCACCGGACGAAAGATTGATTCGGAAAAGTTCCTGTTTGCTTGCCGAGGGAGCTTCAATGCCGAGTTGACCGACAATATCCTGTTTCTTACGGAGAATAACTTGCTCGAAATAGATACGCCTAAGGTGGCGAAGAAGGTATACTATCTTATGGTGGAAGGGCTTCAGAACATCACCCGTCACCAATACCAGGAGAATCATGGAAGTCCATTCCACGGTGCACTTTTCATCATCAACCGAAAGGAACAGGCCTACAGCATCACTTATGGCAACTGGGTGAATAAAGACGTCAAAGATCGGTTGAAGGAAAGCCTATCCTCTATTGTGGCTAAGGAACCTGCCGAATTGAAGGAGTACTAACTAGACATCTTGAATAATTCAGGTTTCTCAACGAAAGGGGGCGCTGGACTTGGATTGATCGACATGGCCCGAAAGTCTTCAGGAAAGTTGAATTTTGAGTTTGCTCCCGTTGATGATGGGTACTTCTATTACCTCAACCTAAACATTGCACTGGATAAGCACAATTATAATGAGGAATTGGCAGGAGATTATATCAGTGATACGATGAAGCTTCATCAAGAGATGATCAGCGTAGATGCGCAAATCATTTTCAAGGGACTCCTACACGAGAACAACCTCAACCACCTTTCCAATCAGATTGATACTACGTACAATGAATCTGAGGAAAACAAAGGAATGAGCGTAATCATGACAGAGCTGTTGAAGAACGTTGCAAAACATGCCTGCAGCAAGATGAATCATGATGGCAAGCCCGGTGTTTCCATGCTTCAAAAGTTGGATGAAGGCTATGCTATGTTCAGTGGAAACTTCATTGAAGAGGAAAAAGAAGAATTGGTGTATAGAAGTTTAGAGGCCATCAACAACCTGAGTACCGCTCAGTTCAATGTGATCATTGAACGAAAGCGGGAAGAGAACAAATCAGGCAAAGGGATGGGCTTGATGCGTTTACGGCGGATTTCTGGACACGATATTGGCTACGAGATGGTAAAGTACGTAGATGACCCACACTATTTTATCCTCAAAATCGAGTTGAGTTAAGCATTGCAACGGTACAAATGATACCTTCGTGCTTTAATGGTTTTTAGCTCTCCTTCTACGCTGTGGGCACTGGGATTACTCGCGATCCCGATCATCATTCATCTTTTCGAGTTCAGACGATACAAGAAGCTCTACTTCTCTGACACTTCGCTGTTTAAAGAGATCAAGGCCCAATCACAAACCAAGAATCAACTCAAGCACTTGCTCATTCTGGCCAGCAGGCTACTCTTTCTTGCCTTGCTCATCTTGGCCTTTGCGGAACCGATTATTCCTGCAGAAGAAGGAGAAACAAAAGCACCTGATATCGTTTCTATCTATGTAGACAACTCCTACAGCATGACGGCATTGGGTACCAATGGAAGTTTACTCAACGAAGCCGTTGAGCGTGCCTACCGCATTGCAGACGCATATCCCGCAGGAACACGTTTTCAATTGATCTCAAATGAGCTCTCCATTTCTGATTCCCGCACCTTGAGCCTTCAGGACTTTCAAGCAAAATTGGACGCCATTGAATCGAGTCGCATTCACCGTGATCTTACGGATGTGGTAGCATTTCAGTCACAAGCTCTAGCCGGCTCAGCGCTGGGCAAGGCACGTGCTTATTACATCAGTGACTTCAACGGGATGTTGCCGACTGAAACCGCTTCCATTAGCATAGATAGCAACTTACGTTTGCGCCTCCTGCCGCTGGTTGCAACAGAAGCCAGTAATGTAAGTGTTGACTCTGTTTGGAGCGAATTACCCATTCATCAAATGGGGATCACACAAAGACTCTTTTTCCGACTGAGAAATCATGGCAACGAGGCATTAGTGGATCAGAAAGTGGATGTCTTCTTAGATGATCAACTCATCGCCTCCCCAATCGTTTCCGTGCCTGCCGAGCAAGGCTTAGATACCAACTTTCAGTTTGAGGTGGAATCCCCAGGTACCCTCCGCGGACGCATTCACGTTGATGATGCTCACATCACGTATGATAATGACCTGTACTTCACCTTGAACATTACCGACAAGGTGAAGATCGTTGAAATCAGTCCTAAAACCGAGGTTTCATCGCCCTTTGCTCGTCTCTTTAGCGGGAAGCACTACAGCCATCAGCGCCTTGACCCTGATCGTGTGATTCAGGATTCTTTGGTCGATGCTCAGCTTTTGATCATCAACGGTGTAGAGGAATGGAACTTGGCGCTGAGCAGCATAACGGATCTTCACCTGAAGAATGGAGGAAACATACTACTCGTTCCGTCAAAACGACACTCTGAGGAACTGCGCGATACTTGGGCAACGCAATTCGATTTGCGACTTGGTGGCCTTGACAGCGTAAATACGAATGTGCTCAACATTAGTCCCGACCAACCCTTGTTTAAAGGTGTGTTTGAATCGATGAATGAAGACATCAACTTGCCTAGATGTCAGCAAGCTTACACCTTGAACAGTGCGCCTGGTGAGAATGTCCTTCCGCTCCCGAACAACGGAAGCTTACTCGGTGCCAATGCCGTCGCATCTGGAAAGGTCTTCTTCCTTACAGCGCCCATTGAAAGGGCTTTCACAAACCTTACAGAACACGCCCTCTTTGTTCCAATCATGATCAACATGGCTAACCAGTCTGGTGCTAGCGATGAACTCTTTTACAGCTTGGAACAATCTTATATTCCTTGGAAGGGTGAACGTTCCGAAGATTGGAGGATGCGCAAGGAGGATGGTATCAACAGCTTCATACCGAGCATGAGTTTCAATGGCTTATTGATGAACGGTCAGATTCGATCTCCTGGAGTCTATGAGCTTTACCGGAATGGTAAAGACAGCATATGGGCAGCATTCGCGTTCAACCACAATCGACAGGAAAGCGACATGAATCCTGTTAACGAAGAGGCCTTGCTCGGTTCATTTAAAGATAGAGATGCCGTGAGCATCACTTCCTTCAACCTCAACAACACATCGTTCAATGTAGAAACAGCCGATCTCGGCACAGAACTCTGGCCGTGGTTTGTCTTGCTAGCCTTTGTTTTTATTCTGTTAGAGGTCGTATTATTGAAACTGTTCAAGTTATGAAAGCACTCATCCAACAAGCCACATTGATCTATCCGGGCCACGAGATGAACGGAAAGAAACTGGATGTCTTGGTTCAGAACGACAAGATCGTTGCCGTAAATCCATCGAAACAAGAAGCATCGGAGGCGAAAGTGCGCCACGATAAAGGGATGCTGCTCTTCCCCTCTTTAGTAGACGTGTTCTGTTCTAGCGGAGAGCCTGGATTTGAAGACCGAGAAGATTTTGGCAGTCTTTGCAAAGCAGCCAGAACAGGTGGATTCAAGCACCTGTTCGTGCTACCGGATACCGATCCCGTAACAGACTCAAAGAGCGAGGCAAGCTACATCTTCAAAAACGGCAGTAAGCATGGTGTGCAGGTCTATCCGCTTGGTGCGATATCCAAGAACACAAAGGGTGAGTCTTTAAGTGAAATGTACGATATGCATCAAACTGGGGTACGCAGCTTCACCGACGGTTATTCACCGATAGCTGATGTGAACCTCATGAAACGTGCGCTTGACTACACCCGAGGATTTGATGCCTTTGTGATGAGCTTCCCTTACGATGAGCGGCTTGCTCCTGGGGGTATGGTGAATGAATCAACCAAGAATACGGCGCTTGGACTGAAGAGCAGTCCTGCCTTATCGGAGTCGCTGATGATCAACCGAGACCTCTACTTGCTAGAGTACACCTCAGGAAAGCTGCACATTGCTGCCATCAGTAGTGAGGAGAGCATACGCCTTGTGAAACAGGCTAAAAAGAAGAAACTTCATGTGAGTGCAGGCGTAAGCATGAGCTCCCTCCTTTTCACGGAAGACAGCTTGGAGCAATTCAACACTTCCTTTAAGGTGCTACCACACCTTCGTGGGTCAGCAGATCGCAGAGCACTCATCAAGGCGCTCAAAGACGGTAGCATTGACGTGATCTCTTCTGGCCACCGATCAGAGACCATTGAGCATAAAGACATTGAGTTCGATCATGCCTCCTATGGCATGACGATGCTGGAGACCTTCCTGAGTGCCTACCATGAACACTTGTCTGATGCATTGAGCTGGGATGAATTCATTCACGCCAGTGCCTTGGCACCCCGTGCGCTGATGGGTATAGAAATGCCTGATCTGAGCGAGGGAGCAAGCTTCGATTTTACGCTCTTCAACCCAAAAGCCACATGGGAATACACGGATCAAGAGCGCAAGACAAAAGGCCAGAACTCCCCTTTCCTAGGTAAAAGCTTGAAGGGAAAAGTGATCCTTTAAGGGATTTTCAGATGATGACGACCTGTTCGTCATGCGCGATTTGCACATGCCTTGGTAATAGCTTACTCACCTCTTCATGCTGACCCATTTGGTGACTGATGTGGGTAAGAAAAGCACGTTCCGGTTCCAACTCTGATATAACACTCAAAGCTTCGGTTAAGGTGAAATGACTGATATGACTAGTCTTTCTTAACGCATTCAAAACTAAAACCTTGACACCTTTTATCTTTTCCATTTCTTCAGCAGGAATGTAATTCGCGTCGGTGATGTATGCAAAGTCGCCAATACGGAACCCTAAAACGGGCAGTTTGTGGTGATACACCAAGATCGGAACGATCTCAACATCACCTACATTAAAAGGATCCTTGTGTGAGATGGTGTGCAACTTGATCTCCGGCACACCAGGATACTTCGTCTCCGCGAATGCATAGTGAAAATCATTGCGGAGTGCTTTTTCTACCGCTTCCGATGCGTACACATGAACGGCTTCTCGTTGGATGAAGTTGAACGCCCGTACATCATCCATCCCAGCTGTATGATCTTTGTGTTCATGGGTAAAGAGCAACGCAGAAAGCTTGTTGATACCGCTTCTCAAGACCTGGTAACGGAAATCAGGTCCGCTATCTACGATCAGGTTGAGTCCCCCTACTTCAATCAGAATGCTGCATCGCAGACGTTTGTCTTTGTTGTCGGTACTCGCACAGACGTCGCATGGACATCCGATGACCGGCACGCCCATGGAGGTTCCGGTGCCGAGAAAAGTGACTTTTATGTCGTTGGTATCATGCAACTACTGGCAGGTCATAGATGCGCTTCAGGGTATCCATGGTACGATCGATCTCTTCTTTCGTATTGAACTTGCTGAAGGAGAAACGTACAACAGGTTGATCAGCCGGGATGTTCAATGCATTGGCCACGTGTGAGCCGATGTTCGATCCAGAGCTGCAAGCACTTCCTCCAGAAACAGATATCCCCTCGATATCCAAATTGAATAATAAGGTCTCCGCTTTATTGGATGCGGGCAGGGCTACGTTCAGCACGGTATAAAGGCAATCGCCTTCAGCATCGCCATTGAAGAGCGTACCTGGCATATCAACTTTCAGTCGCTCCATCATGTAACTGCGCAGTCCTTCGATGTGCGTACGGTGCTCATCTAAATGCTCATAGGCAAGATCCAGGGCCTTCACCAAGCCCATGATGCCATACACATTCTCCGTTCCAGCCCGCATGTTGCGTTCTTGTCCACCCCCACGGATGATCGGGTTGACCTTTACCTTATTGTTGATGAACAAGAAGCCAACGCCTTTTGGGCCATGGAATTTATGGGCAGCACAGGTGAGAAAATCAATGCCAAGTGTACGCACATCCAACGGATAGTGTGCGATGGTTTGAACGGTGTCTGAGTGACAGAGCGCATCGTATTTCTTGCACAGGTCGCACACTTCCTGCAGCGGTAAGAGCGTACCGATCTCATTGTTGGCATGCATCAGAGATACCAAAGTCTTCTCCTCGCTATTGGAGAGCAGCTCTTCCAAGTGCTTCATGTCTACCCGACCACGCGCATCGATGTTGACCAGCGACATTTTCACCCGTCCGGCTTTGGCGAGCTCTTCTATCGGATACAAAACCGCATGGTGCTCAATGGCCGAGGTAATAATGTGCTTGACGCCCAAGTCGTTCACGGAACAAAGTATAGCCATGTTATCGGCCTCGGTTCCTCCACTGGTAAAGATCACTTCACCCGGCTCGGCGTTGATGTGATTGGCTACACGTCGCCGACCAAGGTCAATCGCTGCTCTGGTCTTGCGTCCAAAAGCATGCGTAGAACTCGGGTTGCCAAAGTCTTCTTTCATGTAACGAAGCATTTCTTCGATCACTTCAGGGTCAAGGGCGGTAGTGGCTGCGTTATCTAAGTAAATATTCATCTTGTAGTATTCTAGGTTAGATCAGTGCATTCAATTCTGCCTCAATCCGTTCGGCCAAAGCCTCAGCGCTCTCCTTTGTTTTGCTCTCCGTGTAGATTCGAATAATCGGCTCTGTATTGCTCTTGCGCAGGTGTACCCATTCCTCAGCAAAATCGATTTTCAAGCCATCGATCGTATTCACCTGCTCGTTTTTATAGCGCTCGATCATCTGTTGGATGAGATCATCTGGATTCATTCCCTTCTGCAACTGCACTTTGTTCTTAGCCATAGCATATTGCGGGTAGGAGTCCTTCATCTCACTCATCTTCATACCGCTTTCTACGTAATGAGAAAGGAACAACGCGATCCCGATGAGCGCATCCCGTCCGTAATGAAAATCTGGCACGATGATACCCCCATTTCCTTCTCCTCCAATAACGGCGTTCACCGCTTTCATTTTGGTCACCACGTTCACTTCACCTACTGCGCTGGCATGGTACGCTTGCCCTGCTTGCTCGGTCACATCGCGCAAGGCACGAGAGGACGACAAGTTAGAGACGGTACTGCCTGGACGATGCTTCATGTAGTAATCTGCAATGGCTACAAGGGTGTACTCCTCCCCGAACATCTCACCATCTTCAGAGATGAGCGCCAAGCGATCGACGTCCGGATCAACCACGATGCCCAAATGGCAAGAGGCTTCCTTCACCTTAGAACAGATCTCGGTCAAGTGTTCTTTCAACGGCTCAGGATTGTGTGCGAAATTTCCAGATACGTCGTCGTTCAACGCAACAATGTCTTTTACACCGAGAGCTGTAAGCATCTTCGGAATGGCTAACCCACCGGTAGAATTTACCGCATCAAAAGCGATTTTCAGGTTCGCATTGGCGATGGCTTCACGGTTTACCAATGGGTAATCCAGTACCATCTCCACATGTCGATCGATCCACCCTTCTTCCATTGCAGCACTCCCGGTCATGCCTACTTCAGGAAAGACAAAGTCGCCCGAAGATATCCGCGCTAAAAGCTTGGCCCCTTCTTCCGCTGATATGAATTCCCCTTTCGCATTCAGCAGCTTGAGTGCATTCCATTCCACTGGGTTATGAGAAGCCGTCAAAATGATACCTCCATCAGCGTTCAATACGGGTACTGCTACTTCAACCGTTGGGGTCGTACTCAAGCCTAAGTCCTTCACATGTACTCCGCTCGCCTGTAAGGTTGCACTTACTACGTCGCTCAACCAGCCGCCAGATGGACGTGCATCCCGTCCGATCACCACCAGCGGTTGTTCCTTTCCGGATTGTTCTTTGATGAAGAGCGCAAATGCAGCCGCAAAGTTCGCCGCATCGATCGGTGTTAGGTTGTCGCCAGGGCGACCACCGATGGTGCCGCGAGTACCAGAAATAGAGGAAATGAGTGTCATAGGCTTCGTAAAACGACAAAGATAATTTTCCACCTTAGAAGAGCTTGTTCTACGCCTTGTTGAAAAAGCTAAAAACCGAACGCTATTGCAGGTATATTCAGCACTTTTGCACTTATGTTCAAAAGGCTGTTGATAATGCAGTAGAACGGTCTGAGCATCCGGTATATCAAATTCTACATTTGTTTATACCCCTCTCAACTATGGAAAATTCAACGATAACTTTTTCAGAGATAGCGATCTAAGCGCCTTGGTTACTCGCTTTGAGAAGATGATCGAGGATGGTACCTCCTTATACTATGAGGTGGACGACCTTGAGTTCTTGCTCGATCATTTCATGGTGCACCATCGCTTGGAACTTGCGTTCAAAGTGGTGGAGACCGCGCATGAGCAACATCCTCAGAACCGGCAGCTTTCTATCAAAGAAGCTGAATTGCTCTCTTTATCTGATAAACACTCAGAAGCCTTGGACCTGTTGAGCAAGATCGAGGTGCTTGAAGGCTTCAATCCTGACTTTCATATAACCCGGGCAACCATTTGGAGCCAGATGGGAAGCTATCAGAACGCCATCAAAGCATTGCACCAAGCCCTAGAATGCACCTCGGCTGACCTGGACGTGATCTATATGAATCTTTCGATTGAACACCAGAACCTTGAGGAGTTTGAAACGGCCATCACCTACCTTCAAAAAGCTTTGGAGGTAAACCCCAATAATGAGGATGCTTTATACGAACTGGCCTACTGCTATGAGATCACACGCGAGTATCGAGATGCGGTGAGTTACTTCAACAAATTGATCGATCAAGTTCCTTACAACGGACATGTGTGGTTCAATTTGGGAGCGGCTTATCAAGCCAGTGGTGACTTAGAAAAAGCCTTGACCGCGTTTGATTATGTGAATGTCATCGACGAAGAGTTCCACGCCTCTTACTTCAACAAAGCAAACGTCTTGGTACGCCTAGAGCGATACGAAGAAGCCATTGACCTGTACAAAAAGGCGTTGGATTTCGATATACTGGATTCGCTGATCTACTTCTACATCGGCGATTGTTATGACCACCTAGACAAGCCCAAGCAAGCATTGGTCTTCTTTGAGAAAGCGATCAAGAAAGACGATAACATGGCTGAAGCATGGGTGGGTGCCGCCAGCGCACTGGATGAGCTCAACCGAGAACTGGAGGCTTTAGAGTATGCAAAAAAGGCCCTGGTGATCGACGAAACCAATGGGGACTATCACTGTTTTTTAGCAGGCTTGCAGATGAAGTATGACCTGCTGGATGAAAGTGCCGAGTCGTTTGAAAAGGCCATCGAGCATGGATACATAGAGCCCGATCTGTGGGAGGATTACTGCCAATTGGCACTATCCATGAAGAATTATACCTTGGCTGAACGTATCATCGAGCGTGGACTCCACCTCTTTCCGGACCATGACCTGCTGCACTTGTACAAAACCATCTACCTCTACACCCAAGGAAAAGACGAAGAAGCCTTCGAATTGTTGGTGGAGGTCCTGATCCAAGAACCTTCTTTGATTGAAGAGTTTGTACTTTACTATCCGAAAGCGGTAGAATCGCAGGATATCCGTTTTTTGATCAACGCCTTGAATCAAAAGGACAGTGACGCGTAGAGCGTTTAGGGCGAAAAGGATAAACTTGCAGCCTCATTATCCCCGATTTAACCATGAAAGAACTGAGCGTTCAAGAATTGAAAGCCAAGATGGATCGCAACGAAGATTTTCAGTTGATCGACGTGCGCGAGGTCAGCGAACATGAATACTGTAGCATCACGGGAGCTCAGTTGATCCCTATGGGTGAGATTCTGGCTCGCATCAACGAAGTAGATAAGACCAAAGAGGTGATCATTCATTGCAAGTCTGGCGGACGTTCTGGCGCAATTGTAAACGCCTTGATGGCGAGAGGCTTTAGCAACGTGATCAACCTACGCGGCGGTATCCTCGCTTGGTCTCAAGAGATCGACCCTAGCATACCAACGTACTGATGCAGAGCAGATTCTTCATTCTTACTGCACTGAAAGGCATGGCGATGGGAGTTGCCGAGGTGATTCCTGGAGTTTCTGGAGGTACCATCGCCTTCATTACCGGTATCTACGAGCGCCTCTTGAATGTGATCAAAGCCATTGGACCTGAACTTTGGAAGGGATGGAAGGCCGATGGCGTAAAAGGACTGTGGAAAGCACTGGATGGAAACTTTCTGGTTGCATTGGTCTCTGGCATGGTGCTGGGAATTGTGGTAGGCGTTTTCTTGATTACCTACCTTCTTGACACCTATCCCCTGCTCGTTTGGTCTTATTTCTTCGGATTGATCTTGGTGAGTGCATTGTTTGTGGCTCGACAGATCAAGGAATGGAATGGCATGCGCATCTTGGGCATCACCATTGGAGCCGTTGTGGCTTACTACATCACGATCTCTGTTCCGGGCGCAGGTAATCCGGCATTGTATTACGTTTTCTTTTCAGGGTCCATAGCCGTCAGTGCTTTGCTCTTACCCGGTATCTCTGGCAGCTTCATCTTATTGTTGATGGGGATGTACACCTACGTGATCCCAACCTTGAAAAGTGCTTTGAAAACCTTTGACCCTGCAGACCTTGCCATACTTCTCGCTTTCGGAGCAGGGATGTTGGTAGGGATGATCGTTTTTTCAAGGGTGCTTTCCTGGACCTTCAAACGCTACCACGATGCTACGTTGGCTGTACTCACAGGCTTTCTACTTGGGTCATTGAACAAGATTTGGCCCTGGCAAAAAGTGGCCCCGAATGGAACCATGGTGAAGGATTCTGGTGAGGTAGTGGTCACCTTCAGCGAAAGTGTTCTCCCATCAACCTTTGCATCGCTAAGCAACAATCCTGTTTACGGAAACGATCCCCAAACCTTCGGCTGTATCGCCCTCATGGTGCTTGGCTTTATCACCGTGCTTGGCGCAGAGTTGCTCTCGAATCGTTTGACCAAAGCGGCATGAAGTTCGGTTTGATCGGACATCCCGTAGCGCACAGCTTCTCGCCGTCCTATTTCAAACAGAAGTTTGCAGTACTTGGACTTCCCTACAGCTATGAAGCGAAAGACTTGGAGTCGCTCTCCGATGTGAAGTCAATGGTACGTGCTTGGAACTGGCGTGGCTTCAACGTCACCATCCCTCATAAACAAGGGATCATGCCATTTCTTGATGAGGTGGATAAGGATGCCTCAGCCATCGGTGCCGTGAATACCGTTTCTGTGGTAAACAACCAATGGAAAGGCTTCAATACCGACCACATCGGCTTCGGAAGAACGCTTGATAGCTTGAGAACTCCAGAAGACAGGTCTGCACTGATCTTAGGTGACGGTGGCGCTGCAAAAGCTGTTAAGTATGCACTCGAACAACGCGGCATCACCTACCAAATAGTCCGTCGATCAGGTGATTTGGACTATGATCAGCTTCATCCCAACCACATCCGAGCCCACCAGATCATCATCAATACCACACCGCTCGGGATGAGTCCGAAAGAAGCTGAATTCCCTCCCATTCCTTACGAAGCCATCACCCCACAGCACCTCTTGTACGATCTGATCTACCATCCCGCAGAGACCGCCTTCTTACGAAAGGGACGGCTTTTGGGCGCACGCACCATCAATGGTGAGTCCATGCTCCACCTACAAGCCGATGAGAGTTGGCAGATATGGGAAGCGAACCTTTAATCCGTAAGCCTTCCCCTTCACTACCTTCGCAGCATGCCATTTTCGCAGCATCTAGCACAGACGAGCCCCTTCCCTATGGGATTAGAGGTAGAGCGCGCCGAAGGCTGTTATGTCTATGACCATCATGGTAAGGCTTACCTCGATCTGATCTCTGGCATCGCGGTGAGTAATATTGGTCACCGGCATCCCTATGTGATCAAGGCGATCAAGGATCAATTGGACCTGTACCAACACGTCATTCCTTTTGGAGAGTTCTCGCAATCCCCTCAAAACAAGCTGGCAGACAAGCTCGCTAGCTTGCTCCCGGAAAGCCTGAACACATCGTATTTTGTCAACAGCGGCACGGAAGCCAACGAAGCTGCCCTCAAACTGGCAAAGCGGGTCACAGGAAGGCACGAACTGGTAGCCATGCGAAACAGCTACCACGGCGCTACGCATGGGTCGTTGAGTGTGAGCGGCAACGAGGTGAAGAAGCAACGCTTTCGTCCAATGGTACCGGGTACGCGCTTCATACGCTTCAATGTGGAAGAAGACCTATCCAATATCACCGATAAAACAGCCGCGGTCATTACCGAGGTGATTCAGGGCGATGCAGGTGTGCGAATACCACATGTAAGTTACCTCAAAGCATTGCGTAAACGTTGCGATGAAACCGGAACGCTCTTGATCTTCGATGAGATTCAAACAGGCATGGGTCGCACAGGAAAGCTCTTTGCCTTTGAGCATTACGGTGTAGTTCCTGATATCCTGACCATCGCAAAAGCATTTGGAGGTGGAATGCCGATTGGCGCTTTTATCAGCTCGGCGGAGAACATGCGTCAACTCACCCACGATCCGATCCTTGGTCACATCACGACCTTCGGTGGACATCCTGTGTGCTGTGCGGCAGCTTTGGCCAATTTAGAAGTCTTGACCAACCAAGAACCTTGGTTGAATGAAGTGGCCACCAAAGGCGCCTATCTGAAGTCAATGCTCAAGCACGAGCGCATTTTAGAGGTCAGACAGGTGGGGTTAATGCTGGCGGTTGACCTGCGTACACCTGAAGAAGTAGACCGTGTGGTAGCTTTATTGTTGGAATGGGGATTCATCTCCTTCTACTTCTTGAGTACCCGCTATGCATTCCGCTTAGCACCTCCGCTTTCAATCACTGAAGATCAATTGAAACAAGCTGCGGAAGCCATCCTCCGAGCCTTGGATAGCTTGGATTGAGGCATTAGAAACAACCATTTTTTCATTCCTGCGTTTTTTTCTATAAATATGTACCTACATTTAGTGTCATGAACTACAGAAAGATCGATCATGTTTTTCAATCGGTACGCGTGAACATGGGTGGGAATGTTATTGACCAGCCGCTACCACATCGCAAGCTGGATATGTTGGATCCCTTTCTTTTGATCCATCATTGGGAAGATACCATGCCTGGCGGACAAGAGCAGAAGAATGTAGGGGTTGGACCTCATCCCCACCGTGGATTCACCCCGGTATCCTTCATTTTCAAGGGCGGTATCCATCATCGAGATTCTACCGGACATGAAAGCGTGATTTATGGCGGCGGTACGCAATGGATGAACAGCGGTTATGGCATCATTCATAGTGAGCGTCCAGCCAAAGAGATCGCAGAATCAGGAGGCGATGTAGAATTTATTCAGTTTTGGGTAAATGCACCGTCCAGCAAAAAGATGGAGCCCGCCTCGTATCAGCCGTTAACAGATGAAGGCACTCCGAAAGTGCATTCCGAAGACGGTAAGCTGACCATCGGTGTGGTTGCTGGAACTTTCAACGAAAAGAAGGGGCCGATCAAAACGCATTCTCCCTTGCTTACATTGCGGATCCAAGCCTTTAAAGGCGGACGCATGAATATTCCGATACCTGCGCATTACAACTTGATCTTTTACCCGTTGAACACGGGATTCAAGATCAACGATGAACGAACGATCAATGCCAAGGACATGGTCGTGTTCGAACAAGGAGACGAGGGAATTTCAATTGAAGCGTTGGGTAAAGGCGACGCCATTGTTTTAGCAGGTGAACCCATAGCCGAACCGGTAGTGAGTTACGGTCCGTTTGTGATGAATTCGCAAAAAGAGATCATGCAAGCGATCCAAGATTACCAGATGGGAAAGCTCGGAACCTTGAAAGAAAACTTTGGATGATGGAGCGACGAGACTTTTTGAAAAGAACGGGGTTGCTGAGCCTGGCTATCGGATGCTCCCCACAGTTGATGCAAGCCGCTAAGCACCTGCCGATGCCAGAGCTAGGAGCACCAACATCGCACGTCAGGCACGGTCTGTTCCAAGCAATCAAGGTAGACCACCCCTTCCTACCCAATGGCTGAAGGTCTTCCAACCGCACCGCTTTCGGAAGGATGGGGTTTCGGAATCGATGGAAGACATGGTCTTGTACAGCTTCACGTGCCGTGAAGACCACCTTTCGATCGGTGTAATTGATGATGCCGTTCATCTCTCGGTCAACGATTCCAATCTGGAATGCACCTCCTCCACGGACAACGCGAAGATCAGTGCAGACAACAGTACAATTCAGCTACTGCAATCAGGCGAAAAGCATCTGCTATCGAAGGAAGATGAAGCCATCCTGCTGGTATTGAAAGGTTCGTGCAGCATCGATGGTCATGGTATTGAAGAACATGGTTTCTACCATCAGTTGGAACGATGTTCTGAGCTGGCACCAAGCGACAATTCCTTAGCTGTATTGATCTATCCTAGAGCACAGGCTTAGTCTTCAAACAACCTGCGTTGCCTGCCTGTACTCGCTCCCATCCCTTCTAGTTTCAGGTCCTGATGCAAGGCATATGTATGCTCAGGAAAGATCCGCTCACCGATCGGTTTCAGCAGGCCCAATGCATGTGCTCTCGGCGACTTGATTTCAACACCGATGGGATAAGCATTCAGAAAATCATCTGCAACGGGACGGAGCAGCGAGGTTATATCGGGAAGCTCAGCTTTTGAATCGAGCCAAAGTTGCTCGTCTTCTTGGTTTAAGATCACCGGTGAACGATGATGTCCGATGCGTTCTAGCACGTCATTAGCTTGGGTAGTGATGATCGCAAAGCTTTTAATGATCTCACCGGTGGCTTGATTCACCCACTCATCCCAAATACCTGCAAAGGCAAAAGGTCGATCACCATATCGAGGATACACACAATGCGGCTTGTTCAGCTTCTCTTTTTCAGGTCCCTCAATGAAGGCATCGGCTACCACCAAGCAGCGCCTACTGCGTATGGAAGAACGAAACATGGGTTTTTGGATGATTCCCATTCCACCGGTGTACTGGCGGTCGTTATTTGGATTCTGGTCGCCTTCACTTCGGGCGTTGATCACGTACATCTGCTTCTTGGCCCATGAAGGCGTAAAACCGAATTGAAAGAACTGTAATTGATCCGGCGCTGCATTGGTCACCACCGCAGCCTTTTGACCAGGAGACACATTGGCACTTGCCTGAAAGGCAGACGGATCATCAGCGGTAACGTCAAAGCGCTTCTCAATCTCTTTGACCTTGGTAATGGTTACGTATCTCCCACACATAGCATCCAAGGTAAGGTTTCACCGGGATTCTGAATATAAAAAAAGCCCACCGATTGGTGAGCTTTCAAAGATTCTTAGATATCCATCATCCTTTCAATCGATCCATCAACAACTGAGAACGAAAGATGCGCTCATAGGTAAGGAACAGTGCTCCAGCGTAAACCAAATCCCCAGCTAAGGTATTCTGGAAGAATGGGATAGCTGCGGTGTAGCATGCAAGCAGACCTTCAAGGGTGAGGGGGTACATCGTACCGGAGAACCATACCCCGAAGTTGGTCATCACAAAGAAGAGGACGGAGGCAGACAAGCTTCCCGCTACTACTTTGAACCAGCTCGGCTGCTTCAAAATGCGTGTTCCTAATGCGTAGATGAGTGCAATGCTACCATAGATAAAGATGGCACCTTGCGTGAACCACACGAATCCACCTGAAGCATTATAAACGAAATTATTCAGGATGAGATCACTGAGTAACCAGGCAAGCATGGTGATCAGCAGACCAAGCCCTTTTCTTCCGAAATAAGCACCACCAAACAAGGCCATCGCTCCCAATGGAGCAAAGTTCATAGGATGTGGAACCAATCGTGTAACAGCCGCCGCCACGATGATCAATGACAGTATGATCAATTTTCTTTTCTGCATGCTGCGAAAATAAGGATTGAAGCATATTCTTGCCATGGAATAGCACCGAAATTGGTAGACCATGGAAGAAAACGTACATCGCTGGATTGAAGGTTTAAATGAAGTCCTCTCCGATCATAAGAACGAAGAGCGCTCAAGAGCTATGGCTGCCTACATGCAAGAGAAGTTCCGCTTTTATGGCATTCCAGGAGAACTGCGCAAACAAGTTCTGCGCACCTATGCATCTTCTGCTCCGGTATTAACGGATGACCAGAAGCGTGAGGTAATAGTGAACTTATGGCGACAAGCTGAAGCACGTGAACTCCATTATTGTGCGCAGGAGCTTGCCGTTCGCTGGAAGTGTTACACACGGGCAGCAGATATAGAGCTCATAAAGACCATGATCATCGAGCACAGTTGGTGGGATACGGTTGACCTGATCGCTTCAAACCTCTTGGGTGGATATATGAAGCTTTTTCCTGAACAATATGCGGTTATCCAAGCATGGAACGCGGATGAAAACATGTGGCTGGTACGCTCTACCCTGCTCTACCAACTGAAGTACAAAGACGCAACCGACCTACAGCGCTTGGAAGCGCTGATCATACCGCATACAAGCAACACTGAATTCTTCATCAAAAAGGCCATTGGATGGGCATTGCGACAAGCTTCAAAGCATCACAAAGAACTGGTCCGCCAACTTGTGGAACGGCTTCCGCTCCAACCCCTCAGCTCCAAAGAAGCCAGCAAATACCTCTGATCACTTTTGAAACTTGGTTTACCTGAGCAAGTCTTGACTGCGAACGAGCAAGATGTACACACCATTCGGTAAATCGCGATCGATCGACTTACAGGTCTTGACTTCACCTGGTCGAATGTCATCCGCGTTCTTTCTAAGCTCTTGTCCTTGGATACTGACGACACTCACCTCAAACACGGCGGGCTCTTCGGCCATCACCATGAGGTTCAGTCCATCGTGGTTGTTAAACATGGTGATATCCAATCCAAGGTTGTCGAAACTAGGCTCCATCTTTACCCGAATGCTGTTGGAGTACTTGAACTGTCCATCGTAATCCACCTGCTTCAGGCGATAAAGGTTTGTGCCATTGCTGGGATTCGTATCTTCCACGGTGTAGGAAACGGTGCGGTTGCTGTTTCCTGCACCTGTGATCTCTTGGAAGCTTTGCTACGCCACTCCATTGGTAGAGCGTTGCACCTCGAAATGGGAATTATTGATCTCACTGGCCGTTCGCCACTGGAGCATCACGCCGCTACCCGCAGGGAAACCATTGAAGTCGATCAGGCTCACAGGCAGGGTTCCGATCGCATTGCCACCGAAGATGATGCCATCGATGTGATTGCTGGTCTTGTCGTTGGCGGTGGAGTCATCAAAGTCCCAGTAGCCGATCAAGCCACTCGCATCGTAGTTGTTTCCGGTAACGGATTCTGGATTCACCATGATCGAATCAATCTCTTCATCGGTCAAAGAGCGGTTCCAGATGGAGACTTCATCGTTATCGCCTTTAAACTCACGATAGATATTGCTTGGATTGGGCCACCTTCCCATGGTCATTTTTGTCTTGTTAGTCGGATTCCGAACATCGCCAGACTTGTTTCTGGAGGCTTCTTGTCCGCCGTTGATGTAAAGCCGCATGTTGTTGTTCGACCAAGAACCATTGTAGATGGCAGCGATGTGATACCACACACTATCGGTTACGTCTTAGCTGGATTGGATGAAATTCCGTCCAGTTGAATGAATGGCAAACTCCACCTTGGAGTTATTGCTGTTATGTTGGATCCAAAAAACCCCGTTATCGCCAGACCCGTTGGAATCTGACATGGTGAACACATTGGCCCAATTACCTACATCTGGATGATCGCTATCTACCCACCGCATCCAGAGGGTGATGCTTAACGCATCACTATCCCAAATCGTATCCATAGCGCTGATATATAAGGCTCTACCGAAATCAACATAGGTATCTGTGGTCGGGTCGGCCTTGAAGTGATTATTATGCTGTCCAAACAGAGCAACCGTGGTTAAGGACGTAACGATCAGAAGAAGAAGATACCGATATGTGAAGCTTGATTTCATACCTCTTGAATTATTCTAATAAAATTCCTCAATTCTGGGGATAACCAACCGGGAAAACGGGATGTTCCTACTCATGAAACAAACTGATTTACAACAGGTAAAATCTATCCGAATCCGATCAAATCAACGTTGAAAACGGTGTTGACAGATTCGCCGTTCTTTTTTCGCGCCAGCCTTTGTCATTCCTGAGCCCTGGTTATTTTTGGCTCTCCAGTCCTGAACCTGAATTTATCCATAGATGAGTGAAAAGCTTTTAAAGGCGTTGATGCAGCTGTTTGCGATTATCGCTGACATCGATGACCTGAATAACAAGAGCCGGATTATTGTTGAGCAGTTTCTGAAACAGCGCTTGGCACAAGATCAGGTAGAGGCATACCTCCAGCACTACGATGAATACCTGGAAACACATCACAAGGTTTCCAAGAAGAAAGAAGGTCGACGAAAGAAGACCTCCCTGAACTCGGTGAAGGTGTTGAAGATCTGTACGCAGATCAACG
>CAJXNO010000008.1 GCA_913057205.1 uncultured Flavobacteriales bacterium
AATTACTCAAGAGCATTGAGATAAGCCTGATCTGAAATTTGGGTCCAATGACGCACCATCTTTAGGTAACTCTGTTGAGATTCAATGATTTCTTTAGTCAACGGATCGCGTGATGCAAACTCAGAGAGTAATTTGTCATTTGCCTCACGCAATGCTTGCATCACCGGTTTGGGGAACGTTTTGATTTGCACGTTTGGGTAGTCTCGTTGCAACGTCGCCAAATTCACGGCACTTTCATGATAGGAGTACGCATACATTTCGAAGGCGGATAACCGCATTGCATTCACGAGGACCGCTTGTAAGTCGGAAGGTAACCGCGCAAAGCTGCGTTTGTTGATCAAAAACTTGGGTATCGCCTTGACCCTGGCTGGTATCATCATCGCTTTCCTTACTACCAGAACGATTGTTTCTCCAGTTCGTAAGCTGCGTTTGATCTTGCTCGACCTCTCGAAAGGTATCTTCCCGAAAAGCTGGATCAACACCCGTGGCGATGAGATCGGTGAAATGGCTAATGCTTTGGAAACAGTGGTTGCAGGTTTGCGTCGCACGAAAGACTTCGCCATCTCTGTAGGTTCTGGAGGATACAATACCGAATACACCCCCTTGAGCGACCAAGACGAATTAGGGCAGTCGCTGCTTGTGATGCGTAAGAACTTGAAAGAGTACTCCGAAGACATGGAGGAAAAAGTACGTGAGCGCACAGCCGAGGTCGTTCGTCAGAAAGAAGAAATCGAAAAGCAGAGTGAGCAGATCGCTGAACTCTATGAACAGGTAAAAGACTCTATCCTCTATGCAAAACGCATCCAGGAAGCGATCCTTCCTTCTAAAGAAGAGATCAATGAATCACTTAAGGAGTCGATGGTACTTTTCCGTCCAAAAGACATTGTAAGTGGTGACTTCTACTGGTTCTCTGAAAAGACAGACCGCGTGATCTTTGCTGCTGCTGACTGTACCGGTCACGGTGTGCCTGGAGCACTCATGTCTATGATCGGTTCCTCGTTGCTGAATGAAATCGTTAACGAAAAAGGCATCACCCAACCCAATGAGATCCTCTATGCACTGAAGCATGGCGTGGTGAAGGCATTGAACAAGCATCCATCAGCCGACGAAACAAAGGACGGTATGGATATGGGACTTTGCTCTATTCCTAAGAAAGGTAACAAGATCGAATTTGCGGGTGCGAATAATCCGCTTTGGTTGATCCGCGATGGAGAAATCATCGGTTACAAGGCAGACCGCCAGCCGATCGGTATCTATGGGGACAACATGAATCAACCATATACCAACCACGTGGTTGAAGTTCAGCCGGGCGACAGCGTGTATATGTTCTCGGATGGATATGCCGACCAATTTGGTGGTCCAAATGGAAAGAAATTCAAGTACAGTCAATTCAAGCGCCTCCTGATCAAGATCAACGAACTCCCTATGGAAAAGCAGCGCGAGATCCTCAATACCCGTATTGAAGAGTGGATGGGCGATGAAGAAGAACAGGTCGATGACATCTTGGTCGTCGGCATCAAGTTCTAGCGTCCAGTCATCAGAACATACAATCAAAGAAAAAGGCTGCTCGATTGAGCAGCCTTTTTCGCGTGGTGGCCGGGCGTGGCGGCCAAATTGCTTGCTTACAGTTCAATCACAATACCGACAGATGGAAGAACCGTTCCGCTGAAATTAGCGATGTTACGCATGGAATAGCGCGTCGGATCGTTGGGGTCTACGAGCGGATTGCCGGCCTCATCCCTATTCACGGTAATGAATGGCGCCAACGGTGCCTGATAGTTGTAGGCGTTCTGAATATCAAAGTAGGCATTCAAACTCCATTTATCAAAGAACCAGCGCTTATCGATGCGCAAATCCAACTGGTGGACTGCAGCTACACGACGTGAATTCAATTGGTCCAAGTCTAGGATACCGATTCCCCGAAGGTCCCAGTTCTGCCTTAGACTCGAAAGATCTTCATCAAAAGGTGTATAAGGAGCCCCGCCCAAGTAGCGGAAGCGTGCACCGATCTCCCAGTTTCCCTTAAACTTTTTCCCTGCGGTGAGGGTAATGATGTTTCCATTGTCCCAAGCAGAAGGTCTAAAGTCACCATTCTTATCGGTGAACTCACTCACCACGTAGGTATAGGCGAGAATTCCATAGAAGCCCTTATAGAGCTTTTGCTGAGCAAGCAACTCTACACCGTATGATCTTCCCTCTGAGGAAGGAATAGCAGGTTCATTTCCTACTACGCCAAAATCCCCACCAAGATTGGCCAAGGAAACGCTGTCTCGAAGAAGGAATGGATAATCATCATAAATCTTGTAAAATCCTTCTACTGTGATCTTCGTGTTCGTGGTCGGTAAGTACTCTAGGCCCGCCACATAGTGGTCTGCACTGATGTAATCGATTCCAGCTTGCCTGTTAACCAATGCATCCGTCTGTCCATCACGGTATCCAAGAACCGTATAAGGAGGGAGCTGAAAGAAGCGACCAATGCTCGTATTAAAGCTCCATTTCTCGGTCAAACTCAATGATGCAGCAAGTCGGGGTGAGAGCTGACTCAATGGATTGAGCATCTCATCGTTGTAATCGCTGAAATCGGTGCGGATACCGCCAGACAAGGTGAGGCGATTCTTCCAAACACTTTTGCTCAACTGGGTGAACGCCGCATATCGGTTCATGTTAAGCCTCGAGTCAAAATCGATCTCTAAGGTTTGTCCCGTTGCGGTGACAACCTTATTGAAGGTCTCATTCGTGAACGTAGCGTTCTGATAGCCCACTCCTACGTTCCACTTCCATCCTTTATCCCTCCAGGTATGCTCCAGTCTTACCTTGTTCTCAATCTCTTGACTCGAATAATCCAGGATCAACTTATCAGGATCCGATTCATCGTTGTCTTGGTATTTGACGGCAATGTTATTCAGGTGATTTCGACTCACCACCACTTGCTGGAAGCTCTTGTCTGCAAAGTGCTTATAACTTACTCCGAGAGTGTAGTTCCACTGGTCATTGGCCGGAATGTTTCCGAGGATGTAACGGTTACGCTCTAAGGTCTCTTCATCGTCTACGTTCTCATTGGCACTTTCATTCAACTCAAAATTGTCGAACGCACCCAGTCCAATAATGCTGATCTCGTTCTTTTCATTGAGTTTAGTCTTTACCTTGAATTGTGAGTCGTTGTAGATCGGCAAAAACGGCAGCGCCAATGCTCTGAAGAGGAATTGGAGGTAGGATCTGCGAATAGAGAAAACGTAGGTGGTGTTCTCCCCGATCGGACCATCAAGCGTCAAACCATAGTCACTACTACCAACGGTAAAGTTGGCCTTCACTCCTTCTGGGTTGCCATCTTTCTGCGTAAACTCAAAGACAGAGCTCAGCGCATTTCCACGGTTGGCAGGAAAAGCTGATGAATAGAACTCCACTTCTTTGATGAAGTTTACGTTGATCAAACCTACGGGCCCACCAGAAGCACCCTGTGTAGCAAAGTGATTGATGTTCGGAACCTCTACGCCATCTAAAAAGAAGCGGTTCTCATTCGGACCTCCACCACGTATAATGATATCGTTCCGAAACGCAGGAGTTGATGCCACACCCGGTAGCGATTGAATGGCACGGGAGATGTCTCGGTTTCCTCCGGGATTACGCTCGATCTCATTTACACCTATGGTACGCATACTCACTGGTGCTTCCTCCTTTTTCATGAAGGGTGATGCGGTAATCTCAACGGCCTCAAGCAACTGCGCGCTTTCCATCATCTCAATATCGATAAAGACCGGTTTGTTGTTGAAAGTTTGAACCTCAAAGACAACGGCCTTCTCAAACCCCAAGGAAGTGGCCTCCAAGTTATAGAGCTTAGGGTCCAGACCGGTAATCTCGTATTTACCATTGATGTCCGTACTCGTTCCGATTGTGGTGCCTTGGATCACGACATTGGCAAATGGAATCGGCTCGTTGCTGATCGGATTGAACACCTTTCCTTTAATGATGGCATTCTGCCCGATCACCGTCATACTCACCAATAAACCCACCAAAATCCCAGCTGCTTTGCGCATATCTTGTTTAATTTGACGGCGAATTTATTAAACAATTATTATTTTCTAATATATTTGTGGAAACTTATTTTAATTTAATAATTAATCATGGACAAGCGCCTTGAGCTCATATCGAAAATCCTGCCCCACATTGACGGGTTTATGGATCAGCAAAGCGATGGCTCCTTCCATGACTTCCTTGCCTATCTTTCAGAGCAGAAGGTGCAGCCAGAAGGTGTAACCAAGAAAACTGAAGCCATTCAAGATGATTCCTCCAGCGCTACATCGTTGATGCAGGCCTATCAAGACCATGGAGCATCCTTAGCTTTTCATCTGAATCGACTGGGCAAGTATGCCAAGTATTATGTAAAAGAGGGGTTCAAGGAAACAGCGCTTCTGAACGCGGATGATTTGGGATTTCTTGCCTCTGTCATGGAACATGAATCCATCAGCAAAACCGCATTGATCGCTTACAACGTGCACGAAGTTCCAAGTGGTATGGAGGTGATTCGGCGTTTGGTTCGCAAAGGGCTGTTGCAAGAACGCGTGAATAAAGATGACAGGCGCGTTAAGATGATCTCCGCTACAGAGGCAGGGAAAATGGCGTTTTTCCAAGCGATCCAGTGCATGCGACCAATTGGCCGTTTGATCTGCGGTAAACTCAGCGAAGAAGAACTGCAAGTCTTGAACGAACTTCTTGCGCGACTTGACCACTTCCATGAAGACATCTATCGATCGCAAAAAGCGTACGATTTAGAACAAATCCTTGCTAAACACCTCTGATTCGTCGAATCCACAAGCGGCTTCATGGTGGCAGTTTTGGATCGGTCTTAATCTTAGTGCCAACCTTTTAAACCACGTCGTGTTTTTTTACTTTCGCACCCCAAAGAATTGACATCATGGCGCAGATTGAAGTGATACTTCCCAAGATGGGAGAAAGCGTTGCCGAGGCAACGATCACCTCTTGGTTAAAAAGTGAAGGAGACACCGTTGAGGCAGAAGAGGCCATCGTAGAGATTGCCACCGACAAAGTAGACAGTGAAGTTCCTGCGCCTGCTGAAGGCAAGATCTTGAAGATCTTGGTTCCCGAAGGTGAAGTTGCACAAGTAGGACAAGCCATAGCCATCATCGGTGCTGAAGGAGACGCTCCAGAAGCCCCTAGTGATAGCGCACCTGCAGCGGCAAGTGCACCTGCAGAAGTAGCACCTCAGGCCGCGCAAGCAGAAGCTGCTGTAGCCACGGCACAGCAAACTGCCGCTCCGGCTACAGCTCCAATCACTTCGAGCGGTGACCGGTTCTACAGTCCACTGGTGAAGTCCATCGCAAAGACGGAAGGCATCGCTCAGGACGAACTGGACCAAATTCCAGGAACAGGAAGCGAAGGTCGTGTTACAAAAAAGGATATGCTCGCTTACTTGGAGCAGCGTAAGAATGGCAGCGTACCCGCTCCAGCAACAGCTCAAACTCCAGCAGCCCCTGCCCCACAAGCAGCTCCAGCGCCAGCAGCAACTCCAAAAGAGCAAGTGAAGCCAGCACCTTCTATGTCAGGAGACGTTGAGGTGATCGAGATGGACCGCATGCGCAAGTTGATCTCAGAGCACATGGTCAATTCAAAGAAGACAAGTCCACACGTAACTAGTTTTATTGAGGCTGACGTAACCAATTTGGTCAACTGGAGAAACAAGAACAAAAAAGCATTCCAGGATAAAGAGGGTGAGAAACTTACCTTCACGCCGATGTTCATCGAAGCGATTGTTAAGACCATCAAGGATTACCCGATGATCAATATTTCGGTAGATGGCGATAAGATCATCCGAAAGAAGAACATCAATGTGGGTATGGCAGCCGCCCTACCTTCAGGCAACCTCATCGTTCCCGTGATCAAGAACGCGGATCGCCTCAACCTTTATGGCTTGACCAAGACCGTAAACGATCTTGCGAACAGAGCGCGCATCAATAAGCTCCTCCCAGACGAGATCCAAGGCGGCACGTACACCGTATCTAATGTTGGAACCTTCGGCAACGTCTTTGGAACTCCAATCATCAATCAGCCGCAAGTAGCGATCATGGCCGTGGGTGCTATCCGCAAGAAGCCAGCTGTGATTGAAACACCAGATGGCGATACGATCGGTATCCGTCACTTCATGTACCTGTCGCATTCATACGACCACCGCGTGGTGGATGGTGCACTTGGCGGTATGTTCGTTCGTCGCGTAGCCGATTACTTGGAGAACTGGGACGTTAACCGAGAGATTTAAAGAACGAGCTGTTCACTAAAGCCCGGAAGGCGGATTTAGCAAGGGAATTGAGGTTCTAGCTTTTATAGGAATCTCAACCTACCCCTATGCGCACCATCTCTACTGCACTGCTATTGACACTCGCTTTGAGTATCCAAGCCCAATCGTTCCGTGAGACGTTTACTGAAGCGAACATCCTTACCGATGATGGAATCTACGGCTTAGCAATACCCTTTTGGGAAGCACTCCTCAGCGAAAACCAAGACAATGCCAACCTGAACTACAAACTCGGTAGGTGCTATTTGAGCATGGGTATCGATCGAGAGCAAGCCCTTCCCTACCTCATCTAGGCAAGCAAAGACGTTGCCAAGATCTACGACCATTTCAGCAGTTCCGAAGCATCTGCGCCAATAGAAGTCTACCATTACTTGGCAAAGGCATTCCACATTTCCGGTAAGCTTGATGATGCTGAACTCAACTACCAACGCTTCTTGGATGAAGCTGGCAGGAACCACATCCTTCGGCCTGAAGCCGAAAAAGGCTTGGAAATGTGTCAGGTTGCTCGAGAACTCATGGCATCTCCGGTTGATGTTACCATTACCAATATTGGTACCCCAATTAACTCTGAATACGCGTAGTATTCTCCGATTGTGGCTTTTATGAAAATGCATTGTACTACATATCGCGCAGGTTAAGGACAGACGGTTCAAATGAGAATGATGTAGAAGTTCAAATAGGACTGTACTACGAAGACATGTACGTGAGTTTCAAAAACCTACAGGGCGGTTGGATGAACCCGGAACTACTAAACATCAATATTCCAAACGCCCATTCATCGGTAGTATCGATGAGTCATTATGGTCAGCGACTGTACACCTACAAATCATGCATTGGCAATGGCAACATCTATGATAGTGTATTTGAGATCGGTACCGGTTGGTCGATGCCGCAACCGTTGGGGAGTGATATCAACAGCAAGGACAACGAGTTCTTCGCTACCTACAGGTGAGTGGGGAAAGGCCATCAACATGGGTGCGCCGATCAACACTCCTTTTGATGAAGACGCCCCCTACATCCATCCCAACGGAAAACCATGTATTTTTCTTCTAATGGACACCGATCTATGGGTGGATATGACATTTTCAGCACCCGTTGGAACGGAAGTGAATGGAGTTTCCCCTTAAACCTCGGCTACCCAATCAACTCTACGGATGATGATCACAGCTACATCACAACACCCAGCGGTAGACGCGCCTATTACTCCTCTAAAGGAAGTGGAAGCCTAGGCAGCACAGACATCTATGTGGTAGAGTACCCTGAAGAAGCTCCTGCACCGGAGTTAGACATGAGTGGCTTTGCCGTATTGAAGGGTTGGGTATTGACCGAAAGCGACTCCTTACCCTCTGCTTTTCGTATTTATCTGACGCAATAAGACGAAAAAAACCAAGCCGGGGAAGCGACACCTGTAGCAAGAAATGGATCCTTCGTATTCATCATTCCATCCGGCGCTACTTACACCATCGACTACACCCTAGGTGATGACACCCTGATCACAGAAGAAATCAACATAGCGGAAGGAGAGCAATACAAAGAATTGCAGCGAGAAATCATTCTTTCACCAGATAAGAACGGTAGCATGGAAGCGATCATTTTGGATGAGACTATACTCAATCCATTCAAGAGCGGCCGAGTAACCACAGGTAAACAAGGCATCGTACCCGTTGGATCAAAAATCTTCTACGTGGATGAAAACGATCAGGTATTGCATACCCTTTACGTGAGCACAGACGGCTTCTTCGAATTCAAAGAGCTTGCTCCGAATCAGTCTGTCATTCTTAAAGCTGATGTTCCCGGCATGTCAGCTACAGAACTCAGCATTTCACTCAACGATGATGATAAAACCCCCTTGAACTGGTAGCATACGAGGATCGATTTGTAACCGAAGAAAACCTACCAGAATCTGCTGGAAAGTCAGAAGAAAAAACAGCTTTAAAGTCCGACAAAAAAGAGAAGCTAAATGAGCGCATAACCAGCGAAGAACAACGCTCCTTTACCTTCAATCATGACTACAACCTCATGGAGATCAACACATCCTTGTCTACCTACAAGCACATGATCGAACGGATTGCCGCTGAGATAAATACGCAGGGTGAACGCGTCACGATTCGAATAGAAGCGAGCGCAAGCAAGGTTCCGAAGCAACGCTATCAGAGCAACGAAGAACTCGTTGAACTACGAGGAAAAGCCGCTCAAAAACAACTGATTAGCAGTCTAGAATCGCTTGGAATAGATACCAACAAGATGTTAACATTTGAATTCCAAAGCAGTGACAACGGTCCAGCCTTCACGAGTGAAAATAGAGGTAATTGCGCTTTATTTACTGAATTTCTGTATGTTACCATCCATCTGAATCAACAAATTTCTGTTTATAACAAGAAAATAGTCAAAACTCGCTGGCGTTGAAAGGCGGTAAATTTGTGAATACGCACCTAAACCCCTTTGTTTATGCGGCATTCAGAACGAATCACACAATCCAGTGCTCCTGGCAAGGTCTTCCTTTTACTTGTTTTCTTCACCTTGCTGATGGCGATAAACGCCTTCAGTCAGAGCAAAGTAGAACGCAAAATGCGTGTGAAGGCCGTAAAAGCATTGAACGCGGGCAACTTCAAGGAAGCTCAGAACATCTACACCGACCTTTTACGCTTAGATCCTGAGAATGTAGACTAAAACTACGAGATGGGTCTCGCGATTTTCGAGGAAAAAGTGAACCGAGGCAAAGCCGCTCCTTACTTGAGTAAAGCGCCTCAAAACACAAAGGCAGACACCTTACCAGATATGTTTCTTTTTGCTGGAAAAGCAGAACAATTCGCCGGAAACTTTGAGATCGCCATAGACTACTTCCAAACTTACATGCGCTTGATGCGAGAGCTTTACGATCTACCTCCGAATGAATTGGAGGAGAACGTACCACGCTACATTGAAATGTGCGAAAATGGCAAGGTGCACTTTGAGAACAACAAGAAATACATCCGGATCGATAACATGGGATCGCAGATCAATAGCGTGTATGCAGACTATGCGCCCGTGGTATCCAATGATGAAACCGTCATTTTATTCACTTCCAGAAAGGAGAACACTTCCGGCGGAGATATCGACTCAGATGAAAAGTACTATGAAGACATTTACTTCTCCTTGAACATCGATGGTACCTGGACCAAGGCAACGAACTACGACAGCACGAGTAAGTACATGAACGCAGAGGTGAACACCGATGATCACGATGCGGTGATCACTTTTGCTGCGGATGAAACACAGCTCTACATTTAGCGTGAGGAAGATGTGTGGATCAGTAAGCTGGAAGATGGTGTTTGGACCGTTCCTGTGCGGGATGAAGGACGCATCAATTCACAACGTGGCTTTGAGCCTTCGGTATTCATTACCGATGACCAAAAAACCATGTTCGTGGTAAGCGAGCTGCCCTCTGGTTTTGGTGGACGAGACATCTACATGACCACGAAGGATGAAAACAACACATGGAAGCCGCTAAAGTCGCTCGGTAATGTGATCAACACCCGTTTTGATGAGGACGCCCCATTCTCGACCCCCGATGGTAACACCCTCTATTTTGCATCGAATGGACACAATTCCATGGGCGATTATGACATTTTTAAGTCGATGCTCGATGAAAAAGGAAATTGGTCGAAGCCAGAGAACTTAGGTCCACCCATCAATATGCCTGGACATGACCGATACTTCGTCACCACAGATGAAGGAGCGGTTGGGTATTATGCATCAGACCGAGACGGTGGCTATGGTGAAAAAGACATCCACCGGATCATCCTCGACTGTAAGGCCGTTTCGGCAACGATCATTCGCGGCGTAGTTTTTAGCGAAGACAAAGACGCACCTATGGCAGCAAGCATCACCATATTTGATGGCGCTACAGGCAAACTCATCAACCGGTACAGCGCTAGTGCCACTGATGGTAAGTATGAGATGCGTAAGAAAACAGAGACATCCTATCGCTTCCGCATAGAAGCTGAGGGCTACCTCCCCCACTCCGGTGAATTTGAGGTACCACAGCAGTGTGAATATTACGACCTCTTCCAAGAGATCAAAATCGATAACGTAGAAGACAGTGCCGGCCGCATCATGGCACAGCGAGCATTCATTAACAACGCATTCTTCAACATATATGCGAAGATTGAAGAAGACTTTACCGATGCCACCATCGCGGAACCCTCTGTGGAAGAAATCGACTCCTTGCGCATGCAGATCGCAGAGACCTACAACCCTATTGAGTTAACCAACTTCGTGAAGAGCATCGATATCCTCGATCCGAGCGGTGTTCGCTTGGCTTCAGAAATTGTGTGTGGTTCTGACGTTGCCACCATTCAAGCACGGGATGAGGAAAAACGCCTCTACAACAAAAATGTGGTTAGCGCCGATCAATACTTCTACAGTGAAAACCTTCCAGAGGCCCTTACCAACTAAGTGATCGCTAATGTGATTGATGAGTCATCTGCCTATCCAAAACAGCAGATCGATGCGATTAACAAGAAGCTGAAAGATGCACCTAAGGAAGCCTTCCTAGCAACGATCGTAGAGATCGATGAATCAGAAATGGTAGAGTTCAGCATGGAGCCAGAAGATCAATCCGCTATGAAGTTTGACTGGACACCGCCTGCTGAAACAGCTGTTGTTGATAGTGTGGTGGAAGAAGTAGCCTTGGTTGAAAAGCCTGAACCCATTGTTGAAGAAGTGCTTCCAGAGCCTGAACCCGAATCTGTAGTAGAGGAGGTAGTGGAAGCTGTAATCCCGGAACCAGAACCCGTAGAAGAAGTGGTACCTGAGCCAGAACCAGAACCCATTGTTGAGGAAGTAGTGCCAGAGCCAGATCCTGTGGTAGAGGAAATAGCAGAAGCTCCTGTAGAGGAAGAGAAAATCGTCTTCCGCAACATCCTCTTCGATTTCGATCGTTCTTTCTTGCGGGAAGAGAGCAAGGTAGAACTGAACAAGATTTCCGATTACATGAGTCGTAAACAGAGTGTCAATCTTCGAATCGATGGTCACGCGGACTGGATCGGTACGCCGGAACAACATGATCCTTTCTGAAAAGCGCGCACGCACAGCGTAAGAATACCTCACAGATAAAGGGGTGAGTGAAGGACGCATGACCTACCAATTCTTCGGTGAGAGCATGCCGATTGCACCGAACCAGAATGAGGATGGTACAGATATTTCGGATGGACGTCAATTGAACCGTCGCTGTGAATTCAAGATCGACCAGAAGGGTACCGCTCAGAATGTTGTATTGAAATTCTAAGGTTTGAACTGAGGCGGTTACTTTTACCGCATGACAAAGCTCGCTTTAGACCGACCCTTAGCCTTTATCGACCTTGAGACCACGGGTGTTTCTGTGGGAACAGATCGTATCGTAGAGATCGCGATCATCAAGCTCAATCCAGACGGCAGCAAAACCAGTAAAGTACACCGGGTAAACCCTGAAATTCAGATCAGCGCCGAGTCAACGGCCATTCACGGTATTTCGAATGAAGACGTGGCCAACGAGCCCACCTTCAAAGACCTCGCCCCTAGCCTATTCAAATTCTTGTTTGATTGCGATCTCGCGGGATACAACAGCAATAAGTTCGACATCCCTATGCTGGTGGAGGAGTTTTACCGCGCAGACATTGAGTTCGACTTTCAAGATCGGCGTATGGTAGATGTGCAGAACATCTTCCACAAGATGGAACAGCGGACCTTGGTGGCAGCCTATCGATTCTACTGTGAAAAAGAGCTTACGTATGCACACAGCGCTATAGCGGATATTGAAGCAACACACGAGGTATTGGAGGCACAACTCGAACGCTATGGCGATGCTCTGCAGCCCGATGTACCCTTTCTCGATCAATTTTCACGCTTCCACAACGCGGCAGACATCATGGGTAGGATCGTGTATGATGAGTCAGGTAGGGAATGCATCAATTTTGGCAAGTTTAAAGGCACACCCGTAGAAGAAGTCTTTCAAAAAGAGCCCGGCTACTACGGCTGGTTGATGAATGGTGACTTCCCGAGGTCTACAAAGAAGGTATTCAAAGACATCATGGAGCGCGTAAAGTCAAACCGCTAACGTCTTAAACATGAAGATCATTTGCATTGGAAGGAACTACGCTGATCACGCGAAGGAGATGAAGAGTGAGGTACCGAAAGAACCCGTCGTCTTCATGAAACCCGATACAGCGCTTCTACCGAAGCGAAACCCATTCTTCCTACCCGATTACTCGAACGACGTTCATCACGAACTAGAGCTCGTTGTACGCATCAATCGCGTGGGAAAATCGATTGAAGAGCAATTCGCTCATCGTTATTATGACGAAGTGAGTGCAGGGATTGACTTCACTGCACGAGATATTCAAAAGGAGTGCAAGGAGAAAGGCCTTCCTTGGGAACGCGCAAAAGCATTTGATGGGAGCGCTCCTGTTGGGAACTTCATCACCCTTCCTAAAGGCAAAGACATTCAGGACCTGAAGCTTTCTATGACCAAGAACGGTGAAGTAGTACAATCAGGTTCAACCAAGGACATGATCTTCACCGTTGACCAATTGATCAGCTACGTATCGCAATTCATTACGCTGAAGATCGGCGATCTGCTCTTCACAGGTACTCCAGCGGGTGTGGGACCTGTGGCCATTGGTGATACTCTTGAGTGTTTCTTAGAGGAGCGATCACTGCTGAAGGTGAATGTGAAGTAAGGCTTGAAAGGCTCCTAGCTTGGCTTAGAACTTCATGATGATCTCAGCCGTTCCCTCGGTCTTGATGTTAAACTCGCAGCGTCTGTTGAGCTGTCGACCTTCCGGGTTATCTGATCCATCTGGATTGGCATTGGGAGCAACAGGAACCGCTTCCCCGTAATATTGATACACCATACGCGCATCGGAGATACCCTTTGCCTTCAAGAAGTCTACCAATAAGGAATGAACACACTATCTACCCCTTACTCTCAGGTCCCGCAGGACTCGCAAAAGCCTGAGCACCAAACAATAGCGCAACAATAACGATACTTATTAGTCGCCTTGGTTTATAGGTCGATGTCTTCAAATCACGGATACGTGGGTGTAGTTTTTCGGAAGGTTAAAATTCGCTGTTTTTAAACAGGTTATTAACTACCAGAACGCCAGTAATTAACAATGTCTTTTTAACAGCAGCTGCGTCTGTCCTATAAATCGAGGCCGTTCAGGAGAGGTGATAGTGCCTGTTTAACCGTAGGCAAATGAATTTGATGTCCACCCTTGAAACGTAAAAGTGAGCTGTTTACTCCCTTGTCCTTTAGCCACCGCATCTTCTCTTCAATGATCTGCTCTGGCGCGAAAAAATCATCGTCGCCAAAGATAGTGGTCGTGGTGACCCCATTAAGCCAGGCTTGACTGGCATTGAAATCGAAATCATTCGGAAAAACGGTTGAGTGCAATATGAGGCTCTTGACCCCTGCTGTATTCTGAGCCAGCCATCTGCAAGCGGTTGGTCCACCTTGACTGAATCCCAGCACCGCTATGGGGGTTTCACCATCCCAAAGTTCTGCTTTGAGTACGTTCAAGTAAGTGAATTGGTCAGCGATGTCGTCTTCACGTGCCTCCTTGGTCATCCAACTCGCCCCTACCTTTCCGCTGTAACCTTCTATGTAGAAACGGTTTGGAGCTTCTGGAGCGATGACCATCACACCATTCTCCTCCAACCCCTCAAAGCGGCGTATGAAGAAGCGTCCGAGTTGTCGGTAACCGTGCATGGCAAACAGCACCAAACGTGGCTTTTCATCATTCGAGGGCGCTAAAGTGTAGTAGCGCACTGTTTTCGGTATCGTGATCCTATGTTCTCGGGCTCGGTCTGTCATTTTACTTCATCAGATGCGCGTAGCGTTCTTTTACCTTATCCGAGATCGGGATAGCATCGCCTTGCTCATCAATGCGGACGAAGGTGAAATTGGTAGAACACACCACTGTCTCCTCCCCGCTGTATACGTTGTGTTTGCGCGCCTCTACTTCCAGGGTAAGGGAACTGTTTCCCATCCGGATCACTTCTCCATAGATCTTCAGGTGAAAACCGATCTTAACCGGTTTCTTGAAGATCACTTCGTCGATCTTCAGGGTCACCATGTTGGGAGAATGACAGATCTCATAGGCCATAATTGCCGCGGCTTCATCGAGCCATGACAGCATGATCCCTCCGAAAAGGTTACCGTGGATCCCAAGATCCTTCTCCATACAAAGGCGTTGTGAAATCAGTTGCATATGCTTGATTAATGTGTTTTGGTCATGGAAGTTGGAGTAACCAGAATGAAGTCTCCTAACTCCTTCCATTCTTCTGAAAAGGACAAATCATCGGCTGAAACACTTGAAATCACGCTAAGTTCAAGCTTTGGATCCATATCACGGAGGTATCCCGCCATCCCATCACGGTATTGGCTATGAAAGGAACCATTGTAGTGAATAAATACGGACTCCTCCTTGCGATGCTTCATGATGTTGCTCGCCATGGTGTAATCTTTCAGTGCCTGGGCGGCGATCATGTTATCCATGTTCATTCCATGTCCGTGTCCCCCACCCATCATCTCTACCATTTCATCATAACCCCGATCGTTCTCACGCACCGTGAACGGGAGTTCGGGTAGCAAGACCTTCGCCTCTTCATCTAATTGATCCAAGCCTGCCATCCCTTCTTTAGAGACCAAGGAAGCATAGCGACGTGGAGTGTTGGTTGCAATGAAAGGCACCTGTTCTTCCTTCGCCCATTCTACGAGCGGACGGTAGTCTGTCTTGTAGTTCGGCCAAAGCTTGGCATCGCTCTTCAAATGATCTTCTTTGATGCGTCCAGCGAGGTACTCATTCAACACCAATTGATCGTCGGTCTCAAACATCTCCGCTCCCAAGATCACGTCGCGCTCTTCTGCTACAGCCTTTGTAAGCTCCAATTGAAGCCAATGGGCAATCGGATTGTTGTGGTATTCACCGAAGCAGATAACGTCTGATTTCGATACTTCCTCGACGAGTTTATCAAATGATAGCTCCTTTCCTTTTGATGAGTAGAGTTTATAGGCTTCTCCGCGTTGCCCAATGCAATGAACTGAAGCTGAAATCAATAATAACGAGAACAGAATTGACCGCATATTTTTAATATTAATCTAATGTTAATTGAATGTTAGTTTTATTTTACCTATATTAGTTCTATGTTTCCAAAACCACTCATGATCATTTTACTCCTTTTCGTTTCATCCATTGTATTTGGACATACAAAGGTGATAAAGGTTGAGTATTATCCCGATGGCACAGTGAAGATGGAGATGGTTAAGATGAAAAAGGGCTTTGTAAAGATCACCCAATACTATCCATCTGGTGATGTTTTTGAGATTGGCTATTCCAAGAATGGGAAGTATCAAGGCCAATGGACACGCTATGACGAAGAAGGAAAAATCATTGCCACAGCGTTCTACCAAAACAGTATTAAGATCGGTTCATGGAACCACTACAACCGTTGGGATCAAAGCGTAAGCAAGGTATCCTATCAAAACGGAGAAGCAGTGGCGCTCAGAACCTATGACCAAAGCGGTACACTGATCGCCTACGAAACGCGTTGATCAATTATCGCCATCGAGCAGGTCGCCCAGTCCGCCAAGGATGCTTCCTTCCCCTTTTCGCTTACCACCCATTTTCGGAGCAGAACTGATAATGCGATCTGCCAAGCGAGAAAACGGAAGGGATTGTATCCACACCTTACCTGGTCCACGCAGTGCTCCGAAGAATAATCCTTCGCCACCGAAGAAGGTGTTGCGGATACCTCCTACCATTTGGATGTTGTAGTCGATGTCTTTTGTGAAGGCAACAATACAGCCCGTATCTACTTTCAATAATTCACCTGGACCTAATTCGCGCTCAACTATGGTTCCTCCAGCGTGGAGAAAAGCCATGCCGTCGCCTTCGATCTTTTGCATGATGAATCCTTCACCGCCGAAGAGTCCAACTCCAATGCGCTTCTGAAACTCGATGCCGACAGAAGTTCCCTTTGCTGCGCACAGAAAAGCGTCTTTCTGGCATACCACCTTACCGCCTAGTGCCGCTACGTCCATCGCCAACACCTTTCCGGGATACGGTGATGCAAAACTCACGTGCCGCTTTCCACTACCGGCATTCGAGTAAGCCGTCATGAACAGGCTTTCACCCGTTAATACGCGTTTGCCCGCAGAGAATACCTTTCCCATGAAGCTATTGCTCTGCTCTGAACCATCCCCGAAGATGGTCTTCATCTCGATGTGATCATCCATCATCATCAAGCTGCCCGCTTCTGCAATGACGGTTTCTTGTGGATCTAATTCAATCTCAACACACTGCATCTCCTCTCCGATGATGCGATAATCAATTTCATGGCTTGTTTTCATTCCAGCGCTTTTGGTTAGGCATCAAAAATGCTTCATCAACCCCAGATTTCCATAAAAAAAATGACCGGTGTACCCAAACAAGGATAACCGGTCATTTGCTGTTTAGTTAGGTAATTCTTACTTCAGCGCTTCTGCTACTGCGTCATAGTTGGGCTCTTGTCCGATCTCTGGAACCTGCTCGGTGTAGATCACCTTACCGGCTTCGTCTAAAACGATCACTGCACGGCTCATCAAACCGCTCAACTTACCATCGGTCATGTCTACTCCGATATTCTTTGAGAAATCTCCGTGACGGAAATCCGATGCCATCGCCACGTTATCAATGCCTTCTGCACCACAAAAACGCTTCATCGCAAAAGGAAGGTCTTTGCTCACACAGACCACAGCAGTATTATTCAAAGCCGCAGCACGCTCGTTGAACGTACGAACAGATGTAGCACAAACACCTGTATCAATGCTTGGAAAGATGTTCAAAACGATGCGCTTTCCTGCATGATCACCGATGGTGAAATCGCTGAGGTCGTCGGCGGTTAGTTTGATGTTGGATAGATCGGTTCCGTTTGAAGGCAGGTCGCCTGCCGTGTGGATGGGATTTCCTCCCAATGTGATGGTAGCCATGTTCTTTTAATTTTTTTCAGGTTATGGTAGCAGGAACGTATCAGTCATTGAAAAGGTTCAAGCCACTTTTCAATTTCCAAGTATAACCAACTATCCCATTCCGATCGATTCGTTGTCAACTTCGAACGAACTCCTTCACCTGCGGTTATATTTGCTCGAACTGAACGAAGTGATTGAACTATGAAATACGCAAACCTTACCCTCACGCTCATTCTCTCGCTTGTGATGAGTGGCATCTACGCCCAAAAGAAAAGCGACAAAGACCAAGAAGAAAAAATCAAGCAGCTGTCTGGACTCTCGTTCAGAACATTAGGCCCTGCGTTGGTATCTGGACGGATCATTGACCTGGCAGTGCATCCTGAAAATAGCGATGAATTCTTCGTGGCTGCGGCATCAGGCGGGGTTTGGAAGACCACAAATCACGGCAACACATTTCAGCCTGTATTTGACGGACAAGGCTCCTACTCCATCGGCTGCGTGAGTTATGACCCCAACAATCCACACACGGTTTGGGTAGGCTCCGGAGAAAACAACAACCAGCGCAGTGTAGCCTATGGCGATGGTATTTACAAGTCGATGGATGACGGAAAGACCTGGAAGAACATGGGCTTGAAGGAGTCTGAACACATCGCAAAAATCGTGGTGATGCCGGGGAATTCTGATGTGGTCTTTGTTGCAGCCTATGGTCCACTATGGAGCGCAGGTGGCGATCGTGGCATTTACAAGACCACCGACGGCGGTGAGAACTGGGAGCGCATCCTCCACGTGAGCGATAACACCGGTTTTTCAGACCTCTGGATGGACCCAGAAGATCCGAACACCATGTACGCTTCTGCCCACCAGCGCAGGCGACACGTTTGGACTTACCTCAGTGGAGGACCCGAGTCTGCCATCTACAAAACAACCGATGGCGGAAAGAACTGGCGCAAGATCATGAATGGCTTGCCGAAGAGCGACCTTGGGCGTATTGCGTTGGCGGTTTCACCTGCTAATCCGAGCATCGTTTATGCCATGGTGGAAGGGTTTGATAAAAAGCATGGTGGTTTCTACCGTTCAGAAAACAAAGGCGAGAGTTGGAGCAAACAAAGCGACTACTTCACCAGCGGTAACTACTACGTAGAGCTCATTCCAGACCCAATAGATCCTGACCGCGTTTTCAGTATGGACACCTGGCTCCACCATACCGAAGATGGCGGCAAGACCTTCAAGGAAACCGGAGAGAAAAGCAAACACGTAGACAACCACGCCATGTGGATCAATCCAGCCAACACCGATCATTGGTTGGTAGGCTGTGATGGTGGCTTATATGAGACTTGGGATGCAGCCGAGAACTGGCAGTACTATCAGAACCTCAACCTCACACAATTCTATCGGGTTGCCGTTGATTACGACAAGCCATTTTACAACATCTACGGCGGTACGCAAGACAACAACACCATTGGTGGACCGAGCCAGACGACCAATGTACACGGCATCAGTAATTTCGATTGGTACATCACCCGAGGTGGGGATGGTTTCGAGCCAGCGGTTGATCCTAAAGACCCCAACATCGTTTACAGCCAAGCGCAGTATGGCTGGTTGGTGCGTTTCAACAAAAAGACGGGCGAACGTGTGAACATCAAACCCGTTGAACGCAAAGGCGAAGATCCGTATCGCTGGAACTGGGATGCACCACTCTTGATCAGTCCGCACAACAACAAGCGCCTCTACTTTGCGGCCAACAAGGTATTCCGCAGCGATGATCGAGGAGATTCCTGGGAAGTGATCTCAGACGATCTGACCAAGCAGTTGGATCGAAACAAGCTCAAGATCATGGGAACCACATGGGGACCAGACGCCGTTGCCTACCACCAAAGCACCAGCATCTACGGAAACTTGGTTGCCATTGACGAATCACCCGTACAAGAAGGGCTGGTCTACTTAGGGTCGGATGATGGATTGTTGCACGTAACCGAAGACAACGGAGAGAACTGGAGAAAGGTTTCGAGCTTCACAGGCATTCCGGAAGGAACCTACATCAACGACATCATGGCCGATCGCTTTGATGCGAATACGGTTTACGTGGCCTTCAATAACCACAAGAACGGAGACTTCAAACCATACATTCTAAAGAGCACAGACAAAGGCAAGAGTTGGACCTCGATCAGCAGTAACTTACCAGAGCGAGGATCGGTATATACCTTGGAGCAAGACCATGAAGTGGAAGACCTGCTCTTTGCGGGTACGGAGTTCGGGGTATTCTTCTCTAAAGAAGGAGGTGCCAGCTGGGTGCAGATCAAAGGTGGACTGCCAACCATTGGTATTCGCGACATGGAGATCCAGCGCGATGAGAACGACCTTGTATTGGCCAGTTTTGGACGAGGATTCTACGTGTTAGATGACTATACGCCATTGCGCGCCATTGAAGACACCGCCGGAAAAGCAGCCCATATTTTCCCGATCGCCGATGCGTTAGCATTCAACGAGACCAACCCGCTGGGCACCAAAGGAAAGGCATCCCAAGGGGAGTCTTTCTTCACCACGCCAAACCCACCTACGGGTGCCGTATTCCGTTATTACTTAGCCGAGAAGCCGCAAAGCTTGACCGATGAGCGACGGGCAAAAGAGAAGAAGTTGAGGAAGGACGAGCAAGACATCCCGTACCCTTCATTGGAAGCATTGAAAGCAGAAGACTTGGAGCAAGACCCCTTCTTGATCTTCGAGGTAAGCGATGCCAGCGGCAAGGTGGTAGCACGGTACAAAGAAGAAAAGTTCAACAAAGGCATGAACCAAAGCGTTTGGGACTTCCGTTTGGAAGCCACCAGTCCGGTAAAGCTCAAAGAAGGCGACGGCGGACGCTATGGCTCACCAGACCAAGGCATCTTGGCGCTTCCGGGCACGTATTCCGTAAAGATCTACGCATTTGAAGAAGGCAAACTCACCGCACTTACTGAGTCAAGCACCTTTGAGGTAGTTCGCTTGTACGATGATCAGATCTCCAAGCCAGACCACGAGGCCCTCATGGCCTTCATCGACGACCTGAACGAAGTGCGTTTACAGGTACGCGGTACGGGCGAAAAACTGCAAGAAGTTGAAGAGCAATTGAAGTACATGCAAGAAGCCCTCTTCAAAGCACCAGAAGCAAAGGTGGAGTGGGTGGAAGATGTAGACGCATTGCGCCGCGAATTGACCGATCTGAAGTATGCCTTATGGGGCGATGCAACCCGTTCGCGCCGAGAGGTGGAGAGTTATCCAGGCATCGGAAGTCGGGTGGAAACGATTGTTTACAACATCAAAGGGCACACCGAAGCGCCAACCAACAGCGAGCAGCGCAGCTTAGCCACTGCCAAGGAAGAGTACAGTGCCCTGCAACCAAAGGTGGAGGAGCTCATCAAGAACGTAGATGCACTAGCGGCTAAACTGCGCAGTGCAAACGCACCTTATTTCAAAGACTAATCCAATTCAATGCGGAGGACCTCTAGGATGTCCTCCGCTCCTTCAATCTTCTTTTCTGAAACCGCTTTCTCCAAGCGATCAATGTGTTCTTTGAGCACCGTTTGGGCATTATTGGATTTCTCCGTGATCAGCACAATGGCATCCACATAGGTATCCATTGCAGCATCGTATTGTCCTTTGAGCAATTGCGCCATACCTCGGTTGGCTTTAGCGGCACCCAAGGCAGCGTAAGAAGCCGACTTATTGATGTACTCCAAGGCCTTATCCAACTCACCTGCATCCAACTTCTTCTGGGCCATGGTACCAAAAAGCTCCGCCTTCTTCATACGCTCTTCCTCGCTCATTTCAGCTGCTTCACCCTCAGCATTCGCAGCCGCTCCAGCGCTTACGATGGCCACCGCTTCTACGTGTACCACCGAGTTCTCCATGGAGTTCGGGTTCTTCAAACCCAAGTACCACTTTTGACCCATGGATGATTCAACCTTCTTAGCACCTTTCCACTTGTTGGTCACGCTTGACTCACTGAAATACGGATAGTCGGCCATACCGAATTCCGTTTGTGTAGAGAGGAATCCGCGTTTACCTTCTTCATCCAAAAGCAGGATGGTGAACGATAAGTTCCCTTGCGGTACTTCAATGTTCTTCTCCTCCAGGTTACCACTCGCCATGAGCTGCTCTACTTGCTCCTTCAAGCCAATGGTAACACGCTGTTGTCCTGATTCTTTGCACGAGAATGCATAATACCACTACTGCGTGCCCATCGGCAATTCGATCTCCAATACCGATTTTGAGTTTCCACCGAACATGGCCTTGGTCTCCCCCTTCAATTCAAGGTCTTGAGGCTCCAAGAGTTGCACAACTTGCGCAGACAAGGTCGAACTCAAGAAAAGGCTAACAGCAAACAAACAGGTCTTCAAAATGCGTCTTTTAAAGGTCTAACGAAATTCACAGCGAAATGATCAAAACAATCCAGTACAAAATATCACCTAAACCAACAGAAAGCCAGCTTCCAGCTATATTTGCATTGCTGCCCAAGTGTTGAAATTGGTAGACAAGCTAGATTCAGGTTCTAGTGTCCGTTAGGACGTGCTGGTTCGACTCCAGTCTTGGGCACCGAAGGTGAACAAGGAGCCGTTGCGAAAGCAGCGGCTTTTTTGTTGGCCAAAGGACAACAATAACTGGAGGAGAAGTTTATCCCGATGACTATCGGGAAGTCCAGTCTTGGGCACTATCTGATTGAAGCCTCGCCGCAGGTATGCGGCAGAGGCTTTTTTGTTGCGTGCAGCCCAGCTCGCTTGAGCGGAGCGCAAGGAAAAAGCTGACCTGCGCGGAGCGCAATGAGGCGGAAATTCCCCGCCTTAAGTCGGGCAGGCTTGATCGGCCAGACTGGTTCATCGACCGTAGGGAGATACTCCAGTCTTTTTTTGAACTAGGTATTAGGTATTAAGAATTAGGTACTAGGAGGATACTTTAGAAGTTAGAAGCATTAGCTCCTAGTCTTTCGGCCTATACACTGTAAAAACCCTACTTACGTTGAACCCGAAGCGAATATCCCCGGCTGCCCAATCTCCTTGTGTGTCGGTCATAAAACCGTTCTCCACCATGCCGCGAGAATTGGTGAAGTGCAGTTGGAATACGTGTCCGCCCGTTTCAATGTCAAACCCGATGGAGAGGCTGTTGGTATAGTTTACGTTCGGGTCAAGTTGGTTCGGCAGTACGTAGTAATACTCAGCATTGAGTGCAACACGCTTGGTCAGTTTCACCCTTCCACCAACACCCATAACAAAGACATCATTGCTGGTCTGCTTATTCGGTACAAAATTCCGATGCACAACGCTCGGCATCAGTTGCAGCGAAAAACCATCAGAAAACTTGCGTCCAACAATGATTTGATGGGTATAGTACAAGCGATTGCTGAACAAATAAGGCTGGAGTTCAGGGTTATTTACCGGATTTCCATCAATGGCCATATCGCTCACCCACAAGAGGTGTACCGGAATGTTCTTCTTCCCTGTTTGCTGTCTTAGGATCCTTGCTTTGACAAATCCGTCATAGTATTTGACACTTCCACCGCTTCGTCCAATACCTACGTTCAGCCAGGGCGTTACGCCATAATCCAAACCGATGCGCATCAACGCGTTGTCCAGTCCAAAAGCATTGATGGCCCCACTATTGACGGTACCAAAACGGTGACTGATCTTAAAATCAAGTACACCGTGGGCGTTCATCTCAAAGGATTGACCGTTGATGATGCGGGTGGTCTTGAAACCGGCCGTTGCAAAATCTTCGGTGGGTTCATCATCCTCTGGTAAGAGGTCTAGCAGACTACCTTCTTGCGCCAACAGCGGTGTACTGAAGGCAAAGACAGCTATGAAGAAGATGGATCGTAAACTACGCATTCAACTATTTCTTCAATGGCTTCAATTCCGCATCCACGTTCACCGCGATCTCCTTTGCAATGTTATCTCGAACGGTATTCGGGATCTCGATGTTGTAGTCCTCCGGCTTCACAACGAAGCTTGACTTAAGCTGCATGTTCTCTCCATCTCGAGTTACGTAACCCGTTGTGGTGATTTCTTTTTCCACGCCGTGAATCATCATGGTGCCTTGGGCCTTCAATTCCACCCCGGGAGGAAATCCAGAATCGCGTACACCAGCGTAATCCAAGATCTTTCCCTTGAACGTAGCCTTCGGATACTCATTGGATTCCATGTAGTTTTCGTTGAAGTGTTCCTCCATCAAGGCTTTTTCAAACTCAAATGACTTGATGAGAACGGCAAATTCAAGGGTTCCTGTTTCATCATCTAAAACACAAGTAGCCTTCTTGTTGTGGGCTTCAATGTCCTCCACAGGCGTTTCAGAGAAGAAGCTGATGTTTCCGTCACGGGTGAAATACTTTCCTTGGGCCAATAAGGTTGAGCCAAAAGCGATGCTTAAAACGAAGAGTGTGATGATCTTTTTCATGCGTTGGTATATTGTATTATTAAGTTCAATGTTCGTATCGGTCATTGCACAAACGTAGCACGTTTAAGCTCGACAGTCCCCCCAGGCAACATAGATTCTGAGTCACCGAGAAAACCGGAACAAACACCTTTGATGGTTACGATTCCATCTGACTCGGAAATCTCATCGGCGGTTGTGGGATATTGCAAGCTAACGTTCACAATGTTGAATTCATCTGAAGAGAGCTTCACTCCCACAACGTTCCCGTTCTCTTTCTGAAGTTCCATGATCGGGCCGCTGATTTGGATGATCTGATCAACGTATTTCTTGGTAGCCGCTTCTTGGTTATCCAGAAAGGCAGCCACTGCATCGTCAGAGCTCATAGTGAATGCAGGAGTTTCATCTGCCGTATCATCATGTCCACAGGATGAAAGGATAGCAGCGGTTAGAAACAAAAAGAATAGCTTTTTCATATCAATCAATTATCAGGGTATCCAGCATCAATCCAATCCAAAATGGCTTGTCGATCATTCGCTGACATGTTTCCAGAAGGTGGCATGGTGCCGTTCTCGACCCTCAACCTCAGTGCCCAGTTTTCAATGGCATTCTTGAACTCAGCATGTGTGGTCAAAGGCTGCCTAACGGAGCTGTTAGCACTGTGGCAGCCGCTGTAGGCACAATTGGTATTGATGATCGGTTGGATATCCGTCGCCCATGAGAAAGCGGATGTGGTATCCCCGGTACCTGTAGTATCCAAAACATACACGGTGTCTACCGGGTAAAGGTCTTCGGCATTGTCATAGTAACACCCTTCACTCATCACTACGACGATGAGTAAACCACAGATCACAACGGTTCGTATTAGGTTGCTGTTCATTGTCAATTGTCGTTCGCTCCTTCATTGATCCATACTTCGATGGTCGCAATATCGCAAGAATCTAGCTTACCTCCACCATCTGGCATAGCACGGTAGCCAGCCTCGTGTTTTATTGAACCTAAAAGCCGACCATTGTCAGCAACTGTTTTTACACCTGCATAGTTGTTCAATACAATGCTTCCACCGCTATGACAGCCGGTACAACCATTGGAACTGAGGATGTTGCTCACCTCATTGGCAAACGAAACACTTGCTGGGTTGCAGGCACCGGTTGCACCTCCCGTATCGAAATTACACGTGTTGTTTTGCGCTCCTTGTTCGATCCATTTTCGGATCATGTCAATATCCTCTTGCGCCAGTACAGAGGCCGGTGGAGGCGGCATTCGCTTGTCTAAATCCGTTTCCGTGATGACCTCATACAATTCAGAAGCTCCGGGATTTCCAGGACGGATCTCGCCATATTGCATGATCTCATCATAATTGGTCAGTAAAATCCCATCATTCTGTCCACCAGGCTTATGACAAGAGCCACAGACATTAGCAATCAATGGCAACACATCTCGCTCAAAATACACCGTATCGGGATCACAGGCACCGGGTGTCGGCCCAAAAACCAAGTTGGAATCGTTGGTCAGAACCTCCACAATGATTGGATCGAAAGGTTCGTGTTTGCAGGATTGTACACATAGAAATAGCAGGAAGGCTACACTGAAAGCCCGAACTGAAAATCGCATATATTAAAAACTCAAATGTAAGAGATCAATGTTACTTATACGCTTCCTATGCACTCAGGGTTGGGTGTTAATCGATCAATTTTTTCAACTTCAAAAGTTGTGATGCATTTGGGGATGAGCATACCCCCTGACGCAGTTGATAGTCAAAAGTGAGGTCTTTTCCGTCATACCCAGACTCAAAAAAATAATTCTGGAATGCGTCATCGGTCTTCGCCATTTCAGCGATGTCTACATCATGGGTCGCAAGAATACCCTTGATGTCATACTGCCTCAAGCGTTTTAGGAATCCTCGTGTGCCGTTTCGCTTGTCTTCCGAATTGGTTCCACGCAGGATCTCATCCAACAACAAGAAGCACCGGGTACCGCTCTCCACCACGTCCATCAGCTTCCTCAAGCGATTGACCTCCGCTTGAAAATAGCTGGTATTCTCGTTCACGTCATCCTGCGGCTTCATGCTAGAGAGCAGTTCAAATCGACTCATCGTAATCGAGGCAGCGCAAACTGGGAGTCCGAGCGAGGTCATGACCATCGATAACCCGATCGATCTCAAGAAGGTGCTCTTGCCCGCCATGTTGGAACCGGTGAGTACCACCAGTTTCATCTCATCAAAGCTGATATCATTACACACACGCTTTTCATCCGAAAGAAATGGATGACCCAGGTCTTTGGCTTCGAAGCGTTTGCGGTCTCCTTCATCTAGCTCTGGAAAAGAGAAGCTGGGGTGGTTGTAAGCATAGCCAGCCAGACTCACGTACGCTTCGAAACGGTGAACGGTCTCCATCCAAGATTCCAGGTATGCTGCATGCTCTTCTTTCCAACGAAGCAATTTGGTAAACACATGCAGGTGATAAAATACCAAGCCATTGATGACAACCGCACCAAAGAGGTTATTGGCACTGTCTGTTCGGCTGAGGATCTTTGCTAGTTCAGCCAGACGTGCGGAGGCCTTCTTACCTTTAACCTCTAGTGGGGCCAACTCCTTCTGCAGCCAACTTGAACCAGCTGGAAAGGCTTCTAACTGCGCTACCATGGCGGCGTATCCTTCAAACCGTTCGTGCATGTCATCCATCACCTCCTGCTCCTTTCGGTAGCCTTTGAAGATGGAAAAAAAGACCATGGCGTTCAAGATGAAGGGGTAGATCAGTTGATCGATGTATTGGGATCCGGTCAACAACACCACCGTAAAAGCAAGCAACGGGAACCATAACGACAAGGCCCAACGCACCCATACTCGGGTCCACCAAGGGGAGGTGCTTGATCTATTGGTCCATGATGCCAAGGTAGACTGCCCTACCATTTGAAGGTCATGTTTACGCGCCGTTGCCGTAAACAATTGGCGCCAATCCAAGGCATGCTTCAAATGCTCGATCGCTTGTTGACGTTCTTGAAGGTGGTCAAAGTTCAATTGCTTTAACCAGTCCGTCAATATGCCTTTACCACGATCACTATGGGCTCGATTGATGCGTTGAAACAAGGAGCCTTTACCGAAAACATCCAAATCATCAGCATAGAAGTGATGCGCATCGCGATAGGCTGCACCTGTGTTTAGTTGTGTGAAGTCACCCTTATGGTAAACCGATTCTTCTTCATTGATGCTTCGCTGAATCTCCCGCAAGCGACGTTCATCTCGAATGGCTTGGTGCCGAAGCACCAGTGCAGTGAACCCGATAAAGGTCACCACACCTAAAACTGCCATCCATACAGACCACAAGTAAAGCGACGCTACGATCAATGCTAGTCCTGCAAAGCCAGCGACAAAGCGGTAGGTTGCGAAAAGCAGATCTCGTTTCCTGAGTTGTTCTACCTCTTCTGTGAACCGCTTAATGCGGTGTTCGTATTCCATCGGCACCATGGGTTCAAAGGGACGAAAATGCCTTCAATTATCCGATACGATTCGGAGCTTATACCTGCTGAGTGCGAAGAGTGGTGATATTTTGTGGATAAACGGCACCTAAGAACACAACCCTTTGCTGCTTGAAACGACTAGTTGATGTAGTTTTACATCGAATTTGTAACTCCTATATGAAAGCATTGAGGTTTTTATTTCTGGGCATCGCCTTACTCAGCATTCAATTCATCGCCCAGTCACAGCAGGTGAATTTGGTTTCGAACGGTAGCTTCGAGAACTACACCTTTTGTCCGAATGGCTTAGGAGACATCAACCAGGCATATTGGGACAAAGCACCATTTCACACAGGTTCAAGCGATTACTTCAATGCTTGTGCTACTGTTTTTGCGTGTGATGTTCCAACGAATATTTTCGGAACAGCTACTGCTAACACGGGCGATGCTTATGCAGGTGGGTACATTGGCTTAGCATCGAGCCCCTACCGCGAATACATTTTTGACACCCTCATCTCTCCCCTTCAAGCAGGAAAGCGGTACCGTGTTTCCTTTTATTGGCGCAGAGGCAGCAATGCGCAATACGCTGGAGATGACATCGGTTTTTATTTAAGCACGACGGTTCCCACAGGAACGGGAACGGGTGCATTGGGTGTAACACCTACTTCTCAGAGCCCGAGTGGGGTGTATCTTACCAACTCTACGAGTTGGACAGAATACGCTGATACCATCATTGCTGGAGGTGGTGAACAATACATTACCATAGGAGCATTTGACGCCGTTCTTCCGGTTCAAGCTCAGGGTGGTGGAACCATCGGTGGCGCGTACATGTATTACGATGACGTTGAGGTGATCCTTCTGGAAGGCATTGATGGAGATAGCAACATTTGCCTGGGTGATTCGGCTCAGATCTATGCGTTTGAAATGGATAACATTCAGTGGGTAGACAGTGCCAACCCGACGGTAGTAATCGATACCACCGATACAATCATGGTGGCTCCGAGTCAGACCACAACCTACTGGTGCATCTCTCCTATTGACACGTTCAGTTTTACCGTGAATGTGGTGCAGCCCTTGGTTGATTTTGCACAAGATGATACCGTTTGCGTGGATGAAATCTCCGAGCAAACCCTAAGCTTCCCTGGTTACACCTACGAGTGGTCGAATGGATCGTTGGATTCACTCTTCCAAACCCCAGACAGCGGTGAGTATTGGGTGGAGGCCAGTATTTTCGGATGTGTCTCGTCAGACACCTTCAACGTGTACCATTTTCCATTCCCTGATTTCGATCTTGGACCAGATACGACCATCTGTTCCTATGATTTCGTTGAGCTGGATCCGAACGTCACGGCAAACGCCAACGCGGGAGCGAATGTTACTTACAGCTGGATAAATGGAAGCACAGACCCTACGATCACCGTAAATCCACAAGGCGTGTATTGGGTGGATGTTGCATACGATATCTGTGAAGTCCGCGATAGCATCACGGTGAACTATCACCCAGATGTAGCCGTTGACCTAGGCAATGACCTGGATTTCTGTTACTTGAACTCTGTTCCGTTGTCTGCAACGGCTCAGAATGCCACAGGCTTTATTTGGTCAACAGGTCAAACCACGAACCAGATCAACGTCACTACTTCCGGTAACTATTACGTAACGGCTACTGGAAACGGCTGCGTTGCGGAAGATAGTGTTACCTACACCTTCTACTACGAGCCGATGTTCAACCTCCCAGAGACGTTGATGTACTGTGAAAAGGATACGGCCGTGATTTCTACTGGATTGAACCCGGATGGACTCAGCTTTCTCTGGAATGTTGGAAGTACGGATTCAACGATAAAGGTCTTCGGCGGAAGTCAAGGCTTCTATTGGGCACAAGTCTCAGACGAGAACTGTACCATGCGAGATACCATTTACGTTGGCATGCACCCTCCAATCGACTTGGAGTTGGGAGATGACATCAAAGCTTGCGAGGGCGACACCTTTCAGATTGTTCCTACAACCTCCAACGCAGCTGTTTACAGTTACGAATGGAACACAGGTCAAACCACACCAACCATCAATGTGCAAACTACCGGTGTATATAGCGTAACGGTTACCGATGGTTTCTGCGAAGAGCGGGATAAGAAACGGGTCGTATTCTTTGAATATCCTGAATTCAATCTTGGCAACGACACCATTTTGTGTGCTCCTTCAGAACTGCGTTTTGATGTAACCAATGATTGGCTTAATGTGAATTACCGCTGGTATGACGGTCAAACTGACCCCGTGCACATCATGTATGCAGAGGAAGACCAGACGATCTGGGTTCGGCAAACCAATGAGGTCTGCTCGAGGACCGACTCCTTGGTCATTGATCTCGTTACACCTCCGTTTGTGCGCGTACCGCGGGATACCATCCTGTGTGATGGTCGGCCTGCTGTGGTTCGGCCTGAGGTTGACCGCGAAGTGACCTATTTATGGTCTGATGGTACGGAAGAACGCACCTTGCGTACCACGCGAGCTGGGCAATACTACGTTATCGTTGACGATGGAATCTGTACTTCTAGCGACACCATTCAGATCAAAAATGCACAGGTACCTGACCTTGAAATTGAAGCACCAGAGTACATCTGCATCGGCGAACAAGCCACCTTGGATGCTACTTCAGTGAATGCGTTCTTCTACCGTTGGTCAGATGGCAGCACGGCTCCTACCTTGAGCATCTATGAGCCTGGAACCTACAGCGTAGATGTTACCCATGCTTGTGGTGTTAGCTCAGACACGGTGATTGTACAAGACTGTGAGTGCTTCGTTCGCTTCCCGAATGCGTTTAAACCAACTCCAAGCGGTGTAAACCAAACCTTCGGTCCATCACATTCATGTGATTTCGTGCAATATGAATTCACCATCTTCAACCGTTGGGGAGAAGTAATCTTTCAAACCTTTGACCCAATGGCCTCTTGGGATGGAACCTACCGTGGACAAGCGGTTGGAGTAGGCGCATATGGTTACCGATGCGTGTACCAAGCAATCTACGACGGACAAGTGGTAGAACGTGAGGCTACTGGAACGGTTAACTTGTTGAAGTAGGCCTGATGAAGATCTACCACAATCCACGTTGTAGAAAAAGCAGAGAAACCCTTGCCTTGATCGAAGAGAAAGGTTTGCAGCCAGAGGTAATCGAATACCTGAACAACCCGTTAACAGCAAGCGAACTCAAGGAAGTCTTAGGCAAGCTGGATATGCCAGCGGCCTCCATCATCCGAAAAGGAGAAGCCATCTTTAAAGAGCAGTTCAAGGGCAAAGACTTGAGTGAAGAGCAATGGATTCAAGCCATGGTTGACTACCCGAAGCTGATAGAGCGTCCGATTGTTGTGAAGGGCAATGCAGCGGTGATTGGTAGACCACCAGAGAACGTGCTATCCCTGCTCTAGGCCTTCAAGCCAATCCTTCATGTCATTGAATACCCGCTCATCCTTCAAGATGCTGCGGTGTCCCAAATCACTGTACCTAATTGTGGTCAGCCCTGGATTTATTCGCTTAAGGTAGTCTTGGTGCTCCAATCCTACATCCGTATCGCGAGCTCCGTGCAGGCTTATAACAGGAACCTTCACTTCTCGAAAGGTGCTCTGCATCGCTACATCGTCAAAGCTCTCATCGAACACATCTACTGCCGCCTTCCGAATGGCATCATGCACAAAACTGCTGGCGTTGATGGTTCGGCTAAAGGTCAACAGGATGTCTTCTGCAATCACAGGAGCTCCAAGTACCACAAAGGCCGGCACCTGAGTCCCTCTAGAGATGCTGTATGAAATGGATGCAGCGCCTAAGGAATGTCCTACTACTGCCGCCACATTTGGTGTATGCGACAGCACTTCCTCAAACGCAGCCGCAAACTTGAAGAGGTTGCTCCGCTTACCCTCACTCTTTCCATGGCCCGGAGCATCGATGAAGACGAAGCGGTAGCCTGCATTCACGAAGAACTCACCCATTTTTCGGAATTGCATTCCGCGCCCAGACCAGCCATGCAAACAGATCAAGGCAGGTCCCTCCCCTTTCGCGTAATAGTAGAATCGTTCACCTCTATAGCTTCCCTCGAATCGTTGATAGGTCAACAGAAGTTCTTCCTCTGCCGGTTTATAGGGAAAGTGAACGGGCGTTAGGAACAGGTAAATCGCCAGTCTTCTTGCTAAACCAGGGAAGAACCGCTCAAGGAAGGGGAAGATGACGCGCAGGAAACGTACAACGGGGGGATAGATGCTTTTTTTCTGCTGTGCTGCCTTCACGTTTGCAAGGATAAGGTCTTTCAAAGGATGATAAACGATTTCAATTCTTGTTAGTTTCGCGGCATTGAGACTCAGTGGCATTGCATACATCCTTCTATCATCCCTTGCATATGCTGTGGTCAACTTCTGTGTGAAGTACTTAGATAATATCCCAACGCATGAAATCGTATTCTTCCGGTCGTTGATCTCTTTGGTCATCTGCATCGTATGGATCAGACAATTAGGAATCCCCTTCTTCGGTCACAATAAGAAATGGCTCACAATCAGAGGCTTTGCGGGTATGACGGCCCTCTTTCTCTTTTTCACTACCATCAAGCACATGCCACTGGCTTCTGCCACTACCATACAGTACATCTCTCCGATTTTCACCGTATTGCTTGCAACCCAGATGCAGTCAGAACGGGTCAGACCGATCCAATGGGCGCTCTTCTTGCTGGCTTTCATCGGGGTGCTGATGATCAAAGGTTTTGATGATCGTGTGTCTTACTTCTTTCTCGGCGTAGGGGTAGTATCCGCATTGATCTCAGGATTGGCCTACAATGCGATCATGAAATGCCGCATGACCGACCACCCGATCACCGTTGTGCTTTACTTTCCCTTGATCGCAACACCTGTAATGGGCACGGCATGCATCACGGTAGAATGGGTTACCCCACAAGGAATGGAGTGGCTTTTGCTCTTGATCATGGGCGTTTTCACCCAATTTGCACAATATTTTATGACGAAGGCACTGCACGTAGATCATAGCAGTATCATCATGCCGTTCAAGTACTTCGGCGTCATCTACGCCATCGGCATCGGTTTCTTCTTCTTTGGTGAAAGCTTGCCTTGGTTGAGTTTAGTTGGAATAGGTCTCGTACTGGCAGGCGTCATCTTAAACACCTTTGTCAAGAACCTGAACCGAAAACTACCGCCCACGCAGGGTGTGGTCTAGGTTCATCAGCGGATTCCAACCTCTTCGCCGCTCATGGTGATCACATGGTCACGCACCACCCGTAGTTCACCGAGGTGGTCACGATAGCGCAAAACAAAAGGATAAACGCCCATAGGAGCGCGCTCACCATTTGGATAGTGGCCATCCCAGCCATAGTCTGGATTCACCGATCGAAAGGCTTGCCTACCCCATCGGTCAAAAATCTGCAGGTTAAAGTCTTGCGTGGAGATCTCTTCCCCTTGGATTCGGAAGACATCATTGACCCCATCGCCATTAGGTGTGAATGCTTTAGGAATATAAAGTTGGGTCAAGTAAGCATAGGGAACGGAAGATATGATGGAGTCTCTACAACCCTCCTCTGAAATCGCTACCAATTTGAAACTCAAGTCATCCAAGGTGTCGCGATAATAGCGTTCAAAAGCACCAGGTGAGAACAGCGTATCTCCTTGCACATACCACTCCGTGGCGACCGCATTCTCTGATCGATCGAAGAAAGTAATCACTTGGTCATTGTTCGCCACAAAGGCTTCGTCTGTCTCATACTTTGGTACGGCAGGTTCATAAATACTCACGATGCACGGCTCCGTTTTCTTGGCAAAACAACCAAAGTCGGTCGTGGCATCCACACGGATTGCATTGCACCCAGGTTCAGCGAATTGCCAGATCAAACTATCGGCATCAAAATCTTCAATGAAGGTTTCGTCATCCACCCACCAGCGATAGGTGTACTTCGGATTGTGGTTCTCAATCCTCAGGATCACATCAGAAGCTGCACAAGCTTCAGCGGGTTCTGCGGTAAGCTCAGGAATACTTGGTTTTCCAACGTAGATCGTAATGCTCGCAACTCCGGGCTCACTCAAGCATTGATCGGTAACGGTTGTGCTGTAGGTTGTGGTTCGCGTGGGTTGAACGAACTGCACTTCTTTCAGGTCATCGGTATGCTCCCAACGGTAGTCGTAGGAGGTCGGCCCCTCAAAGCCCCCATAGGCAGAGGAAATGAGGTATACCGATTCGCCCGCACAGATACTGTCATCTTCCACCTTCACCGATGCTCGAATCCTCGGATACCCCCCCACTTGAACAAATACACTGTCTACATAGGGCGGAGTACCGCAAGCGTCACTCACCGTCACCACAAACCATCGCGAGAGGTCGGGACTCACACTGATTTCATCCCCAAAGGTGCCGTTGTCCCACGAAAAGGTATAAAGGCTATCCCCTCCAATACCCGTTGCAAAGACAGGCACCGTATCGGCAGGACAGATCGTGTCTTCGGTCACCAACTCAACATCCAGAGGCGGACGCACCTTAACCAAAACATCACTGGTATCGCCGGTACAGCCATTGGCGTCGGTTGATTGAACGTAGTAGGTAGTTGTTACTTCAGGAGTTACCGGAACCACCTGGTTATTCGAGATCACGGTACCCGTGAGACTTCCTTCGCGCCAAATGTATCCATAAGGTGGTGTTCCGCCGGTCGTGGCAGCAATCATGGAGGCAATGTTAGAAATGCAGATCTGGGTGTCACCGTATGCGATTGTGTTGATGCTATCCGGAATGTCGATCATCACGAAATCTTGTCGGGTACAACCATTGGCATCTGTGATGGTAACAAAATTGCTGTCAGCACAGAGTTGTTGGGCCGTTGCAAAGGGCTCACCTGAAGACCATATGAAGCTGTAAGGAAAGGTTCCACCAATCGGACTGGCAGTAGCTTCAGCATCACAAGTTAGGCCATCCGGACAAGAGGTCTTGGACACGTTGGTCATGGTATTGACGATCGGGTCTGGTTCATTGATCGTATAGGTTTCTTCTAAAAAGCAGAGGTAGTTAGAAGATGCCGTATCAATGTCTTGCACCGTGACCGTATAGGTTCCAGCACAAAGCTCATCTATGTTAGCGGTATTGTCACCTGAAGACCAATCGAAACTGTAAAAGCCCGTACCATTAGCAATGCTCAAATCAATGCTTCCATCACAACTGTCGTTGCATAAGGCATCCTCCACGGTGCCGAATGCATTGAAGTTCGGTTGAATCACAGATACCGTAGATGTATCGTATACCGTATCGCAATTGTAGACGATCTCAACACTGTAGGTGGTTGTTGTAGCAGGTGAGGCCCAAGGGTCATGGATGTTTGTAGCACTTAATCCAGCGGTTGGGGTCCACGTAAACTCCATGTCATCATCTCCCGCATCCAATTGAACAGAGTCGCCGTTGCAAATGGTATGATCGGAAAGCGGAGTAACCAGGCTGTCTATAGAAGTGGTCAAACAAAACTCCTGTACGTTATTGGCACCACCGGTAGTTCCTAAGAAACCCCAATGAACCAAGTTATCACCTCCAAAGACGTTGTTGATGATGTCGCCCGTGTACATGATACGATAATCACAATCCAAATACACCTCTAGCTCTTGGGATGTCGGGTCCCAACGTACATTGAAGGTGTGAAAGTTTCCGTCTTCTATGTTGGCGTTCGTTGCAGATGCTTGAATAGGCGTAGCGAGGGAATTGGCCGACGTATGATCCACCGTACCATCTCGAAACATTCCGATGTGGTCAGCAGCGAGGTCACCAAAACCTCCGTTGAACCACGTGTCGACCTCAATACCGATAGAATTGCTTGAGAAGCCCGCGCCATTAAAGCCGATAGCACCCCCAACCGAGCCAATGTATGGGGCTCCTAGCGTTCCCCGTAAGACAAAAACTATCCCATCCGCTCCTCCATTGTTGGTACCGAGATAGACATCAAACGTTAGATCAAAAGGGTCGTTCAGGTCGATTGCCGCATTCTGGTAGACATAACCCGCCTGTGAATTCAAGGCAGAGGTTAGTCGGTAGCAATCACCACCAAGTGAAGTAGCCGTTCCTCCAATGGTATACTGCGATATTGACGCCAATGGTGCAACGATCAACAGCACTAGCAGCAAAAAGCGGTTGAGTAACGATATGGAGATGGGAGCCTTGATCAAAGGTTCGATTAGTAGGTTGCCAAATTTATGCTTTTAAAAGACGCATGAATTCTAGAAAGGTTGCAGCACAGGACGGCTAATGAATTGATAGCTTTGGGGCATGCGAATCGACAAATACATTTGGTGCATTCGGATATTTAAAACCCGCTCATTGGCTTCGAAGGCATGCGCTTCTGAAAAGGTAATGCTCAATGGTGAATTGATTAAGCCCAGCAAGGAAGTGAAGGCTGGCGATGAGATCCGTGTAAAGGACATCCCTATTTGGAGAAGCTATGAGGTGATTGATTTCCCGAAAAGCCGTGTAGGTGCGAAATTGGTGGCCGATTACGCGCGCGAGACCACGGCTGAAGCTGACCTCGAAGAGCTCGAAAAGATCCGCTTGATGAACAAGCAGAACCGAGAAAGCGGGATTTACGGCAGACCAACCAAACGTAACCGACGCGACCTAGATCGCTTCAAATCCAGTTAAGTTACCTTCGCCACAGATCCGATGTATGAGTAAGCGTATCGTTTTCGCCGTCACCAACGACCTGAGTTTCGATCAGCGCATGCATCGCATCTGTTCGGCACTTCAGGCAGAGGGCAACGAGGTGCTCTTGATCGGGCGTAAGCGCAAGCAGTCCATCCCCCTCAAACAACGGAATTTTCAGCAACATCGGATCAAATGCTGGTTTGAAAGCGGCAAACTCTTCTACTTGGAGTACAACCTGCGCCTACTGCTCTACTTGACCTCGGTGAAGTCTGATGTCTATGGTGCCGTAGATCTGGATGCGGCGTTACCCATGTACATGCACGCTCAACGCAACGGTAAACCATGGACCTTTGATGCACACGAGTATTTCAGTGAGCTGGAAGAAGTGATCACACGTCCGCTGGTCCATTGGGTCTGGAAAACCGTGGAGCGCTTTATTGTTCGCAGGGCCAAGCATGCTTATACCATCAGTGAAAGCTATGCCCAGCAATTCAAAGCACAGTACGGTACAAACTTTCAAGTGATCAGAAATGTACCGAAGAAGCAAGAACACATCGCATCCAAACAGCAACCTACTCAACCAGCCATCATCATCTATCAAGGCGCCTTGAACATCGGGAGGGGCTTGGAAGCATCCATCATGGCTATGCATGAATTAGGTGGTGCAGAGCTTCACATCTACGGAGATGGACCAATCAAACCGCAGTTGGAGCATCTGATCAAGAAGGAAAAGTTGACTGTAAAGGTCAAGCTGATGGGGACACGCATTCCTGAAGAACTAAGGACAATCACTCCGAAAGCGGATATCGGACTCACCCTGTTCTCAGAAAACGGATTCCATCACCAGCATTCCTTGGCCAATCGTTTCTTCGACTACATCCATGCGGGTATTCCTCAGCTGTGCATGGCCTACCCGGAATACCACCGCTTTAACGAAACCTACAAAGTGGCGCATGAGATCAATACCTTAGAACCAGATGAGATCGCACGAGCGATCCAAGCGCTTTTATCCAATCCTTCATACTATCAGCAATTGAGCGAAGCAACACTCGCCGCCGCCTTGGTTCACCACTGGGAGGCAGAGTCTGAACGTCTCATCTATATTTATCGCAGCTTATGATCACTTGGAACATCGTATTGCTCAGTCTATTGTCTTGGTTTCCATCAGCCTCGTTCAGTGGAGAAATAGCCAAAGAAGCAGCCCACCCCTTTTATGTATCCATCACAGAGTTGAACATCGCTCAGGATACCTTGCAGGTATCGCTTCGGGTGTTTACAGACGACCTTGAGCTAGCATTGAGTGATGTGCATAAACAAAAGATATTCCTTAACGATCCTAGTCGCTATGAGAAGAACTTCATCTACATCCGTGACTACCTCTTCGATCTTGTTCAAGCGGGAAATGGTGCTGGCCTCAAACGCATCGAGTGGATCGGACATGAATTTGAAGAAGATGTGTGCTGGATCTACGGCCAAATGCCGATCGATGCGGATTTACGTGTGCTCTTCTTCAAGAATGCAGTGTTGTTCGAAACCTATGATGACCAGCAAAACCTTATCCATTTAAAGCGTGAAGACGGGTACGATACAGAGCTCGCTACAAGACGTTCAGCGGAGATACGCTTTACCCTAGGGGAATAAAAAAGGCGCCAAAAGCGCCTTTATCAATGGTATGTTTCTGCTGCAATTATTTGCCGCGTTGCGAGCCTGTAGTCTTCGCTGACGCCCCTCCGCCTTTCGACTTTGAGGAAGCTTTTCCTGCAGTCTTAGGTGCTACTTTCTTCTTGGCAGTAGATTCTTTCTTAGCTTCTTTCGCTGAGGTCTTCTTCTTCTCTTCAGCACCTTCCTCCTTACTTTCTTCCTCTTTGTCCTCGTTCGGGTCGAAGGCTTTGTGCTCGATCAATTCATTGTACCAGCGCACCACCTTCACCATGTCACTGGGGTAAACACGGTCCTTATCGTACTCTGGAAGGATGGATTCAAAGTAGGCCTTCACCTTATCGTTCCCTTCTTTCGGATCGATGGCTTGCTTGCCGTCTTCCTTTTCATACATGCGGGTGAAAACATCCTTCAAGGGAACCTCCTCTGTTTCGGTATAGATGCTGATCTCTTCCAAGGCACTTACTTTAGAAGCACCGTGCACTGGAAAACGTTTACCATCTGCGATGGCCTCAACGATGATTCCATTCTTCATTTGTCCTACCAGGCGGAAAAGGCCTGATTTACCTGAGATCGAGAGTATTTGTTCGAATGCCATAGTATTGTTTAAAGCGCGTCAAATGTAACGGAATTCTCTTTTGTTAGTCGCTCGTGTATTGAAAGGGTAGCGTCTCCACAAAGCCTTCGGTTGATAAGCGCAAAAAGTAAATGCCCGTTTCAAGCTCTGGTAAGTCTATCTTCAATTGGTTATAGCCCGCATAGAGCGTAGGTGAAGAGGTAATGACCACCTGTAAACCCAGCGTATTGTAAACCTCTATCTTGAACAAATTCCGATCTCGCAGACTCAGCTCCAAGGTCAGGTTATCACGGGTCGGGTTTGGCCACAGCACTCCAATATCAGCAATCCCAGCTACATCAGCTCCTGGTGGAATGCCATGGTATCGCTCGTAGGCCGCATCTGCGCTTGATAGCACCTGTTCTATGGACCTTCCAGCGTGCAGGGCAAAAGCGAGCGTTTGTTTTTCGCCTGGCATCAATTGGATTCCTTTATTGGCCATGACCTGAATGACATCATTCCCTTCGCGATCTCCCATTCCCGCTTCGAGGCGCTCTGATGAGAGGGTGAGGTACTTATCCGGGGAATTAAAACCGGTAGAATCGTAAAGATCTACCCCTCCAGCGCCGCCTTGGATATTGTCGATCATGTAAGCATTGAACGGCAAGAGCGTCAAGGATTGGATACCAGCGGTCAACTGATCATCACCTGTGTAGTACACGTAGCCCAATCGTTTCCCATAGGCCGTCTTTGCCTGATTCTCAAATGCATTGATAACATCCCAATCGGCGAAGAGTCCTGCACAAAGGTTCTCTAGCACCTCATCACTCCTGTTCTCAATGGTGTACGCTATAATCACGTAGTTCTCGTGCGCTTCATCGTCATAGGCATAGACCTCCTGCTCGATGTGCAGGCCGATCTCATCGCGTATGGCCGAGCTATCGGTGAAAGATCCGAAGGCGTAGTACGCCCTGTCTCCGTCCGGCTCCATGCTTTCGATGATCTGATCGTACCAAAAGTCTTGGTCATTAAAGCTGCCGTTGCGGATGCGATCCACCACTCTTGTTTCGCCTACTTCCTGCACGCCGATCATCAAACCTGCTTCATACAGGAGCGCCTCCTCCACTTCATACTGAAAGCCTAGACCATCCGTTCGCAAAAAGTCGGTATACCCGATCAGGCCATTGTTACTTACAGAGGTTTGAATCGCATTGACGTTCACATTCACATAATCCTGATTGACCTTCACCGCGATGTAGTCTGTCATCTTATAATTCGATCCTCCATCTTGCGCCTCAATACGCAATACAAGCTCTTCATTCAGGGCTATTCCTGGCAAAAGTTGGATGATGAACGGCGCATTCAAGTTATTCGCACGTCCATTCTCTGGAAGGTTCGCAATAGACCACTCTCCTCCAAGGATTTGCACAAATGGATTGTCTGTATGCAGGGTAACCTGAACATCTCCTGCCCCGAGCAGGTAATTGGCGAGTTCAACCCCCACTTCAATGTCTTCGCCGGGTTTGAAGATGAGGTCATTGTTATCGGTCACCTCCTGATAGGCGATCCGAAATGCAGGTGATGAGATGGTCAACAAGGCTTGCTTCATATCGATGCGGCCGGTACCCAGCTTGCCGGTGTACTGCTCATTGCTGTCTAGATCATAGATGGAAGCATCTGCCGAAACCCTGATCTGCTCTTGGATCTGCAGGGGTCCGAGTTGCGGATATCGGTGCTTGATCAATCCTGCCAAACCTGCTACAATGGGTGCCGACATGGAGGTACCGCTATCGTAGCCGTAGCCGTCGTTCTTCAGACTGAAGATTCGCGCACCGGGTGCTAGGACGTCAATGAGGTAATTGTAATTGGAAAAGTCAGCCTTTCGGTCTAACGAATCCGTCGCACCAACACTGATCACCTCTGGAAAGGACGCCGGATAGAACAAGGTTTCTCGGTTGTCATTGCCAGCACCGCCTACCAAGACCGCTTGCTTGTTGTAAGTGGCGTATTGAACGATGTCTTGAGCCACGGAAGAGATCACAAAATTCCCCCAAGAGCAATTGATCACATCGGCACCGTTATCTGCGGCATAGACGATGCCGTCGTAGCCGAAGGGCAAATTCAGTTTATCCCCGGCCTTCACGGCCATTATTTTGCAACTCCACCCGGTTCCTGCCACACCGAGGGCGTTGTCTACCACTGCTCCCGAAAGGCCTGCAACATGGGTTCCGTGCGAAAAGCCCGTTTCATCGGGATCGTTGTTATCATCAAAAAAGTTCCAACCGATCACATCGTCGATGTAGCCATTTTCATCGTCGTCCACACCATTGTCGGGTATCTCGTCTGCATTCTCTTGCAGTGCACCTTCGAGGTCGGGGTGATCCCAATCAACGCCTGTATCAACGATGGCTATGGTAATATCGCTACCACCGGTATCGATGGCCCACGCCTCAAAGGCCTTGATGATGGGTAGATGCCAGAGAGAGTCGAGCAGTTCATCAGAGGGCGTATTCAACGGCTTGGCGGTAAAGCGAGGTTCAGAATAAACGACCGTTTGCGTGTTCTTGATCGCCTGCGCCACTTTTAATGGATCGATCTTCTGATCAAAGAAAACCTCATACACCGTGGTGATGTCCACCTGCTTATCTACCTGATCGGGAGCCAAGTTGCGTGTCGCGGGTTTATCGCTATTCGGGAAAAGCTGCTTGGTACGGTAGGTTCCTACACCCTCCAATACCGGCTTAAGTCGATTGATGTTCAATTGGTCACCATCGACATAGCTCGTATACTCGGGTTTCACCTTCAGGATGACCCTTCCTGGCATCACGTCTTGCGCATGAACCAAGGTTCCAAGCATGAGGAACAACAAGAAAAGTAGAAATCGTATACGCATTACTTGATCAACGCTTGGTTCCAATTGCACTTAAGACGAACTTGTTCATCGATACGGAGGCAGGTTTTCTATATAGACGAATTTCGGGACATTTCGTTGAATAGCGGCGACCACGTGCTGTAAACCATTCGTCATCACAACGAAGCGCGGCCTCAGCACGCTGTAGTAGGTTGACACCTGTAAAAATACGTCTTCATTCAACACGATTTCAGGCGCTTTGCACTCCACAATGATCTCACAGTCGCCTCGGTCGCTCAGCACAGCTATGTCAGGTCGCTTGACCTTACCGTTGTACTTGATCTGAAACTCGAGTTGTAAGCGTGATGCAGGATAGCCCAATGCATTCACCATATAGTGCGCGAAATGCTGCCTCACCCACTCTTCTGGAGTGAGTACCAGGTATTTCTTTCGAAAAGCATCGAAGATTTGAATCTGCTCATCAATGCTTCTAACTTTGGCGTTGTAAGCCGGCAAATGCAGCGGCGGATATTTCTTTCGGTCGATCACGTATTCCAGCTATCAATGGCGAATGTAAAAGAGTATACCCAAATCATGCACGATCTCCAGTCGGGGAAGTTCAAACCGCTTTACTTGCTGCATGGTGAAGAGGCGTACTACATCGACCGGATCAGCAAGTACATTGAAGAGCATGGCGTTCAAGAACATGAGCGAGACTTCAACCGAACGGTCTTCTACGGTCGCGATGTGAGCGATAATGACCTCATCGACGCAGCGAAGCGTTTTCCGATGATGGCTGAGCGCCAAGTGGTGATCCTTCGCGAAGCGCAAGACTTTCAGTACAGCTGGGAAAAACTGGAAGCCTATTTCAGCGATCCCATACCAAGCACCGTGTTGGTGATCGATCACAAATACCGAAAGGCAGACGAGCGAAAGAAATGGGTGAAGCTGATCAAGAAGAACGGAACCGTATTTCACTCTGCAAAGCACTACGACAATCAGTTGCCACAGGTGATCACCGAACTCACCCGCACCATGAAATACCGTATCAATCCAGCGGCAGCGATGCTCATGGCGGAATACCTCGGCAATGACCTCGAAAAAATTGAAGGTGAGTTGAGGAAGTTGATGATCAAGGTGCCTTTATCCCAAGAGATCGAGCAGAACCATGTGCGCGAGAACATTGGAATCAGCAAGGAATTCAGTGCCTTCGACTTGGTTGATGCGCTGGCGGTAAAAGATGTGGAGAAGAGTTTCCGCGTGGCACATTTCATCGGGTTGAATGAGAAAAGTACCCCTTTCGTGATGGTGGTTGGGTCGATTTTTACCCATTTCAGCAAACTTTTGATGTACCACACCCTAGCCGACAAGAGCCAGAATAATGTGATGCGCTCCATTCCAGGTGTCTCCAGTCCATGGTTTGCGAAGAAGTTGATCGATTCTGCACCGTACTACAATGCACGCAAAGCGGCACTTATCATCGAGAAGCTGAGGGAGGTGGATGCACGGTTCAAAGGAGTAGGCTCCAATGCAGTAAATTCAGGTCAATTGCTGAAGGAGCTGACCTACTTCATCTTGCACTAACGCGCTAAGTCTAGCCATACCACCTTCTTGGTATCGAAGAATTTCTCTTCAAAGAAATCATTGATCTCCCAGATCCGGTAGAGTTTGGCGATCTGATCCAATTCCTCTTGGAAATCACCGCCTTTGATGTAAACCAGTCCATTCGGCAATCCTGAAGCATTACCTCGATGCAGCTTACCTTTCAACCATTCATCTACACGAGGCAACGCCGTAACAGCCCTACTCACTGCGAAATCGAAGCTGTCTGGAACATCCTCTACGCGGATGTGTTGCGTACGAACGTTGGGAAGCTTCATCGCATCTACCATGGCCTGCACCGCCTTCACCTTCTTACCGATGGAATCTACCAACAAAAACGAAGCCTTCGGAAAAGCGATGGCAAGTGGGATTCCTGGCAAACCTCCGCCGGTTCCAAAATCTAACACCTGCTGTCCCTCCTTGAACTCCACAACCTTGGCGATGGAGAGCGAATGAAGGATATGGTTCACCCATACTTGATCCTCGTTTTTACGCGAGATCAGATTGATCTGTTGATTGGTCTCCAAGAGCAACGCGACGTAGTGCTCCAGTTGTTCCAACTGCGATTTTGTAAACGATGGGAAATACGAGGCAATAAGGTAGGTTCCGCTCTGCATGTTAGGTTCTTCGATACGGGTGTCAGATGTTCTTCACGTTGTGCTTCAGGATCTCATACATCAGTTCCCGAGCCCTGAATAGTTGCGCCTTCACAGTTCCAAGCGGCAGGTCTAATTCCTCGGCGATTTCATCGTAGCTGTATTCCTTTAAATAGCGTAGTTCTACGAGGGTTCTGTACTTCGGCTTCAGTGATTCCACGATCTTGTGCATCGCTTCGATGCGTTGCCCTTTGACCAACTTTTGTTCTGGGTTTAATTCCTTCGACTGAACATCATAAGATCCCCCGTATCCATCCTCATCTTCATCCTTTTCATCCAAAGAAAAGACCGTCGCCTTTTTCTTCTTTCGGATAAAATCAATGGCGTTGTTTGACGCGATGCGAAAGAGCCAAGTACTGAACGCATATTCTGGGTTGAAGGACTTTAAGCGCTTGAACGCCTTTCCAAATGCCTCGATGGTAAGGTCTTCCGCATCATCGGGGTTCTTCACCATCTTGAGCATCATGAAGTAGATGTTCTCCCGATAAGCTTGAAGCAATTCCGCATACGCTGATTGATCACCAACAATGGCTGACCTAACCAAGGCGTAATCACGCTCCATTCTTGACCCTACGTTCTTCTTGTCCATTGCTTAGGCATTCGGCTTGCGGCCATAGCCGAAATTAATGCATTCACGCTAGAAACAACCACATCTAACCAAGGAAGATACTGCCGGTACAACTGAACCCTCGCAGCATCAAGGAATTGCATCAAAATGATATCGGTCAATTTGGTCAGTAGCAACAGTATAAATAGCGACAAGATTCCAAGCAAGGTAAAGGGTTGGTAAAAGAAAAACAAAACACAAGCTAAAGTGAAGAGGATGGGAAGCATTGCTGTGGTCCAGATCATGAGCAACACCTGAATCGGGTAGCGATCACCCACTGAAAGGTGGCGCGACCGCTGCTTTACCCACGCTGACAAGCTGATTGGGGCATAGCTGTAGGTAAGCGCGTCTGGTCGTGAGACAATACGCATTCCAGCGCGTACGAAATCTTGGAGCAAGAGGTCATCCGTGCCAGATGAATGACTTAGATGCCCGCTCATAGCACCCGAGGCCTTATAGGCATCCAAGCGAAATGCCATCGATCTGCCTACGGCCATGTACGGAAGTTTCCAGGCGATTGCTGCATGAAATAATACGTGCTGTTGGAGCGTAATGTGGGCGTAGCTTTGTCCGATCCAAGTAGCGGGCACATGCATGAGTCCACTCCCCACCACCAAATCGGCACCGGCAGCGAGTGCTGAACGCATACGCTCAACAAAGCCTGCATTCGGAATGCTACAATCGGCATCGGTGAGCAGGATATATTCGGCGTTCACTCGAGACAGCACATGATGCAAACCTGCTTTCTTGCCGTGCACATCATCTGGAAGCCGTTGATACATCAAGTGTTCATGATCCGTGGCAAAGCTACGTACAAGCTCAGGTCCTTCATCGGTAGAATGATCGTCTACCAGGAAGCATGAAATCTCGTTCGCCTTCAATTGGACAAGGTCATCCAACAACCCTGGAAGCAATGACGACTCATCCTTGAACACCACGATCAAGCAGGTATCTAACGCTTTTGCCTTAGATGCCTCACGCTGGTCTACAAGCACTTCAAGGGCAGCATGCAAGCTCAGTTGATAAGCCAATACACAAGCGCTCAGGAAGATCAGGCACCAGAACACAAACATCACTGACGCAACAAGAGGTAGGCGATGATCACAAGGAGTCCGGCTATGATGAACACCGAGCGGTTAGATTTCCTCACTGCACTTCGTCTTTCATCGGAGCGCCAAGCGGATTGCATGCGTGAACGGAGCACTTCTGGACTTGAGGCACCTTCTTCGTTCTCGGTTTCCCTTCTGATGGCCTCTACCCTAGCCTGCAAACGCTCCTTTCGTTCATCATAGAAGCGCGGCTTGTACTCAAATCGCCGTGGTTTAGGCTGTTTGAAGAGGAACTTGATCATAACTCCAAAAGTAAAAGAATACGCTGACAGCTTAGGTAACAACATGATGCTGATAAAAAGCGTTGTTGCTTTGATTGCTCCCCTTGACAGGGATGTATCTTCACGCTTCAAATGTTACAACCCTTTAGCAAAGCATATCGTCCAATATGGTTGACCCTGGTGGTTGGTATCTTGGTGATCTCGGCTAACCCCAGAACCGTTCAGCCTGAACGGGAACAACCTTTCGGTCCGATCACCTTAGGCGCCGCAGACTCCTTGCTCGCGCACATGAGTGTAGAAGAACGCATTGCACTTTGCTTCACGGTGGTTCAGAAAGAAGAAGATTGGAGCATTATGCCCGGTGGAGTTTGTGTGGGAGGTGAAGTGGCACCCTACATCGCGCCATCTCACCTCTCGGGCTTTCAAGTTGCTGATTGGCATGACTTAGACAGCTCTATATTGCCTTCGGCTGCTATTGGATCCTTGGATTCATTGCCACAGATTGAGGCGTATGGCTTTGAGCTTGGCCATTTCTTAAACCAACGTGGATACAGTGTGCTCACCGGAATTTCTGCCGACCTCTTGCAAGATCATCGTTCGCCATCTGCGGTAGATGCAATTGCCAGCGAGCCGGATGCCGCCTTGGAGGTGTTGGAGGCGTTCACGGGGGGATTACAAGCCGCTGGAATTCACCCGATCGTGGGTTCCTACCCCGGACTTTCAAGTGCAAAAAGAGGACTTGAGCAAACGGCTCCTGTAGTATTCTCAAAGCGAGAGGGCTTTCAACGGCGTGAGCTCATCGCATTCAAAGGATTGGTAAACAGAGGTATTCCTGGCGTCATGATGGCCAATGCCTTCGACCCAGCCTTGGATAGCAGCCATGATGTGATGGCTTCACATTCTTCCATCTTGCATACTATGTTGCGCGAGCAACTCGGTTTTCAGGGAATGATCTGGTCCGATGTACGGTCAATACCGGTCAATCAAGGCAACGACAACAATGCTGCGGTCAAGGCTTTGGTTGCAGGCGCAGACATGGTGATCATCGACCACGCCTTAGACCAACACATTGATCTGGTTAAACAGCAGATCGATTGGGAGCTTCTAAGCTTGGAAGAGCTGGATGAAAAATGCAGGCGTATCCTTCAAGCGCAACTCTGGACGGAAAGGCAGCGCCAGTATTCCCAGTCCGACCAACGAACAAGGCGTCGCTTGAACCTTGCCACGCGCGTTGGAATGAGTCAGGCCATGCTTTGCGTTCAAAATGATGACGCAACCTTACCCATAAAGGCATTGGATACAACGCGCTTGGCTGTTGTTAAAATCGGAACCATCAATCCTGCACTCAACCAACTCATCGATCGATACGCACCGGCTGAACTTTATCAATTCTCTGCAGCTCAGCTGGATGAGAACATCACCAGTTTCTTGGCTGGAATCGAAGACAATACCATGCTTCTCATCATCGCTGAAGAAGACCGGCCTCTTCGAAGACGTTCCTTCGGCATGACTGAAAGCATGAACCGCGTGTTGAATGCACTCACCAAGGCAAAGCGCAACATCCTTGTTTGGAACGGTCCAGACCTCGCTTTGGCAGAACGCATGGGCCCGTCAAAAACCGAAGCCATTTTGATCGGACATACCGCAAACCGATGGAGCGATGATGTGGCGGTGCAAGCGGTATTTGGTGGAAGAGCGGTTGAGGGTAAGCTACGCAGGAAGTTCAAACGCAATCAAGAGGGATTGCAAGCTTTCCGTACAGCGCAGATCAGACTCGCTTATGGAAGCCCAGAAGAAGTTGGCATGCGAACGGAAGACCTCGCAAAGATTGAAACGATCGCTTTGAAGGGGATCAAAGAAATGGCCTATCCCGGATGCCAAGTGTGGTTTGCCAAAGACAGCATGGTGGTCTATGACCGCTCGTTTGGGTATCATACCTACGAAAAAGAAGAACCGGTGCGTAATACCGATCTCTATGACCTGGCATCGATCACCAAGATCGCTGGTACAATAGGGGCTTTGATGCATTTGACAGAGGAAGGCAAGTTTAGCTTGAATCACCGCTTGTGCGATTACCTAGATGACTGGGTAGACACAACAGAATACAAGCAATTGGGTATGCGGGAGATCTTGGCGCACCAAGCTGGGTTAACACCTTGGATCCCTTTTTACACCCAGACATTGAGCAAAGGCGTACCCCGCTACGACGTCTACAGTATTGCACAATCAGAGAGCTATCCGAAGCAAGTTGCTCGCGAACTCTACATCCGAGAAGGCTATGAAGACCGCATGTTCAGAGAAGTGCTGAACACCAAGTTACAGGAAGAGAAGAAGTACAAATACAGTGACGTGGGTTACTATTTCATGCAGCGCATCATTGAGCGCGTAAGCTCTTCCTCCTTGGATCGGTATATGGATTCTATCTATTATCAACCGCTTGGATTGACCACCATGGGTTACCGTCCGTTCGAACGCTTTCCAAAGGAACGCATCACACCGACCGAATATGATCGTAATTTCCGTGGACAGTTGATCCAAGGCTATGTACATGACCCCGGTGCTGCCATGCTGGGTGGTGTTGGCGGACATGCAGGACTCTTTTCCAATGCGAATGATTTGGGTATCTTGATGCAGATGTACCTCAATGGAGGTTCATACGGAGGTAAAAAATACTTCTCTCCGGAGGTGATCGAGGATTTCACTCGGTGCCAATTCTGTGAGAACGACAACCGAAGAGGAGCTGGTTTTGACAAACCCTTGACCGATGGAAGTGCCGGTCCCAGTTGTGGCTGCACGGATCTAGAAGCATTTGGGCACCAAGGCTTTACAGGCACCGTTACATGGGCAGACCCTGGAGAAGACGTGGTCTATGTTTTCCTATCCAACCGTGTCTACCCGAACGCCAACAACCGAAAGCTCTTAGAACTCGACATCCGAACCGACATCCAACAGGTATTCTATGATGCCATAGAAAAGGGAAAGGAGCTCGCACGTGAAGACAATTCTTAACTCAAATCAAGTCGTGGAACGCTGGAATAATCGTTCATTTGTGGATCGCAGGGGATTGTTATGAAGATCGGTATAGTTTGTTATCCAACGTACGGTGGTAGCGGTGTGGTCGCTACGGAGCTTGGCCTTGAAATGGCGGCGCTTGGACACGAAGTACACTTCATCACCTACTCTCAGCCGGTTCGCCTAGACCTCAGTTTGCCTAATGTATTCTTTCACGAAGTGGTGGTCTCTGACTACCCGCTGTTCGATTATAGTCCTTATGAGCTCGTTCTCACCTCTAAGTTGGTGAGCGTGATCAAGGAGCAAGCCCTTGATATACTGCATGTTCATTATGCGATTCCCCACGCTTCTGCTGCCTACATGGCAAAGCAAATCTTGAAGTCGGATGGCATTGAACTACCCATCGTTTGCACACTGCACGGAACAGACATCACCTTGCTTGGAAAAGACAGTTCGTTCGAACCGGTCATCACTTTTGCCATCAATAAGAGTGACGCCGTTACCGCGGTCTCCGAGAGTTTGAAGAAAGACACCTTCAATCACTTCGCCGTGAACAGAAGGGTTGATGTGATCCCGAACTTTATCAACCTAGAGCGCTACAAGAACTTAGGGCGCTCTGAGCTTCGCTTGCAATATGCACAGGACGACATTCCATTGGTGGTGCACGTTTCCAACTTTAGAAAAGTAAAGCGAGTTCAGGATGTGGTCAAAGTATTCTGTGGGATCCGGTCAAAGATTGAAGCTCGGCTTCTGTTGGTTGGCGACGGCCCAGAACGCTACAATGTAGAACAGTTGTGCAGGCAGCAAGGGTGCTGTGCTGATATACATTTCCTTGGAAAAAGCGATCGCGTTGAAGAGATCCTCAGCAACAGCGATCTGTTCTTACTGCCGTCTGAAACAGAGAGTTTTGGATTGGCTGCCCTCGAGGCGATGGCCGCGGGAGTGCCAGTGATTTCGAGCAATTCAGGTGGACTACCAGAGGTGAATGAACATGGTTATTCTGGCTATTTGTGTAATGTTGGTGATGTAGCGGGTATGACTGAGCATGCACTAGAGGTCTTGTCTAACCCCGACACCATGAGGAAGTTCAGCGAACAGGCCAAGGCACAAGCAGCGAGATTCAGCCTTCACGAGATCATTCCACAATACGAGGCCTTGTACCGGTCACTTCTTTAACTTTGGTACAAAGCTTGTCTCACCTACAGAAAACTTCCATCATGAAAACAACCTTCACACTCCTCACGTGCATCATTATTACAGCGATAACGTCTTGCTCTACATGCTATGAATGCACCAACGACATTGAATTAACCGATGGTAATGGTAATGTGATCGATACCACCGAGAACATCGAAGAATTCTGCACAGCAGACGCCGCAGACGTTGAAGAAAGAGAAAACGAAGGAGCGGTTTGCCGCGTACAGTGATCCTAATTTAGGATGATGCCATTCTCCGTTCTACGCTCTTGCTCAAGCAGTAGGTTCAAATAGCGCAAATTTTGATAAAGGGTATGGTCTCGACGCTCAGCTGTGGGCTGTAGGATGAATTTTACCTTGTCTTCATTGCTCAATGCAATACTCGCGGCGATATCCATCAAGCGATAGTGCGCTACATTGCTGTGATTGGGGTGTGCTCCGTAGCGCATCTCAATGTAGCGCTTGAAGGTACTCAGCAATTCAGCGGTTGGCGCCACGTCTAAGCCCTCACCTCTCCAAGGCTGAACATATGCACCAGGATAGCTCTTTTCTGGGAAGACCGATTCAAACTCCTTCAATTCAGCCAAGGATTCGGCTTCGATGATCACGTCTGACTCACCGGAACTATACCGTTTTACAACCCTCAGTAAACGACAAACGCTCGCCATGTGCTTGCCTGAACGCTGATCATCAAAAGGCAGTCCAAATCGGATATCATCTTCTTCTGCCTCATGAAACAATTGCCGATACCTTGGTTCGAAAATGTGTAAGGGTAACTGTTCGCCTGGTAGCAAAAAGATGTTGAGTGGAAATACCGGTATGTGTTGGAGTGTTTCTTGCACGACTATTTAACGCGTTTAAGGCTAAATTGGTTCATCCTCAAAACATTCCCCAGATCTCTTCTTGTTTCAAATACCCACCACGTATGCTATTCGTAAGGATGATAGCAAGTTTATCGTTTTGCTTAGACATCCAGAAATAGGATCGAAACCCACGCCACCATCCGTTATGGAATACCAAGGTGTCGCCGTCCATCGGTTGTATTCTCCAGCCTAGTCCGTAGTAACGGTCATAAGAGGTGTTGACTTGCGGACACATTGCTTCGTTTACCAGTGTTCTTGAGATCAAGGTAGGAGCTTGAAGTTCGCGGTAGAATTTATAGAGATCGAACACATTGCTGTAAAGGCTTTTATCGCCAATTACACCATTCAAATAGAAGGGACTTTTCGGATCTCCATTGGGGTAATGTCCAAGAACAGGATAAGCATCTGACGGCATGTCAAAGGGGTCCAAGTACTGTGTTTGCAACATGCCAAGAGGCTTGAATACCTCATCTTCCATATAAGCGGAAAAAGACATACCACTCACCTCCTCGATTAGAATGGGCAATAATGCATAATTCGTGTTGCAATAGTCGAACCTACGGTGTGCCGGATAGTAGATCGGCAACTGCTCGCAGCGAATCAATTCATACACATTTCGGTTGGTCATGAAAGAGTCGGGTGCATTCCAAAGGCTATCAGTGATGTAGATGTAATTTCCTAAGCCACTGGTATGGTCTAACAGGCTTCTAACCGTTACATCCGAAAAAGGAAAATCGAACAGGTAATCACTCACATAGGCATCCAGCTCGATCAGTCCTTGCTCAACCAGGGTCAGAACTCCGAATGCCGTGAGCGGTTTTGAAAGGGAAGCGAGCTGAAAGCGATCGTCTAACAACAGGCTATCTCGGTCCCTTAACCGCCGATGGCCAAATGCCTTAATAAAGAACCGGTGATCCTCCTGAAGCAACACCACTCCACTGAACCTACCAGCTTCTGCCAACTGACCAAAATAGTCGGTAAAGCGATCATGCAAGGTATCTGGAAAGGAACGCACCTTGCTTGGGTCAAGCTGCTCGAGGGAAGTCGCATTTGGGTCATTTTCGCTCTCCTTACGGTCAGCGTCACGCTCACCTTTGCATGCTGCAACAGACAACATGGAAACGCCTAAGAGCAATAAAAAACCCCGCGTCAACGGGGTGGTCAAATAGTATGCCTTATCGATGATCATTCCCTAGGTCCACACGAACAAGTGAACCCAAATGGTCCGTATTCCGACTCACATCGTTCGCGATAAGCTTCAAGGTCGCTATTGGTTGCGCACACCTCGGGATAGTTGTATACCGCGTTGTTGTCTTCGTCAAGCGCCGTACAAACATGACATTTCTTACAGCTGCTGCCGAGCAACATGATGATCAACAGGAGCGAAGAAAGCGTAGCAATTCTTTTCATTTCTAAAGCACTTTGAAGAGCAACGAATGTAGGCGTTAGAAATCATTCATCCAGCCCTAGATGGGTAGAAAGAAGACCAATATTCACAGCTGAGCCTTTCCATTTGCTGATGAATTCACCATCACGGACCAGTACAGCCGTTGGGAACTTTCCTTCAATCGCCCGAAGTAGCTCAGAGTCACCAGAGCGCATGTAATGAAAATCGTGCAATTCTGTTTTGTCAATGAAATACTCAACATCCTCTGGTTTACCTAGGACGATAATCCTGAGGTTGTCTTCCACTTCTGAAGGTTCCAATTGTGAGATCAAAGTACCCAGTTGAGCACAATGTACACATCGCGCCAGCATGATCACCACCAGCTTTTCCCCTTCACCAATGGCATCTTCAGGGAAGGGGTCGTTCCGTTCAAGCAAGGCAGTATCCAATTGAAAATCTGCATCGGCTTCAAAGCTCGGCATGGGAAAGGCTAAGAATAGGCCGGGTATAGCTAGTACCACCAGGATCGGTGCTATGAACCAAAGGCGCCATTTTTTTGCCAGTTCTATTTTCCACAGTAAGGCTCCACCGATCAAGATGAAGATGACGTTCTTGATCAAACTGGAAGGGCCATCAAGCGGGATCAGTTCACCGAAACAACCACAGTTCTCAGCGCCATTACCACTCGCGATCTGTGCTACGAGATAAACACTGAAAAACACCAATAGAAGCAAGCTTCCGATGATACTCAAACGCAGTTGCCAACCGGCTAAGATGGCCACCCCAAGTCCGAACTCCAGCAGTACCATCAAACGAGAAAACAACGGAATCACCGACCATGAGAGTCCGAGTTGATCCATCAACACCAACTCAAAATAATCAAGAGGAAGAAGCTTCAACACAGCGGATGCCAAGAACATGGCACCAAACAGCATGCGAAGGATGAAGAACAACAAGGGATTTTTCATGCGTCAAAGAAACGCAGAATTCACACAAGTGGAAAAGACAAGATCACTGCACCTCGGTAGCCGTGCAAGAACCCCCTGAGCTGATCCAAACCTCCCCCGCTAGATCGCATGCCTCATCTGCATCCCTGGGCCGGATGTCTCGCATATCGTAGGTATAGCTATCGGTTGCGGTGCTGCACGTGCACTCGTAGTGTCGTGCACAAGAGGAAAGAGAAAGGATAGCGATCGCCAAAAAGAGGTGTGAAGTTTTCATGGTGCAACGGATTGTATTGCTCAAAGATAGCGAAGGGAAGCACTTTCTTTCCTGCTTTCGACTTTTGTATTTTCGGAGTCAAATCCCTGAACGATGGAGTACAGTACGAAAGGCTTGAACTATGATATCAAGTTATTGCTTGCGTGGGGAGAAAGCATCACCGGCAATATGAAGATCACCGAATGGCTCACGAAGAATGGGTTTCCGGAGCTTGGGTTATTCTACTACGCCTTGCGCAATGAGGAGCGTAGCCGAACTTGGTTGATGGAGAATAAATTCCCTCACCTACTGGCATTGATCAATGGCATTGAAGGCAATGAACACGCTCTGGAATGGCTAAAGAAGCATGGTTACCTACTGCTCCATGAAATGGCGTTGATCGGCGATGGGGATGAGCCCGCATTCGAACGATTGGCCAAGAACGATAGACGGGTGTTTGCTTTACTGGCCAAGAAAATGGAGATGGTGAAGGATGAGATCGAAGAGAACAAAAAGGACTTCCACAAATTCAACAGCTCACCTTTTTAAACTACTCCGGTACGGGCTTCGCGCCTTTCGGTCTATTGTTCACAAACTCGCCTTTCAGTATTACACCATCGGGATACCGTAACTTTCCCCTTCCGTTCATCTTGCCGTTTTCAAACTTTCCTTTGTATTCCTGTTCATTGGGCCAGATCATGTGCCCCCTTCCATGGGCCTCATCGCGCTTCCAACGACCTTTATACTCTTTGCCATTGGCCCACTTCATGTAGCCTTTGCCGTGTCGCATGCCTTCTTGCCAGCTTCCTTCGTAGAAACTGCTATCTGACCAGATCATGGTTCCCTTTCCGCTGAACTCACCGTTGAAGATCTCACCATAGTACTTTGACCCATTCTCCCAAAACACGGTATGAAACCCATCTGATAGCTCGCGCATGTTTGCGCCGTTCACCTCTTGCGCTACCGACGTAGTCCAGAACAGACAAGCCAGCACAATCATCCCAAATCCATACTTCACTTCCTTCATCTACTACGCTGCTTGTTTTGTTTCTGATGCCTGCTTCTCCTTTCCTTGCTGCTTCACTTCTCCTGCACCCATAATGCTCTGGGTCACTTCAGGATCGCCTATGTACTCCACATTACCCGCACCCTTGATGGAAACATCGAGGCGTTTTAGGGCATGGGTTTCCACCTCTCCTGCCCCCATGATCGAAATATGGGTTTCATCGGTGACCAATTCAAAGGCAGAAACCTCTGCAGCACCATTTAGTTCTAGGTCGAGCTTATTTGCTTGTCCGCTCAACTCAATCTCCGCCCCTCCATTCAGTTCAAAGTGGGAACTTGAAACGTTCAAGGCCAATTGCATTTCGCTGGCTCCATTGATTTTCACATTCAATACTTCATCAAAAACATGATCTGAGTTTAGCTTGCATGCTCCATTGATCTCAATCTCATTTAAATCTTCGAAATAGATCTTGAGGACTGCTGAATCGGCATCCAACATATGATCAACCGAACCGATCGTGACCTTATTGCCCTCCATTTCGTTCAAAACGTATGCATGCAGGTTCTCATCGATGGTGAGTTCATAACCCGGACTCCCTTCCATCAACCGCACATCATACATGCCCACGATACTGATTTGACTAAAAGGCTGTAATTCTTGCTTCTTCGTAACGATATTGCCGTCGCCCTTGATGGTGTCTTTGCAGCCGGCAAGGCCGATGAGGATAGCAAGCGAAAGACCAACGGTGGTGAGGATTGACTTTTTCATGGGGTTTGGTTTCGTTCAAAAGTGTAAAATGTTTCAATTTTGGCAGGAGAACCAACCCATTAGTTATGCAACTACTTCTTCTCAGCAACAGTACCATGGTCGGGCAGCCTTATTTGGAATGGCCGCAAACCTTGATCAAGAAATTCCTTGTGGGAAAATCAAGCGCTGTATTCATCCCCTACGCAGCGGTGAGTTTTTCCTATGACAAATACGAAGAAATGGTACAGGGTGCGCTGGGAGCTTTTGTTGACGTGAAAGGGATCCATCGTTTTGATGACCCCGTTCAAGCAATACAGGAAGCAGAAGCGATCTTGGTAGGTGGCGGAAATACCTTCCACCTGCTGCGTGAACTGTATCAGAACAAGCTGATCGATGCAATTCGATCACGTGTTGCAGCCGGAACACCCTACATCGGTTGGAGTGCCGGTTCCAATGTGGCCTGTCAAAGCATCCGAACAACGAACGACATGCCCATAGTAGAGCCACCTAGTTTTGAAGGCTTGAAGCTTGTTCCGATTCAGATCAACCCACATTACACGGAGCAAACCATTGAGGGACACGGAGGTGAAAGCAGGCTGCAACGCTTACAGGAATATGCCGCCATCAATGAGGTACCGGTATTATGCCTTCCAGAAGGTTGCGCGCTGAAGCTCGACGAAGCGGGCTACAAGCTGATATCATCAGAACCTTGTAAGCTGATCATGAAAGGTGGTGAGGTCAAAACCATTCACCAAGGCATGGTTGAACTTTAAGTTCTTTTCCCTACTTCTTTTTCGGATAACTGTTCTTCACGCTGTCTAGCTTGCCTTGATCCGGCGTACCATGCACGGGAGCTACTTGCTTTGGTTGCGCCTCTACGCCTTCGGCATCTGAGCTGGTCTCGTCCTTTACGTTAGACTTCATTGCTTCCACTTCTGTTGACTTGGCAGCGGTAGTCGGCTCCTTATCGGGGGTCTCAGCATCGGTATTCCCCGCATCACCGCAAGAAGCAGCCATCAAAACGATGGCCAGCAAGCTACTGAACAATGACCTTCTCATGCTGGGTAATGGTTCCATCGGTTTCTATCTCTACGAAATACGTTCCAGGCGACATGGCCAGTTTGTTGAAGGTTAGCTGATGCAGTCCTGCTCGCATCACATCGCTGTACATGTTGCGGATCAAACGTCCTTGCATGTCTACCACGCGAATGTTGACATGGGCTGTTTCCGGGTTATCGATCTTGATGTATACAAGCTCATAGGTTGTGCTCGGATTCGGGTAGACCGTTGCATTAGCATTGCGCTGTGACCCTTCGGACAGGCCTGCTGGTGGGATGGTATCAGCGTTCAGAATATGAACGTAGTCCTGCTTCAAGATGGTGTCTGATCCGAATTGATTGGAAGCTATGAGACTCACGTCGAACCAACCTGTATCGCTGTAGCCGACATAAGAGTTCTGTGAGGTAGAGAAGGACGGATTAGCCCCTTCAAATTCCCAATACCATTGATCAGGGTTATTGGTACTCAGATCTGTAAAGGTCACATAATGCGGATTGTATGCTTCAAGTGTATCCCCTTCAAAGTCAGCCACCGGAATGGGTGGAGGTGTGTAGCTTCCGTTGATTTCCGAAAGCCATGAACGCCAGCGGTTGTTAGAAGCACCATAACATCCTGCAAACCATACCGCAGGCTCTGAAGAGTTATGCTTTCGTTGCATGGCAGAATAATCACCCCAACGCTCACTGCCGCCAGTAATCCAGGTATCTACGTAACCGAGCCCTGAGCGGATCACGATGTCATTGGAGAACTGCATGAAAGGATCACAGCCCACTGCGCGCATCTCAGGGAAGGTATTACTGTTAACGCTCAAGAATCCGATCATCACATCGAGGTCGGTTACCTCATCACCAAAAGAAGCTATGGAAGGGAAGGCATTATCGACTCCAGACGATCCAAATCGTGCGGATTCGGTATTGCTCGGATTATTGACTGGAATGCGGTAGTAGGCGATGCCTGAATAGCCGGCTTGCACGTTTACTTGGTGCACGGCATGAATGATCCCGTTCAAGTAGAACGCATTCTGCATACGGCTATCATTGGTAGCCAGGTCTTGGCTATTGATGGGCTGAGGCGCGTCTGCCGGTGCTTGGTAGGCATCAACAATGATGTTGGAGAGGTAATTCATGCTTGGGCTGTTCGTTGTGCGATCATCGATCTCGTAGAGGTTGAGTCGACTCCCACTGAAGCTGCTCGAATTCACCAAGTAGATACCAGGACCATACTCCCCGTCCTGTCCGAAACTCGCAGGCACCAAAGAAAACGCACCAATACTTCCACCTGGGATGCTGCTGTGGATCACCGTAGGAACGCTGTTGAGTCCATTGTAACCGGCTTGCTTATCCATCTGCCATACCACTGCCTGATCAAATCCAAATGTGTTCGTGAAGAGGTTACCCGTGATGAATAAATCGTGCTCAGAGATGCCGATGTGCGGATAGTCGGTCCAAGAACTCACATTGAATGGATTACCATTCAACTCATACACGTTCCAATTACCACTCGGGTTGTTGGTCTGTGAGAAGCAAACCAGCACCTTGGAGGTGGATGAGTTACTGCCATGTAGTATGACAAAAATGAAACGATCAGCTACAGGGTCATACAGGGCGCGTGGGTCAAAGATGTTGCTGGTTAGATTCAGGTTGGATGCGATGTCATCGAACCACTCCTCGTGCGAGATCAATGTACCGATCAAGGCTTGTCCGGTCTGATTGTAAAACTCGATGGTAGAGTTGTCAGAGGTCACCACCAATCCACCATCACTGATTGCGAAGGTGTTGTCAGGAGGCGTAGAGTTGATGCTATTGTGCGCATCGAAGTTGTCGCCAATCACTGGCGTGTAGAGGCGATCATTGCCGTGTTGTTGAACCGAGCTAGGCGCGATGCCATCTGATTCTTTGATGTACTGCAGCTTTTCTTTGTACAGCTCTGCCTTCAGGGTAGACAAGTCATCTGGAGCACCATGCTTGTAGGTCTTCAGCTTGGTGACACTCTTCATCCAGTTCACGCCATCCGCATCGATGCTCGGATTCACTACGCCAAGGTATTTCGCCTCAATCGATGTTGCTTCTGCTTGACCTAGCGGCTCATATTTAAGCTCAGGCATTTCATACTGCGCAAACGCAGCCGTAAGCAGCATAGTGGCACATGCTGCCAAAACCAATCGTTTCATTTCTCGCTGTTTAGTTCAGTTCAGTAAACGGTTCACTACAAATATGCTTTTTTTGCAAGCTGCAGATCACGAATAAGACGAATAAACCTTTAGATATGTCGAAAATCACAGCATTCATTTTCAGCTTTTTACTCAGTGCACAGCTCTTTGCTACCGAAGGCATGTGGGTTCCCAACAAGATTGCCGAATTGGTAGGACCTGAAATGAAGACCATGGGTTTGAAGATCGAGCCCAGTGCTTTGTATGCCATCAACCAATCTTCCATCAAGGATGCTGTGGTGCATTTCAACGGAGGGTGTACTTCGGTGTTGGTAAGTGGACAAGCGCTCTTGCTGACCAATCACCATTGCGGGTACAGTCAGATTCAAAAGCACAGTACGCTCGAAAACAACTACCTGAAGGATGGTTTCTGGGCGATGAAATTGAGCGAAGAGTTGGCCAATCCGGGAATGGATGCTACGATCATTCAAGAGATCAGAGACGTAACCGATGAGGTCTTAGAAGGGATCTCTGTAGAGACCAAAGAAGCAGATCGGAATGAACAGATCCTTGCAAAGGCGAAGGAGATCGTCGCGAAGATCGAAGAGGAAACCGGTTATTCTGCTTACATCAAGCCGTTTTACTATGGCAACCAATACCTGCTATTCATCACCGAAGTATTCCAAGATGTGCGCTTGGTTGGGGCTCCCCCTTCCTCCATTGGAAAGTATGGTTTCGATACCGATAACTGGGTATGGCCCCGCCATACGGGTGATTTTTCTGTTTTCCGGATCTATGCAAGTCCAGACAACAAGCCAGCGGAATATGCCGAGGAGAACAAGCCCTACCAACCCAAGCACTTCGTACCTGTAAACCTTCAGGGCGTAGAAAAGGATGATTTCACCTTGGTTTACGGCTTTCCGGGCACCACGCAGAACTACATCCCTGAAGCCGAGGTAAAGAACATCCTTGAGGTCATTAACCCCATGCGGATCAAAATGCGAGAGGCATCCTTAGACGTGATCGATGCCGCGATGAGCAAAGATGAACTCACAAAGATCCAATACGCTGCCAAGCAAAGCAGGATCAGCAACGCCTACAAGAAGTGGATCGGACAATCAAAGGGACTCATCCGTCACCGTGCCTTGGAGAAGCGAGATTCCATCGAACAACTTTTTACTGAGCGGATCAATGCCAAGCCCGGATGGAAAGAAAAGTACCGTACGTTGATCGATGAGATGGCTAAAATGGAAGCGCTGGCTTTACCGTTCAACATCAACCGCAACTACCTGATTGAATTCTATTACATGGGACCAGAGATCCTAAGATACACCGAGCGGTACCGTGAGTTGGTAAGCATGTGTCAGGATGAAAGCGTAAGCGACGAAGCCATCGAAGAATGGATCGCCGAACAGAAGGAGAAACAGGGCTTCTTCGATAACTACAACGCACAGATCGATGAAGACATCATGAAGACCCAGATCGGCTTTTTCGTAGAAGACCAGCAACCGTTGGATCTTTTGAAGAACGTTCGAAAAGGAGGAGAGTCGTTGGAGGAAATGGTGGAACGCGTGTATGAAGATAGTTACTTCAGCAGTAGGGAGAAAGTGATGGAAATGCTGGATAAGTTCAAGCGAAAGCACTACAAGAAAATCATGGAGGATCCCGCCTTCTTGATGGCATTAGACATCTACAACCATTACTTCGTGGAGGTCAGACCTCAACTGGCGGCATTGAGCAGCAAAACGGATAGCCTGCAACGGGTTTGGATGGCGGCTCAAATGAAGGTATTGCCGGAACGTACCTATTCACCAGATGCGAATGGGACCCTGCGGATCACCTTTGGAAAGGTAGAAGGTTATGATCCTTTTGATGGGGCATCTTATGCCTATTATACCACGCTAGAAGGCGTGATGGAGAAAGAAGACCCAAACAATCCTGAATACGTTGTTCCTGAGAAACTGAAGCAGTTGTATGAGGCTAAGGATTACGGTCGCTACGCCCACAATACCGGAGAAATGCGAGTGGCTTTTGTGGCATCCAATCACACCTCAGGAGGAAACAGCGGCAGCCCGGTGTTCGATGGAAACGGCAACCTGATCGGATTGAACTTTGACCGAACGTGGGAGAGTACCATGAGCGACATCCTCTTCAGCCCGGTGATCTGCCGAAACATCAGCGTGGATATCCGTTACGTATTGTTCATCATGGACAAGTACGCAGGCGCTGGACACCTCGTAGATGAAATGACCTTGGTGGAGAAGAACTGATTTTGAGTTTGATCACCTTATAGCTTAATCTAGACCCATTCTATATTGGTGTTGGAGCTTGCTTTGCCGTGAACGGGGCGCTAATTTTCTTGTTTAGAACAGCATCGTGAGCAAGAAAGTAACCCGAAAAGAGTTTTTGAAACGCGCTGGTCTAATGGGACTTGGTGCGATGAGTGTGACTGCATTGATCACCGCTTGTGGAGGTGGCGAAGAGGCAGCCTCTGAAAGTGCAAGTAAAGGTCCGATGAAGGCACCCCCTCCCGCACCGAAGAAGAAGGAAGTAGAAACCGCCGCTCAACCCGCGGTAGAAGAAACCGCAGACGTAGATTGCAGCCAGTTCAACGCTAACCTTACCGAGCAAGATAAGGCTACGAGAAAAGCGGTGATGTATGTTGACAAAAGCGAAGACCCCAACAAGGCTTGTACCAATTGTCGCTTCTGGCAGCCAGATAAGTTCTCGGGTGATTGCGGTGGTTGCCAGCTCTTTGCCAATGGCGCGGTGAATCCAAATGGATACTGCGGTAGCTGGGCAGAACAGGTATCGTAACCGGCTGAAACGGCCAGCTATAACGCGCATGTTATGCGGTGGTGGGTTGGCCCCATTCACTTTTCTTATGCACCGCCTGTAACAAAACAGGAGGTGGGTGCGTCGTAGTACCATAGTTTAGCAAGCAAACCAACCGAAGACTATGGCAACTTTAAAGATCAGTGGTCTGAGCAAGACCTACGGAAACGGCGTTTCAAGCTGGTGATCAGTTCAAGCTCGAAAGATAACTTTTCTGGACCTTCAGTAGCACTTACATGTTGCGGCGATACTGCCCTCCAACCTCGAAGAGGGCGTCGGTGATCTGTCCGAGCGATGCGTACTTACACACTTCCATCAACTCCTCAAACATGTTGCGGTTGTTGATGGCGGCTACTTGAAGCTCCCTCAGAAGACTGGTCTGCTGCTCACCAAAAGCTTCGTGCAACCTGTTCAGCATCTCGATCTGATACTCCTTTTCTTCGGTGGTAGCACGGATGACCTCTTTTGGTAAAATGGTCGGACTACCCATTGAACTCAGGAAGGTGTTCACTCCGATGATCGGGAATTCACCCGTATGCTTCAAGGTCTCGTAGTACAAGCTCTCCTCTTGGATCTTGCTCCGCTGGTACATGGTCTCCATTGCACCGAGCACACCACCCCGTTCGGTGATGCGATCAAATTCTGTAAGCACCGCCTCTTCTACGAGGTCTGTAAGCTCTTCAATGATGAAGGATCCTTGCAACGGGTTCTCGTTCTTGGCGAGTCCTAATTCCTTATTGATGATGAGCTGAATCGCCATTGCTCTGCGAACGCTTTCCTCGGTTGGCGTAGTGATCGCCTCATCATAGGCGTTGGTGTGCAGCGAGTTGCAGTTGTCATAGATCGCGTATAAGGCTTGAAGGGTTGTACGGATATCATTGAAATCGATCTCTTGCGCGTGGAGGCTACGACCACTGGTTTGGATGTGGTACTTGAGCATCTGAGCGCGGGCATTGGCGCCGTACTTGTTCTTTAGTGCTTTGGCCCACAATCTACGCGCTACTCTCCCGATGACGGCATACTCTGGATCAATGCCATTGCTGAAGAAGAAACTCAGGTTCGGACCAAAGTCATTGATGTCCATTCCCCTGCTCAGGTAGTATTCTACGTACGTGAAGCCATTTGCTAAGGTGAAGGCCAACTGGGTGATCGGGTTGGCACCCGCTTCTGCAATGTGATAGCCGCTGATGGATACCGAGTAGAAGTTACGGACCTTATGCTGGATGAAGCTCTCTTGAACGTCACCCATCAAGCGCAACGCAAACTCCGTACTGAAAATACAGGTGTTCTGCGCCTGATCTTCTTTGAGGATGTCAGCCTGAACCGTTCCACGCACCACATTCATCGTTTCGGCCTTGATGCGGGTGTAGGTTACTGCATCCAGCACCTGATCGCCTGTTACACCAAGCAGCAGCAGGCCAAGGCCGTTGTTACCTTCAGGCAACTTTCCTACAACCCGCTTTCCTTCCAATTTGCCGAGCCAGGAACCCGCTTCTTCCGCTGTGTCTCCGGCTGAAGCCTCTGGCACCGCAATCGACTTATCCTTTAGCTCTTGCCCTTGGTACATTGGGCGTGCGAGGCCCCGATCATCCCAAAGCGCTTTCAGCTTTACTTCTACCTTGTCCTCCAATCCATGCTCCTTGATGTACTTCTCACACGCTTGATCAATGGCAGCGTTCATGAAGAAGCCTAAAAGCATCGGAGCCGGACCGTTGATCGTCATTGAAACGGAGGTCTTCGGATCCGAAAGGTCGAAACCGGAATAAAGCTTCTTGGCATCATCCAAACAACAAATGCTCACCCCGGAGTTACCCACCTTACCATAGATATCCGGACGGTGATCTGGATCATTTCCATAGAGGGTTACCGAGTCAAACGCAGTACTCAATCGTTTCGCGGGCATACCTAGGCTCACGTAGTGGAAACGCTTATTGGTACGTTCAGGCCCACCTTCGCCGGCGAACATTCGAGTAGGATCTTCGCCTTCGCGCTTGAATGGGAAGAGTCCGGCCGTATATGGGAACTGTCCGGGAACATTCTCCTGCAAGCTCCAACGTAGAATATCACCCCAGCTGCGGTACTTTGGTGTAGCCACTTTCGGGATCTGCGTATGGCTTAGGCTCTCCGTATGGGTCTTTACCTTGATCTCTTTATTTCGAACCTGGAAGGTGTAGTGCTCATCCTTGTAGCGTTGCATCTGCGCTTCAAACTCCTGAAGGAGATCCCAATTATGCGGATCGAGGTCTTTCTTTACCTCATCAAAACGTGCCTGAAGGGCATCCTTCAGCGCATCTGCCTTGCTATCGCCATCCAGTTCATCGATGCTCTTGGAAAGGGCATAGAGGCGATCGGCGATGTCTGCTTGCTCTTTTGACCACTTGTCATAAGCGCGATTGTTCTCTGCGATCTCACTCAAATAGCGCGTTCGAGCTGGTGGGATAATGAAGATCTTCTCGCTCATCTCATCGGTGATCTCGAAGGTCGACTTCAGGGCAGTAGCACCTGCTTTCTCTACCAACAGATCCATGATCGCTTTGTAAAGGGTGTTCATTCCAGGATCATTGAACTGACTGGCAATCGTTCCATATACTGGAAGCTGATCCTCTTTAGCATCCCACATTTGGTGGTTACGCTGGTACTGCTTCTTTACGTCACGCACAGCATCCAAAGCACCCCGCTTATCAAACTTGTTCACCGCAACGATGTCAGCAAAATCCAACATATCGATCTTCTCCAACTGCGTTGCTGCTCCGAATTCCGGGGTCATCACATACAAGCTGGCGTCGCTGTGATCCAAGATCTCTGTATCGCTCTGACCGATACCTGATGTTTCTAAAATGATCAGGTCGAATGCTGCTGCTTTAAGGATGGCAAGAGCTTCTTTCACGTGCTTGCTCAAGGCAAGGTTGCTCTGCCGCGTGGCCAAGGAACGCATATAAACCCGGTCATTCCGGATGGCGTTCATTCGGATCCGATCACCCAACAATGCTCCTCCTGTCTTTCGCTTGGATGGGTCAACCGACACGATGGCGAGGTTCTTATCTGGAAAATCAATGAGGAAACGACGGACCAACTCATCCACCAAGGAGCTCTTCCCTGCCCCACCTGTTCCTGTGATTCCAAGTATGGGTGCTTGACTTTTCTCTGCACGCTGGTGAACCTCATTCAACTCATTCTTGAACTGTTCAGGATTATTCTCCGCAGCGGAGATCAACCGAGCAATAGCACTCTTCTCCTTCACTGACAGGTGCTTCATTTCGCCATTGAGGGTGTCGCCCGTGGCAAAATCGCATTTCTCCAGCATGTCATTGATCATGCCTTGGAGGCCCATCGAGCGTCCATCATCTGGATGATAGATCCTGGTGATTCCGTAGGCATGTAACTCTTTGATCTCTTCTGGCAAGATGGTTCCACCGCCACCGCCAAAAATGCGGATGTGCCCAGCACCTTTCTCCTTCAGCAAGTCATGCATGTACTTGAAGTACTCCATGTGTCCACCTTGATAGCTCGTCATAGCGATCGCCTGTGCATCTTCCTGAATGGCACAGTTTACTACTTCTTCCACGCTTCTGTCGTGACCGAGGTGGATGACCTCTGCACCGGTGCTTTGAATGATGCGCCGCATGATGTTGATTGCTGCGTCGTGACCATCAAAGAGGGAAGCCGCCGTAACAACTCTGATCTTGTTCTTCGGCTTATAGGGAGCTACTTGCTGCATGTTTGTGAACGTTTGTGGGAGCGCAAAACTAACAAATCGATGGCGGAAGAAGTTCTCGATGAACGGCATCGATCTGCCTTTTTTGGCTCACGAGCCAACGAATGCACCTTCACTTACGTTTACCTGCTAATAATACTCTTAAACAAACACATATGAACCAACTCTACGTGCGTACCCTTTCTGTTCTCATCCTAACGCTTTCTACCCTTACCAGTTTTGCACAATATCCTGACTGGAATTGGGTATCCACTGCCCACAGCGGCATCTTCTACAACCGGCAATGGGAAGGGGTAGCAGATCACAGTGGTGGCTTTTTGATCACCGGATATTTCAGTGGTTCGATGACCCTCCCTGGTGACACTACAGGCAGCACAATCCAAGGAAATGCGGAAGATATGTTCATCGTTAAGGTGGATTCTGCAGGTAACCACGCCTGGGCATTCGATGAGGGTGGCACCACTGACGACACACGCTCCTACGCGCTTACCGTAGATGAGAATAACAGGGTGTTTTATGGTGGTTTCTTTGATGACGAAGGTTATTTCGGCAGCGGATACATTCAAAGCGCTGGAGGCGATGATGCGATCATCATTGCGCGAAATGAAGATGGTAGTTACCGCTGGCGGAAACATATGAGCAACGCCTCTTGGGCAACAGTCCGATACCTAGACAGCGATCACAACGGAAACATCATCGCACTTGGAGAATACAACGAGAGCCTCAACTTGGTTGGTCAGACGATCACCGACACCACCACGAGCGGATACAGCAGCTTTTTGGTGAGCTATCGTTCAAACAACGGAAGCCGCAACTGGGGTATGGACATCCCAAGTGAACCCTTCGCACCAGCTCGAGCAATGAGCTGCGATGCTGATGGCAACATCTACCTTTCGTTCACGGGTTTACCTGCTGCTTCAGATTGGAAAGTGGGATCCCTCACCCTGGCGCCAGAAAATGGACTCACCACGGCCATTGTCAAGGTGAACAATGACGGAACCTTCGCTTGGGCCAAGCGGGCATACGCGCGACACATTGAAACATCTCCAGACAACAAGATTTACCTGATCGGAGAGGCTGCGGGCAGCTATTCATATGGAAACACATCGATTCCAGTGGGTGCTCAGACCGACGTTTATGTCCTTCAAATCGATCAGGATGGTGACCTTTTGAACCACGTGGTACTTGCAGGTAATGTGGATGAGGTATCGATCGATGCGTGTGTAGATGACTCTGGTAACGTATTTGTGATGGGGCCGCTAGAAGCTACCCTTCAAGTGAGTGGACAAACCCTGAACAGCACCTCCACCGCAGATCACTACCTGCTCATGATGGATGAAAACTTAGATGTACAGTTGTTGGAATCCATCGGAGGAAACAACATCAACTTGCGCTATGTAGACACGAAAAAGTATCCTTTTGTAGGTTATACGGGAGGTTTTTCCAATGATCAAAACATCGGTGGATTTCCAGTGATCGATGAAGGAAACAGCGCATACTTCATCACGCAATATCAGATAGATAGCATTAAAACACCCGTTGTTGAAGATACCACTACGGCCATCGTTGACCGGACAAGTGGTGATGGATTGCGACTATTCCCAAACCCAAGCGATGGACTACTGCAATTGTCTTTGGGTAAACCCATCCAAGAAGGGGATGTCATTGTTCGTGACATTACAGGTAGACCGATGCACGATTATGCCTTTTATGGAAGTGAAAATGGAGCAGTACTCAGGTTCGATACTGAGAGCACAGGTCTGCGCATCATCGAAGTCTACAACGGCTCTAAATTGTACATCGAACGGGTGATCGTCCGGTAGAGACCTTATTCCACCGGGTTTGGCTGCTTGATCATCTTCACCTGACCGGAGCCATCTTGAAGGATGCGCTGACGTTCTTGCTGCATCTCTCCCATGGGGCGGTCACTGTTGATGTTCACCTTGCCTTGTCCATTTCCTGACCCGGAACCACCCACCCGCTGGCCGGGTTCAACCGTTTGGATCTGGTTTCCCTGACGTTGCATTCCCATGTTGTTTCGTCCCTGCCCCATTGGACCGTTGGCACGAACACCCGCCTTTTGCAGGATATACTGGTAATGGTAATGGTAACCTCTGCCGCTTTTGTGGGTGGTAACATTTGAAGAACGCACGAAGTAACCATCGGTATGGTAGTTTTCAATGGTGCGAACCAGCTTGGTCTTTGCAGATTCAATGTCATCAAAGTCTTCCGTCTCAATCGGAAGCTTGGACTCGATCAGGTGAATACTGGCGGTATTCTCACGGGTATGCTCAGAATAATCAATGATCAAGGTTTGGGCGCTGGCACTTACGGCCAAAGCTCCAACGGCTAGGAGTGATAGAACGATTCTTTTCATGACATCAGTTTTGCCCTTCGAAATTAAACAAGCTTTTCACTTTTCCATCGGATATCTCTACAAGAGATTTATCAGGAATCGGCTTAAACAAACCGTAGCGTACAGGATTTGAAGGAATTAAACGCCAACTTAAAGTCCGCAATAATCCGGATGATCTACTCGGGTTCCATGGATATAGTTTCAACTCCCAAGCTTTGCCAATGTCTACTACGTCTCTCAGATCTAAAGCCTGATGTACATGAAAGCTCGCTTGATCTGAATGTTTCTTGTATAACTTGGCATCAACGGATCTCCAATACCGTTCATCGTTGGGCTCGCCATCGATCACCAATTTCAGTTCATCGCCAGTTGTTCCACTGAAAACTGCTGTGCCTATCAGATAAGTAAATGGAAGGCTCAGCGTGTCACGCATGATCAGTGGATCGAGGTATTCCTTGTCGCGCATCAACTGCATAGGGTGATCCACCCCAAGCAAATGCTGAGATATATTTCCAGTAGGTGCACGTTCTAGTACATAACAACTTGCCGTATGGTAGTGCCGAATCGCTTTGATGTAAGGGAAAATGGACTGAGCAACAGCCAAATACTCTGGTGCTGAAGCTGCGGTAACGGTAAGCATCAAGGCATCTGCATCGGTTTCACCAAGTGCCTCTACCCAATGCTGCTCCGGCAACGACTCGAATAAAGTGACTTGAGAAAAGTCCGCTTGATCATGTTGATCCAACCATGCTACCGCATCCGGCCTCAAATCGAAAAAGGCAGAGAGCTCTGTGCCCTGCTCTTGGTAGGTGACCTGTTCTTGATGAAACCAAGCAATGGGATCGTTGAATTCCGTTTGAAGGTTAAGCTGAAGGTGCAAGCGATCATTGATCAACGTGTATGCGCCCATTACGAGAACATAGCTAGCTACCAGCTTCTGCGTTGCCCGGTTCGTCGCAAACCAAAGCCCAGATACAAAAAGCAAGAAAAATGGAAAGGCAAAGGCCATCGTTCCTTCGTGCAGTAAAGCACTCTGCCAATGAGAATAATAGAACGCAATCAGGAAAGGGAAAACGAAAGCCACTGCGAGCAACGCCATCTTCAGCCAGTAGCTTCGGTCTGAGCTGGGATTTAGCGTAAGTACATAAAGACCAAGGATCAACGGAATGACCATCCACCATGAATAATGTCCAGCAAAAGCGATCAACTGCCAACCAAAGGCAAGCGGAGCAGCATCCAACCAATCACCAATACCACCAATGCGCAGATGATGTAAAGTGATGTTGAGGTGCGGAAGCCAAAGTAGCAACGCCAGCAATCCGGCTACGGCAAGCTCTAAGCGCTGCCGCTTGTTCATGTAGAAAAGCCAAAAAACACCCACAAAGAGGATCGCCTCTAACAAGGCAAAGTAGTGGGTATATCCGGTCCAAGCTGCTGCGACGGTGAAGAGCAAAAGGTCTTTACGCTCGCCGTTCTGGATGTATCGGAGCAAGGAGAACGCGACCAAAACCACCGCCAAGATGCCGAAAGCATAAGGTCTCGCCCATTGTGCGTAGATGATTCCATATTGCAGCGTGGCCATTCCTGCAGCTGCGATGAGTCCCGTAGGTTTAGAGAACATCATGGCGCCAGTACGGAACAGGAAGTAAATCGATAGGATACCGGATAGCACAAAAGGCAGCTTGATCAACCAAGCTTCGGCACCTACGAGTTGATACCAGAGCCAAAGGAAGACTTGTGTGAATGCAGGATGCCCATCGATGCGTACACCTTGTTCGATCAACGTAGAAAACGATTCAAAGCGGGTACGCAACAAGGCACTTAACTCATCGTGATGATAGCCAGCCTCCCAGATACCCCAAAAACGGAGTAGCGCTCCAATGAGGAGCATCGTAAGGATCATATGGTGGCGTTTCAAGAAGGCCATCGGATCACTTGGTGGCTTTCACATAAACCGATTGATAGTCATCGTTCCGGGACGGAAAAGCTGGGTATGCCGCTTGAAGGGCTTGCTCATCCACGCGCTCCACCTGGGTAAATCCAGCCTGCTCAAGGGTCCACTTCAACAGATCGAAATCGAAGAGGTTGCGATGTTCCAGTTCCTGATGAAACAGGTCGTTCATGAAGTGCTGATCTGGCAATCCATTCAAACTCCAGTGGGGTAAACGCTTCTGACGGTCCTCGATCATGTCGCGGTTCCTGTGATCGATGTAGGAGCGAGCTGCCTTCTCCATGTCAGGGGTTGACAACCAAATGCTACCGGATGGTTTCAGGTTGCGATGGCATTCCTTCAACAACGGGATGAGTTCGTCTTGAATGCTCAAGTGTTCGATCACGTGTTGGCTTACGATCACGTTGAAGCATTCTTCCGGAAAAGGAAGTCGACCAGCCGCAATATCCAAGTTAAGATCGCTTCCCCAGAGATCTACGTTCAGCCATCCTTCAAGGTGACGATCGCCACAGCCTAAATGAAGTTGCTCGGTATTGGGCTTGTAGCTTCGAGGAGACAGCATCCGGCACTTGGCGCGCTTCCACTCATACGACAACATGCGCAGCAGTTCATACTGTCGTGCGGATAGTTTCTTTTTCAATGCAGCTTTCATCAAGATCAGTTGCGGCAAATGTAGCTAATGCGCCACGGCACCAATCCAGCTAAACGCAGGACAGGATGCAATTCTCATATCCATGCATGAGCATCGTCATGTTTTAAGGCTTAGCGCAAGGCTACTTTCGAATTCGAAAAGCCAAACAAATCATTGCATCATGAAAAAAGACTTAGTAATTCTCGGAGCGGGTACGGCAGGCACCATGATGAGTAATCACCTCCGCAAGGCCTTAAACGATGATTGGCGCATTACCATCATCGATCAGCGTATTGAACACTACTATCAACCAGGATACCTCTTCGTTCCTTTCGACATCTACGAGCCGGAAGAGATCGTGAAACCGATTAAGAAGTTCATTCCAGACGGTGTGGACCTCGTGCTTGGTGGCATTGAGCGTATCCTACCTGAGAAGGACAAGGTGGTCATGAACGATGGTAAGGAATACAACTTTGACATCTTGATTATCGCAACCGGAACAGACATCGCCCCAGAGGAGATCGAAGGAATGGTTGGTCCGCATTGGTACCGGGATGTGTTTGACTTCTACACCTTTGATGGAGCAGTTGCACTTCGCGATAAGCTGCGCACCTGGGAAGGTGGCAAGATGGTGATCAACATTGCTGAGATGCCGATCAAATGCCCTGTAGCGCCATTGGAATTTGCCTTCTTGGCTGATGCTTATTTCGAGCAGAAAGGCATGCGTGATAAGGTAGAGTTGTTCTACGTAACCCCGATGTCTGGAGCCTTCACCAAGCCAAAGGCTACGGAGAAGCTAGACTACTTGCTCAGGGAGAAAAACATCAATATCATTCCTGACTTCAACATCATGGAGGTGGATGGTAAGGGCAAGAAGATCATCGACTACGGAGGTAAGGAAGTAGCATACGACCTATTGGTAACCGTACCCACAAACAAGGGTAGCGACCTGATGGAGCGCTCTGGTATCGGCGATGAGTTGAACTACGTTCCAACGAACAAAGCCACCCTCCAGACAACGGTCAAGGATAACATCTTCGCCATCGGTGATGCAACGAACGTTCCAGCGTCAAAGGCAGGCTCCGTAGCGCACTTTGAAGGAGAGATCCTCTTGGATAACATCCTGCGCTACATCAATGACCAGCCCTTGAAGGAAGAGTTCGATGGCCACGCGAACTGTTTCTTAGAAACCGGACACGGCAAGGCACTTTTGATCGACTTCAACTATACGCATGAGCCCGTGGAGGGAACCTTCCCCTTCCCTGGTATCGGTCCGTTGTACCTATTGAAAGAAAGCAGGATGAACCACATGGGCAAGATGGCCTTCAAGTGGATCTACTGGAACATGCTGATCACGGGCAAGCACCTTCCCTTCGTTACAGCGAAGATGCAAGAAGCCGGAAAGAATTTTGACTAACACTAAATACCAAACAAAAAATAGAAACCATGGAAAAGACCATAGCAGGAGTAAACCTCATCGTTGATGACGAAGGCTACCTCCAAGACATCAATCAGTGGAACAAAGAAGTTGGAACCGAAATTGCCCGTGAGGAAGGCATCGAAATGACCGATAAGCATTGGCAAGTGATCGATTACATCCAAGATCAGTTCAAAAGTGACTCACCGCTCACGATTCGTAAAGTGGGAAAAAGCGGGGTTACCGACATCAAGGAGTTCTACAGCCTATTCCCCGAAGGTCCATTGAAAAAAGCGAGTAAGATTGCTGGCATCAAGAAACCGGTAAGCTGTATCTAACAAGAAACCGCCCTTCGGGGCTCAAACAACGTAATCATGGAAGTATTACAGCCCGTAAAAGAACCGAAAGCCTCTACCGATGCAAAGGTAAAGCGCGTTATGATCATCGTTTCCAAGGCCACCTTGGATAACGTATATGCAAGTTTCATCCTCGCCAATGGTGCACGGATGGAAGGCATCGAAGCAGAACTGTTCTTCACCTTCTTCGGATTGGAGGCCATCACCAAGGATAAGTTGAAACACTTGTCTGTGGCAACCGTTGGAAACCCTGCCATGCATATTCCTACCATGTTGGGCGGACTCCCAGGAATGGAGGCCTTTGCCACCAGCATGATGAAAAAGGAAATGGAAAAGCTGGATATTCCTCCGGTGGATGAATTCCTCGAGATCCTCGCTGCATCTGGTGTGAAGATGTGGGCGTGTCGCTTAGCGATGGATATGTTCCACCTGAAGCAGGAAGACCTCATCGAAGACTTGGAAGGCGTATTGACCGTAGGTGATTTCTACAACCGTGCACATGGCGAAGGAACCCACCTGATGTTCATCTAGCGAAAGCACTGAGCTAACCTGTATCCTTCCACTTGAAAGTCTGTTCTTGAACGAACGGACTTTCTTTTTTACAGCATCAGCTCACAAGAGCTAGCCGATGCGCTTGTCTTCTAAATAGATATTCCGGTCTGGCGAGGAACGAGAGAGCAGTTCGCCTAAGAAGCCCGCTAAAAAGAGCTGCACGCCCATGATCATGGTAGCCAAAGCGAGGTAGAACCACGGACGATCCGTGATCAGCGGCGCTTTCACCTTTACGCTCAGAAAATAAAGTTTCTCCGCACCGAGGTAAGCTGCGATCAAGAAACCGATAACGAACATCAAGGTTCCGATCAAGCCAAACAGGTGCATTGGCTTCTTGCCAAATCGGCCTACGAACATGATCGAAAGCAAGTCGAGCGGACCATTGATGAAGCGGATCAATCCAAACTTTGTGGTACCGTACTTGCGTTCTTGGTGCTGTACCACCTTTTCTCCAATGCTCCGGAAGCCTGCCCACTTAGCGATCACCGGGATGTAGCGGTGCATCTCCCCGTAGACTTCAATGGACTTCACCACTTCTTTGCGGTAGGCTTTCAAACCACAATTGAAATCATGCAGATGGATCCCGCTCATCTTGCGCGTAGCCCAGTTGTAAAGCTTCGTTGGAATCGTTTTTGAGATCGGGTCATAGCGTTTCTTCTTCCAACCTGAAACCAGGTCATAACCCTCCTCCTTGATCATACGGTAAAGCTCAGGCACTTCATCCGGACTGTCTTGCAGATCGGCGTCCATGGTGATCACCACATCCCCCTGTGCCGCTTCAAAGCCAACATTGAGCGCTGCAGACTTCCCATAGTTTCTTCTGAACTTAATCCCTCTTACCTCGGGATGCTGTCCGTTCAGTGCTTCGATCACCTCCCACGAACGATCCTTGCTTCCATCATCGATGAAGAGCACCTCGTAGCTGAAGCCGTTCTCTTTCATCACACGCTGGATCCAATCAAAAAGTTCATTCAGCGACTCATCCTCATTCAAAAGCGGGATGACCAGTGATATGTCTGTTTGCCTAGTTGTCATCGGAATGATCGAATACAGGTGGGTTTTGACGAAGAATGGCGGCCATGATCAACGTGATGATCACTCCGCCCATAAGCTTGGATTGAAAGTCGCTCAAGGCCAAATCACTCAGCTCAAGGTTCTCGAACTCTGCGATCATCTCCTTATAGGTTCCCTCACCAAGAAGTTGGATCATCTGGTCCTTGGTTTGTCCAAGGGTCTCCAAGTTGTCGGTAATAAAAAGGTCTACGAATGAAGCATCAACGATGAGCCCGTAAAGGTAGATCAACATGCCGTTGAGCGAGGCGTAAACGAAAGAAAAGATCAATCCCGCCACAAATCCTTGTCCGTAGGTCATGAAGCCCTCACCCTCCGTTTCCTTGAATTTCTTCATCGAGAAGTACATCACTACCACTGGCACGAAGATCGAAAGGAACTTTATCCCCCCTAGTGGATTCATGCCAAGTACGTAGAAGTACACTAGAAATAAGGCGAAAGCAATGGCACCAGCCAAACTACCTCCGTTCAATAATGTCGTGTAGCGGTTCATCCGGTTGAAAGATTGATTCCAACAAATGTAACATTCAATGCGGTGGTGCGCATTGCAAACTAGCCAATGCTTGTTACCTTTGAACCCTTAAGGGCAAGTCTTACACGACCAGCTCCTGGTGAACTCCCCCAGGTCAGGAATGAAGCAAGGGTAGCCGGTCGTAGCGGTGCGATGTAAGTAGCTTGCCCTTTTTTCGTGCATTTTTGTGTGGAATGAGCGTTCAAAACTCAACCTGGCGCTGCGATCAAAGCAGCCGTGGCACGTGTATCTTCGAAGCGCTTCAAATACGCCTTGATCTTACAGATCATCGGGGTCTTTCACTCCATCGCCAGTGCTCAGATCTTTTTCAATAAGACGGAGTACGACTTCGGGACCTTGGCACCTCAAGAAGGCTCCTTCGAACACGATTTCATCTTTCGCAATACCGGTAAGGAAGATACTAAGGTGCTCTCTGTAAAGTCGGTTCAATGAGCACTCAGCTTCACCTATACGAGGTCAGAAGTCTTGACCGGCGAATACGGATTCGTGAAGGCTAAAATCCGCACGGACTCCTTGGATGGACTCTTCCATGATGAGGTCTACATTACCTTGCAACATGGTGATGAAGTGATCAGTGAGGTCCTATACCTCCGAGCCAAGGTTCAAGAAGGCGGCAAAACAGATGACCAACGGCAGTTTGAAGATGGTCGCATTTCAACTTCGGTTGAAGTTTCTCCTTCAGACATTGAGACCATGGAAGAATTCATGGGTGATGACAAACTCGGACAAGCACAGAGTGAGATCGAGTACCTCAAGAAGCAAGTAGCCATCAAGAGCGACTTGATCGCCAAACTCAGCGATGACCTTTTCAGGAAAGAGGCACAAGAGCAGGAGAATTTTGAGCGATTGGCCAACTTGGAGAGCACCCTCAAGAACAACGACCGCCAGAACAATGAAGAGGCCTTGGCGCAGTTGAATGAATTGACCGATCGACTTACCGGTATGCGCAGTTCGGATAGCCTTTTGCGCGCTGAGATCAGGGAGCAAGAATCGGCGTTTGCATCATTGAAAGCGGAGGCCGATTCTGCCAAGTGCTACGCCCAGAACCTCAGTAAAGAGCTGCAAGACCGTTTCAAGAGTGAAGCCCTGGCTATGGAGCGAGCCCAGCGCCTTGAGCAAGATCTGGCTGCGAAACGCATTACAGAACAATAGTAACAAGCGAAGATCGATTCGCTGAACCGCATCTTGGAACGATCGAAAAACAATGAAGCCGTCCAGGAAGAGATCGCATTGCTTGAAAAGGAACTGCGCATCCGTAAAGAAGAACAGAAACTGCAAGAAGATCAGGCCAAGCAGCAAAACGAACGCATTCAAGCCCTGAAAGAGCAAAACGACCTCATCCAACAAAGTGCTGATAGCCTTGCCCAAATGGCCGCATCCAGTGAGGATGAAAACCAAGCCTTGAATGAGCGGCTCCTTGAAAGCAGCAATCGCATTCGACGTTATGAGCGATTGATCGACAGCTTGCAGGTGCAGACCAGTGAGATCGGAAATGAGGAGCAGGCATCCTTGGTAGAACGCGACAGCTTGAAACGAGCACTTTCCAGTGTGGAACAACAAGATGATGCGCTTCGCTCGCAGATCAGTGCACAGGAAACGGAACTACAGAAACTACAAACCGAGCGCGATGAGGCTCGAAAAAACATGAGCGCACTCGAAAGAGCCACCACTAAACAACAGGAGCAAGCCCATGAATTGATGTATCGACTGAATGGACTGGCAAAAAAGGAAAGCGAAGCGCAGTTAGAGATCAGCAAGCTTCGAACAGCACTGAAGCAGAATCAATACAGAGAAGACAGCACACGCCAGTCTGTGAACGACCTGGTGGATCGCATCGCCCAGAAAGAAGCTTCCATCTCAGCCCTCTCTACCGAGATCCAATCGAAGGAAAGTGAACAGGGACAGGTCAGGTCGGAGCAAGAGGCTACGCAAGAAGCCTTGAGAGCTGCACAAGCACAACTCAACAGCAGCGACGCTCGCATTGATTCTCTTCAACAGATCGTGAACTCGAGGAAGGAGAATGCAAGTGCGTTGGAGAACGACATCAGCTATTTGCAAAAACAAGTGCTCGCTTCTCATGCCAAGCAGCAAGACTACAAGGATCGTGCTGACGACCTTCAAGCTCAACTGAACAATGCCCGTTTAAGCAACGACCTCACATTTCAAGAATTGAAGGGCGATGTTGACGCCATGCGCGAAGAGCGCGATCGTTACAAGGAAGAGAATAAAGCTGCCAATGCCCGGATCAAAGCACTAGAAAAGGAACTAGAAGAAAGCAGTCGAAACGAAGAGAGCGCAATCGCTTTCGCAGAAGCCCTGCAAGAAGGCGGCTCAGGATCTTCCAACCAGAAAAAACAAAGCGATGTTAAGTATCGTGTTACCGTTGATGGTGGAGATCAAGCCTTAGACATTGCAAGGGTGTTCAAAGGCTTCGGTCCAGTGGAGGAGCAGCTGGAGAACAGTCGCTATCAATACAAGCTGGGGGAATACAGTTCATTCAAGGAAGCCATCGATCAAAAGAATGCCCTTAAGGCAAAAGGACACACTTCTGCCGCCATCACTGCCTGTGCAGATGGAAAGCGTAGCTCATTGAAAGAGGCGCTCGAACGCACCTCTTCCAATTGATTATATCCTAAGTAATTCCTAAATCAGCGTACGATGATGAAGGTCACTGTCTTGACGGCATGAGCCGTTCTGTACTGTCCGTAGTACTGTCCAGCAGGTAGGTCATCGATTACTACGCCGTTCAAACCATTGATGGTGTGCTCTTGAACCGGCTGCCCCATCTGATTGAAGATGTAGAGCGTACCACCCATTTCCTTCTCACCTTCCAAGGCGAGGGTAATGCTACCTTCTGCAGGATTGGGATAAGCGATCAGGTCATAGTTTGTGCTGACCTCTTCGCGACCGAGCGGATAACCGCTGGTTTCAGGATCACCCAACTCCCATCCAACTGTAAAGGACAAACGCGCCTCACAACCAAACTCTGAGTCGAACATGTGGAGTGGTGGAAAGAAACTGCTTTGATCATTTGGATGAACCCAAATGCGACCATTACCGTCGTTGTTCGCAAAGAAGCTCAAGCCATCGCAGTCCTTATCGGTCACCACCATCGTGTAACAGCCTGAATCCAACTTAATCGTGTCGTTGTACGTAACGTTGTTTGCTGCTTGATTACGGCCGTAAACCAAGTCACCTCGGTCATCGTAAATGAAATACTTCGTTTCATTGGAGGTGAAGTTGTTGTCATAAACCACCACGATCTCGTCTGGAAAGACTACGGTCGTGTTGAAGCGAGACTTGATGTGATTGTTGCCGGCGTAGTCATCGGCACCTCCATTGACTCCGGTGATTTCTGCGTGGAAAACATTCTTAGTCTTACCGCCAAACAACCAACGGTCATAAGATGGTAATACCACCGTTGCCGTGTCGCCCGGAAGCAATGCGCCATCCCACTCGTATTCAAACACATCAGGGCTTCCTTCTACCCAGAATTTGAACGTGGCACTCCCGATGATCTGCGCTCCTGTGTTTCTGACATGAATGCGTGGGTTGTTGCAGATCGGATTGAGTTCTGAAGCTCGGTCGTCCAAGGATGGACTGATTACCTTGACCAACTCCAAATCGTTGTTGAAATTCCATGCGCCGTATTGGAATAGCGTAGACTCAATGATGTATTGCGGGTCAAAACCTGCCCCTCCTTGGTAGTTATAGTCCTGCCAATCCACATTCAAGGTATGTGTTTGTCCAGGTATCAGCGCACCCCCCACCTCTTCATCGTATCGAGTGGTGACATCACCTGGGCACCAACCCGCACGGTTGTAGATCCAAGTACCTGTTTGTCCTTGCAGTGGATTGCTTCCACAGTCATTCCGCCATACCGCCTGCTGGTGGTACTGATTACCGTCGATGAAGAGCTTGAACCACTTTCTACAGAATTCAGCACAGTTCTCATTTCCACCAAAGCTGTGTCCGGAGGCAACCATTCGAAAACGAGCGGATTTCATGCCTGGATTGATCGATACATCAAGTGGAACCAAGTAATCCTCGATTGGGTCGTTGGCAAATCCGTATCGGAAGGTACCGTCATACAAGGTGTTCACCTCGAGCACCTCACGTGGAGGCGTTCCCTCGATGAAATCAAAATTGATGGTTACCGTGAATCCATCTTGCCATCCTCCGTAGTGCGCTCGAATGCGACGTTCGCCGGTCAAAATCGGAGCATAATCCGTTACATCGATCACCCAGGTGTGTTTCCACTGCGCATTCTTATCTCCAGCGTACGGGGTGATGATCCGTGTCAACTCCACCCAACGTGAGGTTGAGTCGTCAATCGGATCCTCCACTTCAATCTTGGTGGTATAATCCCACTCGCTACAGCCGATGGATGGACATCCCAACGTATAGTACATCAAGATCTTTCTGTACGTTCCCTCATTCGGGAAGGCCGTTGTATCGAACCAACTGCCATTCCAGTCCCAATGGGTTTCTTGGTGCGATTGCACACGTATAGTATCTCCTTCTGCAGCGAAGCTTTGAAGGCTGATTAAGGTGATGGTGATGATTGCGGTAAGGGTGTATATCTTTCTCATATGCGTTGTATCGACCTCAAATTTGGTAAAATACCATGAATCCTATGCGGATATGCCTCGTTACATTTGACAAACAATAAGAAACCTATGGAATACAGAAGACTCGGAAAAGCAGGTGTTCAAGTGAGCCAACTATCCTTCGGATCGTGGGTAACCTTTGGAAACCAAGTGGATGAAAAAGTAGCCAAGGAATGCCTTTATCATGCCTATGACGCTGGCGTAAACTTCTTTGACAATGCGGAGGTATATGCAGCAGGAAAGTCAGAAGAAGTGATGGGAAAACTGATTGCAGATGCTGGATGGAACCGAGATACATACTTGGTATCCTCTAAGGTTTTCTGGGGAGGAGAATTGCCCAATCAGCGCGGCTTGAGTCGTAAACACGTGGTAGAAGCGTGTGAAGCTGCCTTGAAAAGATTACGTGTCGATTACTTGGATTTCTATTTCTGTCACCGTCCCGATAAAGAGACCCCGATGGAAGAGACCGTTTGGACCATGCACAACCTCATTCAGCAAGGTAAAGTGCTCTACTGGGGAACAAGTGAGTGGAGCGCACAGGAAATCCAAGAAGCCATCATGGTAGCTCGAGAAAACAACCTGATCGGACCGAGCATGGAACAACCGCAGTACAACATGCTGGTGCGCAGAAAAATGGAAGTTGAATTCTTCAAGCTGTTCAGAGATTATGGCTATGGAACAACGATCTGGTCTCCTTTGGCCAGCGGTATCCTAACGGGCAAGTACAAAGATGGCGTTCCAAGTGAATCTCGCCTGAATCGTTCGGAATTATCGTGGTTGAAAGAACGGATGCTGACCGAAAAGAACATTCAAAGAGTGCGTGAATTAGAGGTTATTGCGAAGGACCTCAACACGAGCATGGCAAACCTGGCCATTGCTTGGTGTTTGAAGAACCCCTACGTGAGCACGGTTCTTACCGGTGCAACCAAAGTAGAACAGTTGAAGGAGAACCTGAAGTCTGTTGAAGTGGTCGATCTGCTCACGGATGACGTAATGGATCGCATCGAAGACATCTTAGACAACAAGCCCGAGATGCCTGCATACTAGTGCATCCACCATCATGAAACGACGCTCCTCAACGATCTATGCCTTTCCGCCGATTGATCAAGCGGATGAGAATGGGTTACTTGCGTACGGAGGAGACCTAAGCCCAGAGCGACTGGTGAGCGCATATGAGTCGGGGATCTTTCCTTGGTACGAGGAAGGCCAGCCTATTCTTTGGTGGAGTCCGCCAAAGCGGATGGTCCTTTACCCCGACCAATTCAAGGTCAGCAAGTCGCTCAAACAGAGCATTCGAAACAAGGGTTTTAGCTGGACGGTGGATACGGCGTTTGAGGAGGTGATTGAACGGTGTGCAACGGTTGAACGCAAGGACCAGGATTCAACGTGGATCACAGACGCTATGAACCGGGCCTATATACGGCTGCACACCCTAGGTTTCGCTCACAGCTTTGAAGCATGGCAAGCTGGAAAGCTGGTTGGCGGACTCTACGGCGTCAGTTTAGGACGCGTATTCTTCGGAGAGTCGATGTTCAGCACGGTGAGCGATGCCAGCAAATATGCTTTCTACCAATTGTGTCAGTTTGTTTTAAAGCATGATATCTCATTTATCGATTGTCAACTCTACACCGATCATTTGGCATCGCTTGGAGCGGTTGAGATCGACCGAAATCAGTACATGGAATTGTTGCAGGAAGCACTTGCTTATCCAGACTTGCTTGGACAGTGGAAAAAACAGAGTAATGGAGGGCGCTGAACGTTTGCGCTTTGAGGCGCAATTGACAGATCATTTTGGTCTTGAGGTAGCGCAGCGTGTCATAGGCGCCATCCAAGAAGAACCATCGGTATCACTTCGTTTGAATCCGATGAAGCCTGCAAGAATACCCGATGGGTCAAGTCAGGTACCTTGGCATCCACACGGCTATATTCTTCCGGAGCGTCCGGTCTTTGCTTTAGATCCGATGTTTCATGCAGGTGCTTACTACGTGCAAGACTCGTCATCGATGATCCTTAGCCAGATCATCAAGACCCTCGAGCTTCCAGCGCATCCGCTATGCCTTGATGCCTGTGCCGCACCCGGAGGAAAATCAACCATTATCCTAGATACATTGCAAGGTCAAGGCTTTCTGCTTGCAAACGAGATCGACCCGAAGCGGCAGCGCATCTTGCAAGAGAACCTTATGAAATGGGGGCATGCAAACTATGCTACTACCTCGGTTTCCATAGATCGTTTTCACGATACCGCTCGGTTCGACCTTATCTTAGTGGATGCTCCTTGTTCAGGAGAAGGCATGTTTCGTAAAGACGCCTTTGCTCAGAAGCAATGGAATGAGAAGTTGGTTGCCCAATGCGCATACACGCAACGGAGCATCCTCGATGATGCTACACCCCTGCTCAACGAAGGCGGTTGGCTTATCTATGCCACCTGCACGATGAATCCCCAAGAAAACGAAGTCCAAATCATCCGATTGCTTGATTCCGGCGACTATGAACTCGCTACACCGTCACTGCCTTTTAAAGAGCATGTAGTCACAATCGACCACCAAGGTCGGTCTTTAGGCCACTACCTGCTCCCGGGCATCAGTACAGGAGAAGGCCTGTTCATCGCTGTGCTGAGAAAGGTCAGCAGCACCCCTTCCCTTCGCATAAAAAAGCGCAAGAAACAGAGCTCGAATGGGTCAGCAAATACCGTTTCACTTGAAGAACTGGAGGCATTCGGCATCCGCACAGCCGTTGATGATGTGGGGGTTGCATTCGGGGATGCCGTGCATCTGGTTTGCCAATTTGAACTGATTCGTGGATTATCCACCCCACTCCGCATGATTGGTCAACCAGCATTCACAAAAAAGGGCAAAAACCTGATTCCTGAACATGGCCTAGCGATGCTTGAACTGGCGCCCGCAACGATTGCTTTGAATCACGAAGAAGCAATTGCGTATTTCCGTAAAGAAGTACTTTCTTTGAACGCCGAAATCAAGCATGGCTGGCACGTGGTATCTTTCGAAGGAAGACACCTCGGTTGGATCAAGGCTATGCAAGGACGAACAAATAACTATTACCCCGGTTGGTTACGACTAAGAATGTAAGATTATGGCAGAGGTTACGCTAGTGTTGGATGGCAAGGAACACACCATCGAAGTAGGAAGTGAAACGATTCTAGAAGCGGCTTTGAAGGCTGGCGTAGACGCTCCCTTCTCGTGCAGAAGTGCGATTTGCTCAACGTGCATGGCACAGTTGATCGAAGGAGAAGTGAAGATGGACATGAACCATGTGCTCACCGATGAAGAACTTGACGAAGGTTTCATCGTTACCTGTCAAAGCCATCCAACCACGGATAAAGTCAAGATCTCCTACGATTATTGAGTTTGTAACGGGTGTTTAAGACCCTCGTAAGCTTTCAATTCTGACCGGATCTGTCCGACACGAATCTCCGACTCGATGTAGATGGGGATGCGGTTTTCATCCTTTGAAACGTAGACACGCATCCCTTCGCCTTCTTTGAAGATGCTCCCTTTCACCAATAAAGGTGAAAAGACATAGCATTCTATATCACCGAGTTCATCATGTTCATAGGTCTTCGTGCCTAAGTATCGGATGTACAGGTCAAAAATCTCACGATCGATCACCATACGAATCGGGATCTTATCCCCTATCCGGTACTTGTTAAATTGGATGCCACGGGAGTGATAAACCAAGCTCAGCACGTCAAATGCTTGAGGCTTGATCGCTATGGTATCCAACTGTATTGGATCCTCCTTTACTTTCAACACGCTGTAGATAAGGCTGTCGCCATAGTCGTAGATGTTTTCCTCCCGATAATAGAATCCTCCTTCACTCACGTCTCGGATGAAATGGTAGGGCAGAAGGTCTGACGTTCGCGCATACGACTCATAGGTATCGCGCACCTTGTAGAACCAATCATAACGCGGATAGGTCTTACCGAAGCCTTTAAAATGATAGCAAGGTATGCCGTTAAAATCGCCATTGGAGACACTGAACGTAACATCTCCTGCCCCAACCCATACTCCCATGAAATAGTAATAGATGGAATAGGTCAATGCCTCTCCGGCTTGAAAACGTTTTGACGATGTTGATTGTGCCTGAGCGGTGAAAAAAATCACCCCAAGCACAACCACAAACAGTGTATTGATCGCACGCAAACGCATCATGAAGAGATAGTACTTCATTCTAAGCAACTGGACATAAAAAAACCCCGATCGCTCGGGGTTGTTGCCTTAGTTTGCTGCTTCGGCGACTTCTTCTACCATCGCATTGATCTTCAGGACCGTTTGCTCTGGGTTGGTGTTCGCTTGAATGGTTACCGTCTTTGATTGGTTACCCTTCTGCTTGCCTGGTTTATAAACCACTTCAATCTCACCGCTTTCACCGGGCGCTACTGGCTCCTTAGGATACTTAGGAACAGTGCAACCACAAGATCCGCGAGCATTCTGAATGATCAATGGATTGTCGCCCGTATTGGTGAACTTGAACACTTTCTTATTCTCCGAATCTTGGCTGATGTTACCGAAATCATGTTCCATCTCCGTAAAAGCGATGCTAGTTGGAGGGTTCAACGAACGCTTCGGTTCTTGCGGTTGGTTATTGGTGAGTTCTAACGGAGACTGACTGCTTGGGTTGTTCGGATCAACAGCAGACTCCACCAGTGCCGTTTGCGTGGCTGGGGTTTCGATCACCCGTCCTCCGTCATTGCTTCCACCTGTGAAAATCATGATCGTATTGATCACGGTCAGAGCAGCTACTCCGATCAAAAGATAATTGCGTACTTGTTCATTCATGGTTCAATCGATTTTGTGCGAATTTATAGCGTGTAGTTTTATTTTAATCCCAATTCCTTCACGGTACCTCTTGCGATCTGTTCCTTGGCGGCATTCACATCTGCATCATAGTATGCCAATGCCTGATGGTAAGCGCTATAACCATGCAAGAAACGGGTGAGGTAACACTTGATGGTGCGCTCCAACATATCATTATACGTTGTGATGAAATCTTCTTCCAAGCTCAAGCCGCGTCGTTCTACATACTGCTCAAAAGCCCGATGTTGGTCTTGAAAGGAGAAGCCATCTAGGAATTGCTCGATGCTCGGATAATCTGCCAGAAGCTTTTCCTTCTCCTTGCCGTACACTTGAAATGCGAAGCCTTTGATCAGCGCTCGAGACTTGAGGTCATACAGGTGATCATCGCTCAAACTGGTATCAAGTGGAATAAAGACATCCGGTGTAATGCCTCCGCCTCCAAACACCTTGCGCTTCTTTGGAGTATAATAAACCAGGCTATCGATCACGTGGATCGAATCTTCAGAAAACAGCTCACCATTCGCTGCCCGCATGCGCAACTCTTGTCGGTAAGCATCCACACCTTCATCGTATGAACGCTGAATGCTTCGACCAGTAGGCGTATAATACCGCGAAATGGTCATACGCATAGCTGAACCGTCTGAGAACTCGATGGTACGCTGCACCAAACCTTTGCCGTAGGAACGTCTACCGATTACCAGTCCTCGATCCCAATCTTGAATCGCACCAGCCAAGATCTCGCTTGCACTGGCTGAATTGGCATCTACAAGTACATACAACTCACCATCTGTGTAACGACCTCCGGAAGTCGCAAAGAGCTCTCGTCTGTTTTGGTGCTCGCCCTCGGTGTAGACGATCAGGCGTCGATCTTCCAAGAATTCATCAGCCACCTTGATCGCAACGTTCAGGTAACCACCGCCGTTTCCGCGAAGGTCAAGAATGAGGTGTTTCAGCCTGTTATCGTTCAATTCATCCAAGGCTGTTCTAAACTCTTTCAGTGTGTTCGAGCTGAAGCGCTCCATTTTGATGTACCCTGTTCGGTTATCCACCATGAAATAAGCGGGTACGGAATTGATCTCGATGTCTTGTTTTCTTAGCCGAAGCGCAAGCTGTTCGGTTTCTGGATACTGACGCTGAACCAGCATATCAATGGCCTCCGCTTCATCTTCTTTGAGTGATTGAGATATCTCACTGCTGCGCAAGGATCGACCGGCAATCGTATCCTCATTCACTGCGATTACCTGATCACCAGGCCGCATTCCTGCCAATTCAGCCGCTCCACCCGGGGTTACATCCAAAATGGTCATGGTGTCATCCACCATGATAAAACGTATGCCGATTCCTTTGAACTTACCCTGAAGTGGCTCATTGGAACGAGCGTAAGCCTCCGGATCTAGATAAACCGAGTGCGGGTCGAGTTCCTCTAGCATGCGCTTAATGCCCACCTCAACGAGTGCGTTGGTAGCAACGGGATCAACATAATCGCCATCCAAGCTGCGCAGAAATTTTTCCAACTTCTCTACATCTTCGGCCACATTGTTTTGCGCTTGAATAGGCGATGCAACGAGCATCGCTAGCCAAAAGAAGAAGGAGGATGTTATACGCAAATGGATCATGATGGACGAAATTACCCAAAATGTGATGTTGGTAAGCCGCGTTAAGGCTTCCCTAACAAATCAGGATCTCATAGGGTCACGCTGACCTAATCCAAATAGTTCACCTCAAAGCGCACCGGAAGGTGATCGCTATATCCACCGTAAAAGGCATTGGATCCATAGAATCTACTTGGGAACAGATTTCCACTGTCCTCATTCTTGTACATCATCCATTCATAGGAAACGGTGCGTCCAGCATCGCTTTCCACACTCCAGCCACGCTGTGCATTCATCAGATCACGTGATACCAACAGATGATCCAACACCCCCCAATCACCGCGGTATGCGTGGGTACCCTCTCCCATGGTTTGTATGTGTTCAACTAAGTTGTCTAAACAGGCACCTGTATCGCAGTCTACCAAAGCCTGTACACTTTCATCCTGCGGATGATCATTGAGGTCGCCCATGACGATGACGTGTGCATCCGGATCAGCCTTCCGATGCGATTCTATCAGGTCAATCTGCGTGGCAGAAGCACGCATCCGCTTTGGCGCGCTCAGTTCCTTTCCACCGTATCGTGAAGGCCAATGATTAACATACACAAAGAAGCTGGTCTCCGTTTCCTTGTGCATCACTTTTCCCCAAAGAATACCTCGTGTTGGACGTTCTTCAGCACCCAATTCAATCGGTTCCAAACCACTATCAAGCAATTCGAATCGACTCCGATCGATCAATAAGGCATTGTCGATTCCGCGCATGTCGGGTGATTCAAAATGAAGCACTTGGTATTTGTCTCCACAATCCAACGCGTCTTTCATGTCCCTCACAACTGCTGCGTTCTCCACCTCGCACAAGCCGATCAAACCGGAACATCCCTTTTCATCTGAAGCATTGATCACTTTACTGAGGTGATCGATTTTCATCCAGTACCGTTCACCCGTATGCTCGTTCTTACCGTAGGGCGTGAACTCCTCATCATAGGTGCCCGACTGATCAATGGTATCAAAGAGGTTTTCCGTATTGTAAAAAAGCACGCTGAATTGCTGAGCGCTACTGTGTTGTGTGGTTAAACAGAACAGGGTTGCAAAGACAAATATGTATCTCATTTTTAGGCAATAAAAAAGGTGAATGCTGGACACTCACCTTACAAAGTTATTGATTGGTAGGTCAAGGATTAATCCGCCGATTGGTTCTTGATTCCTTCCTTGTTCTGCTTTCTATTGCGTTGTTGCGTTTGATTTGCATCACCCTTCTTTCCATGACATGATGCTTCTGCACCTTTTGCGCAACAAGACTTCTCTGCACTAGATGCACAGCAAGCTTTTCCTTTTGCTGCAGATGTATTGGTAGTAGTAACGCTCACCCCTTCATTGGTCGACTTGGTTTCCGTAGAAGTTGCAGTAGCTGTTTGTGCGAATGCACCTACACCTAGGCAGATGAATGCAGCAGTGATTAGAAGACGTTTCATTTGTTTCTCTTGTTATTTTAGTAATTGAATACCCTCTTGGGCTGTGATGATTTTTCCGTCGTATTCGGCTGCAATAAATGCATCCGGGAAGCCTTGTGAAGAGAGTCGCTCCTTCAATTGCTTGGCTTCATCATAGGTATTGAACTCGCCGGTGAAGTAGCGGGTAGTTCCATCGCCACCTTCACGTTGATCGATGCGGCCAAGGTCCATCATGGCATCAAGCACATCTGTAGGAATATTTCCCTTAAACGCGCCCAGTTGCACCTTGAACTTGACCTTTCCGAAATTAACCGAACTGCTCGAAGACATTGGAACTACGTTTTCTGATAACGTAGCACCGGTTTCCACCAGCTTGGTGCGCTTACCTTCTTTGAAAGGAACTACATATGCACCTGAGAAGCCTCTAGAAAGCAGGTCGATCTTTCGAGCAGCGGCCTGTTCGTAGCTTGTGAATGCCCCGGCATAATACCTCGTAAGTCCATCTTCTGTGGTAACTACCAACAGATCATTCACATCGTTGTATACATCCTCAGAAAGCTTATTGGCAAAAGCTCCGATTTGGATACGGTAGACGGTGTTGTTTCCGAATTGCTCGTCTGGAGCTCTGGTTACACTTCGCTCATCGATCGGACGATTCACTGTGTATGCGCTTTCATCCAAGATCAGCTTCTTAGGAGGAGGTAATGTCTTATTCTTCTGTACGGCTTCTTCAACGCTCATACCACTCACTTCTCTCGATACCATGTCCTGCTCGATGTTGCTAACGCGAGAAGTTCCACCTGACGCATCTTTCTCAACCAGGTCTTGGGTAACGATGCCTGCACTCTCGAGATCGATCCTACGCTGTACAGCGTCAGGTAAGTTTTCAAAGCTACCTACCTCAATGATGGTTCTGCCATCTTCTGTAACGCGTGTGGTCACATCAGGCATACTCAATAGCGCATTCGCTAGGCTGTCATTGATGCCTTCTTCAAACTCGCCTATCTTGACCGAGTACTTGTTCTTGAAGCGGATTGTTTTCCGCTGTCCGGTCTCCATCGAGTACGACTCATTGGTATACTGAGAATACTTCCCAGACTCATCTAGGAACTCTAGGTACATCTGCTCGATCATCTGATCGGTCAAGGCTACACCGTTGGTATCGACTACCGTACCTTCTGGAGTATTCAATTCATTGTCTCTGTAGTCTGCAACTCCATCATTGTCGTTATCCAATGGACATCCACGTACGTCTACTTGAACACCTATTGGAGTGGCCGGACAATCGTCACTCATATCCGGAATGCTGTCGAGGTCGGCATCGCCAAAGTCAGCACCTGAAAAATCAGGAATCGGTTCATGGGGAACCGGCGTTAGGTCATAGGATAAACGCAGAAAAGTGTGCAAGAACTTATCCGTTCGGTCATTTCCTTGGCGTACCCCTCTTGATTGAGCGGTGATACCATCGATATAATCGGTGAAGGTCCAGTGGTACTCCATTCCCATCTGATAACTCATCTTACTATTGAGCTTCAAATTGAAACCTACACCTACTGGAACAGCAAAAGAGCGTTCTGAATAGTTCCCAAATCCGTCTGCATTGAGCTGTCGGATGTCGGTTTCATAGACGTAATCTCTGGTAACTTCCACCGCAGACTCCAAGAAGATGTCCATTTCTGGCTCATCCCGAATGGTACCATCAGACCAATAGTTGTAGGTATTTCCGTATTGATCGATCAAGTCTGTCTTTGACAAAAACTCAAAGGCCTGGAAACCTACCGACACCCAAGGTTCGATGATTCTATCTGGAGCAAGCAGATGATCAAAGTTGTAGGAAACATTCAATCCGCCAACTGTGATCTGGCTTTCGAAGTTCAGATTTCTTGCTAGGGTCCGCTCATCCGCTCCAAGTTGACCATAGAGCATGTAGAAATTCACGTTCAAAAAGGACGTCACCGGCTGAGAAACCATGATATGCATGGCCAGCTTGTTCTGAAAAGGATTAAAATAGCTCCTGCTTGCAACAAGATCTCCTTGATAATTGAGCATTCCACCGCCCAAACTGATGCTTGGACGGATGTTCCACTCCTTGTCCGCGGTGTCGCTAACCGACGCACTATCTGCAGATTGCGCCACTGAACACACAGGCAACAGCAGCACAAAAAGCGCACTCAAAAGGACCTTGAAAGGAGATGGAAAGGTCATGCTCATAAGCAAGCGAATAGGTTAGTAACAACTTGCTAAAGTAGTGAAAGGTGAAATAGCAGGCAATTTTATTCCAACTCCTACTTAAACCACTGCTGGTTGGTGATCATCAAAGCCTCCTGAACGGTGATGCGTTCACCAGCATTATAGGCTGTAACAAAGGGGCCAGGAAAGTTGTGTTGCGCGTCGATGAGGGCTTCTCGTTTATCGCGTGCTTGCTTGTACACACTGTAGTTGTCTGCCGTGAGGTACTTGATCCACCCTTCGTGATTGAAGGTAATGAATCCATCACTGTACTTGTAAGTTTTCTTGACGTAAGCCTCATCCACTACCTTATGTCCGGCAATGATCTGCACGCGATACGAGATTCCAGTCTCTGGATTTGGCATTGAAGTAACCGGTTGTTTCTTCACAGGTTGTACGGGAGCTTGCTTTGTAGGCTCAGGTTCAACTTGGGCCACCTCTTCTACCTCTTCTATTTCTTCCTGTACTGGCTCTTCTGCTATAGGAGAAGGTGCTTGAACCGGTTCTTCTGCCTCAGGCTCTTCTTCAACTACTTCCGCTACTTCCTCCTCCTCGTCCGGTGCAACTTCCGGCTCTTCTGCTGGAATCGTTTCTTCGTTCGACACGTTCTCTGCCATCAATGGCGCATCGCTTTGAACTGCAACAGACTTGGTTTGACTCTCATCCAGGTAAGCAAAATTGCCTTCCATCGCGCGGAGCGCATCTCCGATATCTTCGTTAAACTTCACCTTGTAGGTCACCGTAAGCGTTTGCTCTTCTGGGATGCTCATCCAAACGAACTTCGCACGTTCATCTACCTGGCTAAACACCGCCTTCTGGTTGTTCAACACTTCAGCCTCTGCCCCATCTGGAAGGTGCTCTTCCAATTTAGAGAAGCCATAGACGCCTTGTTTGTCGATCGTGAGGCTTACCTCATACGTATTATTGGCTAACGGCTTTACCACACGGTTCACTGTAGCGATTGCTGGAATCTTCTCTTCTTCCGGCTCCTGTGATTTAATGATGATGGTCTGGTTCGGAATATCGTAGCTCTTTCGCTGGTTATCGGCTATGTAGGAGAACTTCCCCTCTACCAAGGCTTCCAAAGGAGCACCTTCATAAGCGGTGAGCGCGTAAGTGATCTTCACCTCATCTTCTTCAGGAAGTGCCATCCAGATAAACTTCATCTTTCCATCGGCATAGGTGAAACTCGCCTCCGACGTTTCTACCGGTTTGACATCGAAGCCTTCTGGAAAGTCTTGCTGATACTTAGCAAAGCCAAAGAGGTCGCCCTTTTTGATTACCACATCTACGATGTAGGTGGAGTCTTTTACAATTTCTTTTGGAAGGTTGGTCTCAATCTCTATCCCATCCGAAAGTAGGATGGTGATCAATGAAAGGGAGATGAGGTTGAAGTAGAGAATGAGCTGCTTTACCATGTGTCCAAGGGATTGATGTCCTCGGAAAACAAATCTACCCCTAGATAACAGGGGCTTCAGCTAGCCTATTTCACAATTACAAACAGAATTCTGTTAATTGGGTTAGAAATTCGGACGAATGATGGAGCGCAGGTAGAAGTCGCGGATGATGGCTACGACCTCCGATGGCTCATCGCACACTTGCACAAGATCCATATCATTCGCCGAGATCATGCGTTCTTCCAGCAACCGTTCTCTGATCCAATCAATCAACCCTTTCCAGTAGTCCTTACCCATCAGGATCACTGGGAAAGAATCGCTTTTCCCTGTCTGGATCAACGTAAGCGCCTCGAACAATTCATCCAGCGTTCCGAAGCCTCCTGGAAGCACCACGAAGCCTTGCGCATACTTCATGAACATGACCTTTCTTACGAAGAAGTGGTCGAAATGCAGGAGTTTATCGCTGTCGATGTATGGATTTGCCTCCTGCTCGAAAGGAAGCTCGATGTTAAGTCCAACCGAACGCCCTTCTCCTCGCTTCGCTCCTTTATTGGCCGCCTCCATGATGCCAGCACCACCTCCGCTTATGATGCCAAAGCCTTCTTTGGTGATCTGGTAAGCGGTTTCTTCTGCTAACGCATAATAAGGATGATCAGCCGGAATCCGAGCTGAACCGAACATACTCACACAAGGTCCAATCTTATAGAGGGTCTGAAAACCATCTACAAATTCAGCCATGATCTTGAACACCGTCCAGGAATCGTTGCTCTTTACCTCATTCCAATTCTTTCGTTCAATTCCTGTCATAGTGTTGCAATCAAGTTTTTTTTCTCCGCATGAAGATAAGAGAAGTAAACAGCAAGACCACCATGGCAATGAAAAGGAAGCCAATACTCTCTTGAAAGACCTGAAAAAACAACCATTTCGTGGCAATATCTTCTGAAGGGGGCGCTGGAAGTAGATCACCACCAAACAACAGCAAAAGGGCCGCATGCAGCAGGATCATCAAGATGGAAACATTGAATCCACTTAAGAAGGCAAATGAAAATGGGAAATAAGCAACATTCTTCTTTCGAATAAAGAACAAGCTTATAGGCAATACTACCATTGCTGTGAGGTTCCAACGGATCCAGGCATCTAAGCCCTCATTGCCGGTCATGAGCAGTAAACCAAAGCTCAGAAGCCCTCCAGGCAAGCCATATTTGAGTGAATCATCCACAATCACTGTTGACCTTGCAAATTTGCGCCTTAAATTTGTGGCTCCAACCTTAAACCTGAGTACAAGCACTTTTTTTCAGTTTGTACTAACGGCACGTTTAGAAATGCCGTCTAGGAAATGATCTGTAGCTGGAAGCATATGAGTAAGAAGATAATTGCGGGAGCATTGTTAGGTACAATGCTGGTGCTGCTTGGGTGTAGTAAGAACAATGGCTTTGAAGCTCCATTATCCTTAGAAGATCTAGAAGACCAGAATACCCCGATGAATCGTGGATTCGTTTACACCTGCAATAAGACCGGCAATTTCGAAGTTTGGAAACACGAAGGTGGCACGAACACACAGATCACAGACAACAGTGCAAATGACGCTTGGTGGCCGCGGTATTGCTCTTCAACGAACAAGATCCTCTACTACCGTTCGCGTTCAGGTCGAGATATCAATGATTTCGCGAATGCGGAGCTCTGGACCATGGACGCAGATGGGAGTAATCAGGAGCTTTTGCTCACCGTAGAGGGTCAAGGTTGGGACAAACAAGGCTTAGCAGACTGGTCGCCAGACGGTTCATCCATCATTCTCTCAGCGGTTGACCCTTCCATTGGCACATGGCAGCTTTATCAGTGCGATGCGGATGGTAAGAATGTTCAACGCATCTCAAATCGGGATGATGTGCATTTTCTCGACCCTGTGTTTTCACCAGATGGAACTTCTATCTATTACATAAGCTGCCCTGAAGGCAAGGAAAACATCGATCAAAATTTTGAGGTCTTTCATTTGAAGCTGGAAGACGGTGAGGAGGAACGGCTCACCTTTAACGATCACGCTGACCACCACCCTCACCCATCGCCTGATGGAACAACCATCGCCTACGAGTCATTGATCGACCCCAATTACTTGGCGATCGGAAAATGGGTGATCCACACCTTAGATTTAGAAAGCTACACGGAAACAGTTTTGTTGGACGACGATAACATCAACCTCTTCCCTCGCTATTCCGTTGAAGGAGACCGCATCTACTATTCTACGCTGAGTGTGGAAACCTTTGGCATGAAGGTGGCAAGCTATGACCTCGAGTCTGGAGAGAGCACATTGGTCATTGATGACTACTACAACGCACTGAATGTAGACCCATTCTAAGGACAGCTTCATTCTTCTCCTTCATTCTGCCGCTTAGAATGAACAACTTTGGATAAAAATCCATTAGTTTGAAAGTTGATTCAAATGAATGACCACATGAGCAGTGGATACCTACAAGCAATGAAAGACGAAAAGGAAGACAAAAAGGACAAAAAGTCGGAAATGAAGATGATCGGTGAAAAGCACCTTGAAGAAAGAAGGATCTTTTTGTGGGGTGGCGTGGATGACGATTCTGCCAAGCATGTGATCGATCGATTGATGTATTTAGAAGCAGAAAAGCCCGGTACACCCATTGAATTCTTCATCAATTCACCAGGTGGATACGTGACCTCCGGTCTTGCGATTTACGATACCATGCAACTCATCTCTTCTCCCGTACACACGATTTGTATGGGTCTAGCAGCTTCGATGGGTTCAATCCTCTTATCTGGTGGGGCGAAGGGCCACCGAAAGATTTTTCAGCATGGTCGCGTTATGATCCACCAACCCAGTTTAGGTGGTTTCCAAGGAACTGCGAGCGATATTGAGATCCAAACGAAGGAGATCATCAAAACCAAAGAACTGAGCGCCCAGATCCTCGCCGATAACTGTGGACAAACCTTTGATAAGGTGATGAAAGACTTCAACCGCGATTATTGGATGAACGCTGATGAATCGATTGCATACGGAATTGTGGACGGTTTGCATGAACCCATGAAAGCCAAGAAATAGACCACACCCACCCTCTAACTCCTGTGCAATGAAGGTTTGCTTGATCGATGACGATGATATTTACCAATTTCTGCTAAAAAAGGAACTTCGCCATACCAATTTGGTGGAGCGTATCAACCTCTTCAGTGATGGAAGGAAGGCCATGGAGTTCTTCAATGAAAACAAAGGGAACACCGAAGCACTTCCAGATGTAATCTTCTTAGATATCAACATGCCGATCATGAATGGCTAGCGCTTCTTGGAAGGATTCAAGCAATTGAAGAATGACATCAACAAGAAAATCACCATTTACATGATAAGCAGTTCCTTTGACGATAAAGATGTAAAGCGATCACAGGAATATGCTGAGGTAACCGATTACATCATCAAACCTATAAAGCGGTCAAACTTGATCTCTGTACTCGAAGACATCGGTTCATGAGCGCTTCGCGAGAGCGCATCAGCTTCGAAGGGGTTAGAGGACAGACCTTAGCCGGCGTCCTTGAGTTCCCTGTTGATCAAAAACCTCACACCTTCGCCGTATTCATCCACTGCTTTACCTGCGGCAAGAACATGAGTGCAGCACGCCACATCACGCGTGCATTCACGCAAAGTGGCATTGCCGTGCTTCGTTTTGATTTTACCGGGTTGGGCGATAGCGATGGTGATTTCAGCGATACGAACTTTAAATCAAACCTGCATGACGTGGAGCAAGCGGTAGCTTACCTGAGTAAGCACTATCAAGCACCGCGGTTGTTGGTTGGACATTCACTGGGTGGAGCGGCAGCCTTGGCATCTGCTTTCAACTTAGACACTATTGAAGCAATTGTGACCATCGGAGCGCCTTCAGGCCCGTTCCATGTGACGCATCTGTTGCAAGATGAAATGGATACCATTCTTCAAGAAGGTCATGGTGAAGTACTGATTGGTCAACGCACGTTTACCATCAAAAAAGGATTCATCGAAGACCTCAAACAGCATGAGATCCTTTCACGTCTAAAAAAACTGAAGAAGCCATTGCTGATCCTTCACTCACCTCAAGATGAAGTAGTCAACATAAGCAATGCAGCAGAAATCTATCAAGCAGCTTTTCATCCAAAGAGCTTTGTTACGTTAGATGGTTCAGATCATCTTTTGAGCGAGCAGCAAGATGCGCGGTATGCGGGAGAGGTTATCGGAACGTGGGTCAGGAAGTACCTCCCAGCACCTGAGTCTCCTTCCATCAAAACAGACCACCAAGTGGCTGCGATGCTTTTAAGAGAAGATCGCTTCACTACCCATGTTAAAGTGGGTAAACATCAGATCACAGCTGATGAACCGGAAGAAGTAGGTGGAACAGACTTCGGACCTAGTCCTTACGAACTGTTGTCAAGTGCACTCGCCACCTGCACTGCTATGACGATCAAGATGTATGCTGACCGGAAATCTTGGCAAGTAGATGAATGCATCGTTCATGTGAACCATGAAAAGAAGCACGGAGATGATAGTCAAGCCAGTGAAAAGGGAGGGTCAAAGATCGACCACTTCACCCGGAACATTGAATTGAGTGGAGCGCTCGATGAAACACAGCGAAAACGACTATTAGAGATCGCCAACAAGTGCCCCGTGCATAGAACCCTGGAGTCTGGGGAGATGAAGATCGAAACCTCGTTGAAAGAATAAGCTATTTCAGTTCTGAATAACGGTTAGAATTCGCGGGGTCAACGATCTCTAGCAGTCCTACAATCTCATTCTTTTCATTCGGTTCAGCCTTGCTGTAGATCTTGATGATCTCATCGCTTTTTGCGGTATACCAGAGGCGCACGTTAAACGAGTTCGGCTCAGCTTGATGAACTTTTTGGGTGAGTTTTAGGGCTTCCGTGATTTTCTGACGGCCCTTCTGCACATTGTCAGACATCTGATCGAAACCTTGACGGTGATAGACATAGTTGCATTCTCTCAAGGGCTTGAATCGATTGTCTAAAGCATTCTGCACCAACCAGTAGCGGTTATTACGGGAACTGAACGATTGCCATCCTGATTGCCCTGTAGGCTGGGCATTGCTTACCACTTGTTGAGCCTTCTGCCAGTAATCCTGTCCGCCATAGAGGGAATAGGAGTCATAATCCATCGCTAAGATCACGTAAGCATAATACCCTAAGATTGACGTCAGTTCTGTGATGTATGCATTCTCAGCAAAGTCCAGCACATCAAACTGAAGGTACTTGAATTGAACATTCTCATCTTGAAAGCGGAAAACAGTGGATGAATAGGTAGAACCGTAAATCGGACGTGAGGACGAAATCTGGAAGGTTGCCTCATATTGGTCGCTCCCCACCCGCTTATCGATCTGGATCAGGATACTGCAGTCGATGCGCTCCGCTGGCTTGTACTTATCATTCGTCCATCTGCGCGTATTCATGAAATCGAATACAGACCGCTGCATCGCATCAAACACCGTGTTATCGTTAATAGCAATCTGTTGGCTGTTGATCTGTACCTGGCAATTCAGTTCCTGTGCAGAAACCGTTTGAAGGTTCAGCCCGATCAACATGAACATGATCAGTACGAAGTACCTAAGCATATTTTGCTTCAAATTCATCTAATATATCGTTTGCAACGTCCTTCTTTGATTTAAGCACCCCCTCCTTCACACCATCCGGAAAAACAAAGCTAACCTTATTGGTATCGGTACCAAAACCAGCACCGCTATCGCGAAGCGAATTGAGAACGAGCATGTCAAGCTTTTTATTTTCCAACTTCTTTTTTGCATTGGCCAACTCATCATCGGTTTCAAGCGCAAATCCGATCAATCGTTGTACCTGCTTCGTTGCCCCTAAGGTAGCAAGGATATCCACGGTTGGTGTTAGTTCAATATGCTGAAGGTCGTCCTTGCCTTTCTTCAATTTCCTATCGGCCATTTGCTTTGGTCTGCAGTCAGCAACCGCAGCAGACATGATGACCACATCGGAAGTTGGATAGGCTTCGTTGATTGCATCGAACATGTCTTGGGCACTCACCACTTTTTTCAACCGAACCCCAGCGGGTGGAAGCTCATGAGATGGACCTGAGATCAGCGCCACCTTGGCTCCGCGTTGGAGTAAAGCGGAGGCTATGGCATAGCCCATCTTTCCTGAGCTATGGTTCCCGATGAAACGAACAGGGTCTATCGCTTCGTAGGTAGGACCTGCCGTTACCACAACTTGTTTTCCTTTCCAATAACCACTGGGTATGAAATGGTCGGTCACAGCAGCCGTGATCTCGTCTACTTCCAGCAACCTACCTTTACCCTGCAATCCACTCGCCAACTCACCCTCTCCAAAAGGCAAAACAGAGACGCCTTTGTTACGAAGCTTTTCAAGGTTTTCATTGGTGGTCCAATGATCAGCCATATCTAGGTCCATGGCTGGGGCTACCATGACCGGACAATCTGCGCTGAGGTAGGAGGCGAGCAAGAGGTTATCGCACTCCCCTGTCACCAACTTAGACAAGGTATTCGCAGATAGCGGTGCAATGAGGAAAATATCCGCCCATTTACCGAGCTCAACGTGATTGGTCCACACACCGGTATCTTCATCCTCCACGTAGGCATGATGTACGGGGTTCTTCGAGAGTGTGGCGAGGGTGAGCGGTGTAACAAATGACAAAGCCGAAGGCGTTAAAACAACACGCACCTCGGCTTCCAATTTCACTAAAGACCTTACTAGTTCTGCGGACTTGTAGGCTGCAATACTACCGGTAATACCAAGCAGTATCTTTTTTCCCTTCAACATAGAGGGCTGTTTATGCTTCGCCTTCCGTAGTAGGCTCTTCTTCTACGCGACGATAATAGACCTTATCGTTCAAGAACTCTTCCAATGCCAAAGTAGATGGCTTAGGTAAGCGCTCATACATCTTAGAGATTTCGATCTGCTCGCGATTTTCGAAGATTTCTTCAAGGCTATCAGTCACAGATGCAAACTCTTGTAGCTTGGCATCCACCTCTTGCTTCAACTGAGTGCTCACTTGATTGGAGCGCTTCGCTACGATGGTGATGGCCTCATAAAGGTTACCACATTTCTCTTCCAACTTCTCAACGTCACGAGTGATTGCGCTTGTTGGCGCTTCCATGCGTTGATATTCTTTCAGGTTGTCCATAGTCAAGTTAAGTTTTTCGTTTCCTGCAGCAATTCCTGCAAATCTTTATAAAGCCCTTCTGCCTCTTTCAGGCGTTTGCTCTTAGGAAAACGATCCACAAAATTAACGTATGCTTCCATAGCAGCTTCAATTCTCTCTAATTTTTTCTCCTCCACGCTGTTAACTGCCAGTAGGTAACCAGAGCGATACTCTAGGTACCACGCTTCTTCTTTGAACTGTGAGCTCGGATAACTCTGGTTGAAATTATCGAAAGCCACCTGTGCCGCACGGTAGTTCTCCATGCGGTAAAAGAGTTTAGCTGCCTTGAATTCCTTCAACTCCAGCTTAAAGCGCAGTTCATCTAGGAGCTGATTGGTGCTATCGATCCGAGAACTGTTTGGATAATCGATCGCGAAGAGTTGCAGTGATCGAATGGCCCGCTGGGTATCGGTTTGATCCAATGACCACTTGGGAGACATCTTATATTGACAAAAAGCAGCAAGAAACTGCACCTCTTCCTTGAAGTCAGAATTCGGATAGTTCTTGTAGAACTGGGTAAAGCGATGCGAAGCCAGGATGTAATCCGTTAATCTGAAATCAGTTTTCGCCTGGTAATAAGCAATTTTTTCGCCTTTATCCGTACCACGATAAACAATGTAAAGCTCCTCAAACAACGGATAAGCCTTGGCGTATTTACCCCCCTTGTAGTACTCCAATGCCTTGTCATACTTGTATTGCATGTCGGCACTTTTCAACACCTTTCGGTACTCCGTACAACTGGAAAATACGATCAGAGTGGTGAACAAAATGAGTCCTAGGAGCTTTTTCATACGGGAGCACAAAACTAATGGTCCTTTTGGGTTTAACGTGTTAATAAGTGCTTAGGTATGTGAAAAGCCTTTGCTAAGGGAAAACCTCTTATTTGCTAATTTTGTTGATTAATTTGAATTACTGAAACCTCAATAGAATGAAAGACATTTTTGAGAAGATCAAGGAGAACCGTGGTCCATTAGGACAGTACAGTCAAGTTGGACATGGATACTTCTTCTTTCCGAAGCTTGAAGGGCCGATCAACAACCGTATGAAGTTCCGAGGCAAGGATGTATTGACCTGGAGCTTGAACAACTACCTCGGCTTGGCCAACCACCCAGAAGTTCGTGAGGCAGACGCCAAAGCAGCAGAAGAATGGGGACTCGCCTATCCGATGGGTGCTCGTATGATGTCTGGAAATTCGAACTACCATGAGCAATTGGAGGCTGAACTCTCCGCTTTTGTAGGAAAAGAAGATACCATCCTGTTGAACTACGGCTATCAAGGCATGGCTTCAACGGTAGATGCACTTGTAGACCGAAACGATGTGATTGTGTATGACAGTGAGTCGCACGCTTGTATCATGGACGGCATGCGCATGCACGTTGGTAAGCGTTTCGTTTATCAGCACAATGACATCGACAGCTTGAAGGTGCAGTTGGAACGTGCAACAAAACTGGTTGAGAACACCAATGGAGGAATTCTAGTGATCACCGAAGGTGTGTTCGGGATGGCTGGCGATCAAGGAAAGTTGAAAGAGATCGTTGAATTGAAAGGTCAGTACAACTTCCGCTTGTTCGTTGATGATGCACATGGTATCGGAACACTTGGTGCTACAGGTGCCGGCACAGGTGAAGAGCAAGGTTGTATGGATGGCATCGATGTTTACTTCGGAACCTTTGCGAAATCATTTGCTTTGATCGGTGGATTCATCTCTTCTGATGAAAAGATCGTTGAATACCTGCGCTATAATACCCGTTCGCAGATCTTCGCGAAATCGCTTCCAATGCCGATCGTTATCGGTGCCTTGAAGCGATTGGAATTGATGCGTAACGACCCATCTCACAAAGAGAACCTTTGGAAGATCGTAAACATGCTTCAGAAGAAGTTGATCGATAACGGATTCAACCTCGGACGCACCAACTCATGTGTTACACCTGTATTCCTGAGCGGTGGTCCATTTGAAGCAGCAAACGTTATCCTTGACCTTCGTGAGAACCACGGAATCTTTTGCTCGATGGTGATCTATCCAGTTGTACCGAAGGATACCATCATGCTTCGACTGATCCCAACTGCCGTTCACACGGAAGAAGATGTGAACTACACGATCGACATCTTCAAGAAGGTGAAAGACAAGCTGGAGAACGGACATTATGCGAAAGACAAGATCGTTTACGCTTAAGTTTCGTTCGAACCAATACTTTAGAAGCCGGTTTTATCACCGGCTTTTTTTTATCCAATTTTTTTAAACCATTACATCACTAGACATCTTATGAAAAGACTAATTACCCTCACCATTGCTGGACTGATCAGCATCGGAACATTTGCACAAGATCTACCAAAGCCGAGCCCCGCTGCCAAAGTGGAACAACGTGTTGGACTCACCGATATCACCGTTACGTATTCACGTCCTGGCGTAAAAGGCAGAACCATTTGGGGCGACCTCGTTCCTTACGGTGAAGTATGGAGAGCAGGTGCCAACAAAGCCACCCTGTTCTCAACGAATAGCGATATCAAAGTGAACGGCCAAGACCTTGTTGCCGGCGATTACTCGATCTTCATGATTCCTGAAAACGGAGGTGATTGGGCTGTTATCTTCAATAATGAGACTGAACTCTGGGGAGCAGGGAATCTAAACCGAGAAGAAGACGCGCTCAACCTTGAGGTTTCTCCAGAAATGATTGAAAACAACACCGAGCGTTTGGAATATCACTTCACCGATGTGAACATGAAGGCGGCTGAGCTTTGTATGGATTGGGCTGGCATGCGAATCACCTTGATGATCGAGGCAGATCCAATGGAACAAGCCATGAAGAACATCACCACCGCACTCGAAGAAGCAGAAGAAGGCGACAAATGGAAAGTGTACCGCACTGCTGCTTCATTTGCGGAAGACAACAACATGACCGCTGAAGGATTGGAATGGATCAAGGAATCGGTGTCGCTGATGGAGAACTGGTACAGCTATTGGGTGTATGCAGGACTCTTGGCTCAAAATGGTGAAAACCAAGAAGCGATCAAGAAGGCTGAAAAAGCGATTGAGATCGGCAAGAAAGACGCTGAAGCCAATGGCGATACGTTCAGTTATGAAGACCGCATTCTTGCAGACATCGAAGGATGGAAATAGACGCGAACGAGCATGCATGAAAAAGGGGGCAAAAGCCCCCTTTTTTGTTTTAATGAAAGGTTGTAAACCTACTTAACAGAAATCAATTCCACTTCAAAGATCAAGGTCTCCCCTGGTCCGATCATCTGTCCAGCGCCACGCTCACCATATGCCAGTTCACTTGGAATGTAAAGCTTATAAACCGCACCTGGCTTCATCAACTGCAGTCCTTCGGTCCAACCCTTGATGACTTGGTTCAGCCCGAAGGTGGCCGGTTGACCGCGTTGCTTGCTGCTATCGAACACTTGTCCGTCAATGGTAGTGCCTTCATAGTGGACGGTAACTTGATCGGTTGCCTTTGGCGACTCACCCTTACCTTCTTTCAGTACTTCATACTGAAGGCCGCTCTCTGTGGTGGTTACCTCTTTGCGTTCAGCATTCTTCATAAGGAACTCTTTGCCTCGCTTACGCGCTTGCTCAGCTTGCTTTTGTTTCATTCCTGTCATGTAAGCGTTCACCACTTGTTGTGCTTCTTGGGCGCTCATGGAAGTGGGTTGCCCCATCAATACGGCCGACATTCCCTTCATGAATGCTCCCATGTTGAAGTCTTGTATGCCCTGCATTTTAAAGCTTTCTGCAATGCTCACACCATAGGCGTAGCTCATTTGATCAACTTCGTTGTTTTCATCCATATCACCGCCGTAAAGCTGCATCAGTTTCACTTGGTTCTCTTCAAGGGTTGCCATTTGTTCTTCGAGTTTTTGCTGGCGCTCCAACATCTTCTCTTGGTTCTCACTGGATGCCTTTTGTGCATAACCGCTTCCAACGGTAGCACCGATCATTATCATGCTCACTAAAATCTTCTTCATCGACCTTGTTCTATTTATTGAGTTTATCATATGCTTCTTTTACTTGATGAAATTTCTCTACTGCTGCCTTCTTCACGTCTTCGCCCACATCTCCTAAACGATC
>CAJXNO010000009.1 GCA_913057205.1 uncultured Flavobacteriales bacterium
GAAAGCCTACACATATGTGTGGGGTTTTTTTGTTTCACGAAGTGAAGCAAATCGATTGGGTGAGAAGTTTATCCCGAGCAACCGTAGGGTGACGAGGGAAGCCCAACCCGCCTGAGCAAATTCAGTCGGGCAGGAAGGAGGAGCGAAGGGGTTTGCAGGGTTTATTAACCAATCACCTGAGGTCTTTCATCTTGGGTAAGACACCGCCATTGAACAGGTCCATTTCATTCTTTGGAGCCTGGGGAGCATCCATATCGCGTGCATCCCTTCCGAATGGGTCTCTCTTCTTGGATGACTTTCGTTTTTCTCGTTTTTGCTTCTTGTTCGGCTCCTTATTGAAGAGGCGAAAGCGCTCACCGATGAAGTTCTTTCTCCACAGACGTTTGCTTCGGGCATTCATTTGCAGCTCCTCATCACTTCGCCTACTACCCCCTGCGGCCGACCCGAAGTGGTCGGGCTGAAGTCCACGTTCCTTGTTGCTCACCGCATTTGAAAAGTGATCGCTTTGCATCCCGCGCTCCCGCTCCTTAACCCTCCCCTTGAAGTGATCTGCTTGCATGGTGCGCTCCTTAGTGAAGATGCCGCTCTGAAAGAAGTCGGGTTGAAGGGTGCGTTCCTTTTCTCGCTGGATCGCCTTATTGAAAAAGGATGGGAGCTGGTTGCGTTCGGCCACCTCTTGCACCACTTTGGCGTAGAAATCTGGCAAGAATCCGGGGCCCTTAGCTTTCTTCGAGCGCTGCTTTTGGGTGAAACCTCCCTTTAAGAAGGACCTTTCCTTGGCTTGAACTTTGCTATTGAAATGATCACTCAATAAGCCTTCCTTCTTCTGAGCGTTGCTCAAGATCGGGAGTAAACAAAGTACTAGCAGTAGACGGAAGGCAAACGGCATCCCTCTAATTTACGGTTTAGAGGTCAAAGAGATACAAGCTCTCGAGGCGTTCGATCCCAAAGTGTTGCTGAAAACGGTCACACTCTAGGTTGAAAAGCTCCTTTCTACTCATGGGCTGGCGCGTGCTTGAACTTATCTCAAAACGCCATCCCAACTGCTCAAGGGCGTTTTTGATGCTTGTTTCAGCGAGCTGAGACACCAATTGCACGTCAGAGAGGCCCAAGGCTCCAGAAACGCTCACCAAGGCCACCAAAGGATCGGCATCGATCTGCTGTTGGCTCAGAAGCGCATAATAAACCCTCACACGCTGCAGAAGGTGCGGTAGAGGGAAGTCCTCTTTCAGGGATTTCTGCAACAGTTCAAGGGTGAACAACCATACCACATGCTGCTCCGGTGAGAGTGGGTCGGTAGGCATGTTTTGGTCCCAACGCGCCTCCATCAATGTAGCCAGCGAGCTTCCTGAACGCTGATTCGCCGCAAACGAGATAAAGCTACCCGGCGTCAGGTGTCCCGTCAATCGTCGCTTCTTCGGCATTCTGATGTAAAGCGCTTGTAGTCCTTTTGTTTCTGTGAAACATTGCAGGATACGAGCCGAGTCGCTGTAAGGAATGGCGCGTATGATCAAGCCATGGTCTTTGTACATGACTAATCGAGAAAAAGGACTTTTGCAACTGCTCCTCCGGTACCTTCTCGTGTGGCGCCGAAGACAAGGTAAACACCACTCGGCACGCGCTGACCTTGTGCGTTGTTTCCATTCCAAGTGGCCGTACCGCCTTGGCTTGTCGTTTCAAAGACCAAGCTACCGGCCGCATCCGTTACGCGTACATAGCTGTCTGGGGTCAGTCCTGTGAAGGTGATGTTTCCTCCATAGCCTGGCTTCACGGGGTTGGGGAATACCTTGATCTCCGTAAGGTTTTCAGCTGGTTCAGTGGCATCACTTCGGTAAGAAAGCAATCCACTTTCCGTAGCGATAAAGAGCTCGCCTGTACTTGGATCCATGGCAAGGTCGCTGATGTTATTGTCAAGGAGTGGACTTTCTTCCTCCGTAAAGTGCAAGAGCTGTTCCTGTCCATCGGATGAAATGAGGAATAGGCCGGCGCCTCTCGGTGCCACCCACTTTCGGTCAGCCCCATCTACGGCCATGCTGATCACAGCGTCGCTTTCAAAAAGGTAGCCATTGAATCCATCTTGGCGAACGATGATCTTCTGCACCGAGAAATTGGGTTCAAAAACTTGTTCCAAGTTGTAGATCACACCGATGCCCTCATCCGTTCCGATCCACAGCTCACCGTCGCGGTCCTCTACGAAGCAATTTACCGTGTTATTATTCAAGCTTCCGGATGCGGGTGAAGAGGTGATGTTGGCCCAGCGATCATCTTGGGGCGACAACACATCCTCGCCAGGGTCATATACCATCATTCCTTGATCCTTCATCGCAAAGACCAGCATACCGCTGCTATGGAGCAGCAAATCCGTAACGCTTGGCTGGGGAAAGCCCTCAGCAGCGAAGTTGCTCCAATTATCATCTTGGTCTAAGACACTCAATGTAGACAACGACCTGTTATTCAGCATCCAGATGTTGCCATCTTCATCGATTTCTATATCCCGGAGTCCGTAATAGGCATCTTGATCGTCTTCCATTCTAGTTTCGGGAAAGTCGATGTGATCGATGATTTCGTTATTCCGATTCAAGACGATGTATCCGTGTCCGTCAAAGGCAACATACTTGCGGTTCTCATAAGCTGCGATATCCACTGGGTTCCGAATCGACTGATCCTCTTCTGTAAAAAGAAGCTCGGTGGACCACTCTTGATCTGACAGCTGGAATAGATATGGAGTGTTGAAAGTAAAATCGTTTCCACCAGGCATGGCATAGATGATTCCGTCTTCGGCTTCTACCACACCGATTTGCCCAGATCGAGGTGAGGAGATATTGATCAGCACGGAGTTCTCCTGATCGCCAAAGGTTGCGATCACCGCACCATGCACGCCGTCAGCAACCACAATCTCATTTTCAGTTGCGCTGAACTGCGCTCTGCGGGCGTCCATTCCTGGCTCTGCCCAAAACTGTGTGATCTCGTCGATCAGGTTTCGCTCCTCATCAAACCGCCTGATTTCTACCCTGCCTGTAACCAGTAGTATGTCTTCTTGTACATCGAACCACCTTAACTCTTCCCCGGCCAGCCATGAAATGGGTTCGAAACTCAGTCCGTTGCGTTGATACAAGGTGTCGGAACCATCCACTTCATTTCGATGCAAAAGGTAGATGTCATTCTTCCAAGAGAATACCTGCTCAACCTTTTGGATGTTTCCTGTGAAGCTCAACGCAACCGGATCAGGGTTTGTAAAGGCTTGATCGAGGTGAAGGGCAAACAGTCCATTCGGCGTTGCGAAGAACAGCGAATCACGTTCGAGGATCGCTGTTTGTAGATTCGCGTCGTCGCCATTGAACCCAAGGCGGGAATACTCTAGAATGTTGTAGCTGGAAAGGTCAAGTTGTATCAGTCCAATACCCGTAACCAGCAAGGCGATTTCGTCTTGGAAAATAATTTCTCGAACCGCTTTATTACCCACGATATTGCTGGTTTGGATCGCAGGCTGGTTCGTCACCTCATTGTTGGTTCCAAGGATGTCTAAATTGCCGTTATCATAGCCCACAACACACAAACCGTGCTGCTCAGAACAAGCAAACGAGGATATCCTTGTTTGTGATAACGCATTGATCTTCGTCAAACTCTGTTTTGATTCTTCCTCACGGTCATAGACCATGACTCCAAATGCATTCGCCGCATAGAGTTTTCCATCCAGCTCATCCACCCAATCGAAAATACCCATTGGAAGATGTGACCTCCAACTTCCAACTTGTGGCTGAGCCAAACCTACGAGCGGGAGTAACCAACACCCCAGGAGCACGATTCTTTTCATGGATACCTCAACGCGCAATCCTAATTTTATTGTTCTCGCTTTTTTCACTCTGATAATCAACTACTTAAGAAAATATGCGCGTTGCTGGCATATCTCAGATCCTTCGATATAAGCCTCCACAGAGGCCTTTAAACGGTTTCTAAGGCTTCTATCTTGTTTCATGTGAAACATTACGTTCAAGGGCTACCATTAAGACCGAAATATCCGCAGGCTTCACTCCTGGGACCCTACTAGCCTGGCCGAGGTTGTCTGGCTTCACCCGATCCAATTTCTGTCTAGACTCCATCGACAACGACTGTTGGCCCATATAATTAAAGTCCGAAGGAATCTTCATCCGATCTAATGACTGCATTTTTTTGGCCATCTCCTCTTCTCGTCTGAGGTAGCCTTCATATTTCAGCTCTATCTCTGCGGCGTCATAAACCTCGTCTTGGTACACCAACCCATCCACCCTTTTCTGAAAGTCTTCCGAACGCTGTAGAAGTTCTTTTGCATCTACATTGGGTCGGGTTAAAACGCTCACCAATTTCACAGACTGCTTTAAAGGTGTAGAACCAACATCAGCGAGGTAATCATTCACCTCATCAGGTGTTATGCTGGCTTTGTTCATATGCTTCATCAACTGCTCACGGTCCGACAAAAAGCTCTCAAGCGCTTTCATCCTTTTATCTGAAGCCAACCCTAATTCATGTGAAATCGGAGTCAACCGTTCCGCTGCACTGTCTTGCCGCAACGTAATCCGATACTCAGCCCTACTGGTAAACATGCGATAAGGCTCATCGGTTCCCTTGGTAATCAGATCGTCTATCAACACACCAATGTAGGCGTCTTTTCTGGAGAGTATTAAAGGATCTGATTCCTTCACTTTTTGATGGGCATTGATGCCAGCAATCAACCCTTGGGCGGCCGCTTCCTCATAGCCTGTAGTTCCGTTGATTTGGCCTGCAAAGAACAGTCCTTCCAGAATCTTCGTTTCAAGGCTGTGGGATAATTGCGTGGGTGGGAAATAGTCATATTCAATCGCATAACCGGGTCTGAACATAACCGCATTCTCGAAACCCGGTATCTCCTTCATCGCCTTGCGCTGAACATCAAGCGGCAGTGAAGTACTGAACCCATTCACATATACTTCATGTGTATTCCAACCTTCCGGTTCTACAAAGATCTGATGACGATCCTTGTCGGCGAAACGATGGATCTTATCCTCTATCGAAGGACAATACCTCGGACCTATGGACTCAATCTGGCCATTATACATGGGTGATAAAGCGATGTTATCTCCAATGATGTCATGGACCGTACTGTTTGTGTAGGTAATATGACAAGAACGCTGGTCCTTCAAATAACGTGGGCCAATGAATGAAAACTTCTGAGGATCTTCATCACCTAATTGCTCTTCCATCTTGGCATAATCCAAGGAACGCCCATCTATTCTAGGAGGTGTTCCCGTCTTCATTCTGCCGGCTTCAAAACCAAAGCTCTTTAGCTGCTCTGTAATCCCTTTAGAGGAACGCTCCCCCATTCTACCGCCACCCAACTGCTTCTCGCCAACATGAATCAAACCATTCATAAACGTCCCCGATGTGAGCACCACCGTCTTACTCTCGATCTCCACTCCTAAGGATGTCCTTACCCCAATCACCGCTCCTTTATCTTCCAAAAGACCCGTCACGGCATCTTGCCAAAAGTCTAGGTTTTCTGTTTCCTCAAGCAGCTCTCTCCACTTGATCGTGAAAAGGGTCCTGTCATTCTGTGATCGTGGACTCCACATGGCTGGACCTTTAGATCTATTGAGCATGCGAAACTGAATGGCACTGTAATCACTCACCAATCCGGAATAGCCACCCATGGCATCGATCTCACGAATGATCTGCCCTTTTGCTACGCCACCCATCGCTGGATTACAAGACATCTGGGCAAACTTTGTCATATCCATGGTGATCAGCAAGGTCTTCGAGCCCAGATTGGCGGCAGCCGCTGCTGCTTCACATCCAGCATGGCCTCCCCCAACAACTATTACATCGTACTTCATATCTCCATTGTTTCACATGAAACCTAAAGCAGTTTCAAGTATTTATCCTCTAGCACGCGCATTTCAGCGCGCTCGGCATCAGTGGCATCATCATGCCCCAACAAATGCAAAACACCGTGAATGATCATTCGTTTATACTCTTCCTCTACGGACACCTGAAAACGATTCGCATTCTCCGCAACCACCGTTGCGTCCAAGTAAATCTCTCCACAGACCGCATCACCTTCATCAAATGGAAAAGTCAAGACATCTGTAGCATAATCATGCCCTAAATATCTGTTATTCAATTTTTTATGCTCTTCTGAAGGCAGCACTATGGCATTCACCCAGCCCATTTCTGTAGCGAAATCCCTTGCCATACGACCAATGACCGTTGCAAGCTCTTCAGCCACTTGCGCCTGGATACTCATCCAAGCATCCACTTCTGTAAATTGTTGAAATTCCGGGTTCATGGTGCAAAATTAAGCACCAACCTTCTGCGCACTATCGAAATCAAAGCGCATCGTTACCCTTGACCCGCCATCCTCAAAGCTTATCTCATCGGATAAATTCTTCATAATGAATATCCCTCTACCATTCCCCTTTTCCAAATTAGCAGGGTCTGTTGGGTCTGGAAGCGCGTCTACGTCAAACCCCTCACCTACATCCTTAAACATTACCTCTAGGTAATTATCCGTTCGCTCAATCACACACGTAACCTGCTTCTGAGCGTCTCCCTTGGATCCATGGTTCACGGCGTTCAACATAGCCTCCGTGCATGCCACCATCACATTCCCGAAGACTTCTTCAGGAATCTGCTGTTCCTCATACATAGATCCTAGCAACTCCTCCACAATGGAGAGGTTCTCTAGGCTTGCATTTATCTGTTGTTCTATACGCACGTTATTCACCTAATGGAATGGTACTAAAGTATCGATTTACTTCATTTCTATAAAAAGGTTTCAAATTCGGTGGAAGTGTTTGGTAAAACTCAACCTCTTTCTCCTTCTCTTTTTTGAAGTTCTCCCATACCTCATCGGGTATACGGAATGGGTTGTAGTTGGTTTTTGCCTCCCGTTCTTTATCCATCTCTTGTTCGCGTTCTGCTTTCTCAGATTGCAGTAACTTGGTCAATATCTCTTCTTGTCGACGCATTGTTTCTGCATCGATCTTATCGAACAGAATATCCTCCTCTGTCTGCTCCATCAACTCTTCCATCTCCTTCATCTGATCGCCTGCGCGCCCACCTTTCTCACCATCCAGCGACTCACTCAATTGGCGTAGCTGCTGCCTAATGGCTGCTTGCTGGGCCGCCATTCTCGCCATTTCCTTGCTCATTCCACCCATTCCGCTTCCTCCTTGCTCACCGGGCTTTTTTCCGTTCGGGTTCTTTCCCTTCTCTTTTGCCTCCTTCATCTTCTGGAGCTGCTTGTTGAGGTTCTCTTGCATTTTCTTCAAGTCACTTGCCGATGGCTTTTGCCCCTTTCCGCTGCCTGGTTTCTTGCACTCCGCCGACCCGCTCATACTCGGCGCCATCTCCTTTTGCATCTGCTCAATGATTTCATCAAATAGGAGTGCCAGGTTGTTCAAGGATGTCATGGCATACTGTTGGCGTTCTGCAGCCATCGCCACATACTTGCGTTCCTGGTTTGGGGGTTGGTTCGTCATGTAGCTCAAGCCTTTCTCCATGCTGAACTTTACGGTTGTGATCTCATCGTTGATCACACGGTCGATCTGCGGCACCCGCTTACTGAGTGCGAGCAAACTGTCCTCAACCACCTTTGTGTCGTCAATGATCTTCTTCTGGTCCTTCGCAAAGTCGATGTACTTCGGGTCGTTTGGCTCTACCCGCTTCACGCCTTCCATGATCTTTTCCTGTTCCACAGAAAGATCAACGATGTTCTCCAGCAACTGACGCATGTCCTCCAAGTTCTCCGTTTGCTGCGAAGCCGCTTGTTGCGATTGAAATTGACTGAGCTTTTCCTGCATCTTCTTCATGGCCTCACTAGCACCTTCTTGGTCTTCTCCGGCCTTCTTTTCGTTCCCCTTATCCAGTTGTTCAGACGCCTCTTGCATTTTTTGATCTGCCTCCTGCATTTCTTCCGAAAGGTCTGGTGTTTGCTTTGGCTCCTCTAGCGCTTGATTGAGTTCTTCCATCTTGTCTAACTCCTGCTCCAACGCTTTAAGATCGTCGCTCAAGGCGTCTTGCTCCTTCTTAAGTGCATCCGCATCCTCTGACTTCTCCTCTGTACGCTCTTGCAGGTCCTCCTGAGCCCCCTGGAGCTCATCCAACCGTTCCATGTTCTCTTCTAACTTCTGCTCAAATTCCAACTCTTTAAACAACTCTAACGTTCGATCCAGCTCCTTCTCCAGGGCCTCGTTATCCATCTTCATCTCTTCCAGCTTCTCCAACATCTGCTCCTTGTTCATCTCCTCTAGCAGCTCTTGGTACTCCCGGTACTTTTCCTTGAACTCCTCGTCAAAGAGCTTGTCGAACATCTCTTGAACCATCTGCTGCTTCTGCATCAGCTGCTCGGAATAAGGTTGAACCTGGTCGCTCTTCTCCTGAAAGCGCTTCTGTTCGCGCGCACGCTTCTCCAACTGCTGCATCATTTTCTGCTGCTCTTTGAGCACTTCTTTCAAACGCTCTTGTTCCTCCCAATCTGGTTTGCGCTTCTCCAGCAAGTCCTTCTTAATAGCATCGAGCTCTTTGTTCAGCTTCTTCAAATCTTCTTGCTCCTTTGAGAGGCTGCTCTTCGTCTTGTCTGCTTCTTTCTCCGCTTGTTCCATTAGCTCCGCCATGCTAGGAACGCGGTACATGAACGATTGCGATCGCGTTGTCTTGGCGCCATTCACGCCATCGTTATCCGCAACTTCAAAATAGTAGTTCAACTCGGCACCCTGTTTGCTCATCAGGCTGTCTGGTTTCCAAGCATAGTTGAATCGCTGCTCTGTCAAACCATTGGTAAGTGGTAAAGCATCGCTTTTCAATACGTCCCCTCCCTGCTCAACACGAAACTTCAGTGCACTGAAGCCGTAGTCATCCGTTAACTCTCCGTTGAAATAATAGAGTCCAGATAACGAGTCATAGACTTGCTCCACCTGAATCTTAGGATAGGCGTCCATGACCACACTCACCTGGATCTGCACACTATCCACCAAACCACGTTCACTCATCAACCTCAGCTTCAGGTTCTGCGATGACAAGAAACGACGCTTGAACCGCGCTTGCACCCCGTCATTCTCAGACTCCAAAACGGTCTGATCAGTTGAAACCTCCACTTCGTTCGCATTGCGGTGGCTCAACAACCATTGCACCGTGGTACCTTCCGGAATTTTCAAGTCGCTTCTGTTCAACAGACGCTCCTGCTCTCGTCTGGTATAGGCTGGGTAGCTCAGGACCGCTTCTGTCTTGATCAGTTTGGGTTGTGGAAGGACCTCCAAAGTGATCGGCGTTGAATACACGCTTGCACCCCTGACTTGCAGCTCAACATCGTTTCGGAGTTGCTGAAAGGTGTAGCTGAAGGTGTTCTCTGACTGACGCCTCATACGCATCTCCTTTCCATCAAAGATCACAAAGCAGTTAGCCGGCAATGCTTCTCCAGCAGTCTGAACCTCCAGGGTGAAGGCACTTCCTTCTGACACCTCGTAATGTGAAGCAGGAAGGATAAAAGCAAATGGAGCAGGCGACGTAAAGTGTTGATCATACTGGATGATCCGAGCAGCACCTTCTTTGATCACATCAGGCTTCCATAGGCTTATGCCAAACAAGACCAAGATGGGAATCAAGGTGTAACGCGCCCAGATGAGCGAAGCCCTAAGGTCAACATGCTCGGCGAACCGAATGCTATTGAGTTCATTCGCCTTTCGCTCAAGGCCTGCAACCAGCAACGGGCTATGTTCTGTATTGGCGCGTTGGTTGAGGTTCAAGACATTCACCAGTCGGTCTTCTACCGTTGGCAGCGTTTGTTGGATGGCCCTGGCCGTATCTTCGGGTGTGCGCGGCTTTAGAACCCCCCCCCACCGTAACGCAGGGAGCAAAACCTGAATGGTAAAGATGCCCAGCGATACAAGGCTAAAACCGTAGAAAAGAATCGTTCGTGGAACGCGGCCTAGGTAAAGCAAGAACTCAAGGCTTACGAAAAGCAAGAAAAGCGCAGCCACTACTGCAATGGAAATCAGTACCCCACTCAACAGTCGCGACAAATAGTACCTCTTGTTGAAGGAGGACATGTTCGCCTGTAGCTTAAGAAACTCTTGCATACGCTCAAAGATACCAACGAAAAAGCCGTTGTCTTGTTAAGTTGGGTTAAAGAAAGTTTTGTGCGCTGAGAGGGTTGGATATCAACTCTCTATCTTTGCAGCCTTTTTTAGATTAAAACCAGCAACGTGAGCGAAGTTAGAGTAAGATTTGCACCGAGTCCGACCGGACCTTTACACATGGGAGGCGTACGCACCGCCTTGTTCAATTACCTTTTTGCAAAACACCACAACGGCACCTTCATCCTTCGTGTTGAAGACACCGATCAAACCCGCTACGTTCAAGGCGCTGAAGAGTACATAAAGGAGTCGCTGGAGTGGATCGGTATGCACACCGATGAGGATCCTTGGAAAGGAGGGCCTTACGGGCCGTACCGTCAATCTGAACGCAAGGCCATGTACCGCCAATATGCAGACCAGTTGGTTGAGGCGGGTCACGCCTACTATGCTTTTGATACTGCGGAGGAGTTGGATGAAATGCGCGAGCGATTGAAGCGCGCAAAGGTTCCTAACCCGCAATACAATGCAGCCGTTAGAACCACCATGAAGAATTCCTTGACCTTGTCGTCAGACGAAGTAAAGGCCCGCCTTGACTCTGGTGATCCATATACGATTCGCATAAAAATGCCGCGCAATGAAGAGTTGCGATTTGAGGATATTATCCGCGGATGGGTGCAAGTCAATACTTCTAGCCTTGATGATAAAGTGATTTTCAAGTCGGACGGCATGCCTACCTATCATCTTGCGAACATCGTAGACGACCACTTGATGAAGATCACACACGTGATCCGAGGCGAGGAATGGCTGCCTTCGGCGCCCTTGCACATCTTGCTTTATCGCTACTTGGGTTGGGAGGATACGCGTCCACAGTTTGCCCACCTTCCTTTGATCCTGCGACCAGACGGCAATGGAAAGCTGAGCAAACGAGACGGAGACCGATTAGGCTTCCCTGTTTTTCCGTTGGAATGGAAAGACCCTGTAACGGGTGAGATCAGCTCAGGTTACCGTGAGCAAGGCTACTTCCCTGAGGCCTTCATCAACACCTTGGCCTTCCTCGGATGGAATCCAGGAACGGAAAAAGAACTCTACTCCATCGATGAATTGATCCAAGATTTCTCGCTTTCACGGGTGGGTAAGTCTGGGGCGAAGTTCGATGCAGACAAGACCAAGTGGTTCAATCAACAATACTTGCGGGAACAATCACAAAACGTGCTTATCGAACGCCTTATTCCATACTTGGGCCGCGAACAGATCACTTACGACCGCTCGAAGCTGGGCGTTTTTGTTGAGCTCATGAAAGAGCGCGCTTATTTCGTTGAAGAAATGTTGGAAGGTCGGTACATGTTTGAAGCCCCGACCGAATACGACGAACGCACCGTGAGTAAGAAGTGGAAAGACGACTCTGCAGCCATCATTCGTGATCTTGCTGGAAAGTTCAATTCCGTAGAACCCTTCGAGCCAAGTGCGCTTGAAGCTGTGTTTAAAGGGTTTCTAGAGGAACGATCGCTAGGCATGGGCGCCGTACTGCCTGTACTTCGTGTTTTGGTAACCGGTAAAGGTGCTGGTCCTGGCATGTTCGACATCATGCATTTCATCGGTAAGGGAGAAAGCTTGAGCCGCATTGAAACGGGTATTGAGCGCCTGAACAATGGATAAGGTAGAGGTAAGGGGTCTCACGTTTCACGCGAAACATGGCTGCCATGCAGAAGAGCGAAAGACCGGGGGGACATTTGAAGTGGACATTCTGATCGACAGTGACTTCTCGAAGGCTGCAATAAGCGACCGCATCGAAGATGCGATTGACTACGTCACGGTAATGGCGCTTACGGCTGAGATCATGGCCACCCCTCAAAACCTTATCGAACATGTGGCCAATGATATTGCACAACGGATCTTGGACGAGTTCCAAGAGGCCCAACGCTGCACGGTGACGGTTAAAAAACTACAGCCCCCGGTTTCTCACCAGTTGCAATACGTTGCCGTAACAAGAATACTTGACCGTTCCGCGAATAATTAGCTAAATTCGCGGCGCTTTAATGGTCTCGTGGCCGAGTGGCTAGGCAGTGGTCTGCAAAACCATCCACAGCGGTTCGAATCCGCTCGAGACCTCATACTAAACCCCGGGAACCTTCTTCGGGGTTTTTTTGTTTACATGCACGAATGAATCGACTACTGCTCTTTTTGATCCTTAGCGGCGCGCTGCTGCTTTTTGATTTCTATGCATATCAAGGTCTGAAGGTCGCCATTAATGGCTGGCCTACCTGGGGCCAGCGACTCGCAAAAGGTGCCTTTTGGGGGTTGACGGTAATCACCCTGCTCTCATTCTTGTTGTATGAGCCCCTTTCGGCATCCGAACGCGGAAGGAAATTCTTGATGATCATCGCTACGGTAGGTGTTGCAAACATTTTTGGTAAGTTCCTTTTCGCGCTTTGGCTGCTCGTTGATGACGTCATCCGTTTCGCCAAGTGGGGTTGGAACAAACTCAACCCCAACACCCTTGAAAAGGATGGTGGCGTGAGCAGAAGCGAGTTCTTGGCCAGTCTGGGAGCCCTCTCAGCAACGTTACCTGTTCTATCCATGTCTTGGGGGGTAGTCAGCGGTGCGCACGATTACACCGTTAAACGACGCACACTGAAACTTAAGGGACTCCCAACTTCGTTTGAAGGCTACACCATCCTGCAGATCTCCGACATCCATACCGGGTCTTTTTGGAACCGAAAAGCGGTTGAAAAAGGAATAGACATGATCAATGCTCAAGGAGCTGATACCGTTTTCTTCACCGGAGACATTGTGAATAACAGGGCTGATGAACTGGAAGACTGGAAAGATGTTTTTGGTCGAATCTCCGCTAAAGACGGTGTGTTTAGTGTTCTCGGAAATCATGACTACGGAGACTACGTGCCATGGAGTACCGAAGAAGAAAAGCGTCAAAACCTGCAGCGTTTGATTGACATCCAACGCCATGAGATGGGGTGGGACCTGCTGATCAATGAAAACCGATTCATCCAACGAGGAGATGATCGAATAGCCGTCATCGGTATTGAGAATTGGGGGGCTCGCGGAAGATTCCCAAAATACGGCGACCTGAAAAAGGGCTATTCCGGTACGGAGGATGCGCGTGTTAAGCTGTTACTCTCTCACGACCCTAGTCATTGGAAAGCACAAGTTATTCCAGAGTTTCCAAGCATCGATGTGACCTTTTCCGGACACACCCACGGTATGCAGTTCGGAATAGAAGTGGGCAGCTTAAAGTGGAGTCCCGTGAAATACTTCTATCCGGAGTGGGCCGACCTCTATAAAGAAGGCGACCAACAACTCTATGTAAACCGCGGCTTTGGTTATATCGGCTACCCTGGGCGTTTTGGGATCTTGCCTGAAATCACAGTTTTTACCTTAGAAAAGGCTTAACTTATTGCGAATTAGTCAATAACTTGACCCGTAGGGGTGTTCTCCCGTAACTTTGTATCCTACCTGAAATGTTGAGGATCCATTCATCATACCAGCTTTCACTCGCTTTAGCGCTCATGCTAGGGCTTCTAGCGAATCAAAGCCTAGGGCAACAATTGCGTGATCCAAAGGTGAATGACAAGCGTCCAGAAGTTCCATTGTACAAGAACCCAAAGATCAAAGAGAGCGACGTAGACTGGAAAGCGACGCGGTTAGAGTATGTGGTCGGAGGAGGTGCTTCAAACTTTTTAGGTGACCTCGGAGGAGAAGATCAGCCTGGCCAGCCCTTCGTCTTTGATCTAGAGCCTACCATGACCCGATATGCTGTTTCGGGAGGCGTTCGCTATTTCTTACGCGAATATCAAGCGATCCGAGGCTATACGACCTATGCTCGCGTGAGGGGCGATGACGCGTTGACCAATTACCCCAACCGTCGGTACCGCAACCTTAACTTCAAATCGCCCATCATTGAGGTCGCAGGTATTTATGAGCTGCATATCCTGAAGCCCGACTATATCCACTACATGGGTGCAAATACTACGCGGGTGTTTGATGGAAATCGTTTTGGAGCTTACATAAGTGGGGGTGTTGGCGCCTTCTTCTTCAATCCAAAAGGTCGATTAGAGTCGCAGTATTTTGCGCTTCAGCCTTTGCGCACGGAAGGACAAGGCTTTCCAGACGGACCTGACCCTTACCGTCGCCTTTCCGTTTCCTTACCTCTTGGTGGAGGCGTATACATGTTGTTAAACAAAAACTTCACCGTTGGATTAGACTTCGGATACCGTTGGACCATAACCGATTACATAGACGATGCCAGCACCTTCTTTTACGACAATCAAGCAATCGAAGCACGGGACGGCAAGCTAGCAGCGTATTTTGCCAATCCGAGTGTTGCTTTAAGCGACGTACCGGATGACTTTTGGTATACAGAAAACCAACCTCGGGGAGGGCAGAATAACAACGACACCTACATGTTTCTTCAGCTCACGCTAAGCAAGTCGTTCACCCCATCCATCACCAACCGAAAGTTCAAGCAAAGCAAGAAAATGAAAGCTCCTTCTTACAACAAGAAGAAGCTCAAACTCTTCAAGCGAGAGCGCAAAACGCGCACGTACAACAACAAGCGCATCAAGAAGTCGAAGCGGAAGTTCAAGGCACCAAAGCTTGATTTCGGAAAGAAACGCAAAAAGAAGAAAGGGTCTATCTCTTTCTAGGCGAGAGGCGCCGACACTAAATCTTGTAGTTCAGCCCCACCTGAAGATCAACCAATTGGTTTGGTTCGGCGTGCTGATAGAATTCACTGCTGCGATCAAAGACCGTAGTAATTGGTAGCATAGCACGTGCATCGATGGTCACGTGTTGGGAGATGGTATGCTCATAGCCGGCCATCAAACCTAACCTCCAGCGGTTCAAGCCTTCCATTGTACTTCCATCGTTGCTGCCAAAATCAGCCTTGATGTAATCCGTGCTGTTGTAAACCATGTACGACTCATTCTCGACACCAATGAGGTAATCCACAAACGTTCCGATGGATGCATTTGAATGAGTGGTCAAGTTTACATGCAGTGCTACAGGCATGTGTACATAATCAAGGCGTTGCGCAACGAAGCTTTCCCTTACGTTCATAAAGTTTCGACGAAGCTCCAATTCTTCTTCCGTTGCACCACCGAAATTGTTCAGCAATACATTAGCAAGCGGCTCCAGGTCTACGTCCTGAGATCGCTCAAGTCCATTTCCGGTTCTCCTCAATAGACCGATCTCAGCTGAAATGAATGTCTTTGGGCTGAAGGCATAGGTGTAACCAACCGATGCAACTCCATTCAACCTCCACTTTGCCGGGTCGCTCATGGAATTCGACTCACCATTTCCGGTGCGTATACCCGCACGAACATAAGCGCCATGCTGCCGGAAGATTTTAGCGTCAGGAAGGTCAGGCAGGTCTCTGGCAGCAATGTCTCGTGCACCAGTACCGAAGCCTAACGCCGGCATCTTCCCAAGCCTATCCAGCACCCTTCGCGCAAACGCCAGCGGCTCCTTTGATTTAGCAGTTGGATTCCGATCAAATACCGGTTCTTCTGACGTTTCTGCCAATGCCAGTCCAATGGACGATGAAGGCTCGTCGTCGCTGATATACGGTAGCGCTGGATCAAGCGTTCCAACACGATTGTTCCTTTGGTTGATCGATTCAGCGCTCACCCAATCCGATGCCGTTTCACTTGACTCGAACCAAGAAGTAGCTGCTTGTACCAATTGAATCCGCTCCGCTGTTGGGTTTGGTTGTTCAAGAGCCGACCGGTCTTGATTCACCAATCCCGCCACACCTATGATTGCCGCTACTGAGGCCGCCATCCCCCAAGAAGACAGACTCGTGCCAACGGTGCTCGCTGTGGCTCCTGCGCTGCCAACCATGGCCGCTTCCAGCTCCGATTCGAATCGCACCCACTGTGCGTTCGGATCTACCCGGTGGTCCTTCACGCCATCAAAACGCGCTTTGAACAGCTCATCTATTTCGTGATGATCAGCCATAGAGTAAAGCTAGTTCTGGGTAAATGGCTTTTAGTTTGGTTTGGATCTGCTTACGTGCCGAAGACAAATGCCATTTTGAGGTGCCTACAGACATATTCAACTCCTCGGCGATTTCTTTGTGACTGTATCCATCGATCGCAAACATGTTGAAGACCACCTTGCTGATTGGTGAAATGGTGTCAATGACCTCCATTAACTCTTCAACCGACATGTTGTTTAAACCATCATTGAAGACCTGACTGGAAGGCATGATCGCATCAAAAGAAAACAGGTCCTTGTATCGCTTGCTCGACCTCAGGTGATCCAACGCCGTGTTGATGATGATGCGCTTACACCAGCCTTCAAACGAGTTTTCAAAATGGTATTGATCGATCTTCTTGAAGATCTTGATGTACCCTTGGTTGAGCACATCAAGCGCCTCCTCTTCGTCCTTAATGTAACGACGCACGATAGCGAGCATAACAGGATAGTAGGACTCGTAGACCTTTCTCTGAGCAACGCGATTGTTGTTCAGGCATCCTTGAATAATCTCGTTCGTGATCATGTGCTTTCTGAACTTAAGACGAGCGCACCCAACAAAAGGTTGTTACCTTACTTGAACTTGATCACGTTGGCCTTTCGGATACCACTGCCCGCAACCACAACGATCGCATCCAAATCTTTGTAACGCTCCTTTGAAATACGGATGAGTTCCGCCTTGAGTTCTTCGATATCTTTCGACCTAAAGGTGACTGGGGTCTCTACTTTTCCGAGCAACTGATACTCTGCCGTTGGACTGCTTTGCATGAAGAGCATGATGCCACTTGTAGGAACCGCCTTCGCCTCTTTATGCTTGGGGTTCACCTCTTCATCATCACCTCTACCTCTTTTACGCTTTGCGTCAGGATCTGGGTAGTATTGAATGATGTCTGCTTTGCATAGCCCTGTTCCTGGACGGAAAATCAACGCATCAAACTCCTCGTGCTCCTTTCGGGTTTGCTTGATCATATGCTCGATCAGTGGCTCCTCCTCATCAGGGCTAAAGGTGGCGCAAGATACCGTGCCTTTATGGCGGTAAGGGTTTGCGGGCATGCTCTCAACGAAGAGCACCACACCGTCTTTATCGTTCGCGGTAGCCAGGTCGTTCTGAGCGTAAACGCCCATAGAAACGAGCGCCATAGAGAGGGTTGCAATAAGCTTGTGATGTGATTTCATGAAAGAAGAATTTCTTCAAATAACGTGAATCTTCTGAATTGTAACCGATTCGTTAAGAATTCAACAACATTCTGCCTATTGAACAACGAGGCGCTTTTGCACCGACTCATCTCCATGCAGTTCCAACATGTAGACGCCCTTGCTCAACGAAGACAAGTCAATCGTTTCCACATTTCCATTGATTCCTCCTTGCAACACCTGCTCTCCTTTCACGCTGTGGATTCGCCATGAACCAAAGCTGGATGTCTCGGTGAGCTGAATCACAACGCGATCTACCGCTGGGTTAGGATATACCTGAATGCCCGCATCGTTTATTTCATCCACACTCAACGCGTTGATCTCAACAGAGTAAGTGTCTTCCCCATAAGCGTTCGACACCGTTTGCGTCACCGTATAGCTGGTCATCGATGCATATGTGTGGCTGGCCGGAACACTGTTCAAAACGGTTCCATCACCCAGATCAAAGTCCATGTCATCTGCATACAAGCTTTGATCGGTGAAGTTTACCGATAAGCTATTCGGGTTTACATAAGCGTAGTCAAAATCCGCTACAGGTGGGTGATAAACCATTACTCCATCAATGGCAAGATCGCTGTTAAACGACGCTCCCGTAATTCCACGGAATCGAATGTTAACCACCTTTCCGGCAAATGCATCAAGGGCTACCTCTTGCTCCTGCCAGCTGTTTCCCTGGTTGCCTGACAAAGGCGTCATGACGTCTAGCGTCCATGCGTCTCCATCGAATACATCAACATGAAGTTCGCCCATATCGGAACCATACATGTGGAAATAGAAACGGAGAACAGCGCCAGGGCTTTCGCTCAGATCAATGCACGGTGATAGCAGCTCTGCTGTTTGGAAGTTACACTCTCCACTCGCCTCTAAATACAAGTACCGTCCAAAGCCGTTGTTCGTATAATCCCCCGTTGGCCCCGAGAGGTTTGTTGGCGTTGCTCCAACGTTGAGGCGCCAGTCTATGTCGTCACCTACTCCGTTGCTTTCGTTCACCCAGTCATTCAAAATGGTACACTCTGTTTCTCCGCAGTTGTCTGTATTCGGACAGATCGGCATGAGGTCGAAGTCCTCCTCGAATACCGGTGCCTGTAGCTCACCAACCACAACTTGGTATGTCATGCTAGCTGTATCATTCCAGTGGTTTTGATCATTGCTTAAGTCAACGATCACGAAGTGGCTGTTCACGCCCTGCCCGTCCAACAAGATGGAATCTGCAAAGTAGAAGGTGTCTATTGCTCCAGGCGCAATGTTGGCGGTGAAGCTTTCTGTAGTCAGCAAACCGGAAGCGGTAAAATGAAGCTCCGCATCAAATGAAAGCAGGGGAGAGGTTCCGTTATTCTTGATCACAAAGCCTGGTTGACGCTCAGCACCGTGACAATCAAACAAGCTCGAGGCGTCTGGGATCATCGTTACAACTTCAGCATCAAAATCAAGTACACAATTGAATACTCCTGGAGCCTTATTGATGGCCAAGGCTCGCTCTCCACGCGCTCCATCCGTTCCAATGCTGGATACGCTGTACCATACATTCGGATCGTTCGGGGCTACTCCATAGTCTACAAATGTGTTGTTGCTGGCAACACCAATGGAATCCATGTACTTCTGTCCAAGCTTATAAACCACGTAAGAACCTGCAGTGGATACCGTGTTCCACCTCAAGCCGATAGAGTCTGGGCAAGCCCACTCTACTTCGAGGCCTAAAGGAACGTTAATCACGGAAAAAGCATTGGAGGTGACCTGGGTTGAGCCCTGTGTCAATCGTATGTGAACATCCGCAGAGCTCAGCGAAAATGGCACAGTCCAGTATCGATGACCATCTTCCGCAGGAACACCTGTTGCGATGGTTTGCCAACTGCTTCCTCCGTTGGTAGAGAATTCTACATCGATGGTTTGACTCAAATCGCCCGCATCCCAACGGATCAACTCTGTAACCCCCGGAATCAAGGGTTCTCCGCCTACTGGATAGGTGAGGTGGAGTGCCTTCCCTTCAAACATGTGAGTCAAGAAATAAGGCTGTGGACCTTGAGGAACTTGATGTCCTTCAATGATCACTTGGTAGCTTCCTGCAGCTGGGTTGATGAATTCTACCTGCTCCACGTTATTCAGATGGTCCTCACCATTCGTAGCAGGGAGTCCAAGGGTTGCTGCATTGGGTGTGTCATCCAGTACATAGGGTAAAATTGTATCTCCATTTGGATTAATCACCTTCATATCAAGGTCATTCACCAAGGCCGTAGCGGCTCCGACGTTCGCTTCCGGATCTGTCCAATAAACCATAAATCGAGCGCGCGTGGTATTGGCTGGAACATTCAACACTTGTGTGTTCTGTGCTGCTTGGGCCAAGCTTCCTTCCGTAAAACTTCCTGACTCAATCACTTCATAAGCCCGGCGAGCGTTGATCTGCCCCCAGCCATAGATAAAGTCTGGACCGGGAGCACCCATATCATCTGCCGTATTCATAGCGATGGCCTTCATCAGACCACCGTCTGGTAGTTCACTGTAGTTGTCCTCATACGCCTGATACAACACCGCTAACGTGCCTGAAACGCCGGGACACGCCATGCTCGTACCCGTGTAGGTATCGTATGCGTTTCCGCCGATGGTACTGGTCACATTAGTTCCTTTGGCCGAAAGGTCTGGCTTAATCCGCCCATCATGTGCTGGACCCCTACTGCTGCTGTTCGCGATTTGTCCGAGTTCGTTGACATTAGCAACCGCGATAACATTCTTACCCATTTTATGTCCTCCGGTGATATTGCCCCAAAAACTTCCGGCGCCATAACCGCAATTGCTCGTTCCTGAGTTCCCTGCAGAGAAGACGTGTAAAAGGCTTGGATAATCCACACTCTGAGCATCCATTGTGCGCGTTCTAGAGGTGTAACCTGCATTACAACCATCGCTATAGGACGTTGACGTGATCACCACAGCGTAGTTGTTGTAATGGCTTGGTATGGAGTCATATGCTTGGTACTCTGGCCACGCTTTGTAAACGTGAAGGTCAGCCCCCGGCGCCTGGCCAAGGTTACGAGCATTGATGTTTCCGGCTCCAGCTATGGTGCCACCAACGTGATCGCCATGATCGCCATCGCTGATATCCCACCAATGGGTGGTGCGGCCATGATGATCGATGTGTGGTCCAATTGCACCATCATCTTGCAGCGCCACTCGGATGCCTGAGCCATCGTACTGAAGGCTGTTGTTATTTCTTGTTCCCAAGTAGTTGGTTCGGTGCAAGGTTTGGGAGGTGTAGTTCTCTGGCTCACCTTCTGCGAACCTCCAGTCGATGAATGCTACCGCTCCATGTGCTGCAAGTGCAGCAACCTCGCTGTTGGCTACTTCAACCGTAATCGTTTGATACGTGGGATGTGTTTCTACCACATTAAACCCTGCTGCCGCTAAGCTGCGTGCTGCGCGGTTTAACTCGATGTTGCTGTAGGGAGATACGTTGAGCAACAACCCCTTCTTCGAGCGAGCGTGATCTGGTGTGGTTTCAACGCCCACAACAGATTTATGATATTCCGTATGGGGCGATTGCGCGTTTAGTCGAAAAGCATTCAACGGACCCAGATCTGCCCCTTCCTTGACTCCAATCAAGTAGAAGCTCTTTGGGTAAAAACCAAGGAAATGAATTCCTGAAGCCCCAATAGAAGCTTGCTGGCCAATGGTTGGAAACTGCTCCAGAGCAACCAAGCCGTAACGCACACCCTCGAAAGAGGTCCACGCTGCAAGCTCGTCTTGGCTCAACGATCGATCGCCATCTGGCGCGACCTTGAATTCACCTGACCGCAGGTTGAGTTGTAGTTCTTGGTTCTGATTCTGGGCGGTGGAGGTGAATGTAATCAGCGCAAAAATGCTTGCTAGCAGTGCATAACGGTTCGTCATAATTAGCTTCTTTTCACAGTTAACGGCCTTAAAGGTACAAGCCGGATCAGTACATTTGATAACAATCGGTCGCATACCTTGTTGGTATATTGTTCTCTTAAACACGATTCAGGCATATGAAATTCAGAGGTCTTCAGCTCCTACTATCAACCAGCGCAGCCATTTTACTGTGTTCTTATATTCTTTATGAAACAGGTGGTGGGACCCGAGCCATGGCAGATGATCCCGACGCTCGAAAAGACCGTGTGTTATTGGAGGTGTTGATGAAAAGCCTTGAGAACAGTCATTTTCAACCTAAGGCATTGAATGATGCATTTTCTGAAGACGTTTACGACCTCTACTTAGAGCGCTTGGATTTCAATAAGCGATTCTTGCTCAAAGATGATGTTAAGGACTTGGAGCGTTATAAGCTTCAGCTGGATGATCAAATCAGGACGGGATCCTATGAGTTCTTCGACCTCTCCTTTGATCTCTACACGAAACGACTGAAGGAAGCGCGAGCTTACTATCCTGAAATCTTAGAAAAAGCATTTGACTTTTCCGTTGATGAAGACATTGAGTTAGACGAAGAGAAACGAGACTTCGCGAAGGACAAGAAAGACCTGCAGGAGTTCTGGCGGAAAAGCTTGAAGTACCAAGCCCTCACACGCATCCACGAAATGGAACGCAAGCAGGAGTCGGCATCAGAAGAGAACGACACCTTGACCATACGCACCTTTGAAGAGATGGAGGCAAAGGCCAGGGAAAACCTCAAGAAGAGCAACGATCGCTTTTTCGAGCGGTTCGATAAATGGACACGAGACGATATGAAGGAAGTCTACCTCAATGCGATCATGAATGTATATGGCCCGCACACAGGTTACTATCCTCCAAAAGACAAAGAGAATTTCGATATCTCTATGAGTGGTCAACTTGAAGGAATCGGGGCTCAACTGCAAGAAAAAGATGGCTACATCAAAGTGGTAAGTATTGTTCCTGGAAGTCCTTCTTACCTGCAAGGCGACCTGGAGGAAGGCGACATCATCCTTAAGGTTGCGCAGGAAGGCGAGCCTCCAGTAGACATCACAGACACGCGCATCGATGAAGCTGTAAAGCTGATCCGAGGTAAAAAAGGTACAACGGTTCTCCTGACCGTTAAAAAGATCAACGGATTGATCACCGAGATCGCGATTGTACGCGACATCGTGGTGCTTGAGGAAACCTATGCCAAGTCTGCCATCATCCAAGACGGCGATCAGAAAGTGGGATACATCAAACTGCCGAAGTTCTACACGGATTTCAATCGACTTGGTGGCCGCACAGCATCAGAAGACGTTCGAACAGAGCTGCTCAAGTTAAAAGAAGAGGGTGTAGATGGCATATTACTCGATCTGCGGGGGAACGGCGGGGGTTCCTTGAAAGACGCCATCGACATGACCGGGCATTTCATCGAGAGCGGACCTGTGGTTCAAGTGAAGGGTCGCTACAATAAAGCCGAGGTGATGCGCGACCGGAAGCCGGAAGTGGTTTACGATGGTCCGTTGGTTGTCATGCTAAACCATTTCAGCGCATCCGCATCTGAGATCTTAGCGGCGGCCATTCAAGACTATGATCGCGGTATCATCTTGGGCGCAAGTTCAACCTTTGGTAAGGGAACCGTGCAGCGCTTCTTTGAGCTTGATCGCTATTTGAACAACAGCTTCAGTGAGTACAAGCCACTCGGCGCCATCAAGATCACGACCCAGAAGTTCTATCGCATCAACGGTGATGCCACCCAACTCAAGGGGGTGGAGGCCGATATTCAAGTTCCGAACCGCTACAACTATTTGGAGATGGGTGAGAAGGAACAAGATTTTGTGATGGAGTGGGACGAGATAGAGCCAGCAAGCTATGACGTTTGGAAGCCTAGCTACAACGAATTAGATGTGGTAAAACGCAGCCTTGAACGCATTGAGTCGAACGAAGTCATGCAACGCATTGATGAAAACGCAAAGCAACTCAAAGAGCAGTCAGGGCAAACGCTGATCCCATTAAACTATGGCGCATTCAGCGCCCGTCAAGACGCCTTAGATGCACAGGAGGATGCGTTCTCCGAGTGGATAAAAGAGCACCGAATCGAGCTGGATGTTCGCAACCTGCAAGTAGACCTTGAAAGTATTGAGTCTGACTCTGTGAAAACAGACATCAACGATAAGTGGCTCAAGAAGCTTAAGAAGGATGAAACCTTAGACGAGGCTGTGAAAGTGATCAAAGACATGCGGAACGCCGCTTAATAACTAGTCTTCTTTGTTTTCCTGGTCTTCAGGAAGTTCGTACAAATAATGATTGTATGGAAAGCGCTTGGAATGAATTTCCTTGACCTTATCGTAGAGCGTCTTTTTGAATTCCTCCACGTTGGTCTTGTTTACCGCTGAAATGAACAAGGTCTGGTGATCCTGTCGGGCCATCCATGATTTTTCCAAGTCTTGCAGGCGGAGTGCAGGATTGATTTCCCCGTCCCATTTCCATTCTTCTTCGGGCGGCTCTGGATAGCGATCGATCTTGTTGAAGACCAACAGTGTTGGCTTGTCGATCGCATCGAGTTCTGCCAAGGTGCTCTCCACGGTTCGGATCTGATCTTCGAATTGGGGGTGGGAAATGTCTACCACATGGAGTAAGATGTCTGCCTCCCTTACCTCATCAAGTGTGGACTTAAACGACTCAACCAGCTGGTGCGGTAGTTTACGGATAAAGCCCACGGTATCGGCCATCAAAAAGGGCAGGTTCTCGATCACCACTTTTCTCACTGTTGTGTCCAACGTGGCGAAGAGTTTGTTCTCGGCGAACACCTCGCTTTTAGACATCATGTTCATGAGGGTCGACTTGCCTACGTTGGTGTATCCGACCAAAGCCACGCGAACCATGCTGCCCCGATTTCCACGCTGGGTGCGCATCTGCTTATCGATCTTCTCCAGCTTCTTTTTCAAGATCGCGATCTGGTTGCGGATCATCCGACGGTCTGTCTCGATCTCCTTTTCACCAGCACCACCGCGGGTAGAGGTGCCTCCTCGTTGCCGCTCCAAGTGGGTCCACATACGGGTCAGGCGAGGCAAAAGGTATTCATAGCGCGCCAACTCAACTTGTGTCTTGGCCTGGGAGGTCTGCGCGCGTGACTGAAAGATGTCGAGGATCAAGAGGCTCCGATCATAGATCTTCTTCTTGAGCTCCTTTTCGATGTTTCGGATTTGTGAGGGAGAAAGGTCGTCATCAAAAACGACCACGTCAATGTCATTGTCTTTGATGTATTGCTTTACCTCGTTGAGTTTACCCGAACCGATGAAAGTAGCGGGGTTGGGCGTCTCCAAGCTTTGGGTGAATTTCTTAACGGTGTTCAGTCCAAGCGTGGTAGCCAAGAACTCCAGTTCATCTAAATATTCCTCTAACTTCTCAACCGGCTGCTCTCGGTGTGCAAGGCCTACCAAGACGGCGCGTTCAATCTCTCCCTTCGTAGAAAATGGTTCCAAATAGTGTGGTTGCTTTTACCTTTTTGAGATCACATCCAACTTCCAAACGGACGAAGGAATGGCCAAGGAATCATCGCGAAGATCAGCACGAGTGCAATGCCGTAGAAGATCAATATCGTACGGTACTTCTTCTTTGAAGACTCAATGCGTTTCGCCTTGCTGTAGCCGATGGTCACTAAAACGATCGCAATGATCATCATGGTGATGTGCTCAATGGCGTAGAAGCGAAGCTCGCTCGATTTCATGAAACCCTCAACGTTCATTATCACATTCATACCCTTTGCTCCCATGAAGTATAGGGCTAAACCAACAACTAATTGAATATGCGAGGTGATCAAACCGAACAGCGCAAACAGCTTGCTTGATTTCTTATACGACTTCCCGCTGCTTAAACCCATGATCGCATCTACCACTGCTAGAACGATGAAGAGCAAAACCAAATAACGGAAGGAGCTATGAAGGTGATTCAGGCCTGTGATCATAATTGATTGTAATTCTTGCCAAAAATACGGCGTGTACCAATGGTGAACAAATGGTGTTCACTTTCGTTTCAATGCGCACCAAATTCTCCGAGCTTTCCCCTTACTTTTGGCGACTTGATGAAACACCTTTTACTTGTCCTCACGATGCTCTCCTTGTCCACCATGGCATGGACACAGGAAACCTTTCCGGTAAATGGTGTGCACAACCAACGACACTTGGTGCATGCTTTTGTGGGCGCCAAGGTGTACGTCTCTCCGCAGCGCTCCATTGATCAAGGAGTCTTATTGGTAAAGGATGGAAAAGTACACGCAATAGGTGAGGGCCTATCCGTTCCAGAAGGTGCTGTGGTACATGACTGCAAAGGCCGGGTAATCTACCCTTCTTTCATTGACCTCTACGCGGGTTTGAACGTAGAAAAGAAAGACAAAAAGAAAAAAGGCCCCACAGAAAAAAACACCTCCGGCAACTGGAACCCAGCAATCCATCCCGAGTTCGAATTCGAACCTGTATTTCCGTTCGATGAGAAAAAGGTTGATGACTGGTTGGCGAGTGGAATCGGCGTTGTGCAGCTGCATGAACGTGATGGCATCATGCGCGGTTCGTCAGCATTGCTGCGTTTTGGGCTCCATACGCCTAACCTTGCAATGATAGAACAGCGTGCTTCACAGCACTTCAGCTTTCATAAGGGCAGTAGCACCAACGACTATCCATCCTCCCACATCGGTGCCATTGCACTCTTTCGTCAGACGCTGTATGATGCCCAGTGGTATGCAACGACCAAAGACAAAAAGGAATTCAACCCTTCTTTGGAAGCGCTCAATAACTCCGTTCGAACCAACCGTCCGTTTCTATTTGAGCTTCGGCACCCGCTTTCCCTGCGGAACGTAGATATGATCGAGGAAGAATTTGGGCTTTCGTTCATTGTGAAAGCAACAGGTAAAGAGTACTTGCTTGAGCCCGAACGCTTGCGTGGACAACGGCTCATCGTTCCCCTGGCCTTTCCAAAGGCGCTGGATGTTTCTGATCCGTATGTGGCAAGAAGTGTCGCCTTGGATGAACTGAAGCATTGGGAAGCGGCCCCGTACAATACGAAAGCACTCCTGAAAAACGGTGCGGAGCTTGTTCTGACGAGAGACACCCTTCCCTCTGCCGCCATCTTCTTGAAGCATCTCCGCAAAGTGCACGAAACGGGCGTATCGCATGACAGCCTATTGGCTATGCTCACTACCATTCCTGCGTCGTGGTTGAAGGTTGAAGGTATTACAGGAACCCTGCGTGCAGGTGATGCGGCCGATTTCTTCATCGCCAACGAAGCATTTACCGCTGCCGATTTCCGTGTAAGCGCTCACTGGAGTAACGGTCAGTTGGTCTATGAAAAACACTACCTCGACCTGTCGATGGCCGGCACCTATAACTTGGTGATCGATTCTGTGGACTTCACCCTGAAGCTCAAGGAGATCAAGAAAGAAAAGTGGATTGCCAGCGCAGAGCGCAAGACCGACGGTGTATCCTTTAAAACTCAAGTGGATATGGAACGCAGCCTGCTCCAGATCACCTTGAAGAATGACAGCCTCGATGCTTTGATCCGACTGAGTGGAAAAGTGAGTTTTGGCGGAACCGTTTGGGATGGCACCGGTCAGCGCAACGACGGTTCTTGGTTCAATTGGGCCGGCATCAAAGACCGCAAAAGCGGCAAGGAAAAGGAAGCGAAGAATAATGAACAAGACAGCACCCTGCATGCCGAACCAAGCATCTGGTATCCGAATATGGCATTCGGTTTCGATACCCTACCTGTAGCTCAAGAGTATGTCATCACCAATGCGGTGGTGTGGACCTGTGCAGACACCGGAAAGCTGGAGCGTTCGGATGTCTGGGTGAAAGACGGCAAGATCAAAGCTGTAGGGCGCGATATGCTCTATCCTGACGGACTGAAGCGGATCGACGCCAAGGGCAGGCACCTTACTCCTGGTATCATTGACGAACACAGCCACATCGCGATTCGTGGTGGGGTGAACGAGTGGGCGCAAGCATCTTCAGCAGAAGTGCGCATCTCAGATGCGGTTGATCCTTGGAACGTACAGATCTACCGCCACTTGGCAGGCGGGGTTACTGCAGCCCAATTGCTGCACGGCTCAGCAAATCCGATCGGTGGCCAAAGCGCGTTGATCAAGATGAAATGGGGAGAAACACCGGATGCCATATTCATTGATGGCGCAGACGGCTTCATCAAGTTTGCACTCGGCGAGAACGTTAAGCGCTCAAATTCCCGAGACCCGAAAGGTCGATTTCCGCTAACACGCATGGGGGTAGAGCAAAGCTTCGTCGACGCCTTCACCCGCGCTCAAGAATATCAGGCCTCAAAAGCGAGCGCCCCAGAAGAAACCAAAGGACGTCGAAAACCAACACCTGAACCTAACTCAACCACAAGAACAGACCTTGAGCTGGAGGCTTTGGTAGAGATCTTGGAGCAAGAACGCTTCATCAGTTGTCACTCTTATGTGCAGTCTGAAATCCTCATGTTGATGCGAGTGGCAGAGCGATTTGGTTTCCGGGTCAACACCTTCACCCACATCCTAGAAGGCTACAAAGTGGCGCAGGAGATGAAGGAACACGGCGTTACCGGTTCCACCTTCTCCGATTGGTGGGCTTACAAATTCGAGGTAAACGATGCGATTCCATACAACGCAGCGCTCATGTCAAAGGTAGGCGTGAATACCGCCATCAATTCAGACGATGCTGAGATGGGTAGACGACTCAATCAAGAGGCGGCCAAAGCGATCAAATATGGCGGTGTAAGTGAAGAAGAAGCATTGAAGATGGTGACGATCAACCCAGCTAAAGCCCTCCACTTGGATGACCGCATGGGAAGCATTGAGCCAGGTAAAGACGCAGACCTCGTACTCTGGAGCGCACATCCGCTCTCCGTTTACAGCCATGCAGAGATGACCTTTATCGAAGGCCGCAAGTTCTACGACATTCGTCACCAAGAAGACCTGCTCAAGCGTAACGCAGAAGAACGCGCACGCATCGTTCAGAAGATGCTGGAAGACCCATCCAAAAAGAAAAAGACGGCCGTGCCTGACCACGTAGACGAATACCACTGCGACACCGTGCTTGAAGACTATTGGAACAAATGATGACGCGCCTTTTCATAGTAACCCTGCTCCTGATCGGATCGATGACCTACGCACAGGTTCCAACCCCAAGCGAAACCTATGCAGGGCGTATGCTCATTCAATATGCAACCGTACACATTGGAAACGGTGAGGTGCTTCAAAACGGTCTCGTAGAAGTACAGAACGGTGAGATCAGCAGGGTGGCAGATGCCAGCAAAAGCAGGGTAAATGCTGCGGATTACGATACGGTGATCAACGCAGACGGCGCTCACCTTTACCCTGGCTTCATTTTGATGGATAGCCGGCTTGGTTTGACCGAGATCGGGGCCGTACGAGCTACGCATGATTACGACGAAACCGGCGACTTCCTACCCAACGTGCGCAGCGCTCCGGCGTTCAATACCGAATCCAAGATCATCCCAACCGTTCGCGCCAACGGAGTGCTGATGGCACAAGTAGCCCCAACGGGTGGAAGGGTCTCTGGTAAGGCGGCCGTGATGCACTTAGACGGCTGGTCGTGGGAAGACGCAACGATCTTGAGCGATGAAGGGATCTACCTCAACTGGCCACGTCGTTACCGGCACACCGGATGGTGGGGAGAGCCTGGGTCGGTAAAGCCGAACAAGAAGTACGATGATGAAGTAGAGGAGGTCTACTCCTTTTTCAAGGAGGCAAAAGCTTACTCAAAAGCCGGCGATCCCGAAGAAAAGAACCTGCGCCTGGATGCGATGTCAGCGGTTTTCAGCGGTGATGCAAGGGTTTACATCCGAGTGAACGCTGCGAAAGACATCCTGGACGTTGTACAATTCATTCGGGCCTTAGATCTTCCAAAAAGCGCTGTTGTGGGCGGGGCTGAAGCACATTTGACCGCCATACCTTTGAAGGAAAACAACATTCCCGTGGTGATCGACCGGGTGCACAAGCTCCCAAAGCAGATCGACGCGCACGTGCACGAACCCTATGCCTTGGCAGGTATGTTGCGAAAAGCAGGCATCGAGGTAGCTTTCAGTACCAGTGGAGACATGGAAGCCATGATCAGTAGAAACCTACCTTTTCAAGTGGGCACAGCGGTACATCACGGAATGGAATATGAAGACGCGATTGCTTCCTTGACCTTGACTCCGGCCAAGCTGCTGGGTGTTGATTCCCTATATGGAAGCATTGAACCAGGGAAGCGAGCCACCCTGTTTCTGAGCGAGGGCGATGCGCTGGATATTCCGACGAATAAACTGTGTTTCGCGCTGATCGAAGGACGGTTCATCGATTTGAACAACCATCAAAAGATGCTCTACGAGAAGTTCGCTAGAAAGCACGGCATCGAACCCTGAACACCTTATTGGTAGCCCAACACACCACGCACCCGTCCGAGGGTAGCATCCGCTACGGTACGCGCCTTTTCCGCTCCCTTCATGAGCTCGGCATCTAACGCTGCTTTGTCATTCATCCAGCCATTGTAAGCTTCGCGCTCTGATTTGTAGGTTTCCATGATCAGCTCTAACAGGGCCTTCTTAGCATGGCCGTAACCGTAGTTACCGCCTTCATAATTCGCGCGCATCTCTTTGGTCTGGGCATCGTTCGCCAATAGGCTGTACAAGGCAAAGACATTACATGAATCTGGATCCTTGGGGTCTTCCAAGGCAGTGCTATCGGTCAGGATGCTCATCACCTGCTTTTTCAACTGCTTATCGGGCAAGAAGATGTTGATGAAGTTGTCATAGCTCTTACTCATCTTCCGTCCATCGGTTCCGGGTACGATCATGACGCGTTCGTCAATGCTCGCCTCTGGAAGCACCAGCACATCACCGTAGCGATGGTTGAAGGCTCCGGCAATATCCCGGGTCATTTCGAGGTGCTGCTTTTGATCTTTTCCTACCGGCACGTACTCTGCATCGTACAGCAAGATATCGGCTGCCATCAGAACTGGGTAGGTGAAGAGGCCGGCATTTACATCGCTCAGGTTCTCGCTTTTATCCTTAAAACTGTGTGCGTTCTGCAACATCGGAAAAGGAGTGAAGCAGTTGAGGTGCCACATGAGCTCCGTTACTTCAGGCACATCGCTTTGTCGGTAAAAGGTATTGGTGGAAGTGTCGAGTCCGAAAGCCAGCCAAGCAGCAGCAACGCCATAGGTGTTTTCCTTGATCCGGTCCGCATCTTTGATCGCCGTAAGCGAATGCAAGTTGGCGATGAACAGAAACGCTTCGTGGTCAGGTTGTTGCGCCATCCGAATCCCGGGTTGTATCGCACCCAAGATGTTTCCTAAGTGAGGTACGCCCGTTGCTTGTATGCCCGTTAAGACTCTAGCCATGGTGAAATTTTTGCCAAATGTAACCGTGTCCAATCAAATCAGCGCCTCATGCAAGGTCTTAACATAGAATTGAATGCGCGCTGCTTGCTTTCAGATTACCTTTGCGTTGTGTATTACCTGCTACAACCATTTCGTGTACTGTGGAAAGTGTGGTTTTTCCTCTTCTTTACCACCTCTTTGGTTGTGCTCTATCCACTGCTGAATTGGGCTTTGGGTCGATCAGAGCGCTGGCCTCGTGCCTTTCGGATCATGCAAACCTGGGCCTTCTGGCTGCTGGCTGTTCCTGGGATCTGGATGAAGATCAAGAAGACTACACCACTGCCCGAGCCACCGTTTATCATTTGTCCAAACCACAGTTCCTACGTAGATATCATTACGATGTACCGGACCTTCGAGGATTATTTCATCTTCATGGGAAAGATGGAACTCAACAATTGGCCCTTATTCCACATCTTCTTCAGCAAAGGGATGAACATCTCTGTAGACCGCGCCAGCATCACGGGGGCTCAGAAAGCCTATGATCGCGCGAAGGATGAGTTGGACAAGGGACACAACATTGTGATCTTCCCGGAGGGAACCATTCCACCCAGCGCACCTAAACTGAAGATCTTTAAAAACGGTGCCTTCAAGTTGGCCATCGAAAAGAACATTCCGATCGTGCCGGTGACCTTTTTGACCAACTTCAAGCGACTCCAAGCCGGACCCGCACTCAGAAACATGGGCGGCCCAGGTCCGTCAGAGGTCATCATTCATCCTGCGATCTATCCAAAAGATTATGCGGAAGGCGGCGCCAGCGCTATGCGAAATGATACTTTTGCCATCATCGAAAAACCTCTATTGGAACGGTATGGAAATCAATGATCAACATATAGACAAGCTCTCTGACCTGGCTCGACTTCAGTTCAATAGAGAAGAGCGAGAAGCCATGAAGGCAGACATGAAGAAGATGATCGATTTCGTGGAGCAATTGAATGGTGTAGACACCACAGGCGTTGAGCCGTTGATCTACATGACAGAAGATACATTAGAACTAAGAAAAGACGAACTGGGTCCAGAGCTCAGTCAAGCAGATGCCTTGAAAAACGCGCCGTCAAAAGACAGCGATTACTTCAAGGTGCCAAAAGTGCTGGATAAGTAGCCTGAGGCAAACGCAGTGACCGTTGCTTTCTTACCTTCGCAACTCGTTTAAAAGCAAATCATCATGGGTGGAATAGGACCTTGGCAAATCGTACTGATCATCGCAGTTCTGCTGCTGTTATTCGGGGGTAAGAAAATCCCTGAACTAATGCGTGGACTAGGAAAAGGCATGAAGGAATTCAAAGACGCCACCAAAGAAGATCAAGACAACTCCAACGATAAACTGAAGGACTAAGCGCCTGTAGCGTAAGTCGTTCATCCAACACTGGATCACTTGTCACAAACAGCGTACACGTTTCAATCCCTCGCCCAAACGAGGGAAGACCTGCTTTCTGGAAAGATCAGCGCTTCCGCCCTGGCGGAGCATTACCTGAGCAAGGCCAAGTCAGAAGATAAGTACAACGCCTTCCTAGAGCTGTTCGATGCCTCTGCTTTGGAGACTGCAGCGGCCATTGACAAACGCATTGCCGCTGGTGAGCCTGTGGGCAAGCTTGCGGGCTGCATCATCGGAATCAAGGATAACATTTGCTACAAAGGCCATAAGGTGGGTGCCGCTTCTAAGATCCTAGAAGGATTCGAATCCATGTTCACTGCCACGGCTGTTGAGCGCTTACTCCAAGAAGACGCCATCATCATCGGTCGGCTGAACTGTGATGAATTTGCGATGGGTAGTTCCAATGAGAACTCCGCTTATGGTCCGGTGAAGAACCCGATCAACCCTTCATTGGTGCCCGGTGGTTCATCCGGAGGTTCTGCCAGCGCGGTGGCTTCTGGCTTGTGTATGGCGAGCTTAGGTTCAGATACCGGAGGATCTATCCGTCAACCCGCATCGTTTACGGGATTGGTTGGACTAAAACCCACGTATGGCCGCATCTCTCGTTATGGGTTGATCGCCTTTGCTTCGAGTTTTGACCAGATCGGTCCGTTTACCAAAACCGTGGCGGATGCTGAATTGATGTACCAAGTGATGGCAGGACGGGATCAGATGGATTCTACTTCAGCCAGGCGACCGGTTCATGAGCAACGAACTTCAAAGAAAACTTATCGCTTCGCCTACTACAAAGAAGTAATTGAAAGCGAGGGCATGCACCCAGATACCCGAAAACTTTTCGATGAGAAAGTAGCGGGTCTGAAGGCAGAAGGCCATGAGGTAATCGAAGCGTCTTTTCCCTATTTGGATCAACTCGTTCCTTGCTACAACGTACTTGCTATGGCAGAAGCAAGTTCAAACCTTGGACGCTATGATGGTGTGCATTACGGTAAGCGCAGCGAAAAGGCGGAGGACATCCCTAGCACCTATTTCAACAGTCGATCTGAAGGTTTCGGGCCGGAGGTGAAGCGCAGGATCATGTTAGGAACCTTTGTATTAAGCACCGGTTACTACGACGCTTACTACTCGAAGGGTCAGAAAGTACGCAGGTTGATCAAAGACGCCACAGACAAATTGTTGACCGAGGTTGATTTCATTCTCTCTCCCACCACCCCGCACCCTGCATTCAAGATCGGAGAGAAGGCAGACGACCCCATTGCTTTGTACCTAGAGGATATCTTCACGGTGCAAGCAAACTTAACCGGACACCCTGCTATCAGTGTCCCCATGGGAACCACAGCAGATGGACTCCCTTTGGGCATTCAGTTGCTGGGAAATGCCTTTGATGAGGAAACTTTGTTCAACGGAGCATCGTTATTGCATTAATCATCATGATGAACATGGATGCGTGAATAAGGAACATTACGCCTTCTTCACCTGCATTAACTTTAGTTGATCTTTGGAATTACATCTAAAAAGACTTTGTCCAAGTATGCGGAACGCAACCATTCTTTTATTCCTTCTTTCACTCCTTCCACTTACATCGAGTGCGTTGGCAGTGCGACCAGACAGCAACGGAACCGAGACCAAAGACACCTTGGTGCTTAAAGATGTTCCCGAGGCTGCGGCTATAGACAGCACGATCCTATGCTTCTATGAAGACCTTCGCCTGTTTACCGATGACCTATCCGGTCCAGAAGACCTGCTCACCGCGGATTCTGTTCCCACCTTCTCAGACAGCATATACCAAGCTCGTCTGGCAGAGCTGAACAAGCGTACACCGTTTGAATTGTCATACAACCAGATCGTCGGGGCTTTCATTCAACTTTACGTAAGTAAGCGAAGGGAGTTGAGTTCACGCTGCCTTGGTCGCTCAGAACAATACTTTCCACTTTTCGAGGAAACTTTTGATCGCTACGGTCTTCCGCTGGAATTGAAATACCTTGCCGTAGTAGAATCTGCATTAGATCCAACGGCACGGAGCATAGCTGGTGCAACCGGACTTTGGCAGTTTATGTACGGTACAGGTAAAGTTTTTGACCTGGATATCAATTCCTACGTAGACGAACGTCGAGATCCTGTAAAATCCACCGAAGCAGCCGCAAAATATTTGAGCTACCTCTACAACATGTTCGGTGATTGGAACTTAGCCCTTGCAGCGTACAACTGTGGTGAGGGACGCGTTTCTCGCGCTATTCGTCGCAGCGGTGGACGCAAGGATTACTGGGAAGTATATCCTTTCCTACCACGAGAAACACGCGGTTATGTACCCGCCTTCATTGCTGTGAACTACCTGTTTGCACATGCCAATGACCATCTCATTCCAGCCGCTCCGGTTGAGTACAGTTACTATGAAATGGATTCCGTACACATCGATCGAAAGGTGTCGTTTGCCACGGTTGCTGAGATCATCGATGTTGAAGAAACACAAGTAGAAGCATGGAACCCCGTCTATCGCCTCAAAGTAGTTCCAGGGTATAACGATTATAAGGCCCTTTACCTTCCGAAAGCGTACCTCAACCTCTGGGTGGCCAATGAGGATACCATTCAAGCCATGTTGGCTGAAAAAGAAGAAGAAACTGAGGTAGAGGCTCCAAAGGATGTGATCTACTACACCGTTCGTTCAGGAGATTACCTGGGTAAGATCGCTTCAAGGTATGGGTGTTCTGTACGTCAGATCCAATACTGGAACGGCATGAGCGGAACCTACTTAAAGCCGGGTCAACGCCTGGTACTGTACGCAGATCAAGTGAAAGCCCCCGCTCCAACACCTGCACCAGCGCCGGTAAAGATCGAGGAAGATGGAAAGAATGTCTATTATAGCATACGTCCGGGCGACACCCTCTGGGATATTGCAAAAGCAAGGGGAGTTTCTGTAGAAGACCTTAAACGTTGGAACAGCGGGATGAATTTCAACCGTATGAAGCCTGGCCAACGCATCGTAATCGGAAAAGCAGCTTGAGCATTAAACAGCTTCTCATACCGTTCATCGCACTGCTTCTTTTCAGTTGTGGAGAGGCCAGTCGAAAAGAACTTTTGCCAAGAAATTCTGGCGCCAAAGGTGAGGTTGCTGTAGTAGCACCAGCCGAAGTTTGGAGCACCTCAGTAGGAGATGCCATCCGGGAAGAAATGCGGATATTAATGTACGGACTACCACAAGACGAGCTCCTGCTTAATCGCGTGGAGATCAAGGAAGGTGGTTTCAAAGAGATGTTTCAAACGCATCGCAACATCCTGAAGATCGAAATTCACCCAAATCAACCCGCAAAGGTTCAAGTCCGACGCGATGTTTATGCCCGTCAACAGCTTTTCATTCAAGTGAATGTTCCTTCCATGAACGCCTTACCTGAGGTACTCTCCACCAGAATGAAGGACATCCTTAGGCTATTTCACGAAGCGGAGATCGATCGATTGATTGAACGCAACGAAGATTTTGGTAAGGATGAACTCAATCAAGAAGTGAAGGAGCACATAGGCCTGAACATCACCATGCAAGACAAGTTTCAAGTAGCGGTAAAAGACGATGACTTCATCTGGCTACGCCTAGATCAAAGCAAGCCTTTAGGTGGCTATCAGCATTCCATCAGTCAAGGTTTATTGATCTATCGCCGACCTTACCAAGACACCATTCAGTTCTCCGATAACAGCCTCTTTGCCTGGAAAAATGCTGTCAATCAGCGCTATGTAGAGGGTCCACAGAACAGCTACATGAACATCAGCGAACGCTTCATCCTGCCAAAAAGCAAACGCGTAGTGTTTCTAGATCAAACAGCCATTGAGATCCGCGGACTTTGGCGTATGGAGGGTTACTTCATGGGCGGACCGTTCTATGCCTTGAGTTTCTTTAATCCGAATGATGGAAACCAATACATGGTGGAAGGTTATGCCTATGCACCGCAGTTCGATAAAGCTCCGCTCATACGTGAGATCGAAGCTATGGTGAAGAGTATCCGGTTAGATGCTGAAAATCAAAACAACTGATCGATATCCACATTACCTCCGGTAACAATGATGGCGATCTGCTTTCCTTTCCACCGCTCTTTGTGGCGATCCATGGCAGCAAACGGAACGGCACAAGACGGTTCAATTAGGGTCTTGCTGTAATCCCAAATGAGCTTCATCCATGGCAAAATGTCTTCCTCTTCTGCTAGCAACACTTCTACCTCATGGTCTTTAAGCACCTCAAACGGTACTTCACCCACCGTGGTTCGCAGTCCATCAGCCACCGTATTTGGCGTAAAGGAAGTAATGCGTTCTCCCTTCTCAAGTCCTTCATAACCATCGGCCGCATTTGCAGGTTCTGCGCCAATAACTTTAGCCTTTGATGAAAAATGATGTGCTGCCAAGGTGGTACCAGCTAATAATCCACCTCCACCGAGTGGTGCCGCAATGATGTCAACTTCCGGTAGATCATATAAGATTTCCATGGCGCACGTTGCTTGTCCTTCAACGATCCATTCGTGATCAAAAGGAGGTATAATCACGGCATTGAATTCTTCTGCAAGCGCCGCTGCAGCGCTCACTCGTGATTCAAAGGTTGGCTCACATAAGTGCACCGTAGCACCCCATTTCTTAGCATTCTGGATCTTCTTCTTATTTGAATTCGATGGCATCACCACATGGGCAGGAATTCCCAAGCGTTGCCCCATGTAAGCTACCGCTTGAGCATGATTTCCAGAACTGTGCGTAACCAGCGCCTTTGATCCCTCAGGCAGCTGTAATGCAAAATTGCTCGCCCCCCTGATCTTGAAGGCTCCAATCGGTTGAAACTGTTCACACTTGATGTACACCTCCGCATCCCAGCGCTCACTTAAGGCATTGAGCTTCATTAAAGGAGTATGGATTCGAATTCCTTCGGTCCGAGAAAAAGCTTGTTGAAGTCGTTGCTTGTTCACCGCTTAGCAAGGAATCTTATCTACACGTCGCTGGTGCCGTCCTCCTTCATACTCCGCATCCATGTATGCTTTCGTGATGTTCCATCCATCCTCAACACTGATGAAGCGTGCAGGAAGTGCAATCACATTAGCATTGTTATGTTGCTTGGTCAAGGCTGCAATCTCCGTTTCCCAACACAGTCCACAGCGAATGTCTTTATGCTTATTGGCCGTCATGGTCATTCCGTTGGCCGTTCCACATATGAGTATTCCAAAATCGGCTTTTCCTGAACTCACATCCTCACACACCGGATGTGCAAAGTCTGGATAGTCCACACTATCCTCAGAATCCGTTCCGTAATTGGTTACTTCAATTCCTTGTTTTTCAATTGCTTCGATGATAAACTGCTTGTGTGATACACCAGCGTGATCTGCTCCGATGGATACTTTCATGTGGATTATTCTTTGCCACAAAAGTATCGGAACGGATAAGTATGGAAAAGCTGTTTATTTCTGTTGATTATTGGGGACAAGAATTCTCGTGGTCATTCAAATAAATTCTTAAGAGAATCGTACCTCCACTTTTGCAAGCTTAATTTGTTGTTTTTCTGAACCTGGGTTATGAACCCTCAAGAACGAAATTGTGACAAAATTTTATGCGCTCAGATACGTTAGCAATTCCACTAACAGGATGTTCAAAAACCCTTAAATTCATTGAATATGAAATCATTCGAATGGTATAGCTTGTTAATTTCAAATGATAAGTGAGGTACGCAATGCTTCGGATGAAAAATCTATTCACAGAACTAACAGCATATATAGTAGTAATAGAAAATTTTAGAATTAATTGATTATTGGTTTCGTTCATAAAGAAAAGAAGATCATCTGGGGAATAGCCCTCGGCATCGTCCTAATTTTGGCAGATGAAACAAAGGCGCAAAAAACGGATCCAAATGGCTACAACAAATTCTACTACGAAAGCGGTGCCTTGTCCAGCGAAGGAAAATTGGTTAACGGAAAACCGGAGGGCTATTGGAAGAATTACTACGAGTCTGGAGTAATAAAATCAGAAGGGTTCCGGGCCGGCCACGAATTGGATAGTCTGTGGAAATTCTACAACGAAGATGGGATCCTTCTCGAGGAGATATCCTACAAGCATGGCAAGCGAAACGGCATTACCAAAAAGTACAACAAAGAAGGTTTTCTTGAAACCAGCATCCCTTTTGAGCAGAACAAAGAACAAGGTGTCGCTTTTACCTACTACTCCAACGGCGCCATTCATACCGAGATGGTGTTTGATCAAGGTGCTGAAATTGGAGAGGTTTATGAGTTCAGTCCTACAGGCGACATCATCACCATCACTACTTACAAGAATGGCGTATTTATCCGTCAAGAACGCATCAACCGAAAAGATAAGCAGGGAGATAAACAAGGCGTTTGGAAAACCTTTTATGACGACAGAACCGTTCAATCAGAGGGTCGGTATAGCGATAACCTGAAGGATGGATACTGGAAGGAGTATTCACCCAAAGGTTTGTTGCTGCAGACCTACAAATACGAGAAAGGAGAGCTCATTACCGACGCGGAAGAAATTGCTGACTTAGAGATTGAAGAATCGTATTACCCGGATAGCGATGGACAGCTTCGTTTCAGGGGAACTTATCGCAATGGAAAACCGCATGGAACCCATATTTGGTTTGCGGAAGATGGGAGCATTGATAGTGCAAAGGTTTTTAGAAATGCGTATGTAATCGCCAAAGGTAGACTGAGTGCCGATGGTCTACGCATTGGTCCTTGGAAGGAATATTATTATCCCACCGGAGAACTGAAAGCTGAAGGGGAGTACCAAGGTGGATATCGTTATGATGAATGGATCTATTACTTCCAGAACGGAAAGATTGAGCAGCGGGGTAAGTATGCGAGTAAGGGAAGGCCAGATGGAAAATGGCGATGGTTCTATGAAAACGGTGAACTGCTTCGCGAAGAATCCTTCAAGCAGGGGAAAGAACACGGATGGTTGATTGAGTATGCTGATTCAGGAAAGGTCATTACCAAAGGCGAGTACATTGATGGTAACAAAGAGGGTGAGTGGTTCTATGAGATCGGAGATCATTTAGAGCAAGGTGTGTACGAGTATGGATTACGACAGGGCAGATGGGAACACCGTTATTTGAGCAACGGTAAACTTCGCTTTGAAGGGGCATACTTCGATGGATTGGAACAGGGAGAACACACCTGGTACTATGATACGGGAGCAAAGATGCTCGAGGGCGAGTTTGTATCAGGGGTAAAAGAAGGCGAATGGATCCGTTACAATAGAGACGGTTCTATTTTCGTTAACATCGAGTATCAATCCGGACAAGAGATTAAAGTGGATGGATACAAAATAAAGATCAAACCCGCCGGTGATGGCGATGAAGAATAAAGTGACCGTTTACCTCATGAAAATATTTCTATCTTTTCGCTCCAAATTCCATGCTGAACGATGAATATCCTAGTTGTTGAAGATGAGAGTATTGTGGCCAAAGACATTCAAGTTTGTTTGAAAAAATTGGGCTATGATGTGGTTGGTGTTGAGTCCACCGGAGAATCTGCTGTGGAAAAAGCAGAAGATTTGAAGCCAGATTTGGTGATGATGGACATCATGCTGAAGGGAGAAATGAGCGGAATTGAAGCAGCTGATCTGATCAGAAAATCAAGAAATATTCCGGTGATCTTCCTTACGGCATATACCGATCGAAATACAGTAGATAAAGCAAAGGAAACAGAGCCTTACGGCTACATCATCAAGCCGTTCAAGGAAATCGACATCCAAACAGCGATTGAAATTGCGATGTATAAGCACGGACGTGAGATGCAGGTGAAGAAGGAGCGCGACATGTACTACAGCATGGTTGAGAAGCAGGACTCAACCGATATGATGTTCGTGAAGGCGAACCAGCGCTTGGTCAAAATCCGTTATGAGGACATCTACTTCATTGAAGCACTCAAGGATTACGTGGTCATCAACACCATGGAACGTCGCTACACCATCCATAGTACCATGAAAGACATCGAGCGAAAGATGCCGGAGAAAGAATTTGTTCGCGTGCACCGCTCCTTTATCGTTCGTTTAGATAAGATATCAGAGATCGATCATTCAAACGTGATCCTGGAGAACGATAAGAAGACCATTCCAGTGGGAGGATCGTATAAGGACCTGCTTCAGCAGCGGTTGAATTTGATTTAATCCCGCATAAATAAGTTAAACGTATTTTTCAGAATTTCTTTAGTCATTGGCTTGATTATCTGTAGTTTACTAAATATCCATGCCCAACAATTCCAATGGGTAAAGTCATTCGGTGGTGCATCAAATGACGTTCCTAAATCGATTACCACCGACGTTCTTGGCAATGTCTATACTACAGGTTCTTTCATTAGTACAGTTGATTTCGATCCAGGACCAGGCGTAAGCAATCTAACCTCAAATGGTCAAAATGATGTATTTGTACAAAAGTTAGATGTCTTAGGTAACTTAATATGGGTAAAATCCTTTTGGGGATCAAGCGTTGATCAAGGTCTTTCTGTATTGGTAGACTCTCTAGGTAATGTTTATACTACTGGGCGTTTCAGTGGTACAGTAGATTTTGATCCCGGTCCCGGGGTCAGTAACCTAACCTCAAATGGTCATGAAGATAGATTCATACATAAGATGGATGTGCAGGGCAATTTCGTATGGGTAAAAACCTTTTGGGGAATCTCAGGTGGTTTTTCATCATTTTCAATAGATAAATCGGGTAATACCTATACAGCTGGATATTTCGATGGTGCAGTAGATTTTGATCCCGGTCCTGGGGTTAGCATCTTAGTATCGAATGGTAGTAGCGATGCGTTCGTACAAAAGCTAGATGCTTCAGGCAACTTTCTGTGGGCAAAATCCTTTGGGGCAACAAGTTCTTCTTCAAGTCCTTTTTTCAGTAACACAGTGGGTATAGACTCACCTGTATTTGTAGACGCTTTAGATAATGTTTATACTACAGGAAGTTTCTTTGGAACAATAGATTTTGATCCTGGGCCTGGGGTTAATAACCTAACCTGGAGCTCCGGTAAAAGTAATTACATACAGAAGCTAGATGCTTCAGGCAACTTTCTATGGGCTAAGTCATTCGGTGGTTATTCAGTCACCGTAGACCCCTCAGGTAATGTCTATATTACAGGAACTTTCAGTGATACAATAGATTTTGATCCTGGGTCGGGAGTTTATAACTTAATATCAAAAGGTAGAGGAGATGTATTTGTGCAAAAATTAGACTCCTTGGGTAACTTCAATTGGGCGACGTCTTTCGGCGGAATTTCTAATGAATCAGGAGACGTTTTGTCGGTAGACTTATCAGGTAATGTTTATACGACTGGAAACTTTAATGGTACCGGAGACTTCGATCCAGGTCTGGGAACAACAACTTTATCATCGAACGGCAGCGTAGATGTATTTGTACAGAAGCTAAGTCAGAGCAACTTCAATGTAGGTATTAGAAATGCAACAGACCTTGTTCAGGCAGAGGTCTTTCCTAATCCGTCAAGGGGTTTGTTTAATATCGAAAACGCAACGGGGTCACCACTGCGTTTAGAGGTTTATGACCAATCAAGCAACTTGATACATACGGACGATATTGATGAGCGCACGCAACACAAGCTGGACTTAGGCGTAGCAAACGGCATATACCTGCTTCGGATGAAGAACGAAAACACCGGTGTCATCCAATGGAAGCGTTTGGTGATCATACGGTAATCTGTAGCAAGTAAGCTTCAAGGGTTCTCTTTAAAAAAAAGAGATCACTCAGCAATCGTCAGATCGATCCGTCGGTTCTCAATATCCGCAGCTTCTACTTTGATCTTTACATCTTCACCTAAGCTAAACTTACGCTTGGTGCGTTGTCCGATGATGGCCATGTCCTTCTGGTCGAAGTAGTAATAGTCGCCCGGAATATCGCGTAAGCGAACCATACCTTCGCACTTATTGGCGCTGATCTCTACGAATATACCCCATTCGGTTACTCCGCTGATCACGCCATCAAACACTTCACCTACCGCTTCCTGCATATAAATGACTTGATAGAGTTTGGTGGATTCACGTTCAGCTTCTGTTGCTTTACGTTCCATTAAACTGCTGTGCTTACACAACTTATCAATCGGCGCTTCATTCGCAGATTTTCCACCGTTCAAATACTGAAACAACAATCGATGTGCGATCATGTCAGGGTAGCGGCGGATTGGCGAAGTGAAATGGCTGTAGAATGGAAAACCAAGTCCAAAGTGACCGATGTTATGGGTTGAATACTCTGCCTTTGCCATGCTTCGAATAGCTAGCATTTCAACGATGTTCTGCTCAGGCTTACCTTTTACTTCTGATAGCAATCCGTTCAAGGTAGCTGCGATCTTCTCTGGATTAGAGAGGTCTACCTTGTAACCGAAGCGCTTCACAAAGTCTGCGAAATCCTGCAGCTTAAGTTGGTCTGGCTGATCGTGCACACGATACACAAAGGTCTTCGCATGCTCATTTTGCTTGTCCTTCTTACCAATCTTGGTTGCAACAGCCTTATTGGCTAGCAACATAAACTCCTCGATGAGTTTATGCGCGTCCCGTTGAACTTTGAAGAACACGTCTACGGGTTTCTTGTCATCGTTCAACTTGAATTTAACTTCGGTCTTTTCAAAAGCGATGGCTCCTTCTTTCATGCGACGAGCACGGATGGTCTTCGCAAAATTGTTGATGGTAGTGAGGGCTTCTACGTGCAAGCCCTTTTCCTCTTCAAGGATATTTTGTACCTCATCATAGGTAAAACGATGGTCGCTATGGATTGCTGTTCTGCCGATCCAGGTGTTTTTGATGTTGGCTTTCTGATCCAATTCAAACACGCAACTGAAGGTGAGTTTATCCTCTTTCGGACGAAGAGAGCATACTTGATTAGAGAGCACTTCTGGCAGCATAGGAATGACACGATCTACCAGGTAAACCGATGTTGCGCGAAGCTGTGCCTCTTTCTCTAGGGCAGTTCCTTCCTGTACGTAGTGGGTCACGTCTGCGATGTGCACTCCCACTTCAATATTTCCATTTTCAAGCACGCGGTAGGAAAGCGCATCATCGAAATCCTTTGCATCATCTGGATCGATGGTGAAGGTGAGGATGTCACGAAAATCTCGGCGCTTAGCCACTTCACTTTCCGGTATATCCATGGTGATGTGCGCACATTCTTTTTCAACCGCTTCAGGAAAGCGAAGCGGAAATCCGAATTGGGCAAGGATGGCGTCGCCTTCGGCGTTCATATCTCCTGGCATTCCCAGAACTTCCGTTACCTCTGCTTTTGGGTTCAAGCGGATGTTTTCCCAATCTTTTAATCGGACCACTACCTTCTCTCCAACCTTGGCTCCGTTCAGATCGCGTTGGTCGATGAAAAAGTCGACGGATATCTTGGGGTTATCTGGCATCGCAAAGTACCTACCCTCATGCATGAAAATCACCGCCGGGAAGATCTCATGGGCGCGTTCAACAATGTTGATCACCTTGCCTTTCGGTCTTCCACTTCCTTGTCTGCTGGATAATAGTCGAATTCCGACCAAGTCTCCATCCAGCGCACGATCGGTGTATTGCTCAGGGATCATGATGTCGCGCGCGAATCCTTGGATTTCCACGAAGGCATTTCCACTTCTGTTGAAGGAAATGATGCCCTCGAGCTCATCAACAGGACCAGTCCAGCGGTATTTACCACGCCGCTCTTCTGCGATCAATCCGTCTTTTATCATCGATTCGATCACCGCGATCAGGATCTGCTTCTCTGCGGCATCCTTGATGCCGATCTTAGCGGAAAGCTGCTTGTGATTCACAACACTGTTGGGTTGTTCTCGAAAGAATCGGCTGATCCGGTTGCGTGTTTTCTTTACTTGTTTCTCTAGTTTCTTGTGGGTCTTTTTTGACATAAATGTTGAAAATGAGCGCTGCTGCGCTATCTAGAATGATTTTATTTTGTGGGATTGCTTGAACTTTGGATTGAACCTACCGTTTCTTCCCTATATTTTTGACTGAAAATTAAGCAGATATGTTATCAAAAAAAGTAGAAGCAGCTCTCAATGAACAAATCAAGATGGAAGGGATGTCCAGTAATTTTTACTTGGCCATGGCATCTTGGGCAGAGGAGAACGGGTATGCAGGCGTGTCAGAGTTCTTGTACAAGCATTCTGACGAGGAACGCTTCCACATGCTTAAGTTGATCAAATACATGAACGAACGTGACGGCAAGGTAATCATTCCTGCCTTTGAACAGCCGCGTTCAGATTATGATGCTGTTAAACAACTCTTTGAAGAGCTTTACAAGCATGAAACAAAGGTTACGCAGAGCATCGGTGAATTGGTTGGTGTTTGTCTGGATGAAAAAGACTTTACTACCCATAACTTCCTCCAGTGGTACGTTAGCGAACAGTTGGAAGAGGAAGCCTTAGCTAAGACGATCATCGACAAGATTAAGTTGATGGGCGACGATAAGAGCGCGTGGTATCACTTTGATCGTGACATCGCCTCGCTAACGGTTACCAGTGTTGCTGATGAAGGCGCTGCATAAACCAACAAGGAAAATCGTTTGTAAGAACCCTGCTTTGGCGGGGTTTTTTTATGTCTTGGAAATACTGTCGATCAGCTGAAGGTATTCCTTACGGAAATCATCGTAGTAATGACCCCCAGTGGCTGGACCGGAGAAACCGGTGTGGATCCGAACCACCTCATGTTGGTTATCCAAAACGATCAGCGTAGGGTAAGAAACCATAGCGCTCAACGCAGGTAGAACGCGCTGTACTTTCTGCTTATTGGTTTTCAACCCGGCAAGCAGAATTGGATATTCGATCCCGAGGCTTTGTTTGTAACGCGCGATGTTTTCGATGGCTTTGTTGGAATCGGAGACCAGCTCAAAGTCCAGCGCAAGGATCTCGATGGAGCTGCCGAACCGATCCTGTACTTCTTGTAGAAACCGAGTTTCATCCAGGCAATTGCTACACCAAGTACCCATGATGCTTACCAGCACAGGTTTACCAGCAAAGCGATCATCGTCCAAGGACCACTGCTTCCCATTCATGTCCGTTACCTGAAAATTGAAGCGCTCATTGCTGCGGATGCTTGTGAGTTGCTCAGCATCAGGAAGCTCATAGTTCACACCTAAACTTGCCTCCCATTCTTGTCGCCAAGTCTTTCCAGCTTTGAATACCCCTTTCAAGCTGCTTCCGTCAATCTCTGCTTTGAAATAATAACAATGCGTTCCGTCCATCGAACTCAGCAGAAGCGAATCATTCCTGATCACCCCGGCCAAATAGCGGTAATCGCCTGTTGGTGTCAATACCGAACCGTGGACGATATGATGGTTTTGCATCAAGCTCAATAAGACCGTATCGTGCTGCTGACCATCTTGGTTCATGAATAGCATTCGGTGGTCTCCTTGGAGGTCGATCGCTGAGGTATCCACGGTTTCGGTCACGTCAAATCGAGCATAGCTGCCTGCGTGAGCCGACACTTCGATCACACGCTGTTGATCATACTTCGCATTGACCCACGTTCCGGTCTTCAGCGTGTCGCTATTCGTATTCCACTGGAAGTAGGCGTTGAAATACTCTGATACGTATCGATCGTTGTTCCCATCCTTGCTGAAGCGGAGCAGCTCATCTCCGTTTTTAATCAGCAGGCCATCTTCTTGTTCGATCATCAAGGCAGGCATCTTATCGTCGCCCAAGTCAAAAAGAACACGCCACACTTTTCCCTTGGGCAGAATGCTACCTTGAACGTATTGTGTGTTGCTGAACAACGTAGGAATGCGTTGATCTATAGCCAGAACGTAACTGTTGCCCGTATAGGTGAACGATTGTTCTGAACTGGAGAGCAGGTTGTCGCGCTTCTTGACGATGCGGTAATGCGTGAGCTTGCGGTTGGACAAGGTGTATTCTACCGATCGGATTTCTTGTTTTTTTGTGCGTGCCTCAAAGCGAACGACGCGATCAGCGCCTACTTGTTCATCCGTGATGGTATAGGCGTCTTTGAATCGCAGCTTATTCACATCATCTTTGAGAAAGGCTTGAAACTCCTTCTTCCAATCTACCGCAAGGGGCTTAGCGTGCACCACCGTTTGGCTGTCTTGAATCGACCACTTTAAACTAATGGCACCGGCTTGATTTAGGCTGTCGGCGATGGCTGCCATGCTGGGTAGTCCCGGAATGATCACTGGATCATCTTGTTCAGGCAGTTCCGCGCACGACAGTAAGCCGATCAGAAATAAAGCAAATACAGCCGCTCGCGTCAAAATGTGGATTGAAATTGTTTGAGGAAACGAATGTCGTTCTCGAAGATCATGCGGATATCGGGTATCTGGAAGCGTTGCATGGCGCTGCGCTCAAGCCCCATACCAAACGCAAAGCCGGAATATTTTTCGGGGTCGATGCCGCAGCTCTCCAAAACCGCCGGGTCAACCATACCACAGCCCATCACCTCTAACCAACCGGTTCCTTTAGTGATGCGATGATCCACTTCGTTCTCTAAGCCCCAATAAACATCCACCTCAGCACTCGGCTCAGTGAATGGGAAATAGGATGGACGTAGTCTGATCTTGCTTTTACCGAAGAATTCTTTGGCGAAGTATTCCAAGGTTTGTTTCATGTCGGCGAATGTTACGCCTTCATCAATGTACAGTCCTTCGATCTGGTGGAAGATGCAGTGAGACCGCGCGGAGACCGCCTCGTTTCTAAAAACACGTCCGGGCGCGATGATCCGGATCGGTGGCTTTTCGTTGGTCATGACGCGTACTTGAACAGACGAAGTGTGTGTTCGAAGCACGTGATCTTCTTCACCGTTGGGATTACGTACGAAGAAGGTGTCTTGCATATCCCTTGCAGGGTGTTCCGGCGGGAAGTTAAGCGCAGTGAAATTGTGCCAATCGTCTTCGATCTCTGGGCCTTCGGCCACAGAGAAACCAATGCCATGGAAAATGTCGATGATCTCTCGTTTGATGATGGAGATCGGGTGTTCAGCGCCGAGTTCACGCAACATGCTGGGTCGCGTCAAATCGATCGATACCTTTTCTGTTTTCTGTTCGCTGAGTTGTTCTTTCCAGCTGTTGACCTTCTCTTCCGCTTCGTTCTTTAGGCCGTTGAGCACCTTGCCAAAAGCGCGCTTCTCTTCGCTTGAAACGGATTTGAACTCTTGAAACAAGTCTTTGAACAGGCCCTTTGATCCGAGGTACTTGATGCGAAACGCTTCTACAGCGTCCAGGTCACTTGGCTGGTGCGATGACAGCTCCTTTTTCAGGGCTTCGATCTTCTCCGAGAACTTCATGCCGCGAAAATAGGCTTAATCGAGCACACGAACGGTCATGCGCATCGGGCTTGTTGGGCGCTCGCCTTCCTTTTCCACAGAAGCGATCATGTCGATCACCTCCATTCCTTCAATCACTTGTCCGAAAACCGTGTATTGCATGTCTAGATGCGGCGTTCCACCGATGGTTTTGTAGGTTTCGAGCTGTTCTTCTGTGTAGGTAAACGCCTTTTCCGCCATGCGTGCTTCAATGATGGGGTCAACCTCTTCCATTACCGCCATGATGTCGTCTTGATTGGACTCCTTCTGGGCTTTTTTGACCCGTTGAAGGTAGTCTAAGTTTTCCTCTGCCATAAAGAAAGAGCGGGTGATGCGATTCCGAATGGCGTTGTTCACTTGGTTTTGGAAATTCGTCAATTGTTCATCGTTGAACGTGCGTCCTTGTACAATGTAGAACTGACTGCCAGAGCTTTCTTGTTCCGGATTCACATTATCTCCTTTTCGAGCAGCACACAGCGCACCTTTTTGGTGCACGAAGGCAGGGTTGAACTCCGCCGGAATCGTATAGCCGGGTCCGCCGTTACCAGGAACACCCTCTTTTCCTTCTTTCGTATTCGGGTCGCCGCCTTGGATCATGAAGTTCTCGATGACACGGTGGAAAGTGGTGCCATCGTAAAAGCCTTCTTTGGCCAGCTTCAAAAAATTATCCCGATGCAAGGGGGTTTCATCATACAGCTCAAGCGTAATGTTGCCAGAGTCCGTTTCGATCACTACTCGGGCGCGGTCGCTCTCTTGAGCCAGTGCAGCGCTCGATATCAAGGTGCTTAGGAGTAAGATGAAGCTTCTTTTCATGGTGCTGTTCGTCTTGATATTAGGTGTCGACAAAGTTTGTCGAAAAAAGCGAGGTATAAATGTGTTATTTTTGACCGTTCACAGCACATGAGTCTATGAAAAACATGAATCGAATTCTCAGCATTGCGATCGTTCTAACGAGCTTCATCATCACCGGGTGCGATAATGACCCTGGACCTGGAATTGCAGAAGTTAAAGTGATCAACGCAGAAGGGGTGTCGCAACCAGGCGTGACGGTACGTATGTTCTGTACGCAGCCAGGTTGTGTGGTAGATCGGGTAGGAAGAACCAACAGCCTGGGTGTATACACGCAAGAATTTGAACTCCCTGTAGTGCTTCGTGTGCGAGCAGTGCGCTATGATACAATCCGAACGGTACAAGGCTTACCGCCCAATCAGATCGTGAACATCAAGGTGGATTCCGTATGTGGTGAGGGTTTTGTGGATGTAGAGAATGACGCCATCGCAAGCGAGACGATCACCATTCTTGAATGTAACTGATCACTGCCTCTTTCATCAACTTTTCTTGTTCTGAAGAGCCTAGTTTAGGGAGTCGCTCCGTACGTTGGTAATGCGGCCAGCCGTCTTTGTCTTTCCCTACAAACTCGTAATAGCCATATGGTTCAAGCAGGCTGCAGACCGCCAAGTGGATCACGTCGATCTTTTGGTCTTTGTTCAATCGCCTCGGACCTTGACCCAGCTCATTTACCCCGATAAGGAAAAGCGCCGCTTGCAGATCAACCGGCTGACCAAAGTGGGCCTCTAGCTTGGCTGTAGCCTCCTTCCATTGCTGTTCAAAATCCTGTTCATTCATCGCAGCAAAGGTATGTGGTGGACCGGTCAGACGACACTAGATTTGTGCTATGGATTTCAACCATTGGGACATCATCCTTTTTCTGCCACTGCTCTTCGCTGCGTGGAAGGGGTTTCGAAAAGGGTTGATCGTTGAGCTGGCCTCCATCATCGCATTGATCGCAGGCCTCTACATCGCGGCTAACTTTTCAGAATGGGTGGCTGATATGCTCAGAACTTGGTTGGGATGGGAAGGAAGTGGGCTCAGCTATGCATCCTTCTTCATTACTTTCCTCGGGGTGGTCTTTGGTATTTACGCCTTCGCCAAGGTGGTGGAAAAAGCGGTTGACCTGGTTGCCTTGAAACTGCTCAACAAGATCTCTGGAGCACTATTTGGGGTGTTGAAGGTTGCGCTGATCCTCTCGATCGTACTCAACTTACTGGGGTGGCTGGATGCGCACATCCCCATCCTTTCGAAATCAGAGCCGCACAAAAGCTTGTTGTTCGACCCAATGCAGGCCCTTGCGCCTACCATCTTACCTGTAATCATCGAGACCGAATGGATGGAGAAGACCGAAAACCTGATGGCGCCATTGTTAGATGATGATCCTAACCCTGAATAGCGTGAACGCCCGGTAGGGTCTTTCCTTCTAGCAACTCCAACAACGCCCCACCACCGGTAGAAACGTAACTTACCTTATCGGCGATCCCGAACTTCTTTACGGCCGCAACAGAGTCGCCACCACCCACCAAGCTGTAGGCATCCGACGCCGCGATCATGTCGCCCAAGGCACGTGTACCTGCCTCGAAGTTGCTCATTTCAAACACACCTAACGGGCCGTTCCAAAGAATGGTCTTACTGGAAGCAATCACAGATCGATATGCCTCGATGGCCTTTGGTCCAACATCCAACCCCATCCAACCTGCTTCGATCGCGTTCGAGTCAACCACCTTGGTATCCACATCGTTAGAGAATGCGGTGGCTACAACGGAATCCTCAGGAAGGAGTACTTGTACGTTTTGTTTTTCGGCTGCAGCTAGGATCTCAAGGGCGGTATCCAAATAGTCGTTCTCCACCAAGGAAGTGCCGATGCTTCCACCTTGCGCTTTGATGAAGGTATACGCCATACCGCCGCCGATGATCAGGTTGTCCACCTTTGGAAGCAGGTTCGTGATGACCTCGATCTTACTGCTCACTTTAGCGCCACCGATGATTGCGGTGTAAGGGTGTTCTGCGTGGTCGAGTACCTTCTGACCATTCTTCACCTCGGCTTCCATCAAGTAACCAAACATTTTGGTCGGCATGAATTTCGCCACAACCGTGGTGGAGGCATGTGCTCGGTGGGCTGTTCCAAAGGCATCATTGATATAAACATCACCCAGTGCCGCCAACTGCTGCGCAAAGCCTTCATCCCCCTTCTTTTCGGCGCCGTGGAAACGCAGGTTTTCCAACAACAAGACCTCACCAGGCTTCAACGCCTTGGCTTGAGCAAGGGTATCATCGCCCACACAATCAGACGCAAACTGAACGGAACGACCAATGGCTGCTTCGAGTGCGCTTACCACATGTCGCAAAGAGAACTTATCCTCCGGCCCATCCTTTGGCCTTCCAAGGTGCGACATGAGGATCACGCTTCCGCCTGCATTCAAGACGCGTTGAATGGTAGGAACGGCGCGAACGATGCGCGTATCATCACGCACTTCGAGGGCATCATTCAGTGGAACATTGAAATCAACACGGATCAGGGCACGTTTACCGGAAAAATCGAAAGAATCTATCTGAGACATGGCACTAGTTTAGGCAGCAAAATTAACTTTAAGCCCAAAAGAAGGACAGGTGAAAAAGGAAGATATTCCAGGACAACATGGGCTGAAGAAGGTGTTCACCAGCATGGTAGACAACAACCGCCTTCCCCATGCCCTGCTCATCCACGGAACGGGCAACGGCACCGCTTTGGCGATGGGCTATTTCTTGATCGCCTACCTGTTGTGCGAAGAGAAGAACGGCAAGGAACCTTGCGGGGTGTGCAACAACTGCCAGCGCAACTATAACCTCCAACATCCGGATGTACATTACATCTACCCCATCAACAAGACCAAGGATGTTAAGCGCGATAGCGATCAACACTCCACCTCGTTCTTAGGCCCATGGCGCGCAATGCATGGGGCAGGCCCTTACTTTACGGTGGAAGACTGGTATGCGCACCTAGACATCGAGAATAAACAGGGTTACATCGGCAGCTTGGAGAGTTCAAAGTTCAGGGAGAAGATTGCACTCAGGTCTTACGAAGGCGGATACAAGGTTTTCTTGATCTGGGGGGCCGACAAAATGAACCCGGCGTTCGCGAATAAGGTGCTGAAGAACTTGGAGGAGCCCAATGAGAAGACCCTCATCCTCTTGATAACGGAGAACCCCAATGAACTGCTAACCACCATCCTTTCTCGGGTACAGCGCTTCCAAGAGGAGCCTCTTTCGGATGCTGACCTGCAGCACTTTCTGCAACAGCGTTTCGGGCTGAGCGAACAAGACGCGATCAACATGGCCTTTCGCGCAGAGGGAAGTGCGATCGATGCCATCAAAGAAGTGGAGCACGGACAGAGCGAAGGACTGGAGCGCTTCAAAGACTGGATGCGATTGGCTTACAAGCAAGACATGACCGGGCTCTTCAATTGGAGCATTGAAACCGCTAGATTGAATCGTGAGCACGCGCGGCTTTTCATCAAAACGGCACTGAGTGTATTGGATCGGTGCTTTCGAATGGGGTGGATTCAAACCAACATTCCGATGGAGGGTGAGGAAGCGGAATTCTATAAAAACTTCTCTCCCTTCATCGATAGTGGCAATATTGAGTACTTCATGGAGTTGTTACAAGAGGCGTCCTTTCATATCGACCGGAACGTCAACGAACGGATCGTTTGGTATGACACAAGCATCAAGGCGGTTCGATTCATCCACGCAGGCAGGAAACGGGCCGCTCAGGCATAGTTGAATTCAAGTAGATTTGTAACTCAAACGCAGCAAGAAATGGGATGTGGAAATTGTGGTAGTGGAGGATGCGGAACAACCCCGGCAGGTTGCAAGAACAACGGCAATTGTGGAACATCAGGATGCAACAAGCTTGATGTCTTCGATTGGCTCACCGGCATGGAGCGAACCGCTTCGGGTGAGTCGACCTTTGTTGAAGTTCGCTTCAAGAATACGCGCAAGGAGATCTATCGAAATCCAGAGAACTTAAGCCTTACGGTGGGCGAGGCGGTGGCTGTAGAAGCAACCACAGGTCACGACATCGGAATGGTATCCCTGACCGGAGAGTTGGTGCGCTTTCAAATGAAGAAGAACCGCATCAATCCGAACTCCAGAGACATAAAAAAGATCTATCGAAAGGCATACGAGGCCGACCTTGAGATCTATAAAACGGCACGCGACCGCGAGCAGGAGACCATGATCAAGGCACGACAGATCGTGCGTGAAATGGGGCTTAACATGAAGGTGAGTGATGTGGAGTATCAGGGCGATAACAACCGCGCTACCTTCTATTACATCGCAGAGGAGCGGGTCGATTTCAGGGAGCTGATCAAAGTGTTGGCAGACACCTTCCGCATACGTGTAGACATGCGTCAGATCGGAGCGCGCCAAGAGGCCGGAAGGGTTGGCGGCATCGGCTCTTGTGGACGAGAGTTGTGCTGTAGCACATGGCTTACGGACTTCCGCACGGTGTCGACTTCTGCTGCCCGCTACCAGCAATTGAGCATCAATCCGATGAAGCTAGCAGGACAATGCGGCAAGCTGAAGTGCTGCCTGAACTACGAGCTAGATTCCTACATGGATGCGATCAAGCATTTCCCTGACCACCGGGTAAAGCTTAAGACCAAACGGGGCACAGCCATGCACCAGAAAAGCGACATCTTCAAAGGAATGATGTGGTATGCCTATGAAGACAACCTGAGCGAATTCATTCAACTGGAGGTGGATCGCGTGAAAGAAGTAATCGCCTTGAATGAGAACGGGAAGACCGTTGAAGACCTGGGCAAGTTCAAGTTTGTTGAAGTGGTGGACGAGAAGGAGTTGACCTTCGATAATGTTGTGGGTCAGGATGACCTAACACGCTTCGACAACCAGAACAAGAAGAGACGCAACAAAAAGCGAAAGGGCCCAAGGCAAGGCGGAAAAGGATCAGCGGCCAAAGGAGGCGGCCAAGGAGATGGACAGAAGTCATCTAATCAGCAGAAGTCAGACCAGCGCTCAAAAGGCAGCGGCGGAAGAGGTCGCGGAAGAAGAAAGGGCAAGAGCGGCGGAAACAAACCAAAACAAGAGGGTTAAACGCATGCGAAAGGTTTCCTTCATCGTACTGATCACGCTTATTGGACTTGTTGCTTGCAAGCCGGATAGCTTGGTCAACGCTACCACACCAATCGAAAACGGTACGTGGGCATATGAAGACAGCCGGAAGCTAGAAGTGGAGGTAACAGACACCTTAACACCTTTTGATTTTTATGTATTGGTGCGCCATGGGGCGAACTACCCTTACCAAAACCTGATCCTCTACTTTAAGACCTACTATCCGAACAACACCTATACGGTAGATACCATTGACTGTCCACTGGCAGCGCCATCAGGTAGGTGGATGGGAAGTGGACTGGGTGATATGCTTGATAACCGGATCATGTTCAAAAGAAGTGTACAGTTTGCTCAGGCTGGGGCGTACAACTTCGAACTTCAACATGCGATGCGACCAGATACGATCTGTTGCGTGCACGACATCGGACTTTTGATACAACGCGCTGGAAACTAGCGCTCAAGAACAAGTGATGAAACGACTTTTGATCCTCTTCTGGGTAGCCATTATCGGAGGGCTCTTGTGCTTTTTTACCGTTTTTTACTTCGCAGAGAAAGGCTTTCTTGGGAAGATGCCTACCGTAGAAGACCTGCAGAACCCGAAGAGTGATCTTGCCAGCGAGGTCTACAGCTCAGATGGAAAGGTACTCGGAAAGTACTTCTATCAGAACCGTACGAATGCGCAGTATGCAGACCTATCGGAGCACTTGGTCAACGCACTGGTAGCCACCGAAGACGAGCGCTTTCAAGAACATCCGGGCATCGACCTCAAGGGAACCCTCCGGGCGGTAGCCTACTTTGGCAAACGAGGAGGAGCAAGTACCATCACCCAGCAGTTGGCGAAAATGCTTTTCACCGAGCGCAGGTCAACCAATACCTTCAAGCGTGTGATCCAAAAGATCCAAGAGTGGATCATTTCTGCGAAGTTGGAGCGGTACTACACCAAGGAAGAGATCATCACGATGTACTACAACCGCTTCGACTTCGTGAACAACGCAGTGGGCATCAATTCGGCGGCACAGGTATACTTCAATACATCTCCCGATTCTTTACAAGTACATGAAGCAGCCATGCTCGTTGGCATGGCCAAGAACCCCTCGTTGTTCAACCCCGTGCGCCGTCCAGACACCACCCTCCAGCGGAGAAACGTAGTGCTTGGACAAATGCTGAGGAACAACTACATCACCCAGCAGGCCTTCGATTCATTGAGTGCCTTACCGCTCGGGTTAGAATACAGACAGGTGGATCACAGTGAAGGTATCGCGCCATATTTCCGGGAGATCTTACGGGGTGAGCTGAAAGAGATCTTGCGCCAGAAGAATCCAGACGGTTCTTATGTCTACGCAAAGGAAGACGGGGAGCCGTACAACATTTACAGCGATGGCCTCCGTATTTTCACCACCATCAACAGCAAGATGCAGACCTATGCGGAGTGGTCGGTTCAGCAGTACTTGAAAGAATACCTTCAACCGACCTTCTCGCGAGAACTGAAGCGGCGCAGCAATTTCCCGTTTGCAAGCCTTTCGGATAAGGAAGTAGAGCAAGTGATGCACACGGCCCGCCGCAGGACATCGCGGTATCGGATACTTACCGGGCAAGAATGTCACAACTGTCACCGTCGGGGCGATTTCGTTCAAAAACAAAGCATCGATGGTGTAGATCACTGGGTATGTTCGGCAGAAGACTGTGGAGAGTCGATCCGGGTGATTCCGGAGGACTCGATCGGAGTGGTATTTGATCAGCCGGTACGCATGCGGGTGTTCTCTTGGCAAGGCGAGGTCGATACCATGATGTCTCCGAACGACTCCATTCGTTATTACAAGAGCTTTTTGCAATCGGGATTGATGAGCTTGGATCCGCATACCGGGCACATCAAAGCGTGGGTAGGCGGCATTGACCACAAGCACTTCGAGTACGATCATGTGTACCTCGCCAAACGCCAGGTGGGATCTACCTTTAAGCCATTTGTCTACGCCCTGGCCTTAGATGCGGGATTGTCCGCGTGTCATCGTGTACCGAACATTCCCTACACCTTCAAAAAAGGAGAGTACGGCCTACTGCGCGACTGGACGCCTGAGAACGAAGGCGACGACTATGGTTATGAGGTAACCTTGAAGTATGGTTTAGCGAACTCCATGAACACCATCACCGCGTGGGTCATGAAGCGGTTTACGCCGCAGGCAGCGGTGTCTTACGCCAGAAAATGTGGTATTCAATCGCACATTGAGCCGGTACCTTCTTTGGCACTGGGCGTGGCTGACCTCAACCTCCACGAAATGGTATCGGCCTATAGCACCTTCGCGAACAAGGGTATGCGCATGGAGCCGATCTACCTGCTGCGTATAGAAGACAACGGCGGAACTGTGATCTACGAGCCAGACCAAGAGATCCACGAAGTGATGAGTGAGGAGCACGCGTATAAAATGCTCGACCTCATGATGGGAGTTACCGCTGGAGAGCGCGGTGGACCAGAGAATAAAAAAACGGGTACGGCCATTCGGATGCACTATGATCGTCCAGACCGCGGGTATGATGGCATCCCATGGGATGTTCAAGTGGCTGGAAAAACAGGAACTACCCAAGGGAACTCAGATGGTTGGTTCATGGGAGTGGTACCCGACTTAGTGACGGGCGTGTGGGTAGGAGCTGAAGACCGAAGTGTTCGCTTTACGCGCACCTCGTTGGGTCAAGGCGCCAACACCGCGCTTCCGATCTGGTGCTACTATATGAAGAAGGTATGGAAAGACAGTTTGCTCAACGTGCCTCAGCGTCCGTTCGACGTGCCAGAAACCCTCAAAAATTATAACTTCGATTGCGATAATACGGGAGGTTCTGATGCCTTTGATCAAGACAATGTCGACATTGAAGACCTCTTTGGAAACTGATAAAAAACAAAGTCCATGGCGATCAACAAAGTTGTAAACGGAGTAGAAGAAGGAATAGCGGGCATTGCTGACGGCATGACCATCATGTTTGGTGGCTTTGGCCTTTGTGGAATCCCAGAACACTCCATAGCCGCCATTCGAGATAGTGGCGTCAAGAACCTGACCTGTATTTCAAACAATGCAGGCGTTGATGGTTTCGGGCTTGGTCTGCTCCTTGAGCGAAAGCAAGTTAAAAAGATGATCTCTTCCTACGTTGGTGAGAACGACCTGTTTGAGCAGCGAATGCTATCTGGTGAATTGGATGTGGAGTTGATCCCACAAGGAACACTGGCAGAACGATGTCGAGCTGCAGGAGCGGGCATTCCAGCCTTTTTCACACCGGCGGGATACGGCACAGAAGTAGCCATCGGCAAGGAAGTACGCTGGTTTGATGGGAAGCCACACATCTTAGAACACGCGTTCAATGCTTCGTTCGCATTTGTGAAAGCGCAAAAGGGCGATACGGCGGGTAACCTCATTTTCAACGCTACGGCACGCAACTTCAACCACGCCATGGCCATGGCTGGAAAGATCACGGTAGCAGAAGTGGAAGAGCTTGTTCCAGCGGGAGAACTCGATCCCAATGATATCCACACACCCGGAATCTTTGTGCAACGCATCTTCGAAGGGCAGCACTTTGAGAAACGCATAGAGAATCGAACCGTTCGGGAGCGCCAATAAAAAGGGCCGTGAACCACAGTCGTGCTTCAAAATGGTTTGCCTGGGTCTGGTCAGCACTGATCCTCATTTTCCTATTCCTTCGAGCGTGGGCAGTTCAGGTGACGCCCGATGAGGCTTACACCTATAATGCTTTTATTCAGTCATGTTCATCCTTCACCCCTTGGGTACGGTGGGAGGCGAACAACCACCTACTCAATACGATCCTGTCCTCAGCCAGCATACAACTTTTTGGAGACAGCACCCTTGCCCTGCGCTTGCCAAACGTCTTGAGCTGGCCGCTCTTTGCTTGGTCGGCGTATCAACTGCTTCGCCCATTGCAGAACGGCATGTTGCGTTCTTCTGGCTTGGTGGTGCTGAGCGCTAGCCCCATGCTGCTGGAATTCTTTGCCCTGTCACGCGGCTACGGCATGTCGTTGGCGATGATGCTATTGAGTATTCATCTTCTGAACAAGGTGATCCAAGCCAAACAGAGAGCGCATTGGTGGTGGCTTTTAGTGGCCTCACTGCTCCTGCTTTCTAACCTAAACCTCCTTCCCTTCGTGCTGCTTTCTGGCGCCTTGGTTAGCTATAAGGTCAGACCAAGTAGGCTGACGTTTACCGTAGTTTTTCTGCTGATCATTTCGGTATTTGTTGCCTATGGTATTCAGCTGAACTCGGCAGGTGTATTGTACTATGGAGGAAGCTCACTTTGGTCGAGTACGGTAGTGAAGAGTGTCGGTTTGATGACGGGCTCATCATGGGCGGCGTGGGTCTATGTGGTTCTGCTTGTTCCGGTGTTGATCGGCGCGGGTCGCATGAAGCCACAAAGCCTATTCAAGGATAATCAACTGAATCCTTGGCTTTTGGTCATTCTTTTGTTGTTGTGGGCGGGTGTGGTAGTGCAGCATTGGGTGTTGAACACGCCTTTCCCTGAGGGAAGAACCGCCCTCCACCTTTGGCTCTTGTTCATCGTTATGGCGCTGCGCTTAGTCGAAGGTATGCCGCGGGCGAGTTCCTTAATAACCGTTACAGCATTCCTTCTCACTGCATCAACAGCCAGCACCTTGGAATGGAATAAGAGCTTTCTCTGGAAGGAGGCCTACTTGAATGAGGCTGCGATAGAATTGCTTACCGCACATCAAGCGAAGGAGGGTAACTTATCGATTGGGATTGAATACCCTTACGCCTACACATGGTCATTCATCCAGCGACAACAAGATCACCCGTTGATCCCGCAGCGGTTGAGTAAGGGTGATGACCCAAGCAGGTTCGATGTGCTCTTGTTGAACGAGGAAAGCCCGGTACCTGCAGGTTATAAAGCGATGGCAGAAGGCCAGTCAGTCTCATATCGCTTCCATCAAAGAGCAGCGGCAACCAACCAACGTCACTTTATTGAAGATAGGCGCATTTCAGAGCAAGGAAGTCAAGAGTTTCTTACAATCCTGGAAGAAGAAATCGCGCAAGGCGATGGAGCGTTGCGACTTGACCTTGACTTGGACCTTCAGGTGAATGCGTGCGCTGAGGTCTTCTTGGTCTTTAATGCTGGCGATGGACGCTACGAACAGATAGAGCTTTCAGACTACGGTACGGATGGAAAGCTAAAAACTTCGCTGGTTCGCTTTCTACAGGAAGACACAAGACGCGCGCTAGCTTGGTCTGTGTACCTCTGGAATCCTTCACGCTCCGACATCTCATCAAATCTTCACCTCAAGCTACATCAGCTATGATCGTGCGCAATAGATTGCGGGATAGTCTCTAAATTTGACCACTATGGCATTAGACAAAAACGGTATTGCAAAACGAATTGCCCAGGAGCTTCAAGATGGGTATTACGTGAACCTTGGAATCGGCATTCCAACCTTGGTAGCGAACTACATTCCAGACAAGATCGACGTGGAGTTCCAGTCGGAGAATGGGATGTTGGGCATGGGGCCTTTTCCGTTTGATGGAGAGGAAGACCCAGATTTGATCAATGCAGGAAAGCAGACCATCACCGCTCAGCCGGGTGCCGTGTTCTTTGATTCCTCCACCTCCTTTGCTATGATCCGAGGTCAGCACGTTGACCTAACCGTGTTGGGTGCCATGGAGGTCAGTGATCAAGGCGATATTGCCAACTGGAAGATCCCAGGAAAGATGGTCAAGGGCATGGGTGGTGCCATGGACCTGGTGGCTTCGGCCAAGAACATCATCGTCGCCATGATGCATACCAACAAGGCAGGCGAGTCGAAGCTCTTACGCCAGTGCACCCTGCCGCTAACAGGCGTGCGTTGCGTAACTCGAGTGGTCACCAACCTGGCGGTGTTGGACATCACTCCAAAAGGTTTCAAGCTGGTAGAACGCGCCCCTGGTGTCAGTGTGGAGGAAATCAAAAACGCTACCGAGGGCCGACTGATCATCGAAGGAGACATCCCGGAAATGCGGCTTTAACCAGTGGTCCGGCCTATGAACAATGGGTCAATGGACATGTCTATTTGATAAACGTTTATGATCGCCATCACCGGAGCAACCGGACTCATCGGTTCCCATATTGCCCTAGCGCTATTGAAGGAAGGGAAAACCCTTCGGCTATTGAAGCGACCTCAGTCGGCTACGGGCGCCCTCGATCAGTTGTTGCGATTCCATGATGTAAGCTCAGGCAGCTATACCTGGGTGGATGCCGATATCAACGACCCAACCAGCTTGCATGTGGCTTTTGATGGATGTGAACGGGTTTACCACAGTGCCGCAATGGTTTCCTTTGACCCAGGAGATACGGCAGAAGTATTTGAGACGAACATCACGGGGACACAGCATGTGGTAGACCAGTGCTTGGTCAAAGGGATCAAGTTGACCTACATCAGCTCCACCGCCGCTATCGGTGATCAGAAGATCGATGGGGTTTTGACTGAAGCAAGCGTTTGGACCTCCGATCGCGGGCGTTCATCGTATGCGCTCAGCAAGCGTTACGCTGAGCTGGAGGTACATCGGGGCGTGCAGGAAGGGTTGGATGCGGTGATCGTAAACCCCGGGGTGGTGATCGGTCCAGGCAAGTGGGGACAAAGCAGCACCACAATCTTTTTATCCGGAAAGAAAGGCATGCGCTTCTATCCAACTGGCAGCAATGGCTTTGTAGACGTGCGTGATGTTGCGGAGATCAGCGTTGCGCTGTCTAATGGCTCTCAGGCATTGAAAGGTCAACACTTGTTGATTGGTGAGAACTTAAGCTTCAAGGAGCTTTTCACTAAGATCGCCATGGAACACGGCTCTTCTGCTCCGTCTACAAAGGTTCCCGCTAGCCCAGTTCGATTTGTTGCGAGCGTTCTGGCGTTCTTGGAAAAGTGGAGGGTAAGTCCTTTTTCCGTCACATCTGAAAACTTGAAGTCTGCCTACCGTAAGCATGTTTACTCCAACGATAAAATACGTGAGTTAGGATTTTCTTTCCGCTCGATCGATGAGGCCATCAAGTACACAGCCGAGGTGTACCGATCAGCCCACTAATCCTTAGCGACGCCTTCCGTTTGCGCCCCTTCTTCTTCTTCTTCTTGTTTTTTCTCCTTTGCCACTCGCGTGCTTAGGATCTCCATAGCATCATCATAGATCGTTTCCATGATGCCGAAATCATTTTTCCAATGGTCAAGGCTCTTCATGAAACGATCTTTGGATACCGCAGCGGTATCAAAATAGCCGATGTAGGCCAATCGAGCCTCATCCTGCAGCTTCTGCTTCCTTACCTCTCTGCTTCGTATTGCTGCTTCTAGCACCTGAATATCGGCCATGAAGAGCGCCATACTGTCGGGTGGAATTATTCCTTGGGGTACTTGGAGTGTTTGGTCTTCGGATTGCTCGCCGCTGCAAGCAACGATGAGTGTCATAAGGAAAAAGGAAACGAGCGCGCGATGGGTATGGTTCGCCGTCATATCATGAAACGCATTTGCATAACCCCCCAAAACGCCTCTTTGAAGATGCCGGTGCTCATTTTTGAGTGACCGGCAATGCGATCGGTAAAGGTGATCGGCACTTCCATCAGGGTGAATTTCTTGCGCCAAGCGCGGTACTTCATTTCGATCTGGAAAGCATAGCCGATGAAACGCACCCCGTCTAGGTCGATGGCTTCTAAAACGGCCCTTCTGTAGCACTTGAAGCCTGCTGTAGTGTCTTTGATGTTCATCCAAAGCACCAGGCGCACGTAGACCGATGCGAAGTACGACATCAAGATCCTCCCGATGGGCCAGTTTTCTACCTTGCCTCCACGCACATAGCGTGATCCGATGGCCACGTCTGCGCCACCCTCTTTCGCAGCGATGTAAAGCCTCACCAAGTCATCGGGATTATGGGAGAAGTCGCAGTCCATTTCAAAGAAATATGCGTAGCTGCGTTGGAGCCCCCATTTGAAACCATGGATGTATGCGGTGCCTAGGCCAAGCTTTCCAGTTCGTTCCTCGATATGAAGCCGGTCAGGATATTCAGCTTGAAGTCGTTTCACAATATCTGCCGTACCATCAGGCGAGCCATCATCAACGATCAACAGATCAAAGTCTGCTGGCAGGGAAAACACCTTGTGCACCATGCGTTCAATGTTTTCTTTTTCGTTGTAAGTGGGTATGATTACAAGGGCTTCTGACACGAGAAATCTGTGGTTTTGGCGAAGATAATCTGAAAAACGAGAATGCGTTCTTAAAGAACCATAACGCAGCACGAGCCGCAGTTGTTGGTTCCTTATTCAATCGCTTTTCTTCCCGGAAAGGCATGGCGTTTCAATACGCGTGATCTATCGGCCAAAACCGCCGGAGATTTCAGCAGTCCCCACAAGCGTGCTCTGGCCAATGCGCCGCTTTCTTCAATATCTATCACGGGGTCCGGGTAGCTGTAGGTAATACCGTAAGCAATGCGCTCGAAAGAGGTGACCTTCCATGGCTCATGAATCAGGTTGGTTGGAATGTTCGCCAGTTCCGGTACCCAGGCACGTATAAACTTCCCATCCGGGTCGTGCTCGTATGACTGCTTAACGGGATTGTAGATCCGCACCGTATTGATCCCCGTCATGCTTGACTGCATTTGGATTTGCCCATAGTGAATACCCGGCTCAAAATCCAAGAATTGTGCAGCCAACCATGTTGCCAGTGGGCGCCAATGCTGCCAAAGGTGATGGGTCCAAAAGCTCACGAGCATCGCACGCATCCTAAAATTGAGGTAACCAGTGGCCGCTAGGCACCTCACGCATGCATCTACCAAAGGAAATCCGGTTCGCCCTGCGCAGAAGCGTTCAAAGAGTTCTGGATCATACTCCGTTCGTACCTCATCGTATCCACGATTCACCGCGCGGTATTCCATTTGATGCTCTGACTCAAATTTCTGGATGAAGTGATCGTGCCAGCTGAGTCTGCTCTGAAAGAAGCGGATCGAGAATCCAGCTTGCTGCTTCGTTGCTTGCCATACCTCGCGAAGTGATACGTTTCCCCACGCGAGGTAAGGCGATAGCCGGCTGCAGCTCTCTTGTGCGAGCAAGGGCTTAGAAATGTGTTGTGGGTACTTCTCATGACGATGTGCCAAAAAGCTCGCAAGGCATTCCTCTGCACGGGCTCTACCACCCTTCTGCATCTTGTATTCAGCCGTTGTGTCATGTGGGGCGCTATAGTTTTCAAAGGGGCAAGCAGTTTCATCCAGTTCAGCAAAAGAGATTTGTCCTAAATCGATCTCAGGGATGTGGGCTTCCATACGCTCCTTCCAATGCTGTTTCCACCCAACTCGGTGGTTAGCGCCCCGCACCACTCCACCATACGGGAACTCCGTCCAGGTTACCCCAGCGTCATCGCACAGGGCTCTTACCTTTTTGTCTCTGTGATAGGTTTTTTCGATCCCGACTTCTTCGTAAGAAAGTAGCTGTTTGACTCCGTGGTGCAGGAACAGCCATTGGAAGAAAGGCACCGCATCGGCTGCGAGTAGGTGGAGTTTAGCACCAAACGGAGCGAGTTGTGCGTTCATTTCATGCACGCTCTCAGCGATGAACTGCCAATGCCGATTACTGTAGTGGGGGTCGTCTTGGAGCAAGGGTTCAACAAGTGCGATCAAGAGGGTTTGCACTTCATTCTCCATCGCCGCCAGCAAGCCTTCGTGGTCGGAGAGTCGAAAGTCGCGTTTACACCAAATTACTTGCATCACTTACTATAACAGGCCGACAAAAATTTGGTTGAATCAGACCAAAGCGTTAAAAGTTTCGATGAAAGTCCTATATTCACCTTTCAGTTAGTTAGACTACCTATGAAAAAACTACTACTCTCGCTCCTTGCCACGGGATTTTTTGCGTTCGGAGGATACGCCCAAACCTTGCTTTATGATCAGACGGCAAACGTTGGTACGGGTGGAATTCTGTGTCGCACGCATGATAACCCCTCTCAAGCCAATTTCAATACGGAGGGCGCAGATGATTTTGAGGTTCCGGCGGGGGAGACCTGGAACATCGATAGCGTTATCACTTTAGGTACGTACAACTTTTTCTCCCCGCCAGCACTGGTTCCAACCATTGTAGCCATCTACAACGATAACAACGGACAGCCAGGGACACTCGTAGCGCAAGACACGGTTGCGGACGGTGATCCTGACAATGACCAGGACTTAGAAGTATACCTCAACAGTCCGATCTCACTCAGCGCGGGCAAGTATTGGTTGAGTGTTCGCCTATATACCTCTGCTGTGCCATGGTATTGGCTGCGTATTCCTGAACTGGTTTCTTCAGACCCATCTCATTGGAGGAACCCAGGAGGTGGATATAACCTGTGCAACAACTGGGCTCCCTTGGTGACCTGCTTGGCTACCGTAACAGATTCAAGCTATGCTTATCAAATCTATGGTTGTTTGGCGAGTGGTCAGGCATCGATCACGCCAACAGACACCAGTGTGTGTGTGGGTGAAAGCGTTACCCTCTCTGTTTCCAGCACCTACAGTTCTTCGAACTTCGAATGGCCTGACGGCTCCACAGGAACCACCTTTGTGGTGGACTCAACCGGTTCGTATAGCGTAACAGTAGACAATGGCGCAACAGCATGTGCAGTTGAGGTGGTGCTGACCTCAAATGTGAATGTGGTGCAAGTATCACAGCCTGAGTTGAACGACACATTGGTTTGCGAAAACGACCTGCCATTTATCTTTCAAGCCCCGTCCGCCAGCTGTGCGAACTGCACCAATATCTGGCCTGATGGCTCTTCAGGCATCTTCTTCGCAGCACAAAGCGCGGGAACGTATACACTAACCATTGAAGACACTGTTACGGGCTGTTCGCTTTCGGATGAAGCCGTTTTGTCTGTGGCTCCTTCTAGTGCAACCTTTAGTCCGGGCATTGCGTTTGACGTGTGCGATGGCGATGAGGTGGAAGTTTCCATTTCAGAGTTCTTGAACGATTACACGTGGCAGCTCTTCAACGGTTTGAACTGGATCACCATTTCAACGGGCAGTTCAGCAACGGTTACCTATGGCCAAGCAATCGCAGTGAGCGGCACTTCGTTGGATGGCTGTTACATAACCGATACAGCATACATCACAGAGCGACCAACCCCTGTGCCAGGAGTGACTTCTTCCGCTGAGACGAGCACAGGCAACATGGTACTCACGGCTGATGGAGGTTACCAAGCCTACGATTGGAGCACAGGTGGCAGCAACCAAAGCATCACCGTTTCTTCTAATGGACTCTATACCGTTACCGTTACCGATGAGTATGGCTGTCAAGGAAGCAAGACCTTCAACGTGATCAACGTGGGTGTAGCCGATGTGATTGCAGCCAAGGTCCGTCTGTATCCAAACCCGAGCAACGGCGAAGTAAATGTTGTTTGGCCCCAGCAATGGGTAAACGAAGCTTCGGCTGTGATCTATGACATCGCGGGTAGGACCGTAGCGAACTTCAATGCTACCTCCAACCAACAGTTGGTTGACCTTAGCGGATTGGATGCCGGTCAGTACGTGATCCACTACCGAACACCAGAGGGTGTTGGGCAACAAGTTTTAGTGATTACAGATTAGCAATGATTGAATTTTAACCAAAGGGGCGGCCCTAACTCCGCTCCATTTACCATCTAAACAAAAACGATTGAGTATGAAAAAACGATTACTTTCCTTGATGTCTCTCTTGTGTGTTGCTGGGCTATCGACTGCACAGGTTGTGTTGTTCGATCCTATCGTGACGCCAACAGGAGGTTCTGCGGCACAAGATTTTGAAACCGTAAACGACATCTATGACACCTACATTGCTGACGACTTCACGGTTCCAGCAGGGGAGGATTGGTGGATTGACTCTATCCGCCTCTATGGAAGCTACTCCGCTAACGCCATTACGGAAGCGGGTGCGATCATTTCAATTTATGAGAATGATAATGGCTCCTTTGGTACACTGCTCTTCACGGACACCATCCAAACGGATGTAGATGGAAACGGCGACGGGTGGCTTACGCCGAATTGGGTTGGTAGCCCTATCAGTCTATCAGCAGGTAGTTATTGGTTGGTGGGTTCAGCCCGAAAGGACTTTGGCGGCGGTGGTGGCCAGTGGTACTGGACGCGCGAAGAGACCCTGAACGGCGAAGCTGCCATGTGGGCTAACCCGGGAAATGGTTTTGCCACAGGATGTACTTCCTACACCCCCTTCTATGATTGTGCAGCGCTTGCTGTAGCTGATTCGGGTGTGGCTTTTCGTATCTATGGTTGCTACGGACCAGATAAGCCGATGGGCACCTCTCTCGTAGGCAATGATACTACGCTATGTAGCGCAGATGCGCCTGTTGTTTTATCGGCTCTGCCAACCGATCCTGAAATCGGTTACCTATGGAGCAATGGGGAGACCTCTCAAACCATCAATGTAGACAGCTCTGGCGAGTATACTGTTATCATCTTTGATACATTAACGCTATGTGGTTTCAGACAAGGTCCGGTTGATATCACCGTGCTTCAAACACCAGAGTACGATGTTCCAGATGATACCGTTTGTCCAGAAGTGTTGCCATATACCTTGTTGGCTAACCTGCAAGGTGGGATAGATATAACCTGGTTCAATGGAGCCACCGGTATCTTCACCACGGTAGATCAGGCCGGAACGTATTGGGTCACCTATGAGGCTCCAAATGGCTGCATCGGTTCAGACACCATGACCCTTACCGTTCAAGCAGAGGCGCCACCAACGTTCATCCCTTCGAGCACCATTGACCTTTGCGAAGGCGACGAGGTAACCGTAACTACGGCAGACGCATACACGAGCTATGAATGGGGTAATGTAACCGATCTGAATACGGTGCTTGAGTCTAGCTCTTCCTTCACCGTTGATGAGGGAGGTACCTACTGGCTAGATGCTGTAGCTGCCAACGGGTGTGGAACTTCTGGCGAGTTTACCGTGGTTGATCGCCCAACACCAACACCAACGTTTGGTGAGGGCTACACCAGCACCGGAAACATCAACTTAACTGCTCAAGGAAGCTACGATAGCTATGCTTGGAGCTCCGGTCAAGACACCAAGACCATCACCGTTACGGAGAACGGGATCTACACCGTTACGGTGACCGATGAATATGGTTGTCAGGGTTCTGCTACCATCAACATCCAGAATGTTGGTATCGCTGATCCAGTAGCGAGCAGCTTTAATTTTTACCCGAACCCAACAAACGGTCTAGTTCAATTCAGCTGGCCAGATTATCAGAAAGAAGCGTTCATCCATGTTATGGATGCAACCGGAAGAGTAGTGCGCACTTTGAGCAGCTCTTCTGGCTTGGAAGTGCTTGATCTAAGTGATCTCAACAATGGGATTTACTTTATTCAAATGCAAACTCCTCAGGGAGAAGGCAACTTGAAGCTGATCAAACAATAAGCTATACCTGCTAACCTCAGAAAAGGCTGCCTCCAAAGGGTGGCCTTTTCTTTTTATTCTTGCTCCATAAACTCATCTTTAAAAAGCGCTAGAATGAATCTAAGTAGGTCAATGTGGTCAAGTTTGCTGATGCTCGGCCTTTCGATTGCAGGCGTTAGTGCCCAAGGAACCTTCAATCCGAAACAGTTTGAATCCTTTGCTGAAGAGGCGGTTGAATCCTTCAATCTTCCATCCATGACCATGATTGTTCAGAAAGAGGGCGAGGTGATTTTTTCTGGAGCTTGGGGTGAGCGAGGGAAAGAAACCGATCAAACGGAAGTAGACCTCGAGACGATGTACGCCATTGCGTCGCTTTCCAAGGCGTATACCGCAGCAGCGATCGGTATGCTGGTGGATGACGGTAAACTGAAGTGGGACGATAAGGTGGTCAAACACCTGCCTTGGTTTGAGATGCATGACCCCTACGTAACCGAACACATGACCATTGAAGACCTGCTTTGCCACCGCAGTGGGCTCATCACTTTTGATGGAGATTTGCTTTGGTATGGCAGTGCATATGAACGTACCGAAGCCGTACGCCGAATTCGGCACCGTGCGCCGAGCTATGAGTTTCGTTCTGAATTTGGTTACCAAAACCTGATGTTCATGACAGCAGGTGAGGTCATTTCAGCCGTCAGCGGTATGTCTTGGGATAGCTTCATCACGCAGCGTATCCTAAAGCCACTTGGGATGGAGCGAACGACCTCTTCCTATGAGCAATTGATCACAGATCCAAACTTCGCTAAACCGCATCTGAGCGGAGAAGAGATCTTCACCCTCTCTTATGAGAACAGCGGTGCTACGGCAGCTTTGAATTCCTGTGCCAGTGATATGAACACCTGGCTGAGCTTCTGGTTGGCAGATGGGGTCTGGAAGGGTGATACACTTCTGCGTCCTACAACAGTGAAGAAGATTTGGGCATTGCACACTCCACTTGGCACAGGAGCCTTTGACGAACAGAATGGAACGCATTTCAAAGGCTATGCCCAAGGATGGTTTGTTATGGACTATAACGGAAGAAAGGTGATTCACCATGGTGGAGGCTTACCAGGCTACATCACCAAGGCAGTTCTAGTGCCAGAGGAAGCGCTCAGCATCGTGGTATTGACCAACGACATGAGCTCGGTGCCGACCATGATGATGTACGCAGCCATTGATGCAATTATGGGCCGACCATTTGACACGAGGCTTGAACAATTCCTCGCGTTCAAGCAGCGCTCTGATGACCGTGAAGCAGCGGAGAAAGAGGCACGACTCAACACTAAAAAGGAAGATCCCAAGCTAGCGAAGCTCGATGCTTATGTTGGCGTGTACCGGGATGAAATGTACGGAGATGCGAAGGTGGAACGGAAGGGTGAGGGGCTATCGTTGACCTTTAGTCCAGCATCAACCCTCTTTACCGGAGCCCTTTCTTCTTGGGACGATCATGCCTTCCGTTGGGATCATCAAGATCCGTTCTTGACCTTTGGGGTCATAAGCTTCGAAATGAAGGGTAAAGAAGCCTCCGGCTTCACCGTGGAATTGCCGAACTATGACTTTCATTTTGACAAGCTAGACTTTCGTCGCGTAAGCGAGTAGCTTATCCCTCAATAGAGCCGCTCCAGCTGACTTTTTACACGTTCTGTTGCCATTTGTGCGATGCGCTTGTTGAACTCTGCACGATGCTCGTGATAGAGAAATAACTCTTCTGCGGTGAGCAGGCTAACCACAGGGTAAATCAATTGATTTCTGAACTCCGGGTCTTGTTTGGCCGCTTGGGTCAGCACGGTTTCTTGGGCGCTGAGCTTAAGTGCATTAAAGTTTCGGTGATGCCGGATCAAGTAGTGTTTAGTAAGCGCGATGAGCAGGTCGTTTTGAAACTTCAGGATGGGTCGCAGCACCTCGTTCTGAAACGATTCTATTTCAGATGCACTGGCCTTGAGTCCGAGTGTCGGTCTCAGGCGCTTTACTACTTCATCTCTGCTGATCATCTCCATCACTATTGAAACAAGGACAAGACGTGATGGTTGATTGAACCCGTGAAAATGAAAAAGCCCTCCCGAACGATCGGAAGGGCTTCAAACGTCAAGTTTGTCTGTGTTGCTTACTCAACGATCACCTTGAAGGTATCGCCTGAGTCAGCCTTTAAGAGGTACATTCCAGCGTCAAGATTTGAGAGGTCAGCAGCAACCGTGTTGCTCGCCTTCAAGACCAACTGTCCGGTGATGCTGTACAGCTCAAAGGAAGTGCGCTCGCTGAAGAAGAGGATTCCTCCCGCGTTCGGGTTTGGCCACGCCTTTAAGCTCCCATCGTTCACTTCTTCTACGCTCAGCCAGAAATTCTCACTGTTAGGAGTACTTTGATTGAATACCACCCACAACTCGAGGCCGTCTTTTTCGCGACCGTAGGACTCATCTGCACCAAGTGCAGTATATTCAACGGAGTCAACACGCATTGCGCTACACCCGTATGCGTAGGCCAAGCTCACATAACCACCAGCCGCATCCAAGGTGAAGTTGGTATGCAAGTCGCCTTGTGCTGGCTCATTATCGGCCCAAATCAATGCGTAACCGCCTGCGGCAACCTCATCGGTATTTGTTTCAGGGATCTGATACAACATGGCGTTACCAGGAACATTACTTAGGTAAAGACCAGCTAATTCAACAGGCTCTGCTCCTGTGTTGAACAACTCGATCCAGTCATCAAAGTCACCGTTATCGTCGATAGCGCTTTGGTTATCCGCCATCAATTCATTGATAACCAAAGAAGGCGCCATTGGCTCTTCAATTGGGGTAATATCCGTTCCAAACATTGGGAAGATCTGATAGCCATCCAAGTAAGGGGCGCTGTTGTCATATTGACCACCGATTCCCTTCACGGTGAAGTAACCCAACGGTGCATCTGGCCACTCTTCATCTACCTCTGTATCGGTATCGATGCGCATGGTGATGGTGTCACCGTCACACGTAAGCAGGTCAACGTTAGAAGAGAAACCACCTGGTGTCGGCCAATCTGCGGTATCGATGACAAGAACGTTCTCGATGATGATCGGCTCAGACTCGGTGCTTTGCGAAGGCACGTCTACTTCCATTGGTTCTGGAACAGGGTTACCTTGATTCAATACAACGATGGAATCAGGGAAGAGCTCTGTGAGTCCATTGAAGAAGTCAACTTCACCACGGATCATCAGTGAGTCTCCCTCGGTTACCACGTAGTTGTCTACATCGGCGAAGTTCCAGATGTTGATGCCTTCTTCATCCCAGAGGGTAAAGCTCAGGCCAGTGTTTCCATCCAGGTCAACACCCAACACAACACCGGTTGTCCAGCAATAAACGCCCAAAGAATCAGGCTCACCGTTAGCATCGTCGTTGTTGATGTCTGCGATGGGGTAGAACGGAACAACTGGAGCAGGAGGAGGTGGTGTCTGTCCGAAGCAGCTGATATCCACGTCAGTGTAGTAGCGAGGGAATACTTGGTAACCAGAGGTGTAAGGGTTGCTGCCATCAAACTGACCGCCGATACCCACTAACCAGCAGATGGAGTCGCCAATGTTCAAGGACAAGGAGTCCTCCACATCGGTATCGCTATCGATGCGCATTACGATGGTATCCTGTCCGCTTACGAGCGTATAGTTGGCTCCAAAGTTGATCGCGGTGATTTCTGCGTTTTCAAACCGAACCAAAGTAGCTTCCGTTGATTCGTTCAACGCTGTTACCAAAGCCGTATCAGGGATTGGGTTGTTTTGGCTCAACAATGCGATTGAATCTGGCTCCAGTTGGGTCAAACCATTAAACTGGCCCACCTCGCCTCTGAGCAGAACAGAGTCACCTTCTTCAACTACGTATCCATCTACATCGTTAAAGCTAAACACGTTGATACCGTTCACTTGTCCTCCCAGGGTGTCCATGATGTAAAACTCATATCCATTACCACCACGAAAATCAACACCAACTACTACACCACGAGTGAAGCACTGTACTCCAAGTGAGTCAGCAACGCCGTTAGCGTCTTCTGTATTGATCGTTGCAATTGGATATTCAGGAGTGGCTGGAGGAGGTGTTACAGAACCGGAAGAACCCGTATCCATGCGAACAACGATGTCGTCAATCGCAAACTCATCTCGAGATCCACCACCAACAGCATCGTCGCCATCCCACGCAAGGTATAGGGTGTCTCCATCCGGAATATTTGCAATGATGCCTGCCGATAAAACAGTCTGGGTCCAATTCACGGTAGACAGTCCGACCTCAACCGAAGTATATTCCAAGCTGGTTGGAAAAGTGAAGTTCACAGAGTCATTTACAGCGTAACCAAGATTAAAGTCATTTCCACGATCTGCGTCGTTGTTCACATTCAATTCATATGAAACGAAAAATGAATCAACAGCAAAACCGGTGTTGTTGATTATACGGAGAACTACCGTACCTGGCGTCCAATCACTTCCTGTTGGTTGAATACCAAAAGCGCTGTCTCCAGCAGTGGGCTCAAAAGAGTAGAGACCGCCACTTGTGATACCACCCGCTGAGCCTCCTTTTGCAAAATCATTGTTGATGTGTGTAGCACCAAAATAACCCTGTCCGTCTTGAAGGCCTGATACCTTCCAAGCGTCGGAATCCAGTTGACCAACGGACGGCGTTGGTGAAAAACCATCACCAGCGTAAACCCCGTTATTCACACCTGGAAAAGTTGCGTCAAATGTGATGGTGTCTGTGGTCGGGCCTAAGGTCGTGATTGACCATTGGGCAAACCCGGTTAGGCCAAAGGCCATCATTAAACCAGAGAGTAAAATCTTTTTCATAAAGTAAATCAATAATGCATTTGGGTGCAAAGGTGGTAAGTGTCCGGAGTACAACTGTTACCTGAAAATTAATAAATGGCCTATCTCGCGTATCGAACCGCAAAGGGCAGCTTATAGCGTTCGCTTCCTCCGTTGAGGTGAAAGACGTCTACCAGGAGGATATGAATGCCGGTGGGAGCCCTCCTGCCGTCTTCAAGTACGCCATCCCAAGCCAGCGCGCCAGCCCGCCCCACCAATAAGTTGGAGGCGATGCGGTGAACCAGAACACCTTCGTCTGAAAAGACCTGTGCATTGAGCTGTGCCTCCGGAGAAGAAAGCGCGTACTCAACAAGTAAGACATCTTCAAAACCATCCCCATCGGGCGAAAGGCTCTGCTGACTGAGGGAAACCACGGAACCTGATTCACTTAAAGCAGCGAGTTGACTGTTCTCATAGCCCGGCGTACCATGGTTGTCTGAGGATGCGGCGGAGGTCCATGCGCTCGGATCGTTGCTGGGAAGGTCTGGGTGAATCCGCTCCAGCGCCACGCCATCGGGGTCGTCCAATAGCTCAAAATGCATCGATGCATCGTAATCAAAGCGGTCGATCGTAAGCCCCCATGGAGTGCTCAACATAACTGTGCCTGCATCGTTGGGGTAGCTGGGAAGGACAACAGATCGGAGGCGTTCAATTGGACTGAATGGATAATTGGAGCGGACGTCTTCTCGGTCTTCCGTGAATGCGAGGTAGCCGTCTGGGAGCAGGAGCAGCTGGGTGTCTGAAAGGAGGTGATCTTGCGCTAGGCTGTCATCGACCCACTTCGGTAAGGACCATCCGCTCAGGTCTATGGGAAATACACTTCGGTTGTATAACTCCACGTAATCCGAACCATCACCCCTGGGGTTGAACAGGACCTCGTTGATCACCACGTCTGTTGGCTTCGGTAAATAGGTGGAGGCTTGCTTATCTATCAACACACTGTCGCACCGGACTGCAGTCAGAGAAACCTCGATTGTCTTTCCCATGGACAAGGAATCCGACAATAGAACTCGGATCTCATCAGGTGCATCACCGAGCTCGGTTGAGTGGATCCTTCCATCGATCAGCGCTAGGCGTGCAGCAGACGTGTCGATCTGCTCCTCCAAGCGCAACCTTACCTCGGTAGGAGATGAAACGTAGAGATGTAGCTCGCTTTCTTCACTAACGTCGGTTTCTTCCAAACTGTTCGGCAGTCCGGGTGTGCCTTGATCGGGTGAGGCGCTCGATGTCCAGTTTCTATGGGTTCCACAGAGGTCGTTCATGGACGTGCGTTCCAACGACCAACCTTCCGCCGTAGGTCGCTCTGGATGGAACCAGTCAGCGGAGTAGTGTACCGCATCTATGAGGGTATCATAGCGGTGAAGGTAAAGGTGGTCTTCCGTGTTGTTGAGGGATGGCAGGGTACCAAGGGCAAGGGTGTTCACTGCCTCAAATGCATTGGCATCCCCGTCATCCACCAAAAGCACGTGCTGCCTCGGCCAGATCAAGGCATTGGGTAGGTCGCTCCCACTGCTGGCGTCTGAAACACGCAACCCATGCGTCGTCAGCACAAAATCTGTTCGGTTGTAAAGTTCCACGTACTCCGCAGGGGGTAATGCACCAGCTGCCGGTACGGGCCGCAACTCTGAAAACACCAAATCATGCAAGCTCGCAGGTAAGCCGATGGCGATGCGAATGCTGGTGTCGCTGCGATTTAGAAAGCAGTCGCGCAGCTCCGTCACTTCTAATGTGTAGGGCAAGCCTTTCACCAAGGCTTGGTTCAAATGCAAGGAAACCTGGGTCTCTCCTGAATGATAGGATACACTATCGACCCAGCCGAGGCTATCGATCCGAAAGACCTGTTCGAACGCGTTGGACGACAAGGCCTCATCGGTTTGTATGCGGACGGTCTGTGCATCGGTGATTTCCACTGCAGTAACCCTCGGCCCAAAGCGATCTGCACGATCATCGTGAACACTGTTCTGCGCCCCTGGCGTTCCTCCGCGTACGTCAGCACTGGCCATCCAGTTGAATGCGCCGGAGCACGGATGATCCGGCTGAATGCGCTCTAGGCTGTATCCGCCGTCATCCTTCGTGTCGTTTCGGTACCAGCTTCGGTCGTAGCCCAGCTCATCCAGCACCACCCCGCCAAGGCTGATGCGTAAACTGTCTGAGCTGTTGTTCAGGGTGGGCATGCCATCCAGCGCACAAACCCTTCCAAATGACGCAAGGCTTGCGCTATCGTCTCTTGCACAAAGGATGACATATCCGGCTGGAGGAAGCACAAAACTTCCGCGGTAGGTTCCGGTGGATGATGCGTCAGAGAGTTCTAATCCGTCCAAGGCAATGAAACGGTCCGAGCGGTTGAAGAGCTCCACGTACTCTGCATTCGGAAGCCCCAGAGGTGGTTCAGGGTCTGCCATGAATTCGTGAATGATGAGGTCGCCCGGCTCAATGGCGGCATTTTGGTAGAACGTGAACGAAGAACGCAAGGTGTCGGTATTTCCGGCATGATCTGCCACTCCTATTATGCGCAACGGCAGCCTTTGACCTTCTTTAAATCCCATTTCGAAACCGAGTATAAGTTCTTGTTCGGATGCTGCTTTAAAGCGAAGAGCATTGGGTTGCCGCTCGCCTCGTCCTGCCTGAAAACAAGAGGTGCACTGCAGCACTTCTGGTGAAATGGGTTCCGAGAAACGCAAGCATAGACTGTCTTCAAAAACTGCATGCACCAGCTCCGATTGTGGCGCGAGGGTATCGGCATAGGCAGCTCCGGTAACGGAGATGTTGTCGAAAAAGAATTTATCTGATCGGGTAGACGTGTAGGAAGTCTTGACTCCGAAGTAGGCGCTAGAGGTGTAGGTTTCATCTACCGCGTTTCCTTGCAGCACGAAGTTTCCGATGCTTCCAGTATCTGCCCAAAGCTGCCACTCGCCGGAGTTCGATCGTTCAACGTGCACACGCACTTCTACCGCGCTTTCATCCAATATATCATCGAAGCCATCGATCAGCTCGACCGTTTGTTCGCCGTCTTTTCTCCATAGGCTGACTTCATCAGACGCGCCCCCCAGCCGAATGAAGTAGCCATGAAACGCCGTGCTTAGATCAGCGCTGTCGCTCATCAAAACGATATCTGCGTAGTTAGACGATGAGGGGTTGAACGCCATCCGCACATCGATGGACCAGGAAGCGGTATCCACCGCACTAGAGGGAGTCGAGAGGTAGGCACTTCCGGAGACGGCGGGGGCATTCAGCCAGAGCTCTGAGGCGGTATTCACCTCAAACAAGTGGGTGTCTCCATGCCAAATTGGATCGGCATGAAGGTTACCATCTGAGAAATCATCATAAAGTTGTCCGGCCGCCATCATCGGCAGCAGCAGCATCCATCCGAGCATGTACTTCATAACCCTTGTGTTTTGGGGAAAATCAGCACCCGAAATGTGATAAATTTGGCCCAGAATTGAAAGCAGGGAATTAATGAAAATCGCAATTGTAGGGGCTACTGGTTTGGTCGGTTCCGTAATGATGAGGGTCTTGGCAGAGCGCAGCTTTCCGATCACGGAGCTTTTGTTGGTGGCGAGTGAACGAAGTTTAGGGAAGGAGATCACCTTCGGCGGACGAAAACACCAGGTGGTCGGACTGGAAGCAGCCGTGGCTGCAAAGCCAGACATCGCATTGTTCTCTGCTGGCGGTGCAACCAGCAAGGAGTGGGCGCCCAAGTTCGCTGATGCGGGTACGGTGGTGATCGACAATTCGTCTGCATGGCGAATGGATGAGCACATCAAACTGGTGGTACCGGAGATCAACGGTGACCAATTGACCGCGGCGGATAAAATCATCGCTAACCCCAATTGCAGCACCATCCAAATGGTCTTGGCCCTACGCGATATCCACCGAAACTTTGGTATTAAACGCTTGGTGATCTCTACTTACCAGAGTGTATCCGGCACGGGAGTGGCCGCGTTGGAACAGCTCGATGGCGAGCGCAAAGGGGAGAAGCCTGCCATGGTCTATCCCTATCCGATCGATATGAATTGCCTGCCGCATGGGGGTGATTTTGATGAGGATGGAAACACTTCAGAGGAGATGAAGCTGGTCAATGAGACCCGCAAGATCCTAGGTGATCCATCCATTCAAGTGACTGCCACGGTGGTGCGCGTGCCGGTGAAAGGCGGACACAGTGAGGCGGTGAACGTAGAAACGCGCAAGCCATTTGAGCTGGATGCTGTCCGAAAGATGCTGGCGCAAACCCCCGGCATCAAAGTTCAGGACCTACCCGACACCAATACCTACCCGATGCCGCTCTATGCGGAGGGGAAGGATGAGGTCTTCGTGGGTCGCATCCGCAGAGATACTTCACGTCCGAACGCCCTGAACATGTGGGTGGTGGCAGACAACCTCAGAAAAGGCGCGGCTACCAACGCGGTGCAGATTGCAGAACGTGTAAAGGACATCATCGGATGAGAAAGTGGTGGATCATACTATTGGTTTTAGTCATAGCAACTGCCTGTGATGAAGAGAAGCAAGCGAAAGAAGACGAGCCTTCGATTCTTCGAAACCTGCCAGAGCAAGACCGCGATTTTTTGTTGGAGCCCTTAGAGGCAGCGTTGGATGATCTACGCAAACTCGCAGATGAGAACGATGCCCTCACCGAGGAAAAACATGTGGTCGATACCTTAGGCTGGAAGGGTAAGAAGGTCGTTGGTTTGGATGAAGGGGATACTGCTCGGCTCTACCTCGATATCAAGCAAGCGCAAAAGCGGGAACAGCATTGGCGGTATTGGGACAAGGAAGGGGAGTTGTATTACATGGAAAGCACAATCCAATACCTCAACCCAGATGGAAGCACAGGCGATCAAGTGGCCTACAAGCTTTACCTTGAGGAAGGTGGTGTGCTGATCTCATCGTACGGTCGAAAGGCCTTTGGAGGGGAAGAGCTGCCAGATGTGTGGCGTGCTGCCGAATACAGCCCAGAAGAGTTGACCTACCTCTTGAGGGTGGTCCAGCGCTTCTAAGTCGGTCGGCTTCGATTAGATTTCTTGCGTATTAAAAGGACGGATTGCGGTTAAATCGCTATCTTACAGCCGTGTACGCCAGGTTCGCAGCAATTCTTTTCCTTTTTGTGACGGCTATTGCCTGCCAAAAGCAGCCGGACGATGTTTCCCCTATAGAAGATCACCCAGCATTCATCGGTGAATGGGTCAACATGAATCCAGAGGTGCGTGAGAATGAGCGACGCTTTGCCTCTATGCTCTCTATTGACGAAGACGGCGATTGTTCATTTGAAGGTGGATTACAGAATACCTATGGCTCTTTTGGCTACAAGAACAACAGTATATACATCTCAGGCAGAGCGCTCAAGGTGTTACAGGAACCCCGAAAACTCTATTGGGTAGCTCATGTAGCAGAACCGGAACTTGATTATGCTACGCACTGCATGAAGATTCGGGAGTCGAAACGCGTGGGCAGCGACCCGGATATGATCCATGAGCTTGTAAAGAAGGATTTGAGGCAAACGGATGGAACGGATTTTTTCAAGGACCTGGATACTCTCTATACGGGGGATGATGGCAATCATCGTGTGGTGCTGGTCAATTCGGCATCGGACACCTCGATGGTTTTTGAGTTGAGCATAGAAGGAAGTACCCTTAACGACACCTTGCGCTTCGACCCAGCCTCATCAGCACGGTACTTCGAAGACGACGCGGTTTTGCAGGTAGTGGATGGTTGGATGACCATTCGACTTGAGAAGGCGGAAGGTGGACTGCGGTTTGGATATCGAAATGCGGATGACCATTATACCATCTTCGATCAACAACCGGGTGAGATTGAAGAACTCTTGCTTTTACCTTAAGCTTACTGCTTCTTCAACCAACGTTCAAAAACGAACGGACCAAAGGGAAGCAACGCCGCCACGCCACCGTAGATGACCCAAAGCACGTCCCATTTCAGTTTAAATGCCACGTACAACAGCTGAATGCCGTAGGCAACGAACAGCACCCCATGCGCCCAGCCAACGTACTTCACCATCAAGGGCATGTCCATCCCATACTTCAGCGGCATGGCGATCAATACAAGTACGAGAAAGCTGATGGCCTCCATGCGAGAAGTGATCAGGAATTGCTGCAATGCTTTTGGTGCGGTAGATGTATCCATGGCTGCGAAAGTATATCCCGTTCTTTATTAAACATTCTTTCTCGTATTTTGCTTCATCCTTTCGAATCTAATCGCTTACCTATGAGAAGATTATTGACGCTAAGTCTGTTTTTCGCCGTTACTGCGGTCTTTGCACAACAGAACATTCACTTCAAGAACCCCGTGGTCACCGAGATCCTGGAGGGCAACTACAATCCGCAAGACTACAACGCCGGCAATGCGAGCAGCCCGTACGACATTGCGGCGGAGCTCACGGATCGCATCAACCCGGATTCGATGTATTCCTACCTGCTTCGGATGAGCACCTTTGAGACCCGCCACACGAGTTCTGATACCCTCTCCGATACCCGAGGCTTTGGCGCTGCCCGCCGATGGTCGCGCCGCATGTTTGAGAAATTCGATCAGGAGAACAACGACCGTTTGGAGGTGAGTTTCCTGCAGTTTGATCAAGGCATTTGTGGGGTAACGCGTCACAAGAACATCGTTGCCGTTCTACCGGGTCGAGTGACCACCGATGAGGCGGGTAATCCCTTAGGGATTGTGATCATCGAGGGGCACTTAGACAGCCGCTGCGTAGGGGTGTGTGATACCGCCTGCGTGGCTGAGGGCATGGAAGACAATGCCAGTGGAAGCGCCTTGGTGATGGAACTCACGCGCATCATGGCAAGCTATTCCTTTGATCGTACCATTCTTTTTATGCTGACTACCGGTGAGGAGCAGGGTCTACACGGTGCTGATGCGCTGGCCACGTATTGCGCCCAGAACAACATCCCCGTAGCCGCAGTGCTGAACAGCGATGTAATCGGTGGTATCATCTGTGGAGAGACCAGCTCGCCACCGTCTTGTCCTGGATTGAACGATATTGACAGCACGCAAGTGCGCCTTTTCTCAGCCGGAAGCTTTAACTCACCGAGTAAGCAGTTGGTACGCTACATCAAGCTGCAGTACGAGGAGCAATTGAAGCCCCACGTGAAGGTGGAACAGATGCTTACCGTTATGAACGCCGAAGACCGCGGTGGTCGTGGCGGGGATCACATTCCTTTTCGTCAACGTGGCTATCCCGCCATGCGCTTCACCTCGGCAAACGAGCACGGAGATGCGGGCCATGGTCCGGGTTACGAAGACCGCCAACATACCAGCGAAGACATCCTAGGGGTAGATACAGACAACGACGGACAAATCGATAGCTTCTTTGTGGACTTCAACTACCTCGCACGGAACGCTGCGATCAACGCCAATGCTGCCGCCTTCATCGCACAAAGCAGCTGCAGTGATTTAACCATCGACCTGCGTCAGCCTAATTGGCATCAACTCCGTGTGGAGATCGAAGGGGAAGCATGCGCAGATCCGCCTTATCGCATTGCGTTGCGTTCAGAGACCAACGATTGGGATACCTTGATCTACACCAACGCGAGGGATACCACCTTTGAGATACCGATCGGGAAGGATTATTTTGTTTCTGCTTGTCGGGTGGATGAGAACGGTGTGGAGACGCTTTTCTCGGGTGAGGAGTTCATCCGCATCAATGGCACCGAAGAGGTGGAGGAAGAGCAAGGCATTCGATTGCTGCAGAACCGTCCGAATCCGTTTGACGAGACCACCACGATCGCCTTCCTCGTAAACGAAATGCCGATCGACCCGCTGGCACGCGTCCGGGTCACCGATGTGCAAGGACGTATAGTGCGCGAGTTGGAGCACCAGATCCAACCCGGCATGAACGAGCTGATTTATGACCACGGCTATGGCAAAGTAGGAACCTTCTACTACAGCTTGATCATCGGAAGACAAGCCATCGATACGAAGAAAATGGTGTTTGTGGCGTTTTAGAAGTTGACGATTGCCGCTAGCCAGCTCTAGTGCCTATGTTGTGCTAGGCGACTTCCTTTTTTTCTGATTGCCACCCAACTTATAATCTTGAATCAACACCTCAGCAGGTATATTCCAATGCGTGCTCAATAATCTGATGTGCTTCAGGGATAACGGCCGCTGGAGGTTTAGGATCTCTGTTGCATGACTTCTGCTGTTGATCAGTCGGCCAAAGTCGGCACGCTTTAGGTTCCGTTCTTCCATCATGTGCTTGATGACAGCGACGGGGTGTGGATCAGGAATAGGCTCAACATGCTTCCTTTCGTAATCCTCAATGAGCAGCAGCAGTTCGAACCTCTCTCCTTCCGGCGTGCCTGGTTCTGGGTCTCCTAGCTGCAGCATACGATTGAGCTCTGCTTCGTGTTCTGATTCGGATCTTAGGATTTTTGCTTCCATTTATTCCTTTTTTGGCTCCTTCATCTTCAAGATCTAAGCTTCTGTTAGCTTATCATATTGGGCATGTGTTCCAACCCAAAGGATATAGACCACTTGCCATCGATACAAGATATGTGTAATGAGCCGGTAGTCATTTCCCTTGATGTTGAAGATTGCCATGCCATCTCCTAGAAAATCAGCATGGTTGAACACCTGTTTGACCTCGTTCGGGTGCTGAAATGATGCCTTTTTCATGATGGCGTTCCAACTCGAGAGCGCATCCCTTGCACTGGCATTTTTCTCCCAGAAGGTCATAAGTGTGAGAACTCTTATGATTCTCATCCTATAAAATTAGAAAAAGTTCCCAACACGGGAACAACCTAAAGTTCACCCATCATAGCCGGGGGCGCACTACCTCACTCTTCGGTAACCTCAAACCCAAGCGCCCGAAAATCTTGTAACTGATCTACTTTCACATCACACGCTATTACTCGACCTGTTCTACAATTGCATGCAAGACAAATAACCTCATTCCACGACTCATCCTCTAGTCTAAGCTTGTAAACATCTAAGCCGTTTTCTCGGAAATATTTCTTCATAATCCTTCTGGCTTGAAGATCTCCATATTCTAGACTTTCATTTTCAAACCAAGGCTCACAAAGAGTTTCGTTACGTATAACAGACGCTGTCTCAACAAAGGTTCCGCAACTGGTGAGGAGAATCGTAAACGCAAAAAAGGCAAGTAGTTTCATATACATAATACGTGAATTGAATCCTTTTCGGTTGGGTACCGATCAGATGAAACAAACAATAATCATCCATCCATCTTCCTCAACCGTAAAGACCAAAATAGGAATAAAGCGATGAATAACAATGGGTTATCACGGTTGAGGCGCCGGGTTTTGAACCGCTTTCCTATCACCCATCTCATCGGAAGACAAGCCATCGATACGAAGAAAATGGTGTTTGTGGCGTTTTAGGCCTTATTCATCCCCACCATCCGAAGCGGTGGTGGTGTTCGTTTCACCTTTATCAGCGGTTTCCGCCTCATCCGAAGGGAAGTAGCGCTTCTGCCAAACGATGACCATACCGATACCAGTAGAGATCGCAGTATCAGCGATGTTGAATACTGGACGGAAGAACAAGAAGGATTCCCCACCCCAGATCGGCATCCAGTCGGGGAAGGTGCCAGAGAAAAGCGGGAAGTAAAGCATGTCAACCACACGTCCGAACAAGAATGGAGCATAGCCCCCCTCTTCAGGCATGAATTCAGCAATCTGGTGGTAGCTATCGTTGAAGATCAAGCCGTAGAACATCGAGTCCAGGATGTTGCCCAAGGCACCAGCGAAAATCAGGGAGCCGGCAACAATCAGTCCGGGTTTGGTGTCTTTTTTGGCCGCAGTAGTAAAGAGGTAATAACCGATGGCACTCACCGCCAAGATGCGGAAAACAGACAGCGCGATCTTGCCCATATCTCCTCCGAATTCCATACCGAAGGCCATGCCATTGTTCTCCGTGAAGTGGATGATGAACCAATTCCCAAAGACAGAAAACTCCTGACCCAAGTACATATTGGTCTTGACCCAGATCTTGGAAGCCTGGTCAGCTATAAGAATAGCAAGCGAGATGTAAAGGGCCTTTTTCAAAAGCGCCGAACGTTAAAAACGGTTGATGATAAAGAGGATCCTACTTCTGTTGCTTCTTCGCTTCGATGCTCAAGGTAGCATGCGGAACGATGCGAAGGCGTTCCTTGCTGATCAGCTTGCCGGTAACGCGGCAGATGCCATAGGTTTTGTTCTCGATGCGGATCAAGGCGTCGTTCAAGTGCTTGATGAACTTCTCTTGGCGTGCAGCCAACTGAGCGGTTTCCTCGCGAGAAAGCACATCCGAACCGTCCTCGATCAACTTGAACGTGGGCGATGTATCGTCGGTTCCGTTGTTGTCTTTCAACGACATGGAAGAGTTCAACAACTCCAAGTCGCTCTTGGCTTCTTCTAGCTTATCTTCAATGATCTGCTTGAACTCCTTGAGCTCTGCGTCAGAATACCTCGTTTTCTCTTTGTCTGCCATGGCTTCAGCAATCGATTAATCTTTCTGTAAGTAAATCCTCGTGGAAACTCCTTCCTCCACTTCAACTGCAGTTGCATCGGATTCAGGGAGTGAACTTACCAATTCAATCGTGTTGGCAAGCGTCTCCTCGCAAATATAATTTTTATTGGACTCTACCGCTGCTGCGATCGCGTCTTGTGATTCCAGCTTGAGGGCGATACGGTCTGTTACCTCCAACCCGCTGTCTTTCCGCAGGTTCTGGATGCGGTTCACCAACTCCCTGGCAATGCCTTCTTGGCGCAAGTCATCCGAAATACTGATGTCTAAGGCCACGGTCACATCACCTTCTGAGGCCACACTCCAGCCTGGAATATCCTTTGTAGCGATCTCCACATCCTCCCGGATCAGCTCGAACGGCGTGCCGTCAAGATCCAGTTCCATGCTGCCATCGCGCTCCAGTTGGTTGATCTCAGCCTGTCCGAATTGGTTCACCTTTCCAGCCAATACCTTCATCTGCTTGCCCACTTTCGGACCCAAGGCCTTGAAGTTCGGCTTGATGCTCTTCACGAATACGCCGTCATCTTTCACGTATTCCAATTCTTTCACGTTGATCTCGCTCAAGATCAAGCTTTCCACCATGTGCAATCGGCGTTCAAAATCAGCATCGATCACGGGCACCATGATCTTCTGCAGCGGCTGACGTACGCGGATGTTCTCCTTCTTGCGCAACGAAAGGGCTAAGGAAGAAGTGGTCTGCGCCAAGGCCATACGCGCTTCAAGGTCTTCGTCGATGGCATCTGAATCCACCACGGGCCAATCAGCGAGGTGTACAGAGCTGCTTTGTTCTTGCTCGGTAGCCTCATTCAGGTCGCAGAACAACCGGTCGGCATAGAATGGCGCGATCGGTGCACTCAATTTTGCCACGGTGGTCAAGCACTGGTACAAGGTCTGGTAGGCAGCGATCTTGTCTTGGCTGTAATCGCCCTTCCAGAAACGGCGTCTGCACAAACGCACGTACCAGTTGCTGAGTTCATCCACCACAAAGTCTTGCAATGCACGTCCAGCTCGAGTAGGCTCATAGTTTTCATATGCTTCTTCCACCAACTGGATCAAACTGTTCAGTCGACTCAGCACCCAGCGGTCGATCTCCGGGCGGTCGGCCAGGGGCACTTGTGCCTCTTCGTGTTTGAAGCCATCCACGTTCGCATACAGCGAGAAGAAGGCATAGGTATTGTGTAAAGCGCGGAAGTACTTGCGCTGCACCTCTGTAATACCCTCAAGGTCGAACTTCAGGTTGTCCCACGGCGGCGCATTGGTGATCATGTACCAGCGCGTAGCGTCCGGACCATATTGCTTCAAGGTCTCAAACGGATCCACGGCGTTGCCGAGGCGCTTCGACATCTTCTGTCCGTTCTTATCCAGCACCAATCCGTTGCTCACCACATTCTTGTAGGCCACCGAGCCTTTGATCATCGAAGAGATGGCATGCAAGGTGTAGAACCACCCGCGGGTTTGATCCACGCCTTCAGCGATGAAATCTGCCGGGTAAGGAATCCCCAACTCACTAATCGATCCCCTCCCAAGAGGGGAAGGTTGGGGAGAATCTTTTTTCGGATCGGTCATCCCTTCAGGCACGATGTGGCCCTCCTCAAACGGATAATGCCACTGCGCAAAAGGCATCGCGCCGCTATCAAACCACACATCGATCAGGTCCAGCTCTCGTGACAGCACCAGGCCGTTGCGGTAGAAGATGATGTGATCTACCATTGGACGGTGCAGGTCGATCTGCGCTTCATCCAGAGCAGCAACAAAGACGATCTTCTTCGAGCGGATCAGGTCGTTCCAAACGTTGTTCACGTTCTCGCCACGAAGGCGCATCTCACCCAAGTACTTGCGCAGCGATTGGCCATCGAAGCGTTGACCCTTTTCATCCACGCAGTCTTCGGTGATGAAGTAGGCGTTCTTCTCCTTGAACTCAGCAATAGCGCCCACGCATTCTTCCATCAGCGGACCGTAAGGACCACTGCGCCAGATCGGCAAGGGGGTTCCCCAATAGCGGGAGCGACTCAAGTTCCAATCGTTTAGGTTCTCCAACCAATTGCCAAATCGACCGGTACCCGTGCTTTCTGGCTTCCAGTTGATCGTCTTGTTCAGGTCGATCATTGTATCGCGCGCTGCCGTGGCCTTGATGAACCACGAATCCAGGGGGTAGTAAAGGATCGGCTTGTCGGTACGCCAGCAATGGGGGTAGTTGTGTTGGTACTTCTCTACCTTGAATGCCTTGCCTTCCAACTTCAGCTTCAGGCTGATGCGCTCATCCACGCTGAGGTAATTCTTCAAGTTCGGGATGATCTCCTTCAAGCGCTCTTGCTGTTCTTTCATGGCAGCCTCTTGAGCCTCGTCGCTCAAGTACTCGGCCTTCACCGGTTCACCCGCTAAGCCCCACACAGGGTCGTTCACCTGCTTCACAAATCTTCCTTGCAGATCTACCAACGGAACCGGGTCGCCGTTGTCGTTCTTCACCAACATCGGTGGAACGCCGGCCTCTTTCGCCACCTGCATATCGTCTGCACCAAAGGTGGGAGCGGTGTGCACAATACCCGTACCGTCTTCTGTGGTCACAAAATCACCCGGGATCACGCGGAAGGCCTTGTCGGCATTCTTGTAAGGCTGTGCGTAGGGAAGGAGTTGTTCGTAGGTCAGGCCAACGAGTTCTGACCCCTTGCAGCGCAACAATTCACGATAAGGAAGCATTTTGTCTGTAGCTTCAAACTGCATCTCCGCCTCGTCTGCACCGTCCTTGAAATAGGCGCTCAATCGAGAGGCGGCCAAGAGCATCTTCTGGGGTTCGGTAGTGTAGGGGTTGAAGGTGTCTACCAACACATACTCAATATCCGGACCCACCGTCAACGCGGTATTCGAAGGCAAGGTCCAAGGCGTTGTGGTCCAAGCGATCAGGTGTACATTACCTTCGGCCAGGTGCTCCGTGAGTCCGGCCACATCAGAGGATTCACTCGTCACTTTGAACAGCGCCGTACAGCTCGTGTCCTTCACATCGCGGTAGGTCCCTGGCAAATTCAACTCATGCGAGCTCAAACCCGTTCCGGCAGCCGGAGAGTAGGGCTGGATCGTATAACCCTTGTAGAGCATATCCTTGCGGTACAGCTCGCTCAGCAACCACCAAACACTCTCGATGTAATTGTTCTCATAGGTCACGTACGGCTCGCTCATGTCTACCCAGTAACCCATTTTCTCGGTCAGGTCGTTCCACACATCGGTGTAGCGCATCACGGCTTCACGGCAGGCTTTGTTGTATTCCTCAACGCTGATCGATTTCCCGATGTCTTCCTTTGTGATGCCCAGTTCTTTCTCCACGCCCAACTCAACCGGTAAACCGTGGGTGTCCCATCCGGCCTTACGGTTCACTTGAAAACCTTTCTGGGTCTTGTAGCGGCAAAAGAGGTCCTTGATGGTACGTGCCATCACGTGGTGAATTCCCGGCATACCGTTGGCAGAGGGCGGACCTTCGTAGAAAACATAGCTGGGCTTTCCGGCACGTGTCTCAATGCTCGCCTCAAAGGTCTTCTCCTGCTTCCACTTCTCCAGCACCTGCTCCGCAACCAGCGGGAGGTTCAACCCATCGTACTCTTTAAATGCTTTCATATCAGCCGTATACCCAGTTTTTACAAAGGCTGCAAAGGTAAAGGTCTCCAGCCATTCAAACCACCTAAAAGTTACTTCATTGGTGAACGGTTTGATCGGGTGTTTTTGGGCGTTTCCCTTCGACGGTGCTCAGGGTCGGTCTGTACGCTATACTCCTCCCACGCCATCGGCGTGGTGCGGGGTGCCGCTGCCATACCTACCGCGAAGCAGAGGTGCGGACAGAACAAGGGTCAAAAAAACGGCCCGATGTAATCGAGCCGCTTTTCCACGTGTTCTGTGATGCTTATTGCATGTCTAAGAAGTCGTTCAGCTCATCCACACTTCCAGAGAAAGTGAAGGCATCGTTCACCTGGAAGTAGTTGCCTTGGTCCACACATTTCGCATAGGCCGCTTTGGCGAACTCCAGCTTGGAATCTTCAAAGGAAAAGAGGTCCATCACCTGAATGATCTGGTTCACGCTTAGGCAATTGCTGCGCAAGATCTGCTTGGCCACCTTCATCTGACCATCGGTGAAAGATTGGTTCTCAATGCTCGATTTGGCTGAGTTAAAGCTGCTGCTCGACATGGCTGTTGTGCAACCTTTTGGTTCCGCTGGAGCCGCAGGCTGAGCGGCTGGTTGTGCAGGAGTACTTTGGGTAACCGTTGTTTGTGTGGTAGTGGTCTCCGTGTAGGTCTGTTGGGTCGACGTTTCTGTTTCCATGTTCGGAACGGTCATAGAAATACCGATGCCGCCAACGTTGGTTCGCACGTTCACCGTTTCCGATGGAGCGCCTTTTGTAGTGGTAGTGGTGGTGGTAGTAGTTGTTATGGTTCCACTCGGAATAGCCGTGGGTACGCTATTGGTCGTAGCCACATTCGTTTCACCACTCACGGTTCCGCTGGCATCGTTGTAATGCATCACTTGGCTTCCGGTGCTGGGCGCAGCCTGGTTGAAGCTCGACATGCGAAGCACCCATTTGCCTCGATTGTTCTCTTTCACCATGTAGGTGACATCCATCAATTGGTTGGTCTCTATGTCTTGGATCGCCACGTTCTGATCGATCTCAGGGATAGAGGCGTCTTCAAAGATCACCTTAGCACGGTAGAAGGCCTTGCCAAGTTCGTCCACTTTCACGTTGGCGGCTGGCTCTTGGTTGATGCGGGTTCCATCGATGATCAGCCAAAAACGCTCGCCATCTTCAGCGAAAACAGTAATGCTGCCCGATGCTTGGGAAAAGGCACTACCAATGGTGATCAAAGCAAAAACGAACACAAATAAGCTTGATTTCATGTTGTTCAATTATGAGGGTTATCGGTTATCGAAATTTTGATCTTGCGGGGCGAAGTTGATCTGGCGCCCATAAATGAGTTTAACATCTACCTTTTTGGACTTCATGGCCAGAACGGCATCGGTCATGTCGAGGATCTTGAAGGCCAGGTCATCTGGTTTTGACTTAAAAGTACAATTGATGCGGGTGTATTCCGGAACGCTGGTGATCTCGAATTGTCCACCAAAATCAGCGTCACTCTTAAGCTGATCGCGCAGGTCGCGAAACTCTCGGAACCCACCGATGTTGTAGAAGCGTAGCTCAAAGGGGGTGCCTGTATTCACCCAGGTTCCGATGTAGGAATTGAACAGGGTCATCAACTTGCCCAGCTCGTTTTTGCTGGCACTTGCGATGCCATCCTTGACCGTAGATTTTAACTCGCGGGAAGTACTTCGCTCCCCTTCAATACTCACGGTGCCGAGTCCCTCTGCGGTGCAGTTGTCATAGGCCTTCACGTCCATTTTTACCACCGAAGAGAAGCGGGTATCAAAGGCTTCGCTCCTGGAGTCTACGCGGATGTTCTTCAAATAGATGATGAACTGCGCGCCCGACTTCAACCCGAGGCGTTGCACATAGCTCATCTCCGTGGTATCGCTGGCCTCCATGAGGTTCATTGCTTCACGTTGCAGCTCATCGAATCGGTTCTTTTCAATGTAGCGGTAGCCCTGCTGCGCAAGTTGCTCGTTGACCCGCTCTACGGCGAACTCGTAGTTGGATACCTCGTCTTCTTTCACCTTGCGCGGATCGTACATCACTAAGAAACGCACGCCTCCGATGGCGTCTGCCAAAAGCTTCGCATCGGCTTTGAGCGGACTCAAACTCACGGTAGCTTCGATCTCTACTTGGTACATGTCGGTTTGCATGCCTTCGTTGATGATCGTGTAATTGGTGATATAACCTTTAGATCGGGTGGTGATGGCGTCCTTTACTACCACGAAGTTCTCCACACTGGTCTCAGAGCTCACGTAGGTTCCAACGGCTTGACTCACCGCATTGCGATACGCGTCTTCGATCGCGTCGCTGCGATCACCCCCAAAACCCTTTGCTCTTACCGTTGCTTCTTCGTCTGCAGCAAAAGACAGAGACGAGGAAAGCAGTAGTATACAAATCGCGCTGATCCACTTCATCGCTTAGAACAAGATTATCGATTTCGCCATGCCCAGGATGTCGACCGTAGTGTTCTTGACACGCTCCAAGATCTCACGGCCCTTACCATCTGCAACAAGGTTTCCGCCTTCATCTTGGATCAACTCCACCACCTTGGCCTTCGGATTGTCTTTGATTTGGTCAATCAGGTCCTTGTTCTTACGCACGATGCGCGGGAAGCGACCGTTTTTAGAATCGTAGGCATCCATCAAGTTGAGCAAGGTGTTGCCATCAATGTCTGTGATCTTCGGGAAAAGACTGGGGTCGATCTTACCATCGGTAACCTCAAAAACAAGGTTCTCGAGCAATTCCAGGTCTTCTTCGCTCGGGCCTTTTTTCTTATCGCCCTTCTTCTTCCGATCGTTCGACTCATCCTCTTCCATCGCTTCTTCTTCAGCATCTTCCTCCCCTTCGTCATCATCGGAGTCGTCATCTCCCTTCTTTGCTTTTTTCTCGATGACCGCGGAAGCCAAACCAGCACCTTCATAGAGCGGAACCCGCATCGTTACTTCCATGAGTCCAAATTGATTCACGGCCGGACCGTTTACCACTTGTGCATTCTTCAAGACGCCATCGACACGCGCACGGATCACATCACTCTCAACGATCATATCTCTTACCGTGGTTTCGCCCTGAATATGTACCCCTTCAACGATCTCTAAGAGGTTTCGCTGAGCCACAACCACAGCACCACGAGAGGCCATTGCATTGGCCTGCGATGGGTTCTTGTAGCGCGCCGTATCGATCACCGATTCGCCTTTGGCTTCGATGTATTGATCGGTCCAATTGATACTGCCGTTAGACTTTTCTTCAATGAATGGATCGGCCGACTCTGCCATGCTTGAGATGGAAGTAGATTTCGATTTCTTTTGGGCTAAACCCGATTGTCCCAGCGCGATGAGCACCACGAATAGCAGTGATACGTGTTTCATTGGTAAAGTGTTATAGATGAAAGGGTCAAATTTAAGACACGGAAGCTTTAGAATCCACTATTACACCGAAGAGCTTCGGGTTTTTTTAGAGTTGGAAGTACAGCTATCCGAACGTATTCATAGGACCTGCCGCAACCATAGCGCGAAAACAGGGTCAACGAAGTCCACTTGCTCTCCAAAGCGTTCGATGAGTTCCTTCTTCTCCAAGGCTTTCATAGCAGCAACCACATGCGCAGAGGATTGGAACCCATAGGCCTCTAGGTTCGATTGACGGGTGAAGCCTTCTTTCAGGCCATCGAGGATCATGCGCAGGGCGTGGATCTGGTTGGCGGGCAGGTCGTCGAATTCTTTTGTGTAGAAAATGGCGTTGGTTTGAATGAGCTGCTGGATGGCCTCTTGCAGCTGCTTTTGACCCACCTTTTTGCCGCTTGCCGCATGAAGTAGGATGTGTGCGAGTTGCTGAACGTAGTAGGGGTGGTGCTGCATTTCCTCCACCAGTTGCTGCGCGATGCCGCTTTTGAGCTTCTTGCCGCTTTCCGCAAAGCCGCGCTCAATGTAGGGCACAAAGTGCTCGGGACCGATCTTAGTGAGGTAGATCAGATCGCCAAAGCGGTAGAAGGGCATGCTCTTCTGCTCAAACAGCTCCATCATCATGTGGCGCTTGCTGCCGTAGAGTAGGTAAGTGACGCGCTGGTGCTGCTGCCAATGGGCTCGGGCCTTTTTCTGAAACGCCATGGGGTCTTCAAACATGCTGATGTTCTGAAACTCATCCAAGCAGACCACCAAGCGCACCCCTTTTTCTGCGGCGATGGTTTCCGCAAGATCAAGTAGCTCATCGGGACCTTTTTCCACTTGCTTCCGTTGCAGTTTCAGGCTGAGCGTTCCGGCAGCGTCGTTGCTGAAACTGATGCTCGGGGCGAAGGACGACAACCAGCGTTTGACCGCTCCCATTGCATCTTCCACTTTGCTGTTGGTTTGCGTGATGACCTCCGTGGCGAGTTTATCATAGAACTCAAGCTCGCTGCGCACCTTGAACAAGTCGAGGGTGATGAAGACCACTTCTTCTTGTGTGTTCTGGGCAATGAGGTGTTGTACAAGCGACGACTTCCCCCAGCGGCGTGGGGAGATCATGACCGTATTGACGCCGGCCACAATGTTGCTCTGCAAGCGTGCTAGTTCTTCCGTTCGGTTTACGAACTGGTCTTGAGCAACGGGCTTTCCGTATTGAAATACTCCCATAGTAAAATCAAATTTAGTAAAAAGGAGTTTACTAAAAAGGGATTAACTAAAAAGGAGTTTGCCAAATCAATCGATCGTAGCGATGCACTTCAGCTCAATGGCGATCGGTGTAGGGAGGGAGTTGATCTCTACTGTAGTTCTGCAAGGTTGTGCGTCTTTGAAGTATTCCGCATATACCTTGTTGTAGGTCTTGAAATCGCGCTTCATGTTTACCAGGAAGACGGTGACATCCACCAGGTTCTCCCACTTGCTTCCAGAAGCTTCCAGTACAGCGCGTACATTGTCAAATACAGAACGGCACTGTGCCTCGAAGTCGAACTCCTCAAAATTCCCATTGTGGTCTAGCTTCAATCCGGGAACACCGCTGTCGTTCGCGTCGGAACCGGCGGTACGCGGTCCCACCCCAGACAAGAACAAAAGGTTGCCCACTTTGCGGGCGTGGGGGTAAAGCCCAACGGGTTTCGGCGCTTTGTTCGCGTTGATCTTATCGCTCATGCTAACGTGTTTTGGGCAAGATTAACAGGAATTCTTCAATAATGGTTCTTCGATGGCATCACTTCCCGTAAACAAAGCCGTACCGATAGACGATCTGATCCCCATCAAAGGTCCATAGTTCACTTTGCTCTTGCGTGGTGATGATCGAGTCGACTGTGAACAAAGCCGCATCCGGCTGCAAGACGCCCTTGAACTTGCGGTGACGCTCGAAGAAATTATCGCCAAGGAAAGGATCGTAGAAGAACTCCATGTATTTGTTCACCACTTGGCCTTTGGCATTCACTTCAAAGGTCTTTTGCCAGCTGGTGGGCTTTTTTCCTTCCTCTATTTCATAGAAAGAGTGGTGCATGACGGTAGGTAAACCGCGGTCATTGTCCCAGTCGAGGATCTCTTCCCGGATCAACTCGCCGTCCTTGAACCACTGATCTGTGTCGATGTCCTTTTCCACATCATAGGTAAAAATGGAAGTACTTCCTAACCGACTACTAACGGATTTGATCGTAATGCTATCGGCGTTGATCCATGCTTCTGAACGCAATTCTCCGTACTCCCAAGATCGGCTGTAAATACTTCCATCGGCTTCCCGTTCAATCAAAGTTCGAGCCTCCAACATCTTCTCCCTATTCAAGGTAAGCACTTCGTTGGCTCGCCCTTGGTCATCGTATGCAATCACGGTCATGCGGTAGAAGTCCTTTTCAGAAGGATACTCGATCATGGAGTCGATTTTACCAAAGGCATTTACTACGTACCGTTTAATGGTTGCAGTGGTGGTATCAAAATCGACTGTGGTAATGTCCTCTCCTTTCAGATTAACCATCCGCAGCGGGGTCTTGGTCACCACAATCTCACGGACACCTTCATCAGCTAGTAGGTCGAGCCGAGGCAAGCGGTATTGCGCATGAAGCGTGGATGACCATAACGTGATCAATACAAAGGAGAGGAATGCGGTGATGGGTCTCATTCGGAAGACTATGCATTCAAATATGCAGAAAGCATGCCAACATGGTCGTCGACGAAATCTGTTATCTCTTCTTTAAACTCCTCCGTGATCTCTGCACGGTTGATGGAGAGGCGCACGTGCACATGCTCTTTGTTCGGAGGGTGGTTGGTGGTAACGCTCCAGGTCAAGGCATTCGGACATTCGATCAAGGTAAAGCGCACCCCTCCGCGAACGGCAGTGCGTTGCAAGGTGAACTCCCCCCAAAGGCCACCGATCTGCACCACGTCACCTTTGACCGGCTGCAGCGCAAAGAACTCTGAGCTCCACTCCGCCATCGACTCGAGCGTTATGCGTTCTTGAAGGGTGTCAGGTTGAATGTGGAGCGGTATGGATCTGTAGAATTCCATTCGTTTTTGTGGTACAAAGTATTAGGAATTAAGTACAAGGTAAGATTATTAGCTGTCAGCTGTCGGCTGTCAGCTCTCAGTGAGATTGAGTTTGTCTAAGCATCCACCTTCAATTGTCTAACGTCTAACATCTAGCTTCCCTACCCGCTTATGTCTTCGAGACTTCGTTCACCGCAGGTGAACAAACCTCAGACTGACAGCTACCCACATCTAAAGCTATCAGCTGTCGGCTATCAGCTGTCGGCTATCAGCTATGGTCAAGTCGGTTGTTGCCCACCTCGTTCCTAATACTTAATTCCTAATTCCTAATTCCCCCGCACCTTCTCAATTGTCTTGATCAAATCCTCGGCGGTTCGGTATCCATTGGCTACTAAGAAAAGCTGATTGTCATGACGGATCACCACGGAAGGAAATCCGCGAACTCCCATTTCGTTGGAGAGCTGAAAATCAGCCCGCGTGGCGTAGCGCATGTCCTCGCTTTCAAAGGCTTCGCGGTAAGCGGTTTCGTCTAAGCCGAACTGCTTGGCTAGGGCAACGTAGGTGTCGGTTGAGCGGATATCTGCGCCATCTACGTAGAAGGCCTTTTGCACCGCTTTGAAGAATTCGAGCTCGATCTCGGGCTTCATTTCACGGGCCACTACCACTGCTCGGCAGGCAGGCTCTGTATCGTAGACCATGTCTTCATCCTTGAGTACCTCATAATTGAAGGGTTGACCTGTACGCTCTTCGATCTCTCGCCAGTGATGTTCCAAGAATTCCGCCAGGTCGGCATTGGTTTCCGTGCCTCCTGGTCGCAAGCCGCCTACCACCAGCTTGAACTCATGATCTGGAAAGGCATCCTTCACTTCGGTGATCTCCGGAGCAAAGCCATAGCACCAACTACACATGGGGTCGCCGATGTAGATGATCGTAGGATTCTGAGCATTGAGCCAAGCGTAAGGCATAAGGCAAAGGGTTAAAAGTGTGAACAGTGTTTTCATGTGTGCTTTCAAGCCCTGCGAAGTTATGGGCTGCGAGGATTTCATGGCAGTGCTTAACGTTTCTTGAACAACTTTCAAGGAGGTGAGCGGTTACTTTCGCAAACCTCATGGACTCACTCACACAGATCGTACTAGGTGCCGCCGTTGGTGAGGCGGTACTCGGCCGCAAGGTGGGCAACAAGGCGATGCTCTATGGTGCCATTGCCGGAACCATCCCTGATCTGGATGTGCTTTCATCGCATTTCACAGATACCACCCGAGCACTGGAAATGCATCGCGGGTTCACGCATTCCATCGTTTTTTCGGTCTTGTTCGCACCTGCCTTTGCATGGATCGTGTCGCGGTATGAGTCGTTCAAGGACATCAAGGCCTGGTCTTGGCTCTTCTTTTGGGCCTTTGTGACGCACCCGATCCTCGACGCCCACACCACATGGGGCACGCAGCTCTTCTGGCCGCTCGACCTGCGCCTAGCCTTTCAGAACATCTTCGTGATCGACCCGCTGTATACCTTGCCTTTCCTCGTGTTCCTCATCTTGGCCATGCTTCGGAAACGCACAGATCCGAAGCGAAGGAGATTCAATACGATCGGATTAAGCATCAGTTCTGCCTACCTCGCTTTGACCTTATTGCTGAAGGGGATCGCATTTGAACGATTTACCGAGGCCTTGGAACAGCAACAGATCGCCTACCGAGAGATGGATACCCGTCCGGCTCCCCTCAATGCGGTGCTGTGGAACGCCAATGTGGAAACCGACGATGCCTTTCTGTTAGGGGATTACTCTTTTTTCGACACCCAGCCCATTCGTTTTGTCAGCTACCCGAAGGACCACCACCTCTGGAATGGCTTGGAAAACAACGAACGGGTACAGCGTATGATCGGGATCAGTCAGGGGTGGTATACCTTGCATGAAGCGAACGACCAGCTTTACTTCAATGACCTCCGTTTTGGACTGATGAGCTTGGAGGAAGGTTCGCAGGATTTTGTCTTCAAGTATGAGGTCTCCAAGAATGAAGAAGGCGAAGTGGTATTTACCGAAACACGTAAAGATCGAGGTGATGCGAAAGCGCTACTGGGGGCGCTGTGGGAGCGGGTGAAGGGGAACTGAACCGGTCGTGTTGATTGAACGTAAGGTTCTTCAGCAGTAGGGCGGCATTAATCGTAATGGAAGCGACACTTCACGATCCAAACTTCGGTCTCGGTCACCTTATAAATCAGCCTGTGTTCGCCATCGCAGACTTCACCCGTTTTTTGCTGGGCTGGATGCCGGAGCACCACAAGGTGAACGACTATCATTTGAACATCACAGCGTCTGTGCTGAAGGAGCTTCATAGCTGAAACACTTCACCCTCTGCAATACCGTAAATGCGGTCTTTCTTCTTAGGAGCAATCGCCATCAAGCCGGTCAATGCCCCGTAGGCCGGCAAGCAGAATCCATCTTCATACCGATGGAAACAAGGGATCTTGATCCGTTGTCGACCCTTCCCGCGCAACAGTACTCCGGGGTGGATGTGTCCGTGCATGTTGATCTTCTCAGGCGCTGCTGGCTCCGGCTCATGGGTGAGCAGGAAATCATGCCACTCCAAGCGGTCTACCACGTCAAAATCAAGGCTCCGATAGTCGGCATCGCTCAGGATGTCGTGGTTGCCGCGCACCAAGAGAAAGTCCACCTGCGGAAAGCTGCTGGTGATCATTGCCAATTCCTCCACTTCTGAGTTGCTCTCGCTGTGGAAAAGGTCGCCCAGTACGATCAGTCGCTCTGGAGCTTCTTCCTCCAATAGTGTGCTCAGGGCCAGTTGATCTGCAGCGCGTGCTGCCGCCGGTAGTGCCATCCCCGCTTTACGGAAGTGCATGGTCTTGCCCAGGTGCAGGTCAGCCAGGATAAGGTCGCCGCCTTTGCGAACGAAGCGGTTGCCGAGGGTAAGGTCGGTATGGGCGATGCGGATGTTCAAGGCATCAACGGTTCGGCAGGGTAACGATGAACTCGGTGCGCTCGCCCGGTGTGCTTTTCAGTTTGATGCTGCCGCCCATGCGGTCTACCAACAGCTTCACTAAAGCCAGTCCGAGTCCGCTCGATTGGTGGGTTTCTGAGCTCGACGTGCCGCGGTAAAAGCGTTCGAACACCCGGTCAACCCCGTCGGCTTGGATGCCGAGACCTTGGTTCTCGATCGAGATGCGGGTGTTTTCGGTTTGGGTTATGGTGATGAAGATGCTGCCTTTATCGGGCGAGTACTTCACCGCATTGGAGATCAGGTTCTGAAGGATGTGCTGGAGGTAACTTGGTGTCGCCATGATGCGCAAGGCCTCCTTATTGCCGAAGTGCACGCTTAACTTCTTCTCTTCGATCAGCGATTGAAAGTCTTTCAATACCTCCTCCACCATGTACAGGATGTCGATCGAGGCCACGTTGCGTTCTTCTTCGCCTTTCTCGATCGCATGCAGGGGATTGAATTCTAGGATGAAGTCCATAGACCGCTGTACCGAGCGCTTCAACATCTTGCGCAGCTTCTTCTGCTCATCTTTATCGGCCGACTCCTCGATCTCCAATAGGCGCTTCGCATTCACCAGTGGACCTTTCAAGTCATGTGTTACAATGTTGAAGAGGGCCTCTTGTTCGTTGAGCAGGCGGTTCAGTTGTTGGTTCTTCGCGTCCAGTTTCTCGTTGGTGGCCTCTAATTCGTTCAGGTAGTGTTCGCGCAGCTTCCCGGAGCGCCAAAGCACATACCCAAAGAGCATCAGCACCACGGTGAGGGCGATCATTAGTCCGTTTACATAGCGCTGACCCGTAAGCGCCCGTTCTGACTCTGCGTTAAGTTGCTGCAAGAGTTCATTTTCCAATTGCTTCTCATGCAAGGACAATTCCTGCTCGATCCGCGCTAGTTCAAAGACCGTGGAGTCGTTCAGAATATCGCTTTGAATGGATTGGTAGCGCTTCAAGTAGCGGTAGGCGCTATCAAACCGACCGATCTTGGCGTAGGTGTTGGAAAGCGTGAGGTTCATGTCGCGCTGGTAGTAGATCTCATCTGCTTCTACCGCCAGCTTCAGACCGCGCTTGGAATAGGCGATGGCTTCCTCATACTTGCCCATGAAGAAATAGGTCTCTCCGATATCATTGAGCGTGTAGGCGATGCTACCCGTCCGGCCAAATTGCTCCTTGATTTTCAGGGAGCGCGTGTAGTATTCCAAGGCCTGTTCAAAGCGTTCAGCGTTCTTGGCGTTGAAACCCAAGTTCGTGAGCAAAATGGCTTCGCTGTAGGCGATGCCGTCTACCTCGGCCATTTCCAGGCCTTGTAAGAGCACCTGTTCAGCGGTCTCAAAACGCTCAAGCTGCGTGAGGGCGATGCCTTTGTTGTTGAAGAGCCGGGCCAGGTAAGCGGTATCTCGTTGAGCGGTTGCCAAAACGATGCCTTGCTCGTAGAACTCGATGGCACGTTCGTAGGCGTTGAGGGCACGGTATTGTTCGCCCACCATGTTCAAGCACTCGATCTCTTGAATGGTGTCGTTCACCTTGGCCGCTAAGGTGCGCGCCTCCATGCCAAACTGAATGGATCGATCCGGCTTGCCGGCATCAGAATACATGTAGGAAAGGAAGAACAAGCATCTACCGTGCAGGGCGTCATATCCGGTTCCTTTGAGCGTGTCTACCAATACCAAGGCGCTATCAATCGCGCGATCGCGGTGGCCATGCCGACTCAGCCATTGGGCCCTACCGAAGCGTTGTAGGAGGGCGATTTCTTCCCGTGTTTCCGCGTTGAATTGGATTGCGCTGACGCTGGCATCGATGCGCTCAAAGACGGCGGAATCCAGCGTGCGCGCCTCCCGGTAGAGCTCCGTTGCCAAGGAGACCTGCTCCCCACCTTTGGCGCTGAGCAGTTGCTGTAGCAGGCTGTCGGCAGTGCTCGCGTAGCCCAGCTGAATGGAAAGCAGCAACAATATGGTCAGGCAGGATCTCACCTTTCAAAGATGATAATTTGCCGCCCGCTTTTCCTAGGCCATTTTCATTTTCTTGATGCGATCTGAAAGCTTCTCAGAACTCAGTTTCTCACGCAATCGATCCACGATGATCGGGAAGGAGAAGGGGGTGAATTTACCGGGATGCGTCACCACGATCTCTTGTTGGTTGATCCGGTTGAGCGCCACGCGCATCCGCGCTTCCTCCAGCTGGAAATCCATCACTTCATCATAGGCCTGCCGCAGCAGGAGGTTGTCGTTCTCGTAGTCTTCAAACACATCAAAGAACAGCTGCGAGCTGGCTTGCAGGTGCCGTTCCTTCTTCTGCTTGTTCGGATAGCCCTGGAACACCAAGCCGCTGATGCTCGCGATGTCGCGAAAGCGCCGCTTGGCCATTTCCACCGAGTTCACACTGGCCAGGATGTCGTCCATCAAATGATCGGTAGAGAAGATGTTAGAGTCGATGGCGTCTTGAATGGGAATGGGTTGATCGCTGAGCAATTCAAAGCCATAGTCGTTCATCGCGATGCTGAAGGTGATGGGCTGCAACAGGGAGATGCGGTAAGCGAGCAAGGCACCGATGCCTTCATGCACAAACCGGCCTTCGAAGGGGAAGAAGAGCGCATGGTAGCCATCCTTGCTCTCAAAGCACTCGATGAGGAATTGGTCTTCGGTGGGCACGATGGAGGTGGCTTGCTGCCGCTCGATCAACGGCTGCAGGAAGCGGATCTCTGGCTCCTCGCTTGCGCCTTCTACGGCTTCGTTGAGTTTCTTTCGGAGCATCTTAGACATCTGCGAGCTCAGGGGCATGCGTCCGCCCATCCAGCTGGGCACGGGTCCGCTTTCTTTGGCCGATTTACGCACCTGAACGGTCATGTCCTTGATTCGGATCAGCTCTAAAGATCGACCTGCGAACCAGAAGCTGTCGCCAGGTTTGATGCGCGCCACAAACCACTCTTCGATGTTGCCCAAGAAGCCGCCGCGCTGCATCTTCACCTTGAGCATAGAGTCGCTCACGATGGTGCCGATGCTCAAACGGTGACGTAGGGCCACCCCCTTGCTGGTCACTTTATAAAGTCCTTCATCCAGCACCACTTTGTGGTATTCATCGTAGCCCTTGAGCGCACTACCGCCCGAAACGATGAAGTTGAGGCACCAATTCCATTCGTCTTCGTTGATGGAGGCAAAGCAGAAGGTACTTCGCACTTCCTCAAAGGTGGGCAGTGACCGAAATCCCTCTGAAACAGCCAAGGTCACGAGGTATTGCACTAGCACATCAAAACTGCGCACGTAAGGCACGCGCTGTTCGGTCATTTCCTTCTCGGTAGCCTCACGCAGGGCAGCCGCTTCGATCAGCTCCAAGGAGTGCGTGGGCAAGAAGTAGATCCTGCTCGTTGCTTCCGGTTGGTGACCGCTCCTGCCCGCACGTTGCATGAAGCGGGAAACGCCTTTAGGACCCCCCACTTGCACGATCGTCTCCACCGGACGGAAGTCCACCCCGAGGTCGAGGCTCGAGGTGCAGATCACCACCTTGAGTCGACCGTAATACAGGGCATCCTCTACCCAGTGCCGGGTCTCCTTGCTCATGGAGCCGTGGTGAATGGCCACAACACCGGCGAAATCCGGCGAGTGTTCCAACAATTTCTGGTACCAGATCTCCGCCTGTCCGCGTGTGTTCAAAAAGATCAGCGTGCTCTCACTCTTCAGCAGGATGGGGATGATCTTATCCAACAAACGAATGCCCAAATGGCCCGACCATGGCAGGGTCTCCAGCTCATC
>CAJXNO010000010.1 GCA_913057205.1 uncultured Flavobacteriales bacterium
TCAAGAAATACCATGAGACCGGTGAGTTCGATGAAAAGGAAATCTACAGCTACATCACCGAAGGTATCGGTGAAGACATCCTCCCGAAGAATGTTGATTTCGGACTGATCGATTACTTTGAGAAGGTTACCGACCGAGATGGAGCACTGGCAACACGTGAACTCGCTAAGAGAGAGGGCCTTTTCTTGGGGTATTCCTGTGGGTCTGCCTTTCAAGCCATCCGACAAATGAAAGATAAGCTCACCAAAGATGACGTTGTGGTAGTGCTCTTCCATGACCATGGCTCACGTTATGTGGGTAAGGTTTACAACGATGAGTGGATGCAAGAACGAGGTTTCTTGAATGAGGAGAAACAATGCGCACGCGACCTTTTTAAGCGACATGAAGACAAGCCATTGGTATCCGTTGGAGCCAACGAGCCTGTACACAATGCCATTGCACTGCTTCGAAAATTCGGAATCTCGCAATTACCAGTTTCCGAAGGAGGACAGTTCGTAGGATCGATCGATGACAGTACGCTCTTGCATGAACTCACTGAAGACCCGACTGCACGCGACAAACCAATTAAAAATTACATGACCGAATCCTTCCCCATAGTGCAAGCGAGCGATCCGATCTCGGCAGTGACCAAACACATCACACCGAGCAATGGAGCGGTGCTAGTTGAGTTAGGTCAAGGTAGGTATCAGATCATCACACGACACGACATCGTAGCGTCGCTTAGCTAATGCCTGCGATCTCAGTCATAGATCAACTTGGAGTAAACATTGAACTTACGGGTCAGCCGAAGCGGATTGTTAGTATCGTGCCTTCGCAAACGGAGTTACTGCACTACCTGGGGCTTGAAGAAGAAGTAGTTGGCCTCACCAAGTTCTGTATTAACCCGGAGCATTGGTACCGAAACAAGCCTCGTGTTGGCGGAACCAAGAAGGTAGACATCAAGAAGGTAGCAGCCTTAAAACCCGACCTCGTCATTGCGAACAAGGAGGAAAACACGCGTGAAGATGTTGCAGCATTGCAGCACATAGCTCCGGTTTACGTAAGTGATATCAAAGACCTGAAGGATGCCCAAGAAATGATTGAGTCGATTGGAGTACTCTGTGGAAAAGAGGAAAAGTCCAAAGAACTCAATGACACCATCTCATCAAGCTTCGAGCACCTTGAATCAAGCATCAGTCAGACCCAGGAACTGCGTGTGCTCTATTTGATTTGGAAAGACCCGATCATGGCCGCAGGAAAAGACACCTTCATCCAAGCGATGCTCGATCAAGCGCGCTTCGTGAATGCGCTTGATACGGATGATCAGCGCTATCCCAGCTTGAATAAGGAGCAGATCCTATCAATGAAACCGGACGTACTCTTCTTATCCAGTGAGCCCTTCCCCTTCAAGGGAAAGCACAGTGAAGAGATCCGCCAGATGTTCCCAGAGCAGCACGTGGTGGAAGTGGACGGTGAAGCGTTCAGTTGGTATGGATCACGTTTGCTGAAAACGGCTGATTACCTGTTGAAACTGCGCCAAGAACTACGGGTTCTACCGTAGCTGTCCAGACCTTTTCTTTCATAGCTTTGGCAACATGTCCAACCGCCTGCTTTCATTGCTCTGTGCTGCGCTTGTAAGCGTCGTCACCCTGCAAGGTACCGCCCAAACGGTAGGATTGGTATTAAGTGGTGGCGGATCTTCGGGTATGGCGCATGTTGGCGTTTTGAAGGCATTGGAAGAGAATGCCATCCCCATCGACTACATAACGGGTACATCCATTGGTGCCTTGGTTGGGGGCATGTATGCCGCAGGTTACAGTCCTAAACAGATCGAAGAGGTACTCACAAGTGACGAGTTCAAACAAGTAGCCTTGGGGGAAATCGAGGATCGTTACGTTTACTACTTCCGGAAGCCCATGCCGAACGCAAGTTGGGTTACCATCAAATTCTCTTCTTTATCCAACTTTTTGGAGACCAGTATTCCAACAAGTTTCATCAATCCTGCTGCGTTAGATCTAGAACTCATGCAACTCTTGGATGAAGCGAGCGCAGCGAGCAATTACACCTTCGACAGCCTTTTCATTCCTTTTCGCTGCGTGGCATCAGACATCGTTGAGAAACAAACTGTGGTCTTCGATACTGGTAACCTGAATGTGGCAGTACGAGCCAGCATGACCTATCCGGCCTATTTGAAGCCCATTACCGTTGATAAGAAGCTGCTGTATGATGGCGGGCTGTACAATAACTTCCCCACGGATGTCATGCGGGATAATTTCCAACCAGACATCATCATCGGTAGTAATGTTTCCTCCAACGAAGACCCTCCCAAGGAAGATGACTTCCTTTCTCAATTGAGGAACATGGTAGTGAGCAAGACCGACTATGAGTTGAATGGAGACTCAACGGTTCTCATCGAGCCCAAGGTGCTGTACGGAACCTTCAATTTCAATCATCTACAAGAGAACATCGACTCAGGCTATGCTGCGGCTTTGCGAAGCATTCCCGAAATCAAACAAAAGGTTCACCGTAGGATCCACAGCAAGCAAGTGGACGCTCGACGTCAGTCTTTCAATGAAAGTAAGGTGCCCTTCACCTTCAACGAGTTCAAATATGAAGGCCTCAATCGCGCACAAAGCAGATATGTGAACCTGATCATCAAGCCGAAGAAGAAAGAACGGATCGGGTTTGAAGAACTCAAAAAAGGCTATTATCGGGTTTATGAGAATGAAAAGATCGCACGTCTCTTCCCCTATTCTCGTTATCACGAAGCTGACAGCGCTTATCGACTTTCGATAAAGGTCAAGAAAGAAAAAGACCTCCAACTCGAGTTCGGCGGAAATGTGTCTTCGCGTCCGATCAATACAGGATACATTGGTATCGGGTATAACACCATCAACAATACCGGAATGAGCTTCATGGCGAACGCCTACTTTGGTAAGTTGTACGCATCACTGCTGGGTAAGGCACGCATTGATGTTCCCGTAAGATTGCCCATCTATATCGAACCGGTGGTTGCCATCAACCGATGGAACTACTTCAACAGTCGAGCTACCTTTTTTGAAGACAACAACTCCTTGTTCTTGATCCAAAATGAGCAGTATGCCTTGATGCAGACCTCCTTTGCGTTGAGCAACAAAACAAAGACGAGCCTCTCTGGTGGATTGATCTCCTTGCGCGATGATTATTATCAAAGTCAGACGTTCGGTCAGGATGACATCACCGATAAGACCCTCTTCTTTGGATCTACGTTCAATACGTCCATTGAAAAAAGCCGTTTGAACGATAAACTCTACCCGAATGAGGGTTCCTTCCTGCGTCTATCCGCGCGGTACACCTCGGGTATAGAAACCTACACTCCCGGGACCACTTCGCCAGAGCAAGCAATCCTGAGGAATGAGCACCAATGGTTCGACATCAAAGCCCTCTATGACGTTTACTACAAGTCGAAAGGTATGATAAGACTCGGACTCACTGCCGAGGCCGTGTACAGCGATCAAGACCTCTTCACCAACTACACCGCGAGCTCTTTGCGGTCACCTTCCTTTCAGCCTACGCCGGAAAGTAAAACCCTGTTCTTGGAGTCGTTCCGTGCCTACCAATATGTTGCGGTTGGACATAAGTTCATCATCAATGTAGTGAAGGGAATCGATGTACGCTTGGAAGGTTATGTATTTCAACCCTATCGTTTCGTTGTGAACAGGAACGACATCGGTCTACCTCCACAAGACAGAAGAAGCTTAGCTAGACGATACACCATTGCAACAGCTAATGCCGTCTACCGAAGTCCACTTGGACCGATCAGCTTTGCATTGAACTACTACTTCAATGTTCCGGAGATCAGCTCGGATAACCTATCCGACCAGCGTCTTCCTGTAACCTTCCTCTTTCATTTTGGTTACATCCTCTTCAACGATAGGGCGCTTAAATAGGTTATTGACTTTTCGCCGTCATGCTGAGGGTCCCGAGTCATCGGGACGTCTCGAAGCATGGAGGCAGGGGCTGCGCAAACAAAAAGCCCCACCACAATGTGGAAGGGCTTGAATTATTTCTAGAACGTGACTGTTAAGCCTCTCCTGCAGGTCCTCCGAAATTCATCGGGAAGGGTGCAGTTGTGCTTCCACCTCCTTGCTCCGGCTCCGAGATCTCACCGTACTGCGCTTCAAACTTGCGAATATTATCGCTGAGCGCACGCATGAGTCGCTTTGCATGTTGAGGAGCGAGGATGACCCGAGACTTTACTTTCGCTTTCGGTGTATTCGGCATCATGTTCACAAAGTCTACAACAAACTCTGCGGTTGAGTGTGTGATGATCGCTAAGTTGGAGTATTCCCCCTGAGCTACTTCTTCACTCAACTCGATGTTGATTTTACCTGTTACGTTTTCTTTCTCGTCAGCCATTGTTCTCTGATTAATTGTCTACTTCTTCGATCACGTCGGCGGTCACTGTGCCTACCATTTGATCGTACTCTTCTTGGCTTCCTACTACAGTAGAACGGTACTTCTTCAAACCGGTACCTGCAGGAATTAAGTGACCAACGATCACGTTCTCCTTCAGACCCATCAAGAAGTCTTGCTTTCCACTGACTGCAGCCTCGTTCAGCACCTTAGTCGTTTCCTGGAAGGATGCTGCTGAGATGAAGCTGTCCGTTTGAAGCGATGCGCGCGTGATACCTTGAAGGATCGGCTTACTGGTTGCCGGCACTGCCTCACGGTATTCAACTTGCTTCGCATCCTTACGCTTCAATACAGAGTTCTCGTCACGCAACTTACGTGCCGATACGATCTGTCCGGCCTTCATCGTTTCAGAATCACCTGGATCCGTTACCACCATCATGCCGAACATCTCGTCATTCTCCTGAATGAACTCGATCTTGTTCACGATCTGGTTTTCCAAGAAGCGCGTATCTCCCGGATCAAGGATGGTCACCTTACGCATCATCTGGCGAACAATCACCTCGAAGTGCTTATCGTTGATCTTCACACCTTGCAGACGGTATACTTCCTGGATCTCATTCACCAAGTACTCTTGTACGGCGGTTGGACCTTTAATCGACAGAATATCTGCTGGAGTAATGGCTCCATCTGAAAGTGGTTGACCAGCCTTCACGAAGTCGTTCTCTTGAACGAGAATGTGACGTGAAAGAGGTACGAGGTACTTCGACTTATCGCCTAAGCGAGATTCTACGATGATCTCTCGGTTGCCACGCTTGATCTTACCGAAGGATACGATACCATCGATCTCAGAAACGATTGCTGGGTTGGAAGGGTTACGTGCTTCGAAAAGTTCCGTCACACGTGGCAGACCACCGGTGATATCACCTGAAGACTTACCGCCAGTACGTGGAATCTTCACAAGGATGTGTCCAGGACCAACCTTATCACCCGCGTCTACCATGATGTGGGCTCCAACTGGAATACTGTACGTACGTACGCGCTCTCCTTTGTTGTCCAATACATGGATCGATGGGTTCTTCGTCTTATCTCGGTTATCGATGATCACCTTCTCACGGAATCCGGTCTGTTCATCAGACTCTTCCTTGTAGGTCACACCTTCCTCGATCGATTCAAACTCTAGCTTACCGCCGAATTCAGAGAGGATCACAGCGTTGTATGGATCCCATGCACAGATCTCATCTCCTTTTTCTACTTCATCGCCTGGCTTCTTGAAGATCTCAGAACCGTAAGGAATGTTGTTCGTCATTACGGTCAAACCAGTCTTCTTGTCGATCAAGCGCATTTCAGCTGAACGTCCAACTACAACAGTCTGCTTCGAACCGTCCTTTGCTTTGCGCTCAACGGTACGTAACTCGTCGATCTCCAATAGACCAGCTTGTTTAGCGATCACCTTCGATTCAGATGCGATACTCGATGCAGTACCCCCCACGTGGAAAGTACGAAGGGTCAACTGGGTACCCGGTTCACCGATGGACTGTGCAGCGATAACACCTACCGCTTCACCGTCTTTCACATCCTTACCATTTGAGAGGTTCTTACCATAACACTTGGCACAAATACCACGCGTCATCTCGCAAGTAAGCGCTGATCTGATCTCGACTTCATCAATACCGGCAGCTTCAATTTCAGCCGCAAGTTCTTCAGAAATTCGTTCTCCAGATTCAACGATGATTTCATCCGTTTCCGGGTGAGATACATCGTGTACAGAAGTACGTCCTTCAATGCGCTCGCTTAAAGACTCAACGATTTCTTCGTTCTTCTTGAGGGCCGTCATGGTCAATCCACGAAGGGTACCACAATCATCTCCCGTGATGATCACGTCTTGTGCTACGTCAACAAGTCGACGTGTCAAGTATCCTGCATCGGCAGTTTTCAATGCCGTATCCGCAAGACCTTTACGTGCACCGTGGGTAGAGATAAAGTATTCAAGGATTGACAGACCTTCACGGAAATTAGAAAGGATCGGGTTCTCGATGATCTCCCCTCCTTGTGCTCCAGACTTACGTGGTTTCGCCATCAGACCTCGCATACCGCTCAACTGACGAATCTGCTCTTTAGAACCACGAGCTCCAGAGTCAAACATCATGTAGATGGAGTTGAAGCCTTGGTTATCATTCTTCAGACGATTCATCAAGACGTGGGTCAACTTCGAGTTCGTGTGTGTCCAGATATCGATGATCTGGTTGTAACGCTCGTTGTTGGTGATGAGACCCATGTTATAGTTCATCATCACTTCATCCACTTCTTGTTGTGCTTTCTCAAGTAGATCGGTCTTCTCTTCCGGAATAAGTACATCCGATAGGTTGAAGGACAAACCTCCTTTGAATGCCATGTAGAATCCAAGTGCCTTGATATCATCCAAGAACTTGGCAGCAGCCGCCATACCACAGGTCTTCATCACTCGACCGATGATATCACGCAGCGACTTCTTGGTCAATACATCGTTGATGTAGCCTGCGTCTGCTGGTACCATTTGGTTAAAGAGGATTCTACCACATGTAGTATCGATGATCTTCTTCTCACCACGATCATTCACACGCACTTTGATCTGAGCGTGAAGGCTCAACTTACCTTCGTTGTGTGCAATGATCACTTCTTCTGGTGAATAGAAGGTCTTGCCTTCTCCGATCATTGGAAGCTCCTTGGTTCCCTCTCGCGCCTTGGTGATGTAATACAGACCCAAGACCATATCCTGAGATGGAACCGCTACTGGCGCACCATTCGCAGGGTTCAATACGTTGTGAGAGGCCAACATCAAAAGCTGTGCTTCCAAAATAGCCGCATGTCCGAGTGGAACGTGTACCGCCATCTGGTCACCATCGAAGTCGGCGTTGAAGGCCGTACATACCAATGGGTGAAGTTGGATCGCCTTACCTTCGATCAGCTTTGGCTGGAAGGCTTGGATACCCAAACGGTGCAGAGTTGGAGCTCGGTTCAATAGTACAGGGTGTCCTTTCAATACATTCTCAAGGATATCCCATACAACTGGCTCTTTCTTATCTACGATCTTCTTAGCAGACTTGACCGTCTTCACGATACCACGCTCGATGAGCTTACGGATGATGAACGGCTTGAACAGCTCAGCTGCCATGTCTTTTGGAAGACCACACTCGTGTAATTTCAATTCAGGACCTACAACAATCACCGAACGTGCAGAGTAATCCACACGCTTACCGAGCAAGTTCTGACGGAAACGTCCTTGCTTACCCTTCAAACTGTCTGAAAGCGACTTCAGCGCGCGGTTGGATTCCGTTTTTACTGCTGATGACTTACGTGAGTTATCGAACAATGAATCCACCGCTTCTTGAAGCATACGCTTCTCGTTACGCAAGATCACCTCTGGTGCCTTGATTTCCAAGAGACGCTTCAAACGGTTGTTACGGATGATCACTCGACGATAGAGGTCGTTCAAGTCAGAAGTTGCGAATCGTCCGCCATCCAGTGGAACCAATGGACGCAATTCTGGTGGAATTACAGGTACCACCTTAACGATCATCCACTCCGGACGGTTAACGATGTGTTCGTTAGCTGAACGGAAGGCCTCCACTACTTGCAGACGCTTCAATGCCTCGTTCTTACGTTGCTGAGATGTTTCTGTATTCGCCTTGTGACGAAGGTCGTATGACAATTCATCCAGATCCAAGCGCTGCAACAATGCATACAATGCTTCCGCACCCATCATCGCGATGAACTTGTTGGGATCATCATCATCCAAATACTGGTTCTCTCTTGGCATGGTATCCAAGATGTCCAGGTATTCTTCTTCGGTCAAGAAATCCAAGTACTGCAATGGTTCGCCTTCCTTGTTCTTAGCCTCTCCTGGATTGATCACTACGTAACGCTCGTAGTAAATGATCGTATCCAGCTTCTTGCTAGGAAGACCAAGCAAATAACCGATCTTGTTCGGAAGCGACTTGAAGTACCAGATGTGCGCTACTGGAACAACCAATGAGATGTGTCCCATACGCTCACGACGTACTTTCTTTTCTGTCACCTCAACTCCACAACGGTCGCACACAATACCCTTGTATCGGATACGCTTGTACTTACCACAGTGACATTCGTAATCCTTGACCGGACCAAAGATCCGCTCGCAGAATAGACCGTCACGCTCTGGCTTGTACGTACGATAGTTGATCGTTTCTGGCTTGAGTACTTCACCATGAGAACGCTCCAGGATCATCTCCGGAGAAGCGAGACTGATGGTGATTTTGTTGAAGCTACTACTTGGCTTCGCGTCTTTTCTTAATGCCATTTTATCTATCTAAATGGTTATTGATAAGCTTCTTAATCTAGGGTGATGTTAAGTCCAAGCCCTCGCATCTCATGGAGCAATACGTTGAAGGATTCTGGAATACCAGGTTCTGGCATCGGTTCTCCTTTAACGATGGCTTCGTAAGCCTTAGCTCGTCCGAGTACGTCATCTGACTTCACCGTGAGGATCTCACGCAGGATGTTCGCAGCACCGAATGCCTCGAGTGCCCAAACCTCCATCTCACCAAATCGCTGTCCACCAAACTGAGCCTTACCTCCGAGTGGTTGCTGCGTGATGAGAGAGTATGGACCAATAGAACGTGCGTGCATCTTATTGTCTACCAAGTGGTGCAGTTTGAGCATGTAGATCACACCTACCGTTGCTGGTTGGTGGAAACGCTCTCCTGTTCCTCCATCGTAGAGGTAAGCACGACCATTCTCAGGTACTCCTGCCTTCTCTGTCCATTCATTCACATCGTCCATGGTTGCACCATCGAAGATTGGCGTAGCGAACTTCACACCTAGGTTCTTACCTGCCCAACCAAGCACGGTCTCATAGATCTGTCCGAGGTTCATACGAGAAGGTACACCCAGCGGGTTCAACACGATGTCTACCGGAGTTCCATCTTCCAAGAATGGCATATCCTCTTGACGCACGATCTTAGCAACGATACCCTTGTTACCGTGACGACCCGCCATCTTATCACCCACCTTCAGCTTGCGCTTGTTAGCGAGGTAAACCTTCGCCAACTGGATGATACCTGATGGTAGCTCATCACCAACAGTGATCGCGAACTTCTTACGCTTCATCACACCCAAAGCATCGTTTGCCTTGATGTTGTAATTGTTAAGAAGGCGCTTTATCAGAACGTTCTTCTGGTCATCTGTGGTCCATCCGCTTGGATTCAAGTTCGTGTAATCCAAACCGGTCAAGCTCTTCTGGGTGAACTTGGTTCCTTTCTTGATGATCTCTTCGTTGAAGTTGTTGAATACACCTTGAGAGGTCTTTCCGCTCACGATGGTAAAGAGCTTCTCTACCAAGCGAGACTGAAGATCTTGGATCTCCTTTTCGTATTCCTTATCGATCTCTTCCAGGATGTGCTTCTCTTGAGCTTTCGCCTTACGATCCTTGATGGCACGTGAGAACAACTTCTTGTTGATCACCACACCTGATCCACTTGGCGGAACCTTCAAAGAAGCATCCTTCACGTCACCGGCCTTATCACCGAAGATCGCACGAAGCAGTTTCTCTTCTGGAGTAGGATCCGTTTCTCCTTTTGGAGTGATCTTACCGATAAGGATGTCCCCTTCCTTCACCTCCGTTCCGATTCGGATCAAACCATTCTCGTCGAGGTTCTTGGTAGCTTCCTCACTTACGTTTGGAATATCAGCGGTCAATTCTTCCAGACCACGCTTCGTATCACGTACCTCAAGTACGTACTCGTCTACGTGAACACTGGTGAAGATATCATCGCGAACCACTTTTTCAGAGATCACGATCGCATCCTCGAAGTTGTATCCTTTCCAAGGCATGAAGGCTACCATCAAGTTACGTCCCAAGGCCAATTCACCTTGTTGGGTAGCGTAACCTTCACAGAGTACATCACCTTTATTCACTTTCTGACCCTTCAATACGATCGGCTTAATGCTCATCGTAGTGCTTTGGTTGGTCTTGGTGAACTTGGTCAGATGATAGGTCTTGTATTCATTGTCGAAGCTCACCAACTCATCTTCCTCATCACGATCATACTTCACGGTGATCGAGTTAGCGTCTACTTCATGGATCACACCATTGCCTTCTGCGTGGATCAATACACGTGAGTCACGCGCAACCAAACGCTCCAATCCTGTACCTACGATAGGTGATTCTGGACGAAGCAATGGAACTGCCTGACGGCTCATGTTCGATCCCATCAATGCCCGGTTCGCATCATCGTGCTCCAAGAATGGGATCAGGGATGCAGCAATAGAAGCAATCTGGTTCGGAGCAACGTCCATCAGGGTAAGCTCATTTGGCTCTACCACAGGGAAGTCACCTTCAAAACGCGCCTTCACACGCTCGGTTTCGAACTGACCTTTCTTATTGATGATCGCATTTGCCTGTGCGATGGTTTGTTCATCTTCCTCTTCTGCGCTCAGGTAAACGATGTCGTCAGACTTCACCTTTCCTCCCTCAACCTTGCGGTAGGGTGTTTCGATGAATCCAAGCTTATTCACTTTAGCGTAAACACACAAACTGGAGATCAAACCGATGTTTGGACCTTCCGGTGTTTCGATCGTACACAAACGACCGTAGTGTGTGTAGTGGACGTCACGTACCTCAAAACCAGCACGCTCACGAGAAAGACCACCTGGTCCGAGTGCCGAGAGGCGACGCTTGTGGGTGATCTCAGAGAGTGGGTTCGTTTGGTCCATGAACTGAGACAGCTGGTTCGTACCAAAGAACGAATTGATCACAGAAGACAGTGTCTTTGCATTGATCAGGTCGATCGGTGTGAATACCTCGTTGTCTCGAACGTTCATACGCTCGCGGATGGTTCTGGCCATACGAGCCAAACCAACACCAAATTGGTTGTAAAGCTGCTCACCAACCGTACGAACGCGTCGGTTACTCAAGTGATCGATGTCATCCACATCGGTCTTAGAGTTGATCAGCTCGATCAAATACTTGATGATCTCGATGATATCCACCTTGGTCAACACGCGGTTTTCCATGTCGATATCCAGACCCAATTTCTTATTGATTCGATAGCGCCCTACCTCACCCAAGTCATATCGTTTGTCTGAGAAGAACAACTTATCGATGATACCACGTGCAGTTTCCTCATCTGGTGGCTCAGCGTTACGAAGGATTCGATAGATGTGCTCTACCGCTTCGATCTCAGAGTTAGATGGATCTTTCTGAAGGGTATTGTAAATGATCGCATGATCTGCAGCGTTGATGTTCTCTTTGTGCAAGAGGATGGTCTTCACTTCAGCGTCAAGGATCACTTCGATGTGCTCCTCTTCGATCAAGGTCTCCCGATCCAATACTACTTCATTACGCTCGATGGATACCACTTCACCGGTATCTTCATCCACGAAGTCTTCAAACCAAGTCTTCAGCACCCTAGCAGCCAAGCGGCGACCGAGTACCTTCTTCAAACCTGTCTTACTCACCTTCACTTCGTCTGCGAGGTCAAAGATCTCAAGGATCTCCTTATCGCTTTCGTACCCAATAGAGCGAAGTAATGTGGTAACAGGAAGCTTCTTTTTACGATCGATGTATGCGTACATGACACTGTTAATGTCTGTAGCGAATTCGATCCAAGATCCCTTGAATGGGATAATTCTCGCAGAATAGAGTTTCGTACCGTTGGCGTGGAAGCTCTGACCAAAGAATACACCAGGAGAACGGTGCAATTGAGATACCACTACACGCTCTGCTCCATTGATCACAAATGATCCACGAGGCGTCATGTACGGAATGGTCCCGAGATACACGTCCTGAACGATGGTTTCAAAATCTTCGTGCTCAGGGTCGGTACAATAAAGTTTTAGTTTGGCCTTCAGCGGAACACTGTAGGTCAACCCACGCTCGATGCACTCATCAATGGAGTACCGTGGGGGATCCACGAAGTAATCCAAGAACTCCAACACAAAGTTGTTGCGGGAGTCAGTGATCGGGAAGTTTTCACTGAATACGTTGAAGAGACCTTCATTCTCTCGATCCTCTGGCGAGGTTTCCAATTGGAAAAAGTCTTGAAAAGACTTGATCTGAATATCGAGAAAATCCGGGTATTCAAGTTGATTGTGGGCTCGTGAGAAATTTACTCTTTCCGGAATATTCGACTTGGTCATGAATGATATGAATGTGTTAAACCAACAAGTAGAAAGCACGAAGGGTTTAACCCCATCCCGACCCTGAAAACAAGGTCGGGAGGATTAAACCTTCTTAATGTGATAGTAGCGAGATTTACTTAACCTCAACCTCAGCGCCAGCTTCTTCAAGCTGCTTTTTAAGTGCTTCAGCTTCGTCTTTAGCTACACCTTCTTTCAAAGGCTTAGGAGCTCCATCAACAAGTTCCTTCGCTTCTTTCAAGCCAAGACCTGTCATCTCCTTCACTAATTTTACGACTGCTAGTTTAGAAGCACCAGCGCTGGTAAGAATCACGTCAAATTCGCTCTTCTCATCAGCACCACCACCTTCACCGCCACCAGCAGCAGGTCCAGCAACAGCTACTGCAGCAGCAGCTGGCTCGATACCATATTCGTCTTTAAGGATGTCAGCAAGTTCATTTACCTCCTTTACAGTAAGGTTTACGAGTTGCTCTGCAAAAGCTTTCAAATCAGCCATTTTGTCTATTTATTAAATGTTTAACCTAAGTTCTAATTGATAATTAAGATTCTCTTTCTTGAAGAGTCTTGACAATACCTGCAAGCTTGCCACCACCAGACTGAAGTCCAGAGATAACGTTCTTCGCAGGAGATTGAAGTAAAGTGATGATCTCACCGATAAGTTCATCCTTCGATTTCAAATTAGCCAACATCTCGAGGCTCTCATCTCCGAGGTACACGCCCTCTTGAATGTAAGCTCCTTTCAGAATCGGCTTCTTTGATTTCTTGCGGAATTCTTGGATCAATTTCGCAGGTGCATTACCTGTTTCAGAGATCATCAAACCAGTGTTACCTTTCAATACAGTCGCCAAATCGCCGTATTCCTTGTCTTCAACGCGCTCCATCGCCATGCGAAGCAGCGTGTTCTTGACAACTTTCAATTGAACCTCCCGCTGGAAGCACAGGCGGCGCAATTTGCTAGAATCTTCAGCGTTGAGTCCGGCGATGTCTGTTAGGTAGACCACCTCACTTTTACTCAATCTTTCAGCAAGATCACTGATTAGATTATCTTTTTCCTGTCTTGTCATCTTACTTTACGATTAAGTGATTACAAGCTAACTGACTTAGCGTCAACTGCGATGCTCGGGCTCATTGTGCTCGACATAAAGATCGATTTCACATAGGTGCCTTTTGCCGCCGCAGGCTTTAGCTTGATGATTGTTTGTAACAGCTCACTCGCGTTCTCCGCGATTTTTTGTGCATCGAAAGAAACCTTTCCAATGGAAGCATGCACAATGCCGTACTTATCGACACGGAAGTCAATCTTACCGCCCTTTACATCAGTTACCGCTTTACCGACTTCTATGGTAACGGTACCTGTTTTTGGGTTTGGCATCAATCCACGTGGACCGAGTACTCGACCCAAAGGACCAACCTTACCCATCACGCTTGGGGTAGTAATGATCACATCCACATCGGTCCAACCACCTTTGATCTTTTCGATGTACTCGTCAAGTCCAACGTGATCTGCACCGGCGTCTTTCGCTTCTTGTTCTTTATCAGGAGTACACAGAACCAAGACACGCACTTCCTTACCAGTACCGTGAGGAAGGGTAACAACGCCTCTAACCATTTGGTTAGATTTTCTTGGATCCACTCCTAAACGAACACTCACATCAACGGAAGCGTCGAACTTAGTGGAGGTAATTTCTTTGATCAAAGCACTAGCGTCGCTCAACGAATACGTTGCATCGCGATCGATCTTCTCTAGCGCTGCTTTTCTTTTCTTAGAGATAGTTGCCATGGCTTCTGCTTATTTTACGTTTACACCCATGCTGCGGGCAGTTCCCTCAACCATTCTAATGGCTGATTCAACGGTGAAACAATTGAGGTCAACCATCTTATCCTCAGCGATCGTACGAACCTGATCTTTGGTGATGGTACCTACTTTAACTCGGTTCGATTCAGCAGAACCTGTCTTCAACTTGATTGCTTCCTTAATTTGGATTGCAACCGGTGGCGTCTTCACGATAAAGTCAAAAGACTTATCGCCATAGACCGTGATGATCACAGGAAGAACCTTCCCTGCTTTATCCTGCGTACGCGCATTGAACTGCTTGCAGAATTCCATGATATTGACCCCTTTCGCACCAAGTGCTGGACCAACGGGAGGAGATGGGTTAGCCGCGCCTCCTCTTACTTGCAATTTGATTATTGCATCTACTTCTTTTGCCATTGTATACTCAAGTTTTAGTTCAAGCGTTACGCTACCCTGATGGCTGTCAGGACGTAACTCCTAATGATTAATTACTCTTTCTCTACCTGCATGTAGCTCAACTCCAATGGTGTCTTTCGTCCAAAGATCTTCACCATCACCTTGAGCTTCTTCTTCTCTTCGTTGATCTCCTCGATCACGCCAGAGAAGCTATTGAACGGACCGTCGATCACCTTCACGCTCTCGCCTACTACAAACGGTATATTCAATTCTGCTTCGCTTTCTGCTAACTCGTCTACTTTACCAAGCATACGGTTCACTTCATTCTGACGAAGCGGGGTAGGATCACCTCCCTTCTTGTCGGTCAAAAAGCCGATAACATTCGGGATTGCTTTGATAATATGCGGAACCTCACCAACCAAGTTCGCCTCGATAAACACGTATCCAGGATACAGATTCCTCTCTTTTGAGACCTTCTTACCATTTCGAATCTGATACACCTTCTCGATCGGCAAAAGGATCTGTGTGATGAACTCCTTCATACCGAGACGATCGATCTCCATCTCCAGGTGTTCCTTCACTTTACGTTCCTTGCCGCTGATCGCGCGAACGACATACCACTTATTCTTGGTCGCTGTTTCCGACATACTATCCAAATATTTTCAAGTAGATCACATCCATTACCTGACCGAAAGCAAAATCCATCAGGTAAATCAAACCTGCAATGATGAATGTAGCGATCAACACTACGATTCCACTGCTTTGAAGCTCAGACCAAGTAGGCCAACTTACTTTGTTGGACAACTCGTCAACTGCTTCTTCCAGATATGCGCGAACTCCTGCCATTTCTTCAATTTGCACGGGTGGTAGCAATCGAACCCCCAGCCCCTGGTTTTGGAGACCAGTGCTCTAACAATTGAGCTCCACCCGTTTATTCAATTCGTCGGTACCCGACTCCTCTCCCTTATTTCAACGCCTCTTGCATTCTGCCAGAGACAACATTTGGCGACCCATCAGATCACCATCATATAAAACAACAGAAAGTGTGAGGCTAAAAACTTAGCCCCACACTTCTGAATAATTAAACTATTCTTACTCGATGATCTCAGTCACCTGACCAGCACCTACAGTGCGTCCACCCTCGCGGATAGCGAACTTAAGGCCTTGGTTGATGGCAACAGGAGCGATCAAGTTAACCTCGATGGTCAAGTTATCACCAGGCATAACCATTTCACGTCCTTCACCTAGGATGATCTCACCAGTCACGTCTGTCGTTCTCAAGTAGAACTGTGGACGGTACTTGTTGTGGAATGGAGTGTGACGTCCACCTTCTTCCTTTTTAAGGATGTACACCTCAGCTTTGAACTTGGTGTGTGGGGTGATGGAACCTGGCTTACAGATTACCATACCACGACGGATGTCAGACTTTTCAATACCACGAAGCAAAAGACCTACGTTATCACCAGCTTCACCGCGATCGAGGATCTTACGGAACATCTCAACACCAGTGATGGTAGAAGTCATTTTCTCTTCGAAACCGATGATCTCAACAGGATCTCCAGTGTTGATCACCCCAGACTCGATACGACCAGTAGCAACAGTACCACGACCTGTGATCGAGAATACGTCTTCAACTGGCATCAAGAAATCCTTATCTACGTCACGTGGAGGAAGTGGAATGTACTCATCAACTGCCTTCATCAACTCAAGGATCTTCTCTTCCCACTGAGCTTCTCCGTTCAAACCACCCAAAGCAGAACCTTGGATAACAGGAGCGTTATCGCCATCGTACTCGTAGAAAGAAAGCAATTCACGGATCTCCATTTCTACCAACTCAAGCAATTCTTCGTCATCAACAAGGTCAACCTTGTTCATGAACACAACGATTTGTGGAACACCTACCTGACGTGCAAGAAGGATGTGCTCACGTGTCTGTGGCATAGGACCATCTGTAGCAGCAACTACCAAGATAGCACCGTCCATCTGAGCAGCACCGGTAACCATGTTCTTAACGTAGTCAGCGTGACCAGGACAGTCAACGTGTGCATAGTGACGTCCTTCTGTTTGGTATTCTACGTGTGAAGTATTGATGGTAATACCTCTTTCTTTTTCTTCTGGTGCGTTGTCGATAGAATCGAATGAACGCAATTCAGAGAAACCAGCCTTTGCCAATACGGTTGTAATCGCAGCGGTCAAAGTGGTCTTTCCGTGGTCAACGTGACCGATGGTACCGATGTTTAAGTGCGGTTTGGAACGGTCAAAATTTTCCTTTGCCATGACTTAATTACTATTTAGTTTAATTATTAATTTACTTACTAATGGTGCAAATATCTGCTGAAAACAAAAAACACAGATGAAACTTTTGTATCATCTATTTAAAAGAACAATCGAGCCAATGAGGGGATTTGAACCCCTGACCTCGTCCTTACCAAGGACGCGCTCTACCCCTGAGCTACATCGGCTTTTGCGCAGCGAATTGCTTCACTCCGCTTCAATAACCCCGAGCAGATTTTTCCTTTCAGAAAAGGCCACTCAACTCAGTCCGCCAAAAGCGAACTGAAAAGAGCGGGAGACGAGACTCGAACCCGCGACCCTCAGCTTGGAAGGCTGATGCTCTACCAACTGAGCTACTCCCGCTTAATATTATCCGATAAATCGAATTATTTCAAATAACGTTAAGTGTTGCTATCGCAGCCACTTAAATCAAAAAGGAAGAAGCGCAACATCACTCCTTTCCCGTTCAAAGAACTTTTTTTGTGGGGAGAGCAGGATTCGAACCTGCGAAGGTAAAAACCAACAGATTTACAGTCTGTCCTCGTTGGCCGCTTGAGTATCTCCCCCCTCCTTTCTGTTGAGTCAAACTGTTAGACCCACCTCAAAGGTGAGCCGGTGGAGGGATTCGAACCCCCGACCCGCTGATTACAAATCAGCTGCTCTGGCCAACTGAGCTACACCGGCACTTTTCTTTGTTATTTCAATGAACTACATAAAAAATGCAGACCCTTCGAAAAAGGTCTGCAAATTTATACATAGTTTCAATTGAAACAATAGTTACCGGCTTTTTTTCCGGAGTAGCAGCAAATGCTTGTTATTCAAGCGATATGCGCCTGCTGCAACTTGCCTTTTTTGCGTCGAACTTGACGTCGTAAAGCTTCAGCTGCCAAAACAGTCGCTTCTTCAAAGCTCTTACACTGTTTTTTGGCAAACATTTCCTTACCTGGTGTATTCAATCGAATCTCTGCCACTTTGTTCCCATCTACGGTATTCTTATCGAGTCTCAAATAGACCTCACCACTGATGATGTTGTCATAGATCAGGCCAAGCTTACTGACCTTCTCATGAATGTAGTTGATCAACTTCTGATCAGCATCGAAATGAATTGAATGCACTTTGATATCCATACTAGTTTGGTTTTTTGCTCCTTGGATGAGCGTTCTTATAGATGTCTTTCAGCTTCTCTAGCGAAGTGTGGGTATACACTTGGGTCGTCGCTAAACTCTCATGCCCCAGTAGTTCTTTAATCGATTGCAAATTCGCCCCTTCATTCAACAAATGGGTAGCGAATGTGTGGCGCAACACGTGCGGACTCTTCTTATCCATCGTTGTCACCTTCGAAAGGTAATTTTTTACAATTTTATAGACAAGAGATGGGTAGAGTTTTTCGCCCTTCCTGGTAACGAAAAGATGTTCATCTGCCCCCCCCTCCTCTTCCCTCCAATCGATGTAGTCTTTGAGGATCACCATCAGTTCCTCCGCTACTGGAACGATCCGTTCCTTGTTTCGCTTACCCAACACCTTAATCTGATGAGATGTCCAAGAGATGTCCTTCAAGCGTAAACCGATGAGCTCCTCCCTACGAAGACCACATGCATAAAATACACTCAACAAGGCACGATCCCTCAGACCTTCGAAATCATCACTAAACGACGCTTTGGCAAGCAGCTGCTCTACCTGTTCACTCCGCATGATGCTCGGAAGGCGCTTCGGGGTTTTCGGTCGTTGGATGTGCTTCACCGGACTTTGATCGATCTCCCCTCTCTTCACGAAATGGTTGAAGAACGACTGCACGGCGCTGAGCTTCCGATTGATGGTGCGTGATGATAAACCTTGCTCAGCCAAGTCGGCTACGAAAGAGCTTACCATTCGCCTTGAAACGTGGTCCAATTTATCCACTTCATAGAACACCGCCAAGTAATCGACAAAGGCGAGCAGATCGGAGCGGTAAGCTGTCAGCGTGTGTTTACTGTACTGCTTTTGATGTTCTAAGTGGTCAAGGAAATCATCTAGCTTGTCTTTCATCCAACGCGTGTGATTGGATGAAAATAAAAAATCCATCCCAGCAATTGCCGAGATGGATCAATATTGTAAAGCATGCTCCGTTTATGGTAAATACAATGTCTTAGTCTTCAGACCCGTACTTCTTGTTCTTGTAAATCGCCTTGAGTTTTTGCTCACGGTTTTCCACTGAAGGCTTGGTGAACTTTTGACGATTACGGAGTTCCTTCATCGTACCAGTTCGTTCAAACTTCTTCTTGTACTTCTTTAGCGCCTTTTCAATAGACTCGCCTTCTTTTACTGGAATAACTAACATATACTCTTTCTGAATTGGGGCGCGAATTTAGACAATAATTCATAATACCCAAAAAATCTACTTTATTAATTCTCTTGATATCACCAACTTCTGGATCTCACTTGTTCCTTCTCCGATGGTACAAAGCTTTGCGTCGCGATAGTATTTCTCTGCTGGGAACTCTTTGGTAAAGCCGTAACCTCCAAAAATCTGCACAGCTTCGTTACCACAGCGCACGGCTACTTCAGAAGCATAGTACTTCGCGAAAGCAGATTCTTTGGTCACTTTTTTACCTCGGTTCTTTAAGTCAGCCGCTTGCAAGGTTAGGAGTTCGGCTGCCGCGATTTCGGTTGCCATGTCAGCTAATTTGAACCCAATCGCTTGAAAATGGGCGATCGGCTTACCGAACTGTTCACGCTCCTTGCTGTACTTCACCGATGCCTCCAACGCTCCTTTAGCAATGCCAACAGAAAGGGCAGCAATACTGATCCGCCCTCCGTCTAAGATCTTCATCGCCTGAATGAACCCATCGCCTTCTTCTCCCAACATATTTTCATGCGGTATGCGGCAATTGTCAAAAAAGAGTCCGGCCGTTTCCGATGCACGCATACCCAGCTTATCTTCCTTTTTTCCACCGCTGAAGCCCGGAGTACCTTTCTCTACCACGAAGGCGGTAATGCCATGTGAATCTCCTTTCTCACCTGTTCGAACAATCACTACGGCCACATCACCACTGATTCCGTGAGTGATGAAGTTCTTACTTCCATTCAACACCCAATGATCGCCATCACGTACTGCCGTGGTATTCATACCTCCTGCGTCAGAGCCTGTACCTGTTTCTGTAAGTCCCCAAGCACCGATCCATTCGCCCGTTGCTAGCTTCGGCAACCACTTTTGCTTCTGCTCTTCATTCCCAAACATTAAAATGTGGTTGGTACAAAGCGAATTATGTGCTGCCACACTCAAACCGATGGAACCACACACTTTCGCGATCTCTGTAATGATGGTATAGTACTCGAAGTAGCCTAGACCTGCACCTCCGTATTCCATCGGTACAAGAACGCCAAGCATACCCAGTTCGCCCATCTTCTTCATGACGTCTGCTGGAAAGTACTGCTTCTCATCCCATTCCATGACGTGTGGGCGGATTTCCTTTTCCGCGAAATCACGCGCCATTTGAGTGATCATCTCCTGGTTCTCGTATCCTTCGAAATTCATATACCTAATATTTTACGATTGAAACAATGTTATCTGAATAAGGTTGGAGTCGATCTTGTCCGTTCAAGCCTGACAGCGCTACCACGAAATTAAATCCGGCAACCTTACCGCCTACTTTCTCGATCAATTCGGCCGTTGCCTTTGCGGTGCCGCCTGTGGCTAAAAGGTCGTCATGTATCAATACACGCTGCCCTTCCGAGATCGCATCGATATGCATCTCAATGCTGGCTGACCCATACTCAAGGTCATAGGTCTGCGCAACGGTCTTATACGGAAGCTTACCGCTCTTTCTGATCATGGTGAAAGGACAGTCCAATTCATAAGCGATCAAGACTCCGAAAAGGAAGCCCCTACTTTCCACTCCAGCCACAACATCCACTCCTCGCTCTTTGAACGGTTCTGCCAATGCTTTCGCTGTTTGTGCACATAGCCTCGTATCACTCAGTAAGGGTGTGATGTCCTTGAACTGAATACCAGGTTCTGGGAAATCTGGAATATTCCTAATGGTTGCTTTGAGCTTCTCTTCGAGTGTCATTCCGTGGTTAAGTAGGGTGCAATTTTAAGGTAAACTGAATCGGGAATCACATCTGTTTCCATTATTCCGCTTGTTCTTCGATAAAGACCGTGTTGTTTTCGATAATTTACAACGGCACGCGCCTGCTGCCAACTCAAGTAAGGATGCATGCCGAGTGCTTTGACATCGCTGGTATTGATGTTGATACGCTGAACATAATTGGTGTCAATGAAAGTATAGCGCGCAATCGCATCCAAGGTTTTGTCCCTCATTTTGTAGACAGACAGCAACTGCTCGAAGCTTCTAAAGCCTCCCAGTTGTGTTCTTAGCTTAACAATGCTCTTAGCATAGAACGATCCAACGCCGGGAATCAGCATCAAAGCATTGGTATCCGCCTGGTTGAGGGAAATGGACCCTTCTTTTGGCAAGGACTTCCGCTTTTTAGTACCGAGCGAGGTATCGGGCTTCGACAAGTAGGACACTTTCGTTGGTTCCGGCTCAACCTTTGCTTTTTGAAACGCTGCATCGATCTCGATGTACGGCAACACCATTTCCCACCACTGGGTATCCATATCGTAAACAACCAACAGGTCTTCAGGAGATTGAAAAGGTTTGACTTTTTCTCGGTACTTCACCACACGTTGTGCAAGCCAAGCCGGGAGACCAAAGTCAAAGAGTTCATCTACACTGACCGTATTCGGATCGAAAGTGCTGAAGACTGGACCGTCTATCGCTAACTTCTCGGTTGCGTTCCCATCGTCTTCGGGAGCCGGCTTTGATAGCTTTGCTCGGATGGCAAGCAATTCCTCTTCTTGTGCTTTCGTCAATGGCTGATCTTCTTGCTCTAAAACGTGAGGTAAAAAAATGCGAACAGCAATGACCACGAGCAGCACACCAGAGAGCAGTATTATGCCCCGCCGCTCTCGTTTATTGAAGATGAAGTATGAACGTAGGGATGACCTCCACCCCATGGCATTGCTACTTATACGCCTTGATCTCCCCCGTTTTCAAGGCGTGGAAATATGCGTTCAGGTCTTTCCTTACTTCACCAGACAAGAAATAAAGTCCGAGGATGTTAGGGAATGCCATACCCAAGATCATCATATCACTGAATGCGATTACGTTGCCCAAGCTGGATGCCGAACCAACAATGATGATGATCAAGAAGATCACTTTGTAAGAAGTGATCGCAGCCTTAGAGTTGCCAAACAAAAAGGTCCAACTCTTCAACCCGTAATAGCTCCATGAAATCATGGTAGAAAATGCAAAAAGAATGATGGCGATCAGAAGTACCCAATCAAACCAAGAGAAGACATTACTGAATGCTGCTGAGGTTAGGGCAGCTCCCTGAAGGCCACTGGTGTCACTGGCATATCCCGTGAAGATCAACACCAATGCTGTCATCGTACAAACCACTACCGTATCAATGAATGGCTCCATCAAGGCTACGAGTCCTTCGGAGATCGGACGCTTGGTCTTGGATGCAGAGTGAGCGATGGATGCAGATCCTACACCTGCCTCGTTGGAGAAGGCGGCACGCTGGAACCCCGTGATAAGTACACCGATGAAACCTCCCTTCAAGGCATCTGCGTCGAATGCTCCGTAGAAAATCTCGCCGAACGCGTTACCAATGTTATCGATGTGTAGTCCGATGATGATTAACGCGAACAACACATAGGTACCTACCATTAGCGGAACAATCTTATCGGTCACCTTAGCAATACTCTTGATACCACCAATGATGACCAAGCCAACCAAAACGGCAAGCACTATCCCAAACCATACGGGTCCATCGAAACCCATAATACTAAACGCTCCTACACTTGGAAATTTGGTAGTCACTTGCTCCAAGGCTTGATTTGCTTGGAACATATTGCCACCACCGAAAGACCCACCAATGCAAAGGACAGCGAACACAGCTGCAAGAACTTTTCCAAGGGTGCCATAGCCTTTGTTATCCAGGGCCTTGCTCAAATAGTACATCGGTCCACCCGAAACACGACCTTCCGCGTCAATTTCTCGGTACTTCACACCCAGCGTACACTCAACGAACTTACTCGACATACCGAGCAGGCCTGCTACGATCATCCAGAACGTAGCGCCAGGACCGCCCAGCGCAATCGCAACCGCTACACCTGCAATGTTCCCTAGACCAACCGTTCCTGAAAGGGCCGTGGCCAAAGCTTGGAAGTGGCTCACCTCACCATCGTCATTGGGATTATCATATTTACCCCTGACAAGATCGAGGGCATGCTTGATACCACGCACATTGATGAAGCCCATTTTCAGAGTGAAGAAGATGGCACCAACCACCAGCCAAATGACCACGATGGGAATTTTCTTCTCCATGGGCACACCAAGATCATTGATCACTGGATTACCGTCTGCATCATAGACCACGGGGTCATATATTCCTAAAGCCGTAAACGGATCCCAAAACAATACCGCATCCAAGAAATTGACGATGGGCTCAAAGGCAGCATCGATCATTTCACTTGCAGATAGGCCTTCCTCTTCTGGAGTTGGAGGAACATGCTCATCTTGAGCCATAACCGGCGTTAGCAATGAGAAAAAGGAAAGGGTTAGAGCTAAAAAAAGGTTCGTGTACTTCATGGAGTTTTTTGGATGGAGCCTCAAATATAGAAATCTGTTGGAATGCGCTAATCCATCAAGGTTTCGCGCATTTTTACTAGCGCATCTCTCGGTGCTGTTGGTCTGTAGCCGATGGTGCTTTGAGCGAGCGACAGATCAAATCCGCTTTTCATTGGTCGTTGGCCTGTTTGATGCGCCTGATTCGTTTGAATGGGCTCCAGCAACTCATCGTCCAGCCCAAATACATCTGCTGTTAACAATGAAAAAGCGTGTACATCGATGGTCTCTGGACCACTCAAGTGAAGTCTTCCCTTGAAAGGATGGTTCAACAGTTGATGTACTGCCCATGCTACGTCATCTACGTAGGTTGGCATACGCACCTGATCTTTTGTAATCCTCATGCCTTGTTGGGCACTCAGTTTTGCCAAGACCAACAATGGAAGGTTCAATCGGCGTGCTTGGGCAGCGGTGCCATACACCAAGATAGGACGGATGATCACGTGATCTTCTAAAAGGCTTTGAACCTTTTGTTCACTCATGACCTTCGTCTTACCATACCAACTCAATGGAGCCACCTCGTCGGTTTCCTTCCAATCCAATCGTGTTCCATCGAAGACAAAATCGCTTGAGAAGTGAATCATGCGAGCTTTATTTATTCTGCACCAACTGGCGATGGATTCTACTGCCTGAACATTGAGTCGAAGTGCATCTTCCTGATGCATTTCTGCTTGATCAACGGAACCGATGGCGGCGGTATGCACGATGACATCTGGTTGAAGCCGATCCAAAAACCCTGGAATCTCATCTAATTGACTCAGGTCAAAAGAATGGTAAGGAAGTGCAGAATGAAAGTCCTTAGAGCGAGCGGTCAATACCACATTATCACCTGATTCAAAACGATCTGTAAGCGCTGAACCAATGAGTCCTGTTGCTCCAGTTATGAGAATGCGTTTAGTCGTCAATATGCAAAGCTTCCTTGAGACGTACGATCTGTTGGGTATTGCCAAGTACGAAAAGCTTCGACTTTGGAACCAGCTCTGTATCCGGAGAGGGATTCACGATGATCTGATTATCGGGCGTCTTAAAGCCAATGATCCTAGCCCCTGTCTTGTAGCGTGTTTCCAACTCCAGAATTGACTTATGCTCGAAATCAGATGGAAGGTATTTGAACTGGATCTCAACCAAGGTGGATTCGTCTGCTCCCATGATGGATATATGATCAAGAAAATCCATAAGATCGGGAGTGGTCACCAGTGATGCCATGTGCGAACCGCCCACTTTGTCAGGAAGGATAACATTGTTAGCTCCAGCAATGCGGAGCTTACGTTCACTTCGGTCGTCTGATGCCCGGGAAATGATATTCAAGTTCTTGTTCAAATCCCTGGCCGTCAGCACCACGAAGAGGTTATCAGCGTCTTTAGGGAGGGTAGTGATCAAGGCCTTAGCACGTTCAATACCCGCCTGACAGATGATTTCATCATCGGTGGCATTTCCCTCCAGTACCGTTATGTCTTCTGATTCCAGACTCAGCTTTTGAATGATGTCTTTATTGGACTCAACCACCACGAAGCGCTCGTTATGTGCACGAAGGGTCTTAACGGCTTGTCGTCCATTGCGGCCGTATCCACAAATGATGACGTGACCAGAGAGTTTATCCAATTGACTCATGGTTTGAAAGTTTCTCAAGTAAATCCGATAATCACCACTGATCAGGTATCGGGTAATTGAACTCACTACATAAGCGAATGTACCAAAGGTTGTGATGATCAAGAATGAGGTGAAAACTTTTCCTTCTGGGTGGAGTGGACGTACTTCACCGAATCCAACAGTAGAAACGGTGATGACGGTCATATAAAAGGCATCCATCCAACCATAATCCTCCAAATACATATACCCGATGGTGCCTACCAATAGAACCGCAAGCAGAAAGCCTATCGCATAGTATATCTCTCGGAAGTACTTAAAACTGAGGATGAATTTCACGCTCCTTGACTTGACAATATTGCTGCCTTAGAAGTCCCAGATGGTTGGACGCTTACTACGAAGGAAATCGCGGTGTTCCATCCAAAAGAGCAAAATGAAGTAGATGATGATCGGAGAACCGAAGGTGAAGAATGAAACGTAAATGAAGTACATCCGGATCCGCGAGGACTTGATGCCCCACTTCTCTCCTAGCCATTCGCAAACACCGAATGCCTGCTTCTCCAAAAACGACTGAATCTCATTTTTCATGCTTTGGCAATTATCGTTCGACCAATGTTGCAAAGTACGCATTTTTTATGATTGCAGTAGTTGGTTCTCAGTTGAAGCAAAGCTTGCGAATGCGCTGCGCTTGTGCAATGAACACCGTGCTCTGAAAAGTAGCGCGTGGTTTCATTCTCTTCAGGTACAATGGCATGCATGGAAGATATGGCACGTTCCTTTAACCGCTCGTTTCCTGATTCTTGTGCATAGAAAAAGAGCAAGGGCGCTGTAAGGTTGATGTTCAATAGGTCTGTCATTGTTGCCGAAAAGTTCGTCTTCAGTGGCCACTTAGATGAGGTTTGCAAGCTGTAATGTCTTACCCAAAAAGGATCCATATCTAATTCAAGTGCACTCCAATCTGGTAGATCTCCTTGAATGATCTTCTGGTATAAATCAGGCAATAGCACACTCACGGCGGCTAATTGCGCAACCCTTCTAGCGGGGTGATTCGTAGGCCTAACACGTCCTGTCATCCAGTTTTGCTCCAAGCATCCTAAATCTGAATACTTCAATCGAAGGAAGGCATAGCGCTCCATGAGTTCAACCCTGTATGTTTCGCTTGAATCAAAGGCAATCTGCTGATCTAAGAACCCACCAACACCAAGTAATAGGGCTGCTCTATCCAATGATGATGCGAAACGCGTTAAGCGTTTCATCGGAACCAATCGAGCCAATTCCTCCATTGGTGCGCGGTTGTATTGAGTGCCAATGTAACGCGCTAGGAGCTGATAGAACACTTCGATCCAATCAGATGTACCGGCGCGGTGGCTGGTGCGGATCGATGCGGTTTTTTGCTCCCACCGTTCAGCCAACATACGATCTAGCCAAGCGTTTATCTTAATCGGTTCTACTTGTGCAATGAAGTTGGAACAAGGCAACCTGCTGCTACCTGTGTAGAGCTGCTCGTAGCGTTGATGCAGTCGCTTTTGAATTCTTCCTTTAAGCTCAAGGGTAGGTAGCTCCTCACCATGTTGATTATACACTGGACGATCATGTTCATATACCACATGCAGAATGACATTCTCATAGGCTGGGTCTCCTTGGTGACCATGGGCATACCAATCACTAGAACGCCAATGGATCTCCACCTGCCCCACCCACTTGGTGGTTCCGATTTTTAGCCTGGCCTCTAAGAAGTCTGGACCGGAGCTATGGTTATGCTTTCCCGTGTGAATCAGCTCCACTGGGACACCCTCTGTCGTAGTTAAGGTGGCCACATCCATCCAGCGATGTAGCCACACCATGTGCAAGAAATCCTCTTTCATCCGTACTCAATCACAACTAGAGCATGGCCGCCATGTCTTGTTGCAATCGAGCTGCTTCATCACGAGCGGCTGAGGCAAAATCCTCGCTCTGTGAAGCATAGATAATCATTCGTGATGAATTTACCAAGACCCCGATGTCATCCGTAAGCAAAGTTTGTAGGTCTTTGAGCTGTCCTCCTTGAGCCCCAACACCCGGAATGAGCAAGAAGTGCCTCGGAGCTACCTCGCGGATGCGTTCAAAGAATGCGGGTTGCGTGGCACCCACCACGAACATGAGGTTTTCATCGCTTCCAAGTTCAGCCATGCGCGCAATGGCCGCTTCAAAAACGTACTGTCCGTTTTTCAGTTCTAGCAATTCAATGTCTTGAGCGCCTTTATTGGATGTGAGGCCCAGTGCGATGGCCCATTTGCCTTGATCGTTCAGAAATGGAGTAAGGGAATCTTCTCCCATGTAGGGATTCACCGTGACCGCATCACAACCAAAAGTGTGGTAGAAAGCCTTTGCATACTGAGCGGCCGTATTGCCAATGTCCCCCCTTTTTGCATCAGCAATGATGAATGCTTCTCCTTCTGGAATCAAAGCAAGGGTCTGTTCCAATATTTGCCAACCTTCTACTCCCATCGCTTCGTAGAAGGCAATGTTGAGCTTGTAAGAAACCGTATATGGTAAGGTGGCTTCGATGATGGCTTTGTTGAACTTCAAAACACCTTGAGGATCACCTACTAGGTGGTCTGGAAGCTTGTTAGGATCGGTATCTAGACCAACACACAAAAAGGATTGCTTGGCTCTGATCAGTGCATGTAGTTCACTTCGCGTCATCTTCTCTCTTCCTTAATTCTGTTCGCCTTCTTGGAGTTTTTCCGCATTCTCCGCCATCTTCAATTCGTCGATGATCTTCTGAATATCGCCATTCATGACCGCATCCAAGTTGTAGAGGGTCAAGTTGATCCGATGGTCGGTCACCCGACCTTGCGGAAAGTTATAGGTTCGGATCTTCGCGCTTCGATCACCTGATGAAACCATGGTCTTTCGTTGGGAGGCCACTTCGGCATTCCGCTTTGATAGTTCCATTTCATACAAACGGGAACGAAGCATCTCAAGGGCCATCTCACGGTTTGCAAGCTGCGAACGGGAAACCTGGCATTGGATCATGATACCAGTAGGCTTGTGGGTCAATTGCACCTTTGTTTCCACCTTGTTTACGTTCTGGCCACCTGCACCCGATGATCGAGCGGTTTGAAACTCGAGGTCGGCTGGATTGATCTCCACATCCACTTCATCCGCCTCTGGCAAAACGGCCACCGTGGCGGCAGAAGTATGCACACGACCTTGCGTTTCTGTGTCAGGAACACGCTGCACCCGATGGACTCCCCCTTCATATTTCATTGTTCCGTACACATCGGCTCCTTCTACCTTTAAGATCACTTCTTTGTACCCGCCAACGGTTCCTTCGGTTACATCAACCACTTCGGTCTTCCACCCCTGCTTCTCAAAGTAGCGGGTATACATGCGGTAAAGATCTCCAGCGAATAGGCTAGCCTCATCACCACCGGTACCAGCACGAATCTCAACGATCACATTCTTTTCATCTTCGGGATCCTTCGGGATGAGCATGAACTTGATCTGTTCTTCCAATTCTGGAAGCTGGTCTTCTATGCTGGAAAGCTCCTCTTTCGCTAGGGCACGCATCTCATCGTCCGTTTCCGTCTGGAGCATCTCCTTGGTGGATACACGGTTATCAAGGAGGTCTTTATACACCTTGTATACCTTCACGATCTCACCCAATTCGCTGTACTCCTTGTTGAGTTTCACAAAGCGCTTCATGTCGCCCGTAACTTCTGGATCAGAGAGTTTTAGTTCTACTTCGCTCCAGCGCTCTTTGATGGCTTCTAACTTTCCAAGTAGGTCGCTCATGGATTATTTGGTATAAGAAAGTTTCTCGCCTTGGTGGTGGATCTCCAAACTGGCGGTGGCATCTTCCTCCACCCTTCCAACCACTTGGGCTTTTACATTGAAACCGGCAGCGATATCAATTACTGTTTGAGCGTGCTGCTCCGAGAGGTACAATTCTAATCGGTGTCCCATATTGAACACTTGGTACATCTCTTTCCAAGCAGTTTCAGAGTGCTGCTGAATCAGTTTGAAGAGGATCGGAAGCTCCATGAGGTTATCCTTGATCACTTTGTTCTTCTGCATGAAATGGAGCACCTTGGTTTGCCCACCTCCAGAACAATGGACCATTCCATGGATCTGCCCTTTTAGCTCATCAAACACACGCGTCATGACCGGCGCATAGGTTCTGGTGGGTGATAAAACCATGCGGCCTGCATCGATAGGAACCCCTTCGATCTTATCCGTTAAACCGTAAGGTCCGACGTACGCTAAACCATCTCCCATACTGGCGTCAAAGCTCTCTGGGTATTTTTTTGCCACTTCCTTTGAAAAGAGATCATGGCGCGCTGAGGTCAATCCATTCGACCCCATTCCAGCATTCCAAACATCTTCATAGCTCGCTTGACCGTCAGAAGCGAGTGCAACGATGAGGTCTCCTGACTGAATATTGCTGTTATCGATCACATCGGCTCTATTCATTATAGCTGTAACCGTACTGTCTACGATAATGGAGCGCACCAAGTCACCGACATCCGCCGTTTCACCGCCCGTAGAGTAGATCAGAAAACCGTGATCCCGAAGATTCGCTAAAAGTGATTCGGTTCCTTCGATAATCGCCTTGATCACTTCTCCGGGTATTTCATTCTTGTTCCTGCCAATCGTAGAAGAGAGGGCAATAGGACCTCTAGCGCCTACACAAAGCAGATCGTCTGTATTCATCACAACCGCATCTTGTGCGATGCCTTTCCAAACGTCGAGGTTTCCGGTTTCCTTCCAGTAGGCGTAAGCCAATGATGACTTTGTTCCTGCGCCATCGGCATGCATGATAACGCACTTATTATCATCTCCTGTGAGGACATCTGGAATCACCTTACAGAATGCCCCGGGAAAGAGTCCTTTGTCAATGTTCTTAATGGCGTCGTGCACATCTGCTTTCCCTGCAGAAACACCTCTTGCGCTGTACTTATTACTTACGTCCATATTGGTACAAAAAAACCGCATGAACAACATGTGTTCATGCGGTCAAATCTATGTTTTCAATCTAGTTGGCGCCTTCTTCCGGCTCTGTTTCTGGTATAAAGTCAAAGCTCAACACTCGAAATACCGTTCTACGGTTTTTCTGGTGAGCAGCTTCGCGTTCTTCTTCGGTAGGCAAGGCGGCGATCTCTTCGTCGCTAACCAATGGACGGCTCTCACCGTATCCCACAGGAACCATACGCTCAGGATTGATACCGCGCTCGATCAGATAGTTTACACACGTTTCGGCACGCTTCTGTGCAAGAATCTGGTTCGACTTCTCAGTTCCACGCGTATCGGTGTGCGCTGCCAATTCAATAACGATCGTCGGGTTCTCCTCCAAGATGCTGTACAAGTACTCCAAGGAATCCTTGGAATTCACTTGATCCGTGACCATCAAATCCCACTTACCTAACTTGTAAAGCACCAACGGCATTTCGATGTCTTTTTCACAGTCAGCACACAACAGTGCAAAGTCTTTGATGAATGCGGTTGACTCCTCCAGTCCGACGGTAGTTTCTTGGCCTTTAGCGCTCAAGTACTTGTGCCCGTTGGATGCAGGTTCCATGATCGCATCTACCTCGATGGTGTAGGAGGTGCCTTCCAAGATGTAACGTTCTTCATTCTCGCGGGTCTCAAACTCGTAGTGACCTGTAGGATCGGTCATTACTTCACCCACGGAGCCATCTGTACCTAATAGCTTCACCTTCACGTCGCCAAGCGGCTCCTTGGTATCCACGTCGGTTACGGTACCTTCTAACTTGAAGATCAGTGGTGGCATACTGAAACTGTAGATATCGTCACCCCCTTTTCCGCCTGGTCGGTCAGAGCTGAAGAATCCACGGTTTTTGTTCTCTTCCCAAACGATCGCATAGTCGTTTGATGAAGAGTTGATGGGTGCTCCGATGTTCTCTGGCTCTCCCCAGTTCATGGATTCAACATCCTCGCCTTTCAACTTGGCTTTAAAAATGTCCAATCCTCCCATTCCGATGTGCCCATCCGAAGCGAAGAACAGGTCGCCGTTCTCACGTACGTAGGGGAACATCTCATTACCTGGAGTATTGATGGTCGGTCCAAGGTTCACAGCAGGTCCCCAGATCTTTGCCTTCTTATCATAACGGATGTACCAAAGGTCTTTTCCTCCTTGTCCACCGTACATGTCAGAGGCAAACAAGATCAGTTCATCATCCAGTGCCACTGGGTGACCAGCGACGGTTGTATCATCGATACCGAAATCCAAACGCTCTGGATCTGCCCAATCTCTACCTTGTGATCGTGCGGTCCAAATCTCGCAACCGTATGGTTTGTTCTTTTCAAACCTACATCGGGTAAAGTAGACCTGGCTGTACTTGTCATCCAAGCTGGCCGCACCTTCATTCGCAGCAGAGTTGATGTTTTCACCTAATGGAACGGGTGTAGACCACTTTCCTTTATTATCTCTTTCTGAGAAGTAGATATCGCTGAAGCTCTCGCCATAGATCTCATCCACCTCATTTCCAGATGCACCTGGACGAGACGATGTAAACAGTACTGTCTCTAACTTCTTATCTGCATAAACCAAACTGTAGTCATAAAACTTGGAGTTCAGCTGAACTTCATTGTTTACAACGTAGCGTGCTGCTTGCTTTTGGAGCTTGACGGCTTTCTCGCACGCGAGCATTCCTTTTTCAGCCAGCATCTTGGCCTCACTATTACTGGAAGCTGCAGCCTTTTTATAGCGTTCCACTGCATCGTCGTACTTGCCTTGCTGTCTTAAAATATCTCCAAGACGAACATAGAGCAGTGCGTCATCGTATTCCGCAGCCTCTGCTTTGTTGTACCAAACCTCCGCTTGTTCAAGGTCTTGGATCAGGCGATAGCTATCGCCAATTCTGTACAGGATGCGAGCTTTCTCTGACTGCTTCTTTTCCTTTGAGTAGGCCTTTTTATAGGCATCTACTGCTCCGTAGTACGCACCGGCCTGATAAATCAGGTCCGCTTCTTTTGTCCAATCTTTTTGACCAACTGCAATGGTTGATACGATCACAAAACAAAGAGTGCCAATAGCTCCCTTCAAAAATGTCATACGCTTCAAGTTTCGTTCTTCAATGTACATGCACCTTCTCGTGGTAATGAGACGCAAGGTTCGCAAATCTAATGAAATTACGAATTGAGCGCCAGCCGAAAATGAAACAGGCCGCACACAGCGGCCTGTTTAAGGTATATCTAAGTACAACTACTTGGTAAACAGTAGTTCGCGATACTTTGGCAATGGCCACAAATCATCTTCCACCAACAATTCGAGTTTATCCACTTCATAGCGAATCTGCTCTAGGTAAGGCATGACGTGGTCGCAATAGGCCAAGGCACAATCGCGCACAGAGCCGATGGCATTTGCCTTTTTGCGCTCTTCGATCATGTCTTTCACTAACTGCTGGATCTTAGTAATACGCTGCGAAAGCTCCTTGATAATGGCATCATGTGGTGCAGCCAAGGACTTGAACTCAGCTGCGCTGTAGACTTCTTTCAGCGATTTCAAGGTTGCTGCTACACGGCCTTGGTAGTTCAATGCTGCTGGAATGATATGATTCAGCGCCATGTCGCCCGCCACACGTGATTCTATTTGAATCCTCATCATGTAATCTTCCTGATAGATCTCTGTGCGTGCTTCTAGTTCTTCAGGTGATAGAACATCCAAGGACTTATACAGTTCTACCACTGATTTGTCGGCATAAGCATCCAGCGCGTGGGGAGTAGTTCGAATGTTAGATAGGCCGCGTTTAGCAGCTTCCTTCACCCACTCTTCTCCATATCCGTTGCCTTCAAACAAGATATTCTTGCTTTGTTGGATGTACTTACGAAGTACGTTCAAGATCGCTTCGTCCTTCTTCTTCCCCTTCTTCTTCAGGGCTTCTACATCGTTCGCAAATTTGCGCAGTTGCATCGCCATGATGGAATTCATCACCACCATTGGAGAGGAACAGTTCGCTTGTGAGCCTACTGCTCGCAGTTCAAACTTGTTACCTGTAAATGCAAAAGGAGAGGTACGGTTACGATCTGTGTTATCCAATAAGATCTCTGGGATCTTTCCGATGTGTAACTTAAGATCGGTCTTTTCATCGGGCGACATGTCTGCGTCTTTCACGCGCTTCTCTAGATCCTGAAGCACGCGGGTTAGCTGCGAACCAATGAAAATGGAGATGATTGCGGGTGGTGCCTCATTGGCTCCAAGTCGATGGTCATTGCCGGCTGAAGCGATGGAAGCACGCAGCAGATCTGCGTAATCATGTACGGCTTTGATGGTATTGACGAAAAAGGTAAGGAAACGAATATTGGTCTTCGGGGTATTGCCTGGGCTTAGCAGGTTCACTCCGGTGTCTGTGCTGAGCGACCAGTTGTTGTGCTTTCCGCTGCCATTGATCCCTGCGAAAGGCTTCTCGTGCAACAAAACACGAAGCCCGTGCTTGTGTGCAACTTTCTCCATCACATCCATCAAAAGCTGGTTGTGATCCACAGCCAAGTTTGCTTCTTCAAAAATCGGGGCACATTCGAATTGATTCGGTGCTACCTCGTTGTGCCGTGTCTTGATTGGAATACCAAGTTTATGTGCCTCTTTCTCAAGATCACGCATGAATGCACTTGCACGCTCTGGAATGGAACCGAAATAATGGTCATCTAACTGCTGGCCTTTTGAAGATGAATGTCCAAACAGTGTTCTGCCGGTTAAGGTAAGGTCTGGCCGCGCACGAAAAAGTGCATCGTCTACCAAGAAATACTCTTGTTCCCATCCTAGGGTAGCCGTGACCCGAGTAACGTTTCGATCAAACATTTGGGCTACCGGAACCGCTGCCTCGTTCAGTGCAGCCAAGGCCTTTAGTAGGGGCGCTTTGTAGTCTAAAGCCTCACCTGTATAGGCTACGAACACGGTTGGAATACAGAGCGTATCCCCCATGATGAAGGCAGGTGAACTTGGGTCCCATGCCGTGTACCCTCTTGCTTCAAAGGTATTCCTCAATCCACCATTCGGAAAAGAGGATGCGTCTGGCTCCTGCTGAACCAACTGAGCCCCGCCAAACTCTTCGAATGACCTTCCGCCGCCGGAAGGGGTGAAGAACGCATCGTGTTTCTCTGCAGTTCTTCCTGTCAAAGGTTGAAACCAATGGGTGTAATGGGTAACTCCCTTGCTCATAGCCCAGGCTTTCATTCCACTCGCTACTTCATCTGCAAGGTCACGCTCTAAACGCGCACCTTTTGCAATGCATTCTTGGATGCGTCTATACACATCCTTCGAGAGGAACTGTTCCATTTCTCGCTCATGGAACACATTCGCCGCGTAGTAATCGGAAATCTTCTCTGTTTTCTCTTTTGAAAAGTCGTAGTTCATCTGACGATTCAAAATGGATTGAAGGGCATGAAAGCGTAATTGGGCCATTTTTAAAATTTTGACCAAAAATAGATAGATGAAAGGGGGTGAACTAGAAAATTATATGTTTTTTATCCACAAATCACCTTAACAGAGGGGGTGTCTTTCAAAAAAGCATAAAAATATAAGCAACATAGGTTGCAAAGAGGATGACTCCTTCCATTCGTGTAACGCGCATTCGGCTCAGTAAAATGGGGTAGAGTAAGAGCGGTATACCCATGACCCAGTAATAATCAAAGTGTAGGACATCTTCTGACACGCCGATCGGTTTCACGAAAGCGGTGATGCCGAGAATGCCGAGAATATTAAAGATGTTAGAGCCGATGAGGTTTCCAATACTGATTGCAGTCTCCTTGCGGTAGACCGCGATCAAGGAGGTGGCTAATTCAGGGGCGCTGGTACCGAAGGCTATGATGGAAACTGCGATGACGCGTTCTGAAACACCAAAACCCTTGGCAACAACCACGGCGCCGTCTACCAAAAGATCCGCACCAAAAATCAATGCCGCTATACTGATGACCATAAGAATTCCTGACCGGATCATGTCGGCACTTGATCGTTTGAAGTCGGTATCAACGTCGTCCAACACCTCCTTTTTCCTTACTTTACGTGCATCTCTGATCACCCAGAAGTTATAGGCAAGGAGCAGAAAAACAAAGACGCCACCCTCCCACATTTGCAATTCTCCGTCTAAGGAAAACAAGATTAACAGCAGGGTAACAATCAGCATTGCCGGCCAATCGGTAGCAACCGTTGAACGCTTCACGGGTAAAGGGAAAAGAATGGCCGTTAAGCCGAGTACAAGCGCAAGGTTAGCCACATTCGACCCTACTACGTTACCGATGGAAATATCCGCGTAGCCATCGAGGGCAGCATTCAGACTTACCACAAGTTCAGGGAAGGAAGTTCCGAAGCTGACTACGGTGAGTCCAACCACCATTGCACTGATCCTAAGGTAAAGCGCTAGCTTAACTGCTGATCGAACCAAGAACTCCCCTCCTATGATCAGAATGGCGAGACCGCCGATTAATTGCAGCCAGCCTAGGATCATTTATCGTTGTCTTCTTCGATTTTCTTTCGAACGTCAGATACCGAATCCGTTATGTCGCGCTGAATGTCGTCTGCAGCATCCTTGAATTGACGTATGCCCCGTCCAAGGTTTCGCGCTACTTCTGGAATTCGCTTCGAACCAAAGAACAGCAGTACGATCATCAGAATAACGAAGATCTCTCCTCCACCGAGGTTAAAAAACAACAAAACGGGTTCCTTCATAGACCGCGAAAGTACGATACAAAAAAAGCCCCGCTAATGCGGAGCTTCCTTTGATGAACATATTTTTTTACTTCTTCTTCTTTGCCAAATCAACCACTACAGGTGTGGCTACGCAAAGTGAAGAGTAGGTACCGACAATGATACCGATGATCAATGCGAATACGAATCCGCGGATGACTTCGCCACCGAAGAAGAAGATCATCAGCAATACCACCAATGTACTCAAGGACGTATTCAATGTTCTTGACAAGGTAGAGTTCAAGGCATCGTTGATGACACCTTCTTGATCTCGACGCTTGTGCAATCCTAGGTATTCACGAATCCGGTCAAACACAACTACGGTATCGTTGATGGAGTAACCTACTACGGTCAAGATCGCAGCGATAAACGCTTGGTCGATCTCCAAAGAGAACGGCATAAAGCCGTACAGCAAGGAGAAGAGCGCCAACACAATCAAAACATCGTGGAACATGGCTGCAAGCGCACCTAGACCAAATTGCCACTTACGGAATCGAAGTACGATGTACAGGAAGATCACGACAAGTGAGAACAAGACCGCCCAGACAGCACCTTGACGGATATCGTCAGAAATGGTAGGCAATACCTTCACAGAGCTCATGACCTCATAGTCTGGGGTAACATTCGCCAATCCCGTATTCAGCTTGCCTTCAACGACCTCATCGGTATTGTCAGCGTCTGAATCGATCATGTACTTCGTGGTGATCTTGACTTGATTTGATGCACCATAGGTCTTCACTTCAGGAACGAGCTTCAACCCTTCTTCTGTAACAAACTCGTCAGCAAGCATAGCAGCGACATCACTCACAGGGAAGGCTTCATCAAAACGAACGATGTAGCTACGACCACCCGTAAAGTCAACGCCGTAGTTCAAGCCTCTCATAGCCAATGAACCAAAGCCGATCAAAATGATCGCACCGGAGATGAGGTAGAATGTGCGTCGACGTGTAACAAAAGCAATGTTGACGTTCGTCATCATATTCTCGGTCATCTTGGTCGCAAAGGACGGAGTAGCATTGCGGTCTAACCTCCATTCAAACAACAAGCGTGTAATGAAAATCGCAGCAAACAAAGAGGTTGCGATACCAATGATCAAGGTAGTTGCGAAACCTTTGATTGGTCCAGTACCGAAGATGTAGAGAATAATACCAGTCAATAAGGTAGTAATGTTCGCATCGATGATCGAGCTGTAGGCGTTTTTGTAACCATCAAAGATGGCAAGGCGCACACCTTTTCCTGCCCGCAACTCTTCGCGAATACGCTCATAGATCAGCACGTTCGCATCAACCGACATACCAATCGTTAACACGATACCTGCGATACCAGGGAGGGTCAAGGTAGCTCCCAAAGAAGAAAGCACACCCATCACAAAGAAGATGTTTGCCAACAAGGCTAAGTCGGCCACGATACCCGCAGATGAATAGTAGAAAGCCATGTATGCAAGGACGATGATCAGTGCAAGGACGAAGGAGATGAATCCGGCTTGGATCGCCTCGGCACCTAAGGTTGGACCAACAACGGCTTCTTCAATGATGCGCGCAGGAGCTGGTAGCTTACCTGCCTTCAATACGTTCGCGAGATCCTCTGCCTCTTCTAGTGTAAACTGACCTGAGATGGATGATTGTCCACCAGCGATCTCACCATCTACACGGGGTGCACTGTACACCAAATCATCCAGCACAATGGCGATGGATTTCTTCGGGTTTTGAGACGCTGCTTCCCCTGTCATGTTCTTCCATGTCTTCGCTCCTTCTGAGTTCATACTCATGGAGATTTCTGGATTACCCATAGGGTCAGACACCACGCGCGCATTTGTTACTGCGTCGCCTTCCAACGGAGCGGTACCATCCTTGCTTGCAACGTTAACGGCAAACAGCTGAAGGAATCGTCCATCATCATCATAAGGCTTAGCAGCCCAGAAGAACTTGATTCGTCGTGGGAACAGTGCCCGTACATCTCTACGTGCAAGAAGTTCATTCACAGCGCCCGTATCGGTTACGGCTGCGTATCCGATGGTTGGACCTTTACCAGCAAAGTAGTTACCACTTTCTGGATCTTGGAAGATCGCAGGACGCAGCTTGGCGAACAGCGGGTTTTGCTTTTGAAAATCCTTCGCCATTTCAGCCATTGAAGCACTGTCTTGTCCCAGGCTATCTTCGGTAGTAGTTGACTCACCCAACAAAGCGTCTAAGCTATTGGAGTCTTGCTCAGCAACCACAGCTGTAGAATCTTCATCAGCAGCTGGTTCTTCTGCAGTGGCCACTTCGGTAGAGTCTGCTTCAGCAGCCTCGTTGTTATCATCTCTGACGCCGATCTTTTGTGAAAGCATCGCGTTCGCCTCATCGAGGTTACCGTATACTTCACCGTTATCATAGCACTCCCAGAATTCCAGCTTGGCTGTTCCTTGAAGGAGCTTACGTACACGCTCTTTGTCTTTGATACCCGGCAACTCAACAATGATACGTCCCGTACCTGGCTGACGCTGAATGGTAGGTTGAACAACACCCAGACCATCAATACGACGACGGATCACCTGCTCTGTTCGGCTCACTGCTGCGTCTGCCTCCTCGGAAATGGTGGAGATGATGTCTTCGTTGCTTGCTTCAAGAGGGAATTTCTCTTTATTCTCACGGTTGTGGAAAACCGCCGCAAGCTTACCACCAGGGTTCACTTCATTCCACGACTGCTCAAAAAGCGTAACGAAATCCTCCTGACTATTGCGCTGCTTGTCTACAGCCAATCGAAGGGCTTCGTTGAAGTTAGCGTCATCACTATAGTCACTTAATGCACGGATCAATTCCTTCACCTGTACCTGTAGGGTAACGTTCATACCACCTTGAAGGTCGAGTCCAAGGTTGATCTCATTTCTCTTGCAGTACGCATAGGTGAAACCAAGGCCTGGATACACCTCTTCACCATTCATTTTGGTGAGGTATTCCTGCTCAAACTTCTGGAAAGCGATTTCCTGCTCCAATTGCGTCATTTCAGGCTTTGCCGCCATCAAGCTATCCAACCTGCTTTGCGCTTGCTCTTCTGCATCGCTCTCTACGCCTGATGTTACAAAGGTGAAAGACAGCTGGTACAAACAAGCTAAAGACAACAAAATCGCGAACGTCCAGATCGCACTCTTATTCTGCATATCGTATACGTATTAATAAAATAGCCCCAAAAAAGGGCGTGCAAATATATAGTTTCAACTTGTTCAATAACAGCATTCGCAGCATTGTATGTAAAAACAAAAAAAGGCGCCGAAGCGCCTTTCTTTATTTCGATCAGGAGAAGTACTTAAATAGAACCCTCCAAAAGTCCGTTCGTCTTGCGAACTCCTTCAGCACTTTCTTGGAGCTTGGCCTTCTCAGCATCGCTCAATTCGATCTCAACAATGCGCTCAATTCCATTGGCACCAAGCACACATGGAACTCCGATGCAAAGGTCGTTCAGTCCAAACTCACCTTCCAGCAAGGCGGAACAAGGGAACATCTTCTTAGAATCATTCGCAATGGCATGCACCAAAGCAGAAACCGCGGCACCAGGAGCATACCAAGCGCTGGTTCCCAATAACTTGGTCAATGTAGCACCACCTACCTTGGTATCTTCCACCACCTGCTGCATGCGATCAGCTGACAAATATTCAGAAACAGGCACGCTGTTTCTAACGGCTTTCTCAATCAATGGCACCATACCGGTGTCACTGTGTCCACCGATTACCATACCATCTACATCGGAAGCTGGACACTCCAATGCCTCTGCCAATCGGTACTTGAATCGCGCGCTATCCAATGCGCCACCCATACCAATGATGCGGTGCTTAGGAAGACCGCTTGTCTTATGCGCCAAGTAGGTCATCGTGTCCATTGGATTAGAAACAACAATAATAATTGCCTCAGGCGAGTGCTTGAGAATGTTGCTCGTTACCTCCTTTACGATACCTGCATTGATCCCGATCAACTCTTCACGGGTCATACCTGGTTTACGTGGAATTCCACTTGTAATTACAGCTACATCGCTACCGGCAGTTACCGCATAGTCATTGGTTGATCCAACGATCTTCGTGTCGAACCCATTCAAAGAGGCAGTTTGCATGAGGTCCATCGCCTTTCCTTCGGCGTAGCCTTCTTTAATGTCTACCAATACAACTTCTGAAGCAAAATTCTTGATCGCGATGTATTCTGCGCAACTCGCACCCACCGCTCCGGCACCTACTACTGTAACTTTCATTTTGATTTTTTTGGTTTAATTTTCTTCGTGTGCAAAACTAATTTATCCAAACTCGAAAGCAACTGAATTTGTTCTTTACGTCCATAGCTTAGAAGATTAATTTTGTCGAATGAAGAGAGGCTTCCTTTTTCTATTGATGGTGTTGGTGATGAGTACCGTCCAACTGCACGCTCAAATCACCTATTACCCAACAAACACGATCATTGCAACGAATGATACTGGCTTCTGTCCTCCCGCAACATTTGATCTGGTAGCCAATGGCGGCGGCGGTTGTGAATACGAGTTGGAGTCAATTCCTTACAACCAATATTCAATTGGAGGTACAACCATTTCAATGTTTGATGACCAAATTCAAGGTCCCTTCAATATTGGTTTCGACTTTGACTTCTATTGTAACACTTACACGCAATTCTACATATGTTCCAACGGATGGGTAGGGTTCACCGGTGGACAAACCCAAACCTGGGTGGTACAAGCGGTACCCAGCACAGCATTTAATGTGCCGAAAAATGTGATCATGGGTCCATGGCGCGACTGGAACCCTGGAACCGGAGGAGGCACCTATGTCTCCTATCAAGTACAAGGTACAGCGCCTAACAGAAGGCTCGTGGTTACTTGGAATGCAGTGCCAATGTTCTCGTGTACCACCACCTATGGTACGTTTCAAATTGTTTTGTTTGAAACCACAAACGAGATCGAGAATAACTTGACCAACGTACCTGTATGTCCGCAGTGGGGTAACGGTGACGGAACCAATGCCCTTCACAACCTACCTGGAACTACCGCTGATATTATTGCCGGACGAAATGACAACAACTTCACGGCTACCAATGAGTCTTGGAGGTTTTCCTTACCTAAGGTCGACTGGATCTACCAAGGAGATACCGTAGGAACAGGAAGTACGCTTGAGGTAAGTCCTGCTAATGGTGTATATCCTACAGCTTGCGAGTATGTTTACGCGGTAATCGATTCCTTGAACGGAAGTGTCGCTATTGACAGTGTTTTGTTGTCACCGTTCTGTAAGATCCCTCAATTCAACGTTACCGATGTGCAATGCCACGGTGACAGCTCAGGCATGGTCATCGTAGAAGACACCAATTCTCAAGCTGCCTTCCCACAAAGCTACTTTTGGTTTGATAGCAACGGAGACACCATTCTGACTGGTGTGAACAACTCCAATTTCGATACGCTTTTCAACGTATCAGCAGGCGACTACTCGGTAACCATTAAGGATGCTTCCGGTTGTTACATCAGCAATGGAGAAGTTACCGTTGACGAGCCACCATTACTCGTTTCGAGTATTTCCAATCAAACCATGACGAGTTGTCCAGGCGGTTTAACGTGCGATGCGTCTGCCCAGGCTGCGGGTGCAGGTGGAACTCCTCCATATAGTTATGTATGGTCATCTGGAGAGCCCTTTCAAGTTGCTAATCTGCTATGTCCAGACTCCAACTTTGTAACCGTAACCGATATCTTCGGCTGTACGTCGGTATCATCTGTAGTAATCGATGTTCCGGACACGATAGAAACCATTGGATATGGTGATACGTTGATTTGTATAACAAACCCTGCGACCATCGTAGCCGCATCTACCGGAGGTACTCCACCCTTCTCTTACGTTTGGACCGAAGGTTCATTGAATGGTCAGGTAGTTGCTACCACACAAAACACAGTAGTGACTCCAGAGGTGAACACCCCTTATTTCGTTAGTTCGATTGACGCGAATGGATGTCCAGGGGATACCTCCAAGGTTTTGATCAAAGTGAGACCACCACTCTCCTCAGAGATCACGTCTGTAGATACCATTTGTCCTTATGATACGATTGATATAACCATTGTAGGATTTGGCGGAGACTCTCTTTACACCTTCTCTTGGAGCAGTGGAAACTTTGGTGATGTGATCACCGTGAGTCCAGACGAATCCACTTGGTACAACGTTACCGTGAGCGATCAATGCGGTTCACCAAGCTACCGGGATAGCGTTTTTGTTCAGGTTGGCGGATACAGTAAAATCCAAGCCAACATCAACTTAGAAGATGATTCCATCTGCGCGGGTGAAAATGTATACTTGATCGCAAACGGAACCGGCGGTTTCAGAGGTCCGGATGAGTATCGATATGCGTGGAGTGCAGCCAACATGGACGATAAACCCATTCAGTTCGCACGTCCTACCCAAACCACTACCTACACGTTGACGATTACGGATTTGTGTCTTTCCCCAGCCGGAGTTGCTGAGAAGACCGTTTATGTGGGTAATCCTTACACGCCTCCATTCATCGCTAACCCACCGGAATCATGCAGTGGTGCTGAAGTGATTATTTCTTTCGCACAAACGCAACGTGGTTACCGATATGATTGGGATTTCGGTGATGGAACAGTACTTGAAAATGCATTTACAGATACCGTGTTTCATGAGTATGCAAACCCTGGATGTTATGATGTGACCTTAAGAACCGTAACAGACTTTGGGTGTGTTTCAGAACGTACTGAGGCATGCCTCATCAACATCCTGCAAGCTCCAACGGCTTCCTTCGTTCATACCCCTGAGCATCCAAATACCTTGGATCCGTTCGTGAAATTCGAAGATCGATCTAGGGAAGCAGAAACCATCCTGTGGTACTTGAATGGAGATACGCTGTCTATGGACTCCCTTTTCGTTCATGAATTCAGTGATACCGGAGCGTATGAAGTACGCTTGGTGGCCTTCTCTCAAGATGGATGTACAGACACTGCCATGGTACCGTTGATGCATTTTGCGGAGCAAACCGTGTATATCCCAACTTCTTTCACTCCTAATGGTGATGGTCTCAACGATGTCTTTCGCATAAGTGGTGAAGGGATCAGCTACGATCGCTTTGAGTTGGTCATCTATGATCGTTGGGGTAACCGGGTCTTCAAGTCTACCAATCCCGATTACGGTTGGGATGGTCGCATGCTCCAAAATGGAGGTGAATTCGTTCCAACTGGAAGCTATCCTTACACCTTACAATATGTTGACCGTTCCGGAACGATACGTAAGCTTCGAGGACAGATCATTGTGAGTGCTTCAGGATCCAATCGAGGTTTGCGATAATCGCAAGGCAACCTCTTCAATAAAGCGCGTCATTATTACGGTACATGGGAATTTGGCATCGACATGAGGAATTGCAACTGATAGAGGGTTGCAAGAACGAAAGTCGAGTCTCCCAGCAAGAGGTGTTCTCTAAGATGTACGGCGTCCTTTTAGGTATTTGTATGCGCTACGCACGAGATCGAGATGAAGCAGAAGATATTCTTCAAACAGGTTTCATCAAGGTGTTCAAGGGCATCGATAACTACAAAGGAGATGGTTCTTTTGAAGGATGGATCAAACGGATCGTTGTAAATACGGCGATCGATAATTATCGGCGGAAGAAAGTACGTCCGGTAACCACCGACTCGGAGTTGGTGGATCGATCGAGTGAGACGTTAGTGGAGGGAGAAGAAGACGAAAGTGTTTACAATCTCGTACCGGTGCAGGAAGTGATGGATGCTATTCAGCAGCTCTCGCCAGCGTATCAAACCGTATTCAACCTTTATGTGATGGAAGGCTATAACCACAATGAAATCGCAGAAATGCTACACATCAGTGTGGGAACGTCTAAATCGAACCTGAGCAAGGCACGCCAGAATTTGAAACGAATACTTCAACCGACCGTAGATCGATTAAGTCAGGAATGACCATGAATAGTTTTGATAAGATAATCGCCGAGAAGCTGGAAGCAGCAAACCAGTACGCACCTGATCAGTCCATGTGGGCGCGTATTGAACAAGATTTAGCGGCTTCACCTTCTGCTTCATCAGCGCACTCGGGTAAAGCCGGGTTCATCGGGGGGATTGCAGCAAGCATCCTTATGGGTGTTTTAATCACCCAGCTTCCTTCCCTCGGACCGATCCAGCATAATGCATTGCAAACATCTTTTGAATTAGAGAATGTTTCAATTATTAGCAATGCATCAACTGAGCTCACTGCACCGGCGTTTGAAGCACAACAGCGTCATGAGATCAGCCTCATGGATGGGCCAGATGCTAACACCGTCAAAGAGCCGGTCATCACGAAGAAGCAAACCGTCAATAAAGCAAACGATGGTAGTGTCTCAGAAGAGGTAGAAGCAATAGATAAAGCTGCGGAATTAGCCAATGGTACCGCACCGGATCATTCGCCATCACAGCAGCATGCGAAGAAGGTACAACCTGAATTGAATTTCAGTGCTACCGGCATCCAATGCGCAGGAGAAGAGGTGGTGTTCGAAGTAAAGGGATCCTTTGACAAGGTTGAATGGCTTTTTGATGGGATCGACTTTGCAACACAACAAGTAGCGCATCATGCCTTCGATGAAGCAGGCACGCATCAGGTTATGTTGATCGCCTATGAAAATGACGAGCGCTATACCACCACGAAAGAGATCGAAGTGTATCCATCTCCAGAACCACGGATCATGTCCGAAGTAACGAACAGCGAGGATTGCTTCAAAGCAACTGCAATTTGGACTGCCGACCCAGGAACCAATGCGTACAAATGGACGATCGATGGCAATCAAATCGATGGCAATCGAGCATCCTTCCTCTTGGAAAATGGAAGGTACAACGCTAGCTTAGAAGCGATCAATGAGCACGGCTGCGTGAGTGAGCATGTGCGCAGCATTGAAGTGACCAAGGCGCGCGATCTATTCATACCAACAGCCTTTAGTCCTGACAACGATGGTACCAATGATGAGTGGTTCCCAGAAGGACTTGAAGAGGTTGAACGCTTTGATGTGAAGGTTTACGAATTGACTAGCAAACGACTGGTTTACCGCACCGTTGAGGCACGCCCTTGGAATGGTCGGGTGAACGGAACAGCCGAACAAGCGAAGCGCGGCGATAAATTCATTTACGAGGTCATTGCGACCGATCACTGTGGCAATCGCATCAAACGCGATGGTGTTATAACGGCTTTCTAACAGCGAAGCTCCACCGCGCAGAAAAATATACTCCCTTTTGAGCATGAAAAAGCCCGCTGTCACCAGCGGGCTTTCAACTTAGGTATGCATTAAGCAAAAGCTCTATACATCGATCTTAGCGTACTTAGCATTACGCTCGATGAAGTCACGACGTGGTGGCACCTCATCTCCCATCAGCATACTGAAGGTATGGTCAGCATCTGCTGCATTCTCAATGGTAACCTGGCGCATCATTCTGAACTCAGGATTCATGGTTGTTTCCCATAACTGTTCTGCGTTCATCTCCCCGAGTCCCTTGTAGCGTTGAACCGAAACAGATGATTCCTTTCCAGCGCCTTTCAGATCAGCGATCAGGGCATCGCGCTCAGCGTCTTTCCATGCGTAGCGTTGCTGACTCCCCTTCTTCACCAAGTAAAGAGGTGGCGCTGCGATGTAGATGTAACCCAACTCGATCAACTCCTTCATGTAACGGAAGAAAAAGGTAAGGATAAGGGTCGCAATGTGACTACCATCCACATCCGCATCACACATGATCACGATCTTGTGATAACGCAGCTTCTCTAGGTTCAGCGCCTTGCTGTCATCTTCCGTTCCAACGCGTACACCTAGTGCGGTGTAAATATTCTTGATCTCCTCGTTCTCGAAGATCTTATGCTGCATTGCCTTCTCAACGTTCAGGATCTTTCCACGCAAAGGAAGGATCGCTTGGAACTTACGATCACGGCCTTGCTTGGCTGTTCCACCGGCAGAATCACCCTCTACGAGGAATATCTCACATTTTGCAGGGTCGCGTTCTGAGCAGTCGGCAAGTTTACCTGGAAGTCCGGTTGAACTCATCACATTCTTACGCTGGATCATTTCACGTGCTTTACGGGCAGCGTGACGTGCTTGAGCCGCTAGAATAACCTTATCTACGATCGCCTTCGCTTCTTTTGGATGCTCTTCCAGGTAGTTGCTGAGCATTTCACCCACGGCCTGGTCAACAGCGCCACGGACTTCGGGGTTACCGAGCTTCGTCTTGGTCTGTCCCTCGAACTGAGGTTCCATCACCTTCACGCTGATCACAGCTGTGAGTCCTTCCCGGAAATCATCTCCGGAGATCTCGAACTTCACCTTGGATAGCAAGCCAGATTCTTCCGCGTACCGCTTGAGGGTTCGTGTAAGTCCACTTCTGAAACCCGCCAAATGCGTTCCCCCTTCACGGGTATTGATGTTGTTCACGTAGCTGTGCAGGTTCTCAGAGAACGACGTATTGTACTGCATCGCGATCTCTACAGGGATGTCATTCTTCTCCCCTTCCATGAACATGGTATCAGGAATCAACTTCTCTCGACCCTCATCCAGGAACTCAACAAACTCTGCTAATCCACGCTCGCTGAAATAGTTTTTGGAAATGAAGTTGCCATCATCGTCCGTTTCCCGCTTATCCAGTAAAGACAATTTGATGCCTTTGTTCAAGAAGGCAAGCTCTCTCAAGCGGTGAGACAAGGTCTCAAAGCTATACTCTGTTACTGCGAAGATCTCTGAGTCAGGCTTGAACCAGATCTCTGTACCACGCTTATCTGTGGTACCCACCTCCTTTACATCGTATTGAGGCTTACCAATCTTGTACTCCTGCTGGTATATCTTACCGTCACGGTGCACGGTTGCTTTCAGGTCTGACGACAGCGCATTCACACATGACACACCCACGCCGTGCAATCCACCCGACACCTTGTAAGATCCTTTATCAAACTTACCACCGGCGTGCAGAACGGTCATAACGACCTCGAGGGCGGAGCGCTTCTCTTTCTCATGGATGTCTACGGGGATACCTCGACCATCGTCGAGCACCGTGATGGAATTATCTTCATTGATGGTAACCTCGATGGTAGTGGCGTGACCTGCCAACGCTTCATCGATGGAATTATCTACGACCTCATAAACCAAGTGGTGTAGGCCTCTCACACCAACGTCGCCAATGTACATGGACGGTCGCTTACGTACGGCATCCAATCCTTCTAGTACTGAAATGTTCGACGCGGAATAATCGCCTTGTGGTTTTTCCTGTTCACTCATTGTTTTGGGGGATTGTAAAAGCTCAAATATAGCCTTAGCAAACCGCTTAGAAGTCCGATGGAACGTGGAATTCCCACGCTTTTATCAACATTGAATTAACAGAAGCTATTCCTTCCAGAAAAGGTAGGTCAAACCAGCCATGATGTTAAAGCGCTGCACCGGATATTGATTCCAACGTTGATAACGCTGGATCAGGACGTTATTCAGGTTTATGAAGCCTGAAAGTCGTTCTGTATAGCGGTATTCAGTCCCTATACTGGCATCGATGATCGGTTTCAATTCCGTTGAAACAACGGAAACAGGTTCTCCATTGATGAACTCCACATCAACCGCTTCGGGATCATCTTGTACATACTCCTTGAAACCCTTTGCTCGTTGTGGTCCAAGCACATGCAGCTGCGCCTTGAAGATCAATTTGTGCTGGAGTTGATAGAAACCGGAAGCATTCACCTCAAAATTCGGACGCTGCCATGCGAAGGCTTCGTTTCTGGTGGTGAAGGATCGGAAGACTCCTGCTCCCACCACGTGAAGCTTCTCATTGATGCGATACGTCAATTCTCCGCCCAGTTCGAAGGTCGTGAGGGTATCATACTCCACCAAGAAGTAATTCTGTCCGAATACGCTCGTCCCCGGATTCAGGTCAGTGGCGTTGTAGTTTACAAATAAGGGCGCGTTGCGCTCTTGATACTGACCTGCATAAAGATTGTAGGTAAAGCTGTTGGAGATCGCTCCTCTAAACCCTCCAAAGGCGTGGTACTGTCGATCTGTGTTTTGAAGGTCAAGCAATGATGTCCAAACAAATGGATTCTCCCCAGTGAGGCTTCGCAGGTTGTTTCGGTTCAAACCTCCAGTCACCCCTGCGTAAGGAATCATGACTTCCTTCACCAGGTTATACTTTGCGTAAACATCTGGGTACAGTTTCAAGTCAGTGGTACCGCTGATCATGCTCAGCTGTGCGAGGATTCCGAGTTCAAGGCGCCATTTGTCTGCCTGACTCGTAAGCTTAGGGTTAAGACCGATGATGGTGTTGCTGTACGCATCGCTTCCTGCAACGCTATCCTGCTGCGGTTGAACAAAGGCTACTTGGTTGTGGTCAACTTGCAATCCCAGACTTCCCATGTGCAAACCAAAGAAACGCGAAGCTTCTGCGTTCAACAAAACGTTGTGCTCGGTATTCGCTTGGTTGCGATCTCCGAACCAATCGTAATGAAGATCGATGACGTGATTGATCTTCGCAGAATCATTGTAGAAACTCTTCAAGCCCACATTAGCGTTCAAGTTGGTGTAGACTTGGCGGAATACGTCCTCATTTCCTTGATACTCTAAAAAGCTCGGAGCAAGGTTGGTATCGCTGTAGCTGTAACCGTAATACTGAATACGCTCGCGGTCGAAGCCGATACGTCCCGTAAGCTCATGCTTCTTCAAGAATCGCTTTCCGTAGATGGAGGTGTTCCATCGGTTGTATGGTGCCGGTGGAACTTCGTTCAATACCCCCTGGGTTCCGATGCCATGAACATCTACACCAAAGGCTGCATCTCTCGAGCGCAATGCATTCACGTGCGCATCTAAGAAGTAGTTGATGCCGTTACCCAAGCCACCTTTCACATAACTGCGATAAAGCGGATCAAGCGGCTCACCTTTCATCTTTGCCGCCTTGATCGTATCTGGCGTGTAAGTGGTTTGAAGCTGGTAGCGTTCGAAGCCGTAAACAGGCTCTGGTCTTGGGAGTGTGGTATCAACCACAACCGGCGACTCTGAGCGCTTCTTTGCGTCGCTGATGGTTGGCTTGTAATCGAAGACCGTAACGATCCTTGTTTTCAGTGTATCCTCATCGCCAGAACGCGCTACCTGTGCACGGAGCACACTCGGTAGTGTCAAGAGCATGAGAACCGCTATGCAGTGTGCCTTATTCATTGTTCAAAGAATCATTGGTGTTGATTGGCGCAGGAGACTCTAATGGTTGTTCTTCACCATCCTTCCCATCTGGCTCCTCTTCTATCGGTTGATCGAAATCGATCTCAAAGCTTGATTCTTCGACCTCCTCCTCCTGGTTCTGTAGCGCCTCTATCTGTTCTTTTTTCTTCCGAGCAAGTTGCTTCACATCGTCTTCTTCGATGTAGTTTTCCAAGATGCTATTCACCGTGGCTGAAGCCTGGAACAGGTCGCCCCGCGTCATGTAAATCTCTGTTAGGAGCAATAAGCCCTTACCGATCCAATATCCCTGCGACTGGTAGGATTCAACCAATTGAAAGACAATGGTCTCAGCCGAATCAAGTGAGTCGCGATTGAATTCCACCCGGGCGGTCAGATACAACGCCTCGGCCGACTGTGAAGGCGCACCTGACTTTATCACCTCTTGCAGGTGCGGGAGGGCTTCGGTTGGACTTTCCAGCTTCAGGTTAGATTTTGCAATGATCAAATGCGCTTCGGTGGCAAGCTTCTCATCGCCTTTCTCTTCTTCCAATACGATGATTGCATTCGAAATGGCCCCCTGGTAGTTGTTTAAGAAATAGTTGCAGCGCATCTGCCCAATCTCCGCCTCACGCAGGTTGTCTTTGTAGTGTCCGACCAAGCTCAATCGCTTATAATAGGCCAGGGCTTCTGGGTAAGACTCGTTCTGGTAATTGAGTCGTGCTGCCTTCACTAAAGCAGACTCAGAGAACTTGTTCTTTGATCGATTTGCTACGAACTCGTAGTCTTCGAGTGCCGCATCTTCTTGCCCCATTTTGAACAAGCATTCAGCGCGGTAAAAACGCGCATTCAGGCTGAAGATTCCCTTCGTAAAACGGTTCAGGTATTTATCAAACGCTGCTACGGCTTCCTTGCACTGACCATTGAAGTACTGCACCTCAGCGGCCTCGTAATTGATGCTATCCAAGGCCATCTCAGAGATGTTCACATAATCCAACGAAGCGATGAGTTCCTCGTACTTCTCTACTTTGCCTTGATCCGTATAGATGTTTTGTACACCGATCAACGCTTCTCGGGTATCATCGAACGTGGTGTACTGTTCAATGATGCTCAAGAAGGTTTTGAGCGCATTCTCATCATCTTGCCTGTTATAGTAGGTCTGACCGATGCTTACCAACGCCTTTCTGACATAACTGCTTCCCGGAAAATCGTTGACCACCTTATTCAGGTTTTCAAGGGCTTTCCCTTCCTCGTTCATGGCAATGTACACGCGACCAATCTCATAATACGCGGCATCCAGGTAATGAGATTCAGGGAATTCCTTCGTCAATTTCTCTAGGGAGGCCAGTTTAGCTTTCGGATTCTTCATTAAACCTTGCGTCATTCCTAGCTGGTAAAGCGCATAGTCTTGATCCGTCTTACCCCGCTTCACCGCCTTATCGTAATAATCGAAAGCAGTTGGATACTCGTTAAGCATGAAGTATGCATCACCGATCCGCAACTCAGCATCGTTCAGCTTTACGGCATCCTTTTCCTTGCTGTAGGAGGTAAACCTGCGGAACCAACTCGTAGCTTCAGAGAATTGATCTCGCTGAAAATAAGCATAGCCGATGTTGTAGTTTGCCAAGTTGAAGTAAGGTGTGAGCACCGCACCTGGTGTGTAGATAAAGTCTTGGTATGATTGAACCGCTTCATCAAACTCACCTCTATTGTACTGAGCTTCTGCGATCCAATAGTTAGCCTCTGCCGTGAAGCGCTTTGACTGGGGAAACTTCAAGGATTTCTCAAAGTAAGAGATGGCATCTCGATACAATCGGTCTTGATACAGCGATACTCCCTTATTGAAAGCGATGCGCTGATAGGCTTCTTTCAGACCGATGTCTGGATCGTCATAGGATTCGATCGATGCCAACGCTGCATCATAGTTCTTTGAGGTCAAGTAAATGTTGACCAGGTAATCAAATGCTTGCTCGGTGCGATCGGTATCTGGATAGCGATCGATGTAGGCTTTGAACGCTTCAAGAGCTCCATCATACGGATCATAGCTCAATTCGTAAGAAAGCTGAGCAAACTTAAACAAGGCATCTTCCGTCAGCTTTGGATCAAATTCCATTTGCGATGCTGATCGATAGGCATTCCGTGCGTATGACTTCTTATTCGCCTTCAGATAGCTCTCGCCGAGATGATAAGATGCATTCTGTCCTAACTCATCATCAGCGTAAGATATTTTGGAGAACTGTTCGACGGCTTCATCATACTGTCCGGCCTTGTAGTAAGCATATCCCATTACATAGTAGTCTTCCTTCTGCTTCGCCAACCTACTCTGCATGAAGGTTTCTAGAAATGGTACAGCTTCATCATACGCTTCCTCGTAGTAGAAAGCTTCACCCACCAAGCGAGCAATCTCAGCCTTGCGCTTTACGCCGTCCTTTCCGAGGAAGGGCTCCCCATAGCTCACTACATTTCCGAACTCCTCTTGGAAGTGATAGATCTGCACGATATAATACGGTACCACCTCCCCAAACTGTGGGTGCGACTCCAAGCTCTGGAAAGCCTTCAATGCAGCTGCATACTTTCCGCTGGAATAGTTGATGTGGGCCAAATAATAAACGCCTGGTGCATAGTACACCGAGGAGGCATTGTTCATCTGAAAGAACTGATCGGCAGCATCGTCAAAGCGGTCTTCTTGAAAATAAGCGTAGCCTTTCTTGAAAAGGTACTCACTGCGTTCTGGCTCACTGAGATATCGCGGACTAATGATCTCCTCGTAGTACTTGATGGCATCATCCCAATCTTTCTTCCGGTAATTGTAGTTACCCAGTAAAAACCAAGCTTCTGGCACACGTGGAGTGGTGCTGTAGTTTCTGATAAAGTTCTTCAGAAGGAACTCCGCATCCTTGTGAAACAGCTGCAGCGCGCAATCAGCGACGTAGAAATGGGCATTCGCACTGATCTCTGAGTTTTGGTCTTCTACCTGATGGATCGCTTGCTCGAACTGATCTTTGGCGGCACCATAGAGTTGCTTCTCATAGAGCTCTAGCCCGCGTTCGTATTCCAATAGCGAGTGATTGAAGCTCATGGTCATTTGCGCAGACAGTTGCTGCACAAAGAGGAGCGAAAGAAACAAAACAATGGACCTGATCTTCACGGACAAAGCGTTTTAAAGGATGATGCTAAGGTATTTCTAGAGGAGGAGTAAGAGTTTCGTCCAGTCGCTAATTATCAACCCCCTACTGTTAAACGTAAATATGAGCGTTTGAGTCAGCTTGTGCTACAATAAACAAGACTGAGTCTGTTCATAATAGCTTACCAAAAGCAATGAGCGCAAAGGACAGAAATTACTCGAAGAATCTTTAGATATCCATCTGAGCATCATCAACGAGTTTTGACTTCCATATGTTAAAATCAATTCTAAGACCTTATCATTCGGGTTAACCATCGATCGGAATCCAACCCATATTTGAATACCTGAAAATCAAAAACATGACTACAATCATGTTTCAAGACCCATAAGAAGGGTAGATTATTGAACTACTTTAGCTCAATTAATGCACAAATCATTCCTTATGAAACATTTTACACTTTTCAATTCTCTATTAACATTGACACTTACGCTGTTTGTTAGCGTAGGATTATTCGCCCAGCAGTCTTGGGACTACTCCTTTACAGGGGCTGAGCAATTTTTTGTTGTACCCAGTTCAGGCAACTACCAACTCGAAGTTTGGGGTGCCCAAGGTGGTAACGACCCAGAAGATCCAATCCTGGATCCAGGAGGCCGCGGCGGTTACAGTACAGGTGAGGTTTCACTAACAGCGGGCGACACCATTTTTATCTATGTAGGTAGCCAAGGAACAGGATGTACTACTTCCAGCTGGTGGTCAACCGGTGGTGGTGGTGCAACAGACATGCGTCTTGTAGGTGGTCTATGGGATAACAACGCTGGGCTTTATTCGCGCATCATCGTTGCAGGTGGTGGCGGTGGACGCCATGGCAAAGGCTATGAAACCCTTCAAGGATACATCGGTAACGATGGTGGAGGTTCTTCTGCTCCTACGTTCAGCACGAACGGCACAACCATTGTTGGAGCCAACCAAACAGGTGGTGGCTCAGCGAATTACAGCTACGCGCCAGCGAATGTTCCTGGATCATTTGGTTTTGGTAACCCTTATACCGGTAGCACCAATCAGTGTTCTGAAGGTGGTTACAACGGCGGATCCGATGGTAACGACGCTTGGGCTTGTGGAGGTTCTGGCGGCGGATGGTACGGTGGTTGTACCTCGTGGCCAACCAGTGGAGGTGGCTCAGGATACGTTTACACTTCAACCAGCGTAACACCAGCTGGATACACTCCAACTGCAGCTTTTCAAATGACGAACGATCTATTGATCGCAGGTAATTCGTCTATGCCTGATCCGAACGGCGGTAACATGACCGGTAGACTTGGAAATGGATTTGCTCGCATCACATCCCTATTCGGTGTTGCGATCACGGGTGACTCCAGTGTAACGTGCACTGGTGATGCAGATGCTACTTTGACCGCTGCAGGTTTTGGAGGACAGAGCCCGTACTCTTACGTTTGGTCTACTTCAGCTACAACAGCAACCATCTCTAACCTCGCACCAGGTACTTACACGGTAACCATGACAGATAACAGCGGTGCTACATCTACTGCGAGCAAAGTAGTTGATGATCGCGATTCATTGATTCTTTCTTTCGTACAACAAGCCGCGACATGTGCAAATGATACGGATGGCGTTGCTGCCGTTTCAGCTGTTGGTGGTGTTGGCCCTTACACCTTTGCTTGGAATAACGGAGCAACAGGAAGCCCAGTAGGAGGTCTTGCCCCAGGAAACTATGTAATCACGGTTACAGATGACCTTGGTTGTACCGCCTCGGATAACTTCATGGTTGATTACACCTATGACATTCCGGTAATTAACCTAGGTGAAGATACCGTCATTTGTGTGGGCAAGCCACTTACACTTGACGCTGGTAACCCAGGTGATACGTACGCATGGAACACGAATGAAACTACCCAAACCATCATCGTTGATAGCTCTGCGAGTTACATCGTAACCGTTACCAATCAGTATGGCTGTTCTAACTTGGATCTCATCGAGGTTACGGTTGATGAGTGCTTAGGACAAGAAGAGTTGAACGCTGGTGATTTCGTGGTTTACCCGAATCCTACCAACGGTGCATTCTCCTTGAAGTGGAACGGATCTGCTGACGGTCAAGCCCAGGTAGTATGCTATGATCTTCACGGTAAGGTGGTTGCGCAGTCTGCCATCCAATTACGTGCAGGTCAAGCCGAGTTGGTAGATTTCAACCAACCAAAAGGACACTACGTGATGAAGCTGATCACAGAAAGTAACACGTACGTGCGATCCATCATCGTGCAGTAAACGATCATTGACTGTAAAATGGGCCTCAGCGAAAGCTGGGGCCTTTTTGTTTACCGCGCTCTCTTGCCCAGAAGATGAAATCTCCCGATGGTGGTTCTATGCCCGCCTCACTCCAACATGATGCGATCTGGGCTCGATGATGGGCGGAATGAATAATCAGGTGGGTCAGGATCTCATCCAAGGAGTTCTTGAACGCATTACCCGATGAGTTCTGATATGCGTGTACCTTCTTTAGGTTACCGGTTTCCAATAGCCGGAAGATGGTATCATGACATCTTCGGTTGAGTTCATGTAGACGCTCTGGAGCATGCTGTTCCCAGACACCTACTTCGGCTTCACGGTCTTGTACCCGAGACACCCATATCTCCAGCGCATTGAGCAAATGGCTCAACAATGACTTCACCTTCTCTGGTGAGTCTGGATGATCATTGAGCACGTCAATGAAACGGCCAATAACTTCTTCGTTGTATTGAAACTGTCGCAGGTAGTTCATTAATAGCAAAAGAATACCTTTCTATCGAGACCTACAAGCTCACGCAAAGCGCTCCGCTAAGAATGGGAAGTATGCCTTCAAGATCTCTGGACTCGCGATGCGTGGGGTGAAGACCTCCAGCACGGCGCAGCGTGTTCGATCCGGATCTAGCAGTTGGAAAAGTCCTTGCTCCAGGTTATCCTCGTCTTCTGCCTTGATGTAATCCACGCCGTGGTACCTTACCAGTCCTTCAATGGACCCTGGGTCATGCTTTTCAATGAAGGCATCGGTTACCTCGTGTTGCTCCGGACCATCGATGATGCGAAAGATGTTCCCTCCGCTGTTGTTGATCACGATGATGCGCAAACGATCAATGCCCTCCTTCACAGCAAGTGCGTTGGAATCGTAGCGGAATGCTTGATCTCCTGAAATGAAGACGACGGGTTTATGAGCTGCTTGCGCCGCACCAATTGCTGTACTCGTGCATCCCTCAATGCCACTTACTCCGCGATTTCCATAACACGTCACCCGAGGCAGTGGACTGAAAAGCTGGATGTACCTTACTACACTCGAGTTTCCCATCTGAAGGATAGAATCCTCTGGAACGAAGTCCATGATCCATTGAAACGCTTTAAAATCGCTCCACTCAATCTCACGCAAGTAATCATCATGCAGCGCTTCCATCTTGAAATACCGCTGTCGCCACCGAATGCCGAACCTACTTTCTGACTTCACCTCTAGCTCAGCAAAATCATCAAGTATGGGACGAGGGTGACCATTCAAAAGGATAGTCAGTGCCTCAAACGTATCCATCACATCATCGCCGAAATGCCAGTGCGCTTTGATGTCCTCCTTGTTGCTTCTGAAGAAGGCCTTTAATTTCTTACTGATGATGTTCTCGCCGATGGTAATGAGCAGGTCAGGAACATAAGCCTTCGCCTCGTTGTCATCGGTCAATCCGGCTATGGTTCGATCGATACAGGCTACGAAGCCGAGGTGATGGATGTGGGAAGTGGTCTCTGTGATGATGGCCACGCGTGGGTCTTCATTCAACCGCTTCAAGGGCTCCAAACACGCTTCTGCCTGACTGCTTTGGGTAACCAGAATGGCAATGCGCTCCGCTTTTTTCCATGCCTCCCTTAGTCGGAGCTTCAGCTCAGGAGCAAAAGAATGACTCCCCTGCTCTATCGTCAACTTTGGACGTTGTGCAGGAAGCCAGCTTTTGGTTCCGTACAAAGGCTCACTCAACGGCACATTGATATGGATAGGACGGCCTTTCAACCTTGCCCATTCGAATGCTTCACTGACCAATCTCCGATTGAGCCATTCATCCTCGGCACGATGCTCCTCCACCAATTGAACCGTCTTCACTACGAAATTGTCCATGGCAGACTGCTGGCGCATGCTCTGCCCCTCTCCTTGATCTATGCGTGCACTCGGTCGATCGGCTGTGATCGCTACCAATGGAATGCGCTGATAATATGCCTCCACCATCGCTGGTGTATAGTTGAGTACCGCCGAACCGCTGGTGCAACAGATGACCACCGGCTTTCGCTTTTGCTGAGCAATTCCTAAAGCCACGAACCCCGCAGAACGCTCATCCAATACACTTTGACAGTGAACCTGGTCCAACGCGGTAAAACTGAGTGTGAATGGGGCATTTCTACTGCCGGGCGAAAGCACCACGTCTTCGATGCCCTTACTCAAGGCAACATCCACCAAGGTTCTCACCGAACCGATCTCCGATATCATTCGCTCATCCTTCATACACCAATGCGCTCAATACAGCTTTTTTCTTCTGTTCTGTTTCCTCCCACTCCCGACTCGGGTCGGATTGGGCATTGATTCCCCCACCTGAATAGTACCACAACTCTTCTTGGAACAACTGCATGCACCTCAGGTTGACAAATAACTGGCTTTTTCCGGAGCCACTCATCACTCCCAAGTAACCCGTGTAAAGACTCCGATCATGTGGCTCCAGTTCGGCGATGACTTCTTTGGCTTTAGCTCGTGGGTAACCTGAAACTGCAGGGGTTGGATGCAATCGCTCCGCAAACACACTGATCGGCTGAAGCGACTTCCATTGAAACAACGTTCGAAGGTGCTTGATCTCTCCATACGTCAACTCGTGCACGTCGCCCACTTCAACGGGAACATCCGTGAGCTGCTCCATGATGTCCTTTGAAACCAATAATTGCTCGTCGAACTCCTTTTGGGTAAAATCTTCGTCCACTGGCATCGTTCCCGCTAATGCCATGGTGTGAAAATCTTCATCATAGCGATTGATCAGGGTTTCTGGTGTTGCGCCCATCCACGTGCCATAAGCTGGCGAATGGATCAAGTAGACAAACGCTTGCGGAAACTTCTCTCGCAGGGCCGTTAGGCTTTCACTTAACCTCAACCCTTGCCGATCCTGTGTATCAATACGCGAAAGCACGACCTTTCCTTGCATCTCTGAAGCACGTTGTACCGCTTCCGCTACCATCCTTTCATAGCTCGACCGGTCCGTGTGATGGGCAAGAATCTGTTTGGTAAACGACACTTCAATTTCATTCAGGTGCACTTCCTCGTGCACATCCGCTCGGATGTATTGCTTTGGGCCGTGGTCTGAAAACGGACGCAGCACAAAGCAATCCAACACCGGGTCAAAGGTTTGAGCCGCCCCAAAGTCTTCTTGGTGCAGCTTCCAAAAGCTAGACGCTCCGGGCAAGGAATAAATGGCGATATGGTGGTCTCGGGCGATCTGCACGATGCACTATAACATACTCAGTCTGCTTACCCCAAACGTGGTTCTTACGAAATAGAGTCCAGGCGCCAATTCATCCAAGGTAAGTTTGGCCCGTTGGCCTTCATGATAAGACCTGTGTACCAAAATGCCTTTCATATCCACCACTTCTACCCAACCAAGTGCCGTTGAGCCAAACTCGATGAATACTTCTGATGAACTTGGATTGGGATAGACATGCAGTTGACGTTCGTTGGAAACTGTCGGTGTGCCGGTCACACCCGCACTATGGAAGAGGGTCTTTCGGTTCTTCATCAACACCAGATGCATCAAGGCTACTTGCTGTTGTGTAAAGAACAGCATGCAGGTATCGTTGCCGTAGTCCATGTAGTTCATGAACATGTCGCCAAACTCCTCGTTGCTGCAACTGAACGATGGAAAATTCTTGCAGCCAAAATTCTCTTTGAGCTGCACAGGTGTGTCGCTCACATAGTCGGTTGAGTTGCACGATGCATCATCAGATCCCCAAAGGTGTCGCAATCCGAAGTAGTGCCCCACTTCATGCACAAAAGTTCGTCCTTGATCGTAGGGTGGATTGGTCGTTCCGATAGTTCCGAAGGCGGTAGGACTCATGACGATCCCATCCCGTTCAGAAATCTGTGCTCCGGGTAGGATGGCGAAACCCAAGGCGTCTCCTTCAAGCTCACATACCCAAACATTGAGGTAGTGGGGCTGCGGCCAAGGTGCCACTCCCCCGCGTTCTGGTCGGTGGTAGATGGACTGGGACCCAATATTCTCCACCGCAGTTTTTGTTCGCGTTACGCCATTGGTGAAGCGACCATCGGGGTCTCGGTCTGCCAATTGAAATTGGATGTTACTCACTCCCGCGAGTCGGCGAAACGGTTCCGGAACCTTATTCAGATCAGCGTTCAGTCCAGCAAAATCCCGATTCAATACCTCGATCTGGGAATGGATCTGCTCCATGGAGATGTTTTGCTGCTCGGTTCGATAAAGTACGTGTACCACAATTGGAACCGTAAGCGTTGGAAAAGGCCAGTCGTTCCGATCAACTGCACTATCCCCTGCAGCGAAAGCTTCGGCCAGCTGTTGCAGCTTCATCACCCCGCGCGCGTACACGGTATCATTCGCCATTTCAACCTCGCTTTCACGCATGGTCATGCAGCGTTCCTGTGCCAATAAAACCTGGACAGTCATCACCAACATGAGGATGTAAAGGATGCGCTTCATAACCGATGTGTGAATGTAACACTTCTGCCCGCAAATCTGTTTGTTCACATCCCTGTTAAGAGGATTGTCTAGCACCCATGCATACATCCACCGCAGCACGTAGATTTGTAGTATGTCTAAGCGCATCCTTTTAGTGGAAGACGAAGAGCGATTACTCGAGGTCGTTAAGCTCAACATGGAGCTCGAAGGCTACGAGGTAATGGTGGCTCGCGACGGCAAAGAAGCGCTGGAAGTTTTTCACCAACAACGCTTCGACCTCATCCTACTCGATGTGATGTTGCCCAACATGGACGGCTTCTCTGTCTGCCGATCCATCCGCTTGGAGAACAGAAAGGTGCCCATCCTCTTCTTGACGGCTAAAAACTCTGCACAAGACCGGGTCATGGGTTTGAAGATTGGTGGAGATGACTACCTCGTGAAACCCTTCGACCTGGAAGAACTCATCCTTCGGGTGCAACGCCTCTTGGAACGTTCTACTGCAGACACAAAGGTCGGCCCCAATGAACTGAGCTTCAACGGAAACACAATCTTCTTCGATCAGTACCGCGCCGTAAATCACGAAGGAGAATCCATCGACCTAGGAAAGCGTGAGACCATGTTACTACGCTTACTCTCAGAACGCGATGGTGAGACGGTAAGCCGCGATGAAATGCTCGACCTGATCTGGGGCGTCGACGTTTATCCGACCACCCGTACGATCGACAACTTCATCGTAAACTTCCGCAAGTACTTCGAAAAGGATCCGAAGAACCCCATCCATTTCCACAGCATCAGAGGGGTAGGCTATCGCTTTGTTAGTGATCCCGTGGACCAATAACCCCAACTTATCGCAACGGAGCGTCGTCTTTATAGCAAACGAACGAACATTCGTGCCATGAAAGCATCCAATAACGAATACATCAACCTGCAGATCAAGCAAACGGATCGGTACTTACTGTATCGCGTGGTGGGCAACTACCAACGACCGCTGCGCTTTGACTTGATCAATTTGGATGGCAAAAAGGTGCGGAGCATTGACCTGCTCTATGGCAATGAATTCGTTATCCCGATCCGGGGACTCCAAGAGGGCGAGTACCTCTACGCATTGAACGGCGTGAAAGGACTACTCCAATCGGGTGTGATCCAGATCTAATCAGAAGGTCACGTACTTCGAATCGTCTTTGTGCGCTAGCGGCACGGTCATATCGAGCATGCTTGTAATTACCTCTTCCAGTAAATTCCTCACATCTTCTTCCACTTGATCCGTTACTAATGTCTGGTAGCCTGCCTCGAGGTTCCTGAACGAAACGATGTAGGATCCAACGTTCTCCTCTACGCGTTCATGGATCTTGCAATACATGAACTTGTACAACGCCAACTGGATGGCCTTACTGTAGGCTTGATCCCTGGCCCACTCCTCGGTGTTGTACTTCAATTGTTTGGGCTCAACCCAACCGGTCTTGTAGTCAATGATCCGGGTATGACCGACTCGTCGATCAATGCGGTCTGCAAAGCCAAACAAGGTGATATCCACGTCTGCAACCTTCAGTTTCCATCGCATCTTCTCCTCCAAACGAAGGATCTCTACCGGACCATGCTGCCGTAGGTCTTCCGCTTCAAAGCGCATAAACGACTCCACGTAGTACTTCGCCATCTCAACGCTCAATAGGTTTCTTCCCGAATGCAGGTCAGCCTCATCAAAATACTTCATGAAGCCGGGTTCTACTTGTGCTAAGGTCTGCTCGATCATTCCTTCAACCGTATCCGCATCCAACAGTTTACCGGTAAAAGGTTCGTACGCATTCTCCAACACCTTATGAACCACCTTTCCTAAAGTGGCCAACTCGATGTCTTCTTCCACCTCATCTTGCTCCTTCAGTCCGAGAACATAGTAGTAGTAAAACTCGAGGGGAGAATTGATGAAGGTATTGATGGCAGAAGGAGAGATTTTCCTTTCCAGCACCGCTTTGAGGTCTGAGATAATCGCTGGCGTTTTGTAGATCTCCAGCGGTGCCACGTCACTCGACTTGATGATGGTCTCATCCCCCTCTTCCTTCCAATCCAGTGCAGGATTCATTTGCTTGAGTTCTTCTTTCATCTGAAGGATATAGCGCGAGGGCTCTCCGGATGAAAGTGGATCCGTGGAGGTACTGTAGATCAGCTTCACCTCTTTGGCCCTTTGGAGCAGGCGGTAGAAATGATAGGCCATCAAGGCCTCCGTATCCTTCCGCGTGGGCAGCTTGAAATGCAATCGGTGGATGAAAGGAATGTGGGTCATCAAAGGCGGTGAGCCCGGCAAGAAATCATCTGTAGCACCCAAGATCCACACCCGATCGAAATCGATCATCCTGGTTTCTAGCATGCCCATCACTTGCAAAGCATCGTTCTTCGGTTGCTCGATGTACAGCCGGGTGTATCCTACTTGGCGGTGAACAAACTTCTTCAACCCCTTCAGGTCGTCATCCGGCAATACATCACCAAATTGCGCCAGAAGCTGCTTGAGTTTTTGAATGTAGGTCTTGATTGCATGTGCTTCAATGGCTGAAATGGCCAGTTTCTCCGTCTGCTGCTGCCACTGACCCAAGACCTGCTCTACCTTCTCAAACACACGGTCATAGGTCGCTGGCCAATCGAACAACAGGTTGTAAGCCTCTTGAGCGAAGAGGTCGCCTTGCATTTGTTCTTTGAGCCATGAAGCGGGAACGAACTTCATGTTGCGTTTCACCAGTTTGTCTTTCACCTTCTGCCAAGGAAGCGCGCCACTCAGCCAATGCTGCACCAGATCGTACTCCAACAACTGTTCCAGGTGCTTGTGGTAGAAGTAGCGTTCCCCTTTTCGCTCGGTACGCTTGGCATGCAGGATTAACCAGCTCATCACAAATCGATGCACCAAGGTGGCCCGCATCGGGAAACCCGAGGTGATGTTGATACGATCCTTGACATCCGAGAAGACTTCTAGAAATGGAGTAAGCATCGAACTATCCGCAAGTATCACAGCCGTTTTTGGGTAATCAGAGGGCTCAAGTTGGTCAAACGCATTCCGAAGCTTGCTCACCTGTGCCATCTGACCGGCCACCGGATGGATCCGCATCACCTTGGATTGCGTGCGCAAGAGGTCAACGGTCCAATCTAGTTCTTCCTTGATTGGATGGGACTTGAACAAACGACCGGCCTCATGTTCTGGAATATCCAAATAATATTGATCGATGTCGGCGTATAGCGTGAGTCGCTGCCTCTCTTTGAGCTTATCGAGCAAGCGCCGCTCACTGGGGTTTCCGGGGATGATCCCTACCCAGTGGATGGACTTGGCACCGAATACCTCATCGATGCGCGCATCATCCTGCACCACTTCTTCTGCCACGATGCGGTACATCAGTCCACGGTAACCCAATTGCAGCGATTTCAGCGATTCGGTAAGTTTTCGATAGTACCGCGGCAAGCGCTCCCAAAAGCTGAGGTAGGCACCCTCCATCGGGCCTACCATGTCTGGGTCAAAGGAAGCACCGGTAGCATGGTATTCATGGATGTGCTTATAGAGCTGGTCCACATCACCGAGGTGTAGATCAAGGTCGTTAAGGTCGCTCAAAAAGGTTACGGCCCAACTGGTGAATTGGTCAAAAGACTGGGGCAGCTTTTCTAATTGACGGTAAAGCTGAAAGAAGCTCACCTGAAGCTCTTCCGGATCGATCAATTGCATGCCGCTGAGCAACTGCATCAGGTCATCGATGGTCAGGCACTCGATGTGGTCTTGATCACCGAGTTGATCCTTTAAGACAAATAGGGAGCGACGGTTTGGCAGCACTACCAAGGCTTGCTCCGCAGATGGCGCACAAAGCAACTTGTCTGCCAGTCGAACTAAAAACGCTTGTTGGTCAGGATTTGAAGCCATTTTGAATGAAACGAAGGTATTCCTTGAAACCCGAACGCGTAGTAAAGGTCTCCCTCAAAATTGCGAGGATCTTTCGTTCATTTCTCTTAGCATCCAAGTCTTCTTGGACGGGAACCAAGTGCTTGCTTTTGGTATTGGCTTCCATCTTGACCTCATCCTTCTGCTCCTCGCGAATTTTTTGGAGGAGTTCATCCACATCGGCCAACTCATCGGCGCGTTTGAAGTTCTGTTGAGCTTTGGTCTTGTAACCCAGCTTTTCTTGCAAGAGTCCAAGGTTGTTGTAGGCAATGCTATCCTCCGGATCCAATTCCACAGCCTTCTCATAGTCTTGAATCGCTCCTTCAAGATCGCCCATGGCGTCTTTGATGTAAGCCCTACTGGAATAGCGGTAGGGATTCTCCGGCTCCAGGTCGGCGGCATGATCCATATCCGCCAAGCTTTTGTCTAGCTGCTTCAAGTAGAAGTACACTACACCGCGTTCACTGTACACATTCGGATTCTCTTCCTCTGCGATGCAGCGGTTATAGTCAGCAAGCGCACCTTCAAAGTCTTGCGCTTCAAACTTCTTTCTGCCGGCGATATAGTTTGGATTGGATGAGATCATGCTCCGAAATTAGGAACAGTAATTGGGCCAGCTTGTTCTTCAGAAACAAAAAAGCCACACCATAACGGCGTGGCTTCCTTTGTTTGGATTTAGGCTCCTTAGTTCGACGCGTAACCTGGCTTGAGGTCATAGCGATCGGCTTGCATCACCTTCACCCAAGCGTTCACGAAATCGTTCACAAACTTCTCCTTGGCATCATCGGCTGCATAAACCTCTGCAATGGCTCTGAGCTCCGAGTGTGACCCGAAGATTAGGTCTACGCGTGTTGCGGTCCACTTCACTTCCTTGCTGCTGCGGTCAACACCTTCGTAGATTCCAGGCATATCCACCGATTTGCGCCACTCGTTCTCCATAGACAGCAAGTTCGCGAAGAAGTCATTGCTCAAAGTGCCGGGACGCTCGGTCAGTACACCCAAATCAGAACCATCGTGGTTCGCATCCAATACACGCATACCTCCAACTAAAACAGTCATCTCCGGTGCGGTTAGTCCGAGCAGTTGAGCCTTGTCAACCAAGAGTTCTTCTGAGGTCAAGGTATACTCCTTCTTCTGGTAGTTGCGGAAGCCATCAGCGATCGGTTCCAGTACTGCCATGGATGCTGGATCGGTCTGCTCTTGAGAGGCATCGGTGCGTCCAGGCTTGAACGGTACGCTTACCTCATATCCTGCCTCCTTGGCTGCCGCTTCAATGGCCACAGCACCACCCAGTACAACAAGGTCTGCAATGGAGACTTGTTTCTCTTTCTGCGCCTTGTTGAAGTCTGCTTGGATGTTGTTGTACGCTTCCAGCGTTGCTTTCAATTGCGCTGGGTTATTGACCTCCCAGTTCATCTGTGGCTCCAAGCGGATACGACCGCCATTTGCCCCTCCTTTGTAGTCAGAGTTGCGGAAGGTAGAAGCCGCTCCCCATGCTGCGCTAATCATGGCTTGTCGACTCAATCCAGCCGCTGCGATCTTTTCCTTCAGCGCCTTCACATCATTATCATCGATCATGGCGTAATCTGCTTTAGGAATAGGATCCTGCCATAGGAATTCTTCTTCTGGAATCTCTGGACCGAGGTAAAGCTCTTTCGGACCCATATCACGGTGAGTCAACTTGAACCACGCTTTGGCGAAGGCTTCTTCGAATTCCTCTGGGTTATCTAGGAAGCGCTTAGATATCTTGCGGTACTCAGGATCTTCAACCAAGGAAAGGTCGGTCACCAACATCGTTGGAGCATGTTTCTTCTCTGGATCGAAAGCATCGGGTACCATCACCTTTGGGTTCTTGGCTACAAACTGATGTGCGCCACCCGGACTCTTAGTCAATTCCCACTCCTCGTTGAAGAGCGCTTTGAAATAGCCGTGGTTCCATTCAGTTGGTGTGGATGTCCAGATCACCTCCAAACCTGAGGTAATGGCATCTGCTCCTTTACCGGTACCGTAGTCGCTCTTCCAGCCAAATCCTTGTTCTTCGATGGCTGCGCCTGCAGGTTCTTTGCCCATGTGCGAACCGGCTGCTGCTCCATGGGTCTTACCCAAGGTGTGTCCGCCCGCGATCAATGCAACGGTCTCTTCATCGTTCATTCCCATTCTACCGAAAGTTTCACGGATGTCATGCGCCGCGAGTTTCGGATCTGGATTCCCGTTCGGACCTTCAGGATTCACATAGATCAATCCCATCTGAACGGCCGCCAATGGTTTCTCCAATTCACGATCACCACTGTAGCGCTTGTCTGCCAGCATTTCACGTTCTGAACCCCAATACACGTTGTCATTCGGCTCCCAAACGTCTTCGCGACCACCCGCAAAACCGATGGTTTCAAAACCCATGTCTTCCAAAGCCACGTTTCCTGCAAGCACCATCAGGTCTGCCCAGGAGATCTTGCTACCGTACTTCTGCTTCACCGGCCAAAGGAGTCGACGTGCTTTATCCAAGTTGGCGTTATCCGGCCAGCTGTTCAGCGGAGCAAACCGCTGCTGTCCCTCGCGTGAACCTCCTCTACCGTCGCCGGTACGATAGGTTCCTGCCGAGTGCCATGCCATACGTATGAACAAACCACCGTAGTGCCCCCAATCGGCTGGCCACCATTCTTGTGACTCGGTTAAGGTCTTTCGGATATCTTCTTTTAAGGCATTGTAATCTAAACTGTTGAATGCCTCTGCGTAGTTGAAGTCATCTCCCATTGGATTCGACTTCTCGGAGTGTTGTCGGAGTACGGCTAGGTCCAGGCGATTCGGCCACCAATCACGGTTGGTGTTGCCCTCCCTAAAATCCGGACGCTCACTGGCTACCTCTGTTGTTCCGTTGCTAGGCGCTGCACCATGCATCACCGGACACTTAGCTGCTGGCCCCATTTCTTGGGCTTGCGCTCCAAAAGCAAATAATAAGGAGAGCGATAGGATTGATTTCTTCATTTCTCTATGTTTAATTAATTCTAGTCAAAACTGCGACTATTAAGTGTATATCCAAAATCAATCGTTTCAATACGAGTATCGATCATAGCTATATCCTACTTCCAAACCGAATGGAAAACCACCGGGTCAGAACCATCTCGCTATGTAACTTTGAGGCATGAAATTTCCGGTTTACCGCAAGTACCCCAACAACCATAGCTTCTTCAAGATCTTAGACAATGATCATTTCATTGAATTTAAGCTGACCGGACAACGGGTAGAAAAGCACCTCTTTGAAGCGAAGATCTTACCAGACCGCAACTTCATTCAAGATATGCTCAGCATGCACAACGGGCATTGGGTAGAGGCAACGAAGGAGGCATTCGAACAACTCGAGGCGCGCATCAAGCCTTAAAGGTGCTCCTGCCACAGGGCAGAGCGCAAGGAGAACCGCACGCCGTAATTCGTTCCGCGCGACAGTAAGCCTTGAGCATCAGTAACGCCGATTTTTCGATCCGTGTAAACGATCTCTTGCTCGTAAAGCGGTTGAATCCCAAAGTTTACGAAGGGTTCCAAACCTGCGTGAAAGCGCTCAAGAAAGCGTACTTCAAAAGCAATGGCGAGCTGCACCTGTATTTGGAAGGGGTTGCCTACCGTAAGTCGTTGCATGGAATAACCCTGAAGGCTGTCTGATTCAAATACCTCCACCGAATGGAATCCAGACACCGTTGTGTCGAGTCCATTGATCGCGATGTCGGTTGGCGCACCCCATGCTTGTTTGATCAATCCCCCTCGTACCCCTGCCCACGGCGTGATCACAAAGGCAAGGTCATTCTGATTACGAGTCAGACTCAAGTACTGTGCTTGTCCCACCCCTAGATGAAAGGAATGCATATCGATGGAGATACTCCCGAACGCCGGGTCTCTGATGCGATCGTTGTATTGTAAGCGGTTTCGAACTGTTGAAAGGCATAGCCTGCTCGGTAGGAAATGAATCCGTCCCAGATGATATCTCCCTGAAAGGAGGTAGCAGCCCCCAATGCAGGAAAAAAGTAGGGATCCGTCCCCGATGAACTGCTGGAGATGACGTAGCCCGTCACATAGGATAGCTTAATGTCAACGGAGCGTGGGATAACCATCGCGGTGTCTTCTTGCGCAGCAAGCTGAACGAAGGCAGACAGCGCCAATATGGATAAAACAACCGCTTCATCGGATGATGTTTACTTCACGTTCCAAACGAATGTCATACATCTCCTCGACTCGGTTGATGACCTCTTCTGAAAGCTGGTAGATGTCTTCGCCATTGGCTCCACCATAATTCACGAGCACCAAAGCTTGTCGCGTGTGAATACCATAATCGCCAACGCGTTTCCCTTTGTAGCCAGCGTTTTCGATCAGCCAGCCTGCAGCCACCTTCACGTCATCTGCCGCCGGGTATCCTACAATGTTCGGGTAACGTTTTTTCAACGATTCAAAGTGGCCCTTGGTGATCACAGGATTCTTGAAGAAGCTACCTGCATTTCCGATCTCCTTCGGATTGGGCAATTTGCTTCGACGAATCGCAATGACCGCGTCGCTGATGGCTTTGATGGAAAGATCGGTCACCCCCATGCGCTCCAACTCTTGCTCGATGGCACCATAGCTCGTGTTGAATGATGGCGTCTTCTTCAACTTGAAGGTCACAGAGCAGATGATGGCTCTGTTCTTCAGGGTACGTTTGAACACGCTTTCTCGATAGCCAAAGTTGCAATCCTTCAAGTAGAAGGTTTCAAATGATTTATCGGCTGTTAGGTAGGCCTCCAGGGAGTGAAACACATCCTTGATCTCCACGCCGTATGCTCCGATGTTCTGCATAGGAGCCGCACCAACATTACCAGGGATGAGGCTCAGGTTCTCTACACCGGCCCAACCGGATTCGATCGCCTTGAGTACAAATGCATGCCAGACTTCACCCGCGCCTGATCGCACGTAGTAGTGGGTTGCGTCTTCATCCACCACTTCAATTCCTGGCAGCTCGATCTTCAGGGTGGTACCAGGAATGTCTCGCGTCAATAGCATATTGCTACCTCCTCCCAACACCAACGAAGGATACGGAGCGGCGCTCTCGAAGTATTCCACAAGATCGTCTTGCGAGGTGATGTGCACCAAGCGCTCTGCGATGCTGGATAAGCCGAAGGTGTTAAATGGCTTGAGATCTATGTTTTCGGCTATGCGCATGCCACAAAGTACGGTGCTATCCGAGCGGATTTTGTCTACCGAAAGGAAAAGATTTGAAAGGCTTGAATGTTGAAAAGCTCCGTGCGGCTACTTGCGTTTCCGCGCAGCGATCATCGTGTTGTTGAGCAGGTAGGCAATGGTCATGGGTCCAACCCCACCCGGCACTGGCGTGATGTAGCTGCATATTTCTGCCACCTCTGCATAGGCTACATCTCCTGTAAGTCGGTATCCGCGTTCGCGTGATGCGTCATCTACTCGATTGATGCCCACGTCTATAACGACCGCGCCTTCCTTCACCATATCGGCAGTAACGTAATCGGGCTTACCGATGGCAGCGATAAGGATGTCGGCACTTTTGCACACCTCCTTGATGTTCTTCGTGCGGGAGTGGGCGATGGTGACGGTACAGTTGCCCGGATAGGTGTTGCGTCGCATCAGGATGCTCATCGGTCCGCCCACGATGTTGCTGCGTCCGAGCACCACGCAATGCTTGCCTTCGGTTTCGATGTCATAGCGCTTGATCAGCTCAACGATTCCACCTGGGGTAGCGGAGATGAATGCGTCTAGGCCGAGGGCCATCTTACCCACATTGATCGGATGAAAGCCATCCACATCCTTCGCGGGCAGCACGCGCTCGATCACGGTCTTTGAATCGATGTGATCGGGCAAAGGAAGCTGCACGATGAAACCGTCGATGTCTTCGTTCTCATTGAGCTCATCGATGGTATTGAGCAGCATGGTCTGACTGATTTCCGGAGGGAAGTGAAGCAATGATGACTCGTAGCCGATCGCTTTGCAGGCCTTCACCTTGGCGTTCACATAGGTCTCACTTGCAGCGTTGCTTCCGACAAGGATCACCGCTAGATGTGGAGGGCGATGCCCTTCGACCACCATCTGTTGCACTTCTTCCGCGAGTTCATCACGAAGTTGTTTTGAAATGGCTTTCCCGTCAAATTGCTGCATAGTTCTTATCCTCTAGGCGCACCTGGCATGTTCTTCATGGCGCGCATCATTTGGTTCATTTTGGATTTATCGCTCATCACACGCATCATCTTGCGCATATCTTCAAACTGCTTCAACAGCTTGTTGACATCGTTCACACTCGAACCGCTTCCCGTAGCGATGCGCTGACGTCTGCTGCCTTTGATGATGTGAGGATTGCTGCGCTCCTCTAAGGTCATGGACCGGATGATGGCTTCGATGCCTTTGAAGGCGTCATCGTCGATGTCTACATCCTTCAGTGCCTTTCCAGCTCCTGGGATCATACCGACAAGGTCTTTCATGTTACCCATCTTCTTGATCTGCTGGATCTGCCCGAGGAAATCATCAAAGTCAAACTTGTTCTTGGCAATCTTCTTTTGAAGGCGCTTCGCTTCTTCTTCGTCGTATTGTTCTTGCGCACGTTCCACCAAGGTAACGATGTCGCCCATACCCAAGATACGATCAGCCATACGATCTGGGTGGAACACATCAAGTGCATCCATCTTCTCACCGAGACCTACGAATTTGATCGGTTTCTCCACCACCGATCGGATCGAAAGTGCTGCACCACCACGGGTATCGCCATCAAGTTTCGTGAGGATCACACCATTGAAGTTGATGCGTTCGTTGAAGGCCTTTGCCGTATTCACCGCATCTTGACCGGTCATGGCATCTACCACGAACAAAGTTTCCGATGGCTGAATGCCTTGCTTGATGGCTGCGATCTCATCCATCATCTGCTGATCCACGGCCAAACGACCGGCAGTATCCACGATGACGGTATTGATGCCTTTGCTCTGTGCCAGCTTGATCGCATTCTTAGCGATCTCGACAGGATTCTTATTCTCACGCTCTGTGTAGACCTCAACGCCTACTTGCTCCGCCACTACCTCCAGCTGATCGATCGCCGCCGGACGATAGACGTCGCAGGCCACTACCATCACTGATCTCCCGCGCTTGGTCTTGAGGAAGCGGGCCAATTTCCCCGTGTGGGTCGTTTTACCCGATCCTTGAAGACCTGCCATCAAGATGACTGCAGGCTTGCCTTGCAGGTTGATCTCCTCTGCCTGCCCACCCATCAAGGTAGCCAATTCATCTCGGGTGATTTTCACCAACAACTGTCCAGGAGAAACCGCGGTCAACACGTCTTGCCCGAGGGCCTTATCGCGAACGGTATTGGTAAAGTCTTTGGCGATTTTGTAGTTCACGTCGGCGTCAAGCAACGACCGACGGATCTCCTTCATCGTTTCCGCAACATTCACCTCTGAGATCTGTCCTTGACCCTTGAGGATCTTGAACGATTTCTCTAGCTTTTCCGATAAACTCTCAAACATGTGCTATAGCTGATTTTTAAGGGCAGCAAAGGTAGGCTTTGCAATCCGAAAGAGAAAGCAAGAACAGCACTTACATGCGCTCGGGAACACCGATGCTCAATAAGCCCATCGCCGTACGTAGGGTATCTGCGGTAATCTCCGTCAGCGCCAAGCGTACATCTCGGACGGCACCCTCGGCCTTTAGGATCGGGTGGTCGTGATAGAATTGGTTGTACAGCTTTGCAATGTCTAAGCAGTAATTTGCGATGGCAGAAGGATTCATTTCTGCAGCGGCAGCATCTGCCATCGGACGGAAATCCATCAATGCCTTCAAAAGTCCGCGCTCCTTGTCTTCCAAGGAGGTCGACTCCAACTGCTTTTGATAGTTGCCAGCTTTTCGCAAGACCGCCTTACAGCGCGCATAGGTGTATTGCACGAATGGACCTGTATCTCCGTTCAGGGATACGGATTCTTCCGGGTTGAACATCATGCGCTTACGCGGATCGACACGGAGAAGGTAGAACTTCAAGGCACCGATGCCAAGCATTTCGAACAAGGCTTCTTGTTCCTCATCCGACATTTCATCCAACTTACCTTTCTCTTCTGATGATGCTTTGGCGGCTGCAACCACCTCCTCCATCAAATCATCCGCATCCACTACAGTTCCTTCACGCGATTTCATCTTTCCGCTCGGGAGGTCTACCATGCCATAGCTCAAGTGTCTGCAAGCCGGCGCCCATGCATAGCCCAGCTTCTCCAAGATCAAGAAGAGCACCTTGAAGTGGTAGTCTTGTTCGTCTCCAACGGTGTAGATGATCTGCTTGAGGTCAGGATAGTCTTCATACCGCTGCACCGCCGTGCCGATGTCTTGGGTCATGTAAACGGTAGTTCCATCCGCGCGAATGAGGAGTTTTTGGTCCAAGCCATCTTCGCTCAGATCGACCCAAACCGAACCATCGTCTTTCTTGAAGAAGATCCCCTTCTCCAAACCTCGGAGCACGATGTCCTTGCCCTTGCTGTAGGTGTCAGACTCATAGTAGAGGTGATCGAATTCCACCCCCATCCGCTCGTAGGTGGCATCAAAGCCTTCGTAGACCCAGCCGTTCATCTTCTTCCATAGGTCGACCACTTCTGGATCGCCCTGCTCCCATTGAAGAAGCATTTCTTGTACTTGCTTTTGTAGGGGAGCCTCTTTATTGGCTTGTTCCTCCGACATACCATCGTTCACCAACTTGGCCACTTGGGCGCGGTAATGTTGGTCGAAAAGCACATAATATTTACCTACCAGCTTATCGCCTTTGGTATCCGTGTCTGAAGGTGTTTCGCCTTTGCCATGCATTTTCCACGCCAACATACTCTTACAGATATGCACCCCACGATCATTGATGATCTGGATTTTCACTACCCGCTTTCCTGTATAGGCATTCATCAAGCTCACGGCATAGCCGAGGAAGTTGTTCCTGAGGTGTCCCAAGTGGAGCGGCTTGTTCGTATTAGGCGAGCTGTATTCTACCAAGATGGTCTCCTCCTGCTTGGCCGGTTCGAGCCAGTTGTTGCTGCTCACCTTCTCGGCTAGGGTCTTGATCCAAAAAGCAGGTGATAGCTCTAGGTTCAAGAAGCCTTTGATCACGTTGTAGCCATCGATGTCATCGATTTGTGCTTTCAAGTAGGCCCCGATCTTCTCTCCGGCGTCTTCTGGACGCGTACGCATGACCTTCACGAACGGAAAGACAACGAGGGTGTAATCGCCTTTGAACTCTTTTCGCGTTGCATCGATCTGGAGTTGATCTGAGGCTATGTCGTGATTGAACTCCCGCTTCAGGAAGTTCGCTGCACTTTGCTTTATCTGGTCGATCAAGTTCATGCTCATCGGCTATCTAGCGTATCTACCGCCAATTCTAAAATTCCTAAGGCGGTAGCCGCCATCTTGTTTCCTTTCTTATCCAATAATGGGTTCACCTCCACCATCTCAAAGCAGCAGACCTTTGGACTCGCCAGCAGCACAGACAGCAGCTTCTTCGCTTGATCCGGTGTGATACCATCTGGCACCGGAGTTCCTGTACCGTAAGATACCTCATCTGGATCCATGCTGTCTACATCAAAAGAGATGTACAGTATGTCGCAGTGGGAGAGGCTCTCTAGAATCTCCTCACCGATGCGGTGCATGCCCATCTCGTCCACCTCGGCCACTTCGTAGTTCTCAATCCCATGTTTTTCCATGAGGTATTCCTCTTCCTTTTCTGTATCTCGCACACCCACAAAAACGATGTCTTTGGGATCCACCTTCGGCGCGATGCCTCCAAGGTTCTTCATGCGATTCCAAAAATCCACCGTCTCCTCGTTGGGCGTGTTACGTTTACAATCGAGGTTATCTGTGTTGATGCTTGCACCCAGCGGCATGCCGTGGATGTTGCCAGACGGTGAAGTATAAGGGGTGTGAAGGTCGCCATGGGCATCCACCCAAACCACACCTAAGCGTTTTTCAGGATGTGCCATTTTGATCCCCGCAATCGTTCCACCACCTGAAGCATGGTCGCCAGAGATCACCACCGGCGTCTTCCCCATCTTCATGTTTCGGAGCACTGCTTCAGCCTGTGCCGACCAGGTGGTATACATCTGCTCGATGCGCAAAGCGTTCGGTGTGGACGTAGGCTCAAAGAGTGAATCGTTAAGGTTGGGCACCTCCTCAAAGGGAAAACGATTGAAGAGCTCATTGCTCGCATTCAGCGATGCCAACATGATGGCATCTGGTCCAAGACTACTACCGCGCGTTCCGGCTCCGATCTCGGAGCATTGTATCAAGTACTTCAGCATGATCAAAAATTGAGGCACAAAGGTAATTTTGCCCATTGATTAGAGAAAGTCGGTCTTTCCTTTTGAGTTCCAATGCCATGTATATTTTTGTCAGGCCCTTAAACCAACCTTTGGAACACATCCGACAGATACTTCACCTACTCCTGTTGGCGGCCGTTCTGCATGGCTGTGGTGAGGATGCTGCGTTCGAAAAGCACGTCACAGAAGGGATCATAGAGTATGACGTCACCTACCCAGAACTGGATGAAGACAACCTGATGCTGGAGATGCTACCGGATGAAATGATCATGACGTTCAAGGAAGATAAGTTCAAGTCGGAACTTAAAACCGGTGCAGGCATCGTGGAAATGTCGCTTATCGCAGACGGGGAAAAACGAGAATTGAACAACATGGTGAAGCTCTTCAGCGATCGTTATGTGCTCAAGTTGAATGAATCCGAGACCCATGATTTCGTGGATGTGCTCCCCCCTTTCCAAATGGAATTCCTAGATGGAACAGACACCATTGCAGATGCATTGTGCAAGCGCATCCTGATCGACTTTGGACAAGCAAAGACAGAGAGTTACATCTTCGCCTTTACGGATGTGATCGCATTAAAAAGTCCGAATTGGTGTACGCCTTACCGCGACATCGAAGGCGTACTGTTGGATTACCGGATCGACAACTATGACATGGTGATGCGTCTCAAAGCAAGAAAGATCATTCCGAAAGACATCCCAGATGAAGCCTTCATTGTGGATGACCGCTATGAACAACTCACACGGGAGGAATTTGCTGAACTCGTTGTAGAGAACATGAAGATCTTCATGGAGTAAGCTTTTCTTGTTTAAAAATCGTTTGATAACTCTACCCCTCCTCACCTGAAGCCCCCGTAAACCCTAATAACTTTGGCAGTTAAAGCCCAAGAATAGGTGAGTTACTCCAACCATTACAAAAATAAGGTCGGCGAAAAGCTGAGAAAAGAGCGCAAAGCCAAGGAGAAAGCGAAGAGCAAGGGCTCGAGCTTCTTCTCAAGCGAGCGTTGGAGCGGAGTGTTGGCATTCTTCAAGGATGAACGTACACGCAACGTCATCGGCTTGTTCTTTTTACTCTCGAGTGGGATCTTATTGCTCTCTCTCACCTCTTACCTCTTCACTTGGAAGATCGATCAAGACGAGCTTTTTGAACGTTCCTGGCTGAATATCTGGCTCGATCCAAACGTGGAGATCGAGAACTGGCTTGGAACCTTTGGCGCTCTTTTGAGTCACCAATTGATCAATAACGGATTCGGTATCTCCTCCTTTGTTTTGGCCTTGGTTACCTTCTTGATCGGCTTCCGGATCCTGTTCAAAGTGGATCTGCTTCCATTTTGGAAGACGGTCGGACATTCCGTTTTTGTGCTCTTATGGACATCCATCTTATTGGGCGCGGTTTTTACCGAGAACTACCTCTTTCTAGGTGGTGCATTTGGATACAACACCAATGTATGGCTGAGCGGACTCTTCGGCAAGGTAGGTGCATTTGCGCTGATTTTCTTTTCGCTGCTCGTTTATGTGATCGTATTTCTGAATATCTCGGTCGGACAAATGCTCAGTGCCTTCCAATTCAAAAAGGACGAAGATGATCCGGCTTTAGCGACTAAGAATGCGTTGGCCGAAGGGGATGAGGCTGAGGATGATGACAATGACGAAGAAGAAGCAGACGCTGAAGCGATTGAAGCGCAAGAAAAAGCTGAACCGAAGGACGAAGAAGAAGAACAGAGCGAAGTAGTGATGCTCGACGAGGAAGCGGATGATCCGCAAGATGAAGACGAAGCATACGCGGCTGAAGCCATGGAGATGGAGGTAGAAGCACCGGAAGAAACGCCTGTGACACCTGCAAAGGATGCGGAAGAGCAGAGCGAAGCAGAGGCTGAATCCGATGACGATGTAGCCTTCGATGTAGAGGAAGCCAGTGGCGATGAGGAATTGAGCGAAGAAGAAAAGCAACCAGACGGTGAGCTCGCGGACTACGACCCGTTGTTGGATCTAGGCCGCTATCAATATCCGCCCATGGAGCTACTGGAAGACCACGGCGACGGAAAAATCCAAGTAGAAAGGGAAGAACTGGAAGAGAATAAGAACAACATCGTTCGCACGCTGAGTAACTACAACATCGGCATCTCCAAGATCAAGGCAACGATTGGTCCGACCGTAACCCTTTACGAGATCGTTCCAGAAGCGGGTGTACGGATCTCGAAAATCAAGAACCTGGAAGACGACATTGCGCTGAGCTTGGCAGCTTTAGGTATCCGTATCATCGCGCCGATCCCCGGTAAAGGAACCATCGGTATTGAAGTGCCAAACCAAACGCCAGATGTGGTTTCCATGCGAACGGTGATCCAAAGCGACAAGTTCCAGCACAGCAAGATGGAATTGCCCGTTGCGTTGGGTAAGACCATTTCCAATGAAACCTTCGTAACCGACCTCGCCAAGATGCCCCACCTATTGATGGCAGGAGCTACCGGTCAGGGTAAGTCGGTTGGATTGAACTGCATTTTGGCGTCATTGCTCTACAAGAAGCACCCCGCTCAGGTAAAATTCGTTCTGGTAGACCCAAAGAAGGTAGAGTTGACCTTGTTCAACAAGATCGAACGTCACTTCTTGGCCAAGCTTCCAGACGAAGAAGAAGCGATCATCACCGATACCAGCAAGGTGGTGAACACCCTGAACTCCTTGTGCATCGAGATGGATGAACGCTATGAGTTGTTGAAGAATGCGCAATGCCGTAACATCAAAGAATACAACGCCAAGTTCATCAAGCGGAAGCTGAATCCGAACCATGGTCACCGCTACCTCCCTTACATTGTGTTGGTCGTGGATGAGTTTGCAGACCTCATCATGACGGCGGGTAAAGAGGTGGAAACGCCCATCGCCCGATTGGCACAATTGGCACGCGCCATTGGAATCCACTTGATCATCGCCACCCAGCGTCCATCGGTCAACATCATCACCGGTACCATCAAGGCCAACTTCCCGAGTCGGATTGCATTCCGAGTTACCTCTAAAGTGGATTCGAGAACGATATTGGATGCAGGTGGAGCGGAGCAGTTGATCGGACGAGGTGACATGCTGTTCAGCAATGGCAATGACCTCATCCGCTTGCAGTGTGCTTTTGTAGATACGCCTGAAGTAGAGCAAATCACCGAATTCATCGGCGATCAACAAGGTTACCCAGATGCACACCTCTTGCCAGAGTTCGTTGGTGAAGATGGTGGAAGCAGTGGTGGAGCTGGTCTGGATGACATGGAGCGCGACGCTTTGTTTGAGGATGCCGCTCAGGTAGTGGTCATGCATCAACAAGGAAGTGCCTCGCTCTTGCAGCGTAAGCTGAAGCTGGGCTACAATCGCGCAGGTAGGATCGTAGACCAATTAGAGGCTGCAGGCATCATCGGACCGTTCGAAGGCAGCAAGGCCAGACAGGTATTAATTCCTGATGAAGTAAGTTTGGAACAACATTTGAAGAGTTTAGACAGCCATTCAGAAGAATAAGACAAAGAAGTTATGATGAAGAAACAATGGATGATCGCGCTGGGTATGGTTTTGTTGACCACTTTGACCTTTGCGCAACGAGAAGATAAAGACATCAATCCAAAGGATCCCAAGGCCCAAGAGCTGTTAGATGCACTGAGCAACAAAGCGAAGCAGTACAAGTCATTCAGTGCAGATTTTGAATACACCCTTGAGAACAAGTCAGAGGGAATCAATGAAACGCAAAAAGGCAGCGTAACGATGATGGGCAAAGACAAGTACAAGCTCAACATTGTAGGACAGCAAATCATCTCCAATGGGGAAACCGTATGGACCTACATTGAAGACGTAGGGGAAGTGCAGATCACTGACATGCCGGAGGAAGACGAAGACGACGGCAACATGATGAATCCAGCCAATGCCTTCCACATGTACAAGAACGGTTTCAACTATCAGTATATGGGCCAAGAAACCGTTGATGGTAAACAGGCGGATGTAATCAAAATGTTTCCTACTGAACCGGGCAAGAAGCCTTACCACACAATCATCGTGAACGTAGATAAGCCGAACTTAGAGCTTATCAGCATGGTGGTAAAGAACAAGGATGGAAACACCTACACTTACCGCTTGAAGAACTTCAAGTCGAACATCAACGTAACCGCAGCAGACTTTGAATTTGACGAGAGTCAGGCGGATGACATTATTGATTTAAGAGAGTAGTTAGTACTTAGTATTGAGTACTCAGTACTAAGCACTTTGTTAACACATGCTGGAGTGCTCAGGCTGTCGGGTTTTCTACTTTCCTTTCTTGATTTTAGACAGTAGTCCGGTACCACTTGGACCGATGTGTTCCTCGATATCCTTCAGGTGCAAGCTGAGGGCTCGGATGGATATCTGGATCTCCATGATCAAAAAAGCCAGCGATAGAATGAGCAAGACCAACGCCAAGCCGAATACCCAGATGGCGGTAAGGTGAAGTTCAATGTAGATGAGAAACATCGTCAACACACACAGCAGCAAGCTGCTGATACCCAATATCTGCATGGATCGCGTAAGGTGAAGGCGCTGCTTGAGGTTACGGATCTGTTCAATCAGTGATTTGTCTTGTTGCTCCAGGTACTTATCATGCAGGTTTCTGATCACTGCGGCATAGGCCAGAAAGCGATTGGTGTATGCGAGCATGATCAACGAGATGGCCGAAAAAAGTAAGGCCGGTGTTGTGAGGGTGAGTTCTTCCATGAGTCAATAAAACAAAGTTAGGAGATTCTGCAGGTGGTAGAAATGCAGTGCGCCGCTGCTCCTTCGAACGAATGAAAAACATATCAGGATCAATCCGAACTATTGTCCGCCTCCGCTTTCAATCGACGTTTGTAGTAAGCATAGGCCTTTCGGATCACCTCTGAATAGCTCTTACCATAGATATCCGTCCCTTCATCCAGCGTTTCCTTATCCATCAATATCAACGTCAACTCGCCATCGGTGGTCAGATCGAGCGTAACCGTAAACTTGGTCAGGATGGCTTTGAGTTTGGTGGTGTTGCGCATTTTTTTGAATCAGGAATTAGGTATTAGGTATTGGGGAGAGTACTGAGTATTCAGTAGTTAGTACTTTGATTTCAACCATTGAAGTCTGACAGCTGACAGCTGATAGCTGATAGCCGATAGCCGACAGCCGACAGCCGATAGCTAACCCAAGTTACATTTCCACCAAGCCCTTCGCTAGTTGTTGAAGTTGTTGCATCGTTTTTTGTTCTTTGAGGATGCCCGAGGGGTCTAATTGCGCTTCTACATGGATGATATTCACCTTTCTTGGAAGCACGTGTACGTTCAAGTAATGGAGGATACCGGTGAGATGATCCAATCCACGTAGGTTACCCGCTCTGCCTGAGCTTAGCCCCACCAAGGCGGCTTTCTTCTCTTTGAAATGCTCTGGCCACACCGCATCGATGAAGCTCTTGCAGACCCCTGGGAAGCTCCCGTTGTATTCAGGTACCACAAAGATGAACTTATCGGCATTCGTTACGAACTGTTCGGCAATGGCCGAGAAGCCCGGATCGGCTCCGCCAAAGACGTCGTTCTTGAATGCGAAGTCGCTCGGTAATTTCTGAAGATCGAGGACTTGAACCTCCTGGTTCATGGTTGTTAATAACTCCTCAATGGCTGCAGCTACTTTGAGGCTTAGGTTTTCGGGTCGGTTGGTACCACTGATGATCGTAATCACGGTCTATTTCACAGATTTTTGTTCAAAAATGCGGGATAAACAAACGGCGCTCCCCCGCATTTCTAGCTAGTTTTATTACAACTTTGAATTTCGCAAAGAACGACTTCCTCATGCAATTAACCTACTTCGGACATTCTTGTTTCCTGCTCGAGACGGATAAAGCAAAGATTCTTTTCGATCCCTTCATCTCCCCCAATGAATTGGCTAAGGATATTGACGTGGATGCGATCGAATGCGATTATGTCTTCTTATCGCACGGACACGAAGACCACGTGGCAGATGCGGAGTCCATCTTGAAGCGTACGGGCGCTAAGGTGGTAAGTAATTTCGAGATCGTGAGTTGGTACGGCAACAAGGGAATTGACAACGGACATCCGATGAACTTCGGTGGCAGTTGGACCTTCGAATTCGGTTGGGTGAAGTACGTTCAGGCGGTACACAGCAGTGTGATGCCAGACGGTGCCTACGGCGGAAATCCGGGAGGGTTCATCATCCAAGCCGATGGTAAGACCATCTATTACGCTGGAGATACCGCGCTGTTCAAAGACATGGAACTCTTCGGCGAACAATATGACATCGATTGGGCGTTATTACCGATCGGAGATAATTTCACCATGGGTCCGATGGATGCCATGCGAGCAGCACGGATGTTAAACTGTCCGAATGTGATCGGTATGCATTACGACACCTTCGGCTTCATCGAGATCGATCATGCTGATGTACAGAAGATCTTCGATCAAACCAGAAACAAACTCACACTGATGCAGATCGGTGAAACCAAAGAACTTTAGATCCATATGGGAAAGATCATAGCAATAGCCAACCAGAAAGGTGGTGTCGGAAAGACCACCACCAGCATCAACCTTGCGGCAGCCTTGGGTGTTCTCGAGAAGCGCACGCTCATCGTAGACGCCGACCCGCAAGCGAATGCAACCTCTGGTGTTGGTTTCGATCCACGTAATGTGCGCACGAGCATCTACGAGTGCATCATCAATCAAGTGGAGCCGAAAGACATCATCCTCACTACGAAGAGTCCGAACCTCGACATCCTTCCAGCGCACATCGACCTGGTGGGTGCTGAGATCGAAATGATCAACCTGCCAAACCGCGAGCGCATGATGCGCATGGCCTTGAATAAGGTGAAGGATGACTATGACTTCGTCATCGTTGACTGCTCCCCATCGTTGGGATTGATCACCGTAAATGCCTTGACCGCTGCAGATAGCGTGATCATCCCTGTTCAGTGTGAGTACTTCGCATTGGAAGGCTTGGGTAAACTCTTGAACACGGTCAAGATCGTTCAATCGCGCTTGAACCAAGACCTGAGCATCGAAGGCATGCTTTTGACCATGTACGATCAGCGCCTTCGACTGGCCAATCAAGTGGTTGAAGAGGTGAAGATGCATTTCCAGCAGCTGGTGTTCGATACCATCATCCACCGCAATACGCGCTTGGGTGAAGCACCATCGCACGGCGAGACCATCATCACCCACGACGCCTCTAGCACGGGATCGGTGAACTACTTGAACCTTGCTCGTGAGATCCTTCAGAAGAATGAGATGACGCGCATCAGTGAGAAAGACAAAATCATAGAGGAGTACGATGGCGAATCCTAAGAAGAGCGCACTGGGAAGAGGGCTGAGTGCTTTGTTGGAGAATGAAGACACGGATATCACCGGGTCAACAGGCGTTTCTGGAAAAGCCACGGTAGGCAGCATCGCGGAAATCAGCATATCCAAGATCGAGGCAAATCCATTCCAGCCGCGTACCCGCTTTGAAAGCAATGCGCTGGAAGAATTGGCCGAAAGCATCCGCACACATGGCGTGATCCAACCGGTTACGGTACGCAAGATGGGCAACGACACCTTCCAGCTCATCAGCGGTGAACGTAGATTCCGAGCCTCTCAGCTGGCTGGGTTGAACACTGTTCCTGCTTATGTTCGGGTGGCCAACGACCAAACGATGTTGGAAATGGCCTTGGTGGAGAACATCCAACGTGAGGACCTCAATCCCATTGAAGTGGCCGTGAGCTACAAGCGCTTGATCGAAGAATGTGAATTGACCCACGAAGGACTGAGTGAGAAGATCAGCAAAAGCCGATCGAACATCACGAACTTCCTGCGCCTGTTGAAGCTTCCACCGGAGATTCAAATGGCGTTGACCAAGGGCACCATCTCCATGGGGCACGCCCGTGCATTGATCAACATCAAAGACGAGCAAAAGCAGCTCGAGATCTTTGAACGCATCATTGATGAAGTCTTGAGTGTTCGCGATGTCGAGAACCTGGCACGTCAGGCGAAACGCCCAGCACCAAGCAAGAACGACACCGCACAGAAGAAGGAGTACTACAAAGACGCGAAGTATGGCATCAGTCAGCGCTTGAATGCCAAGGTAGACCTAAAGTTCCTTCCGAATGGCAATGGCAAGATCGTGATCGACTTTGTGAATGAGCATGATTTGAACCGAATTGTAGAGCTATTGAAGTCTACCGGCAACAATTATTAAGGCCCTGCTGCACCAACTTCTTTCGCATCCGCGTTACTTTGCACATCAATGAAGCGCGCACTCGCTATATCCTACGGAGCATTGCTTCTGCTTTTTTGCTTGAGCACCACCGCGTTGGCGCAATCCGATAGCCTGCAACAAGCTGATGATACAAAGAAGAAGGTACTTCCTCATAAAAACCCTGCCGACACCGTAGCCACGATTGAGGCCGATACCATGAGCAAAGTGAGGAGGCGGAGTCCGAAACGCGCCGCGTTGCTCGCCGCCGTGCTTCCTGGAGCCGGACAGATCTACAACAAGAAATACTGGAAGCTTCCATTGGTCTATGGAGCATTGGGCACTGCGGGATTCCTTTATTTCAACAACCGCTATTGGTACCAACAATACCGCACCGCTTACATCAATGACCTGGAAGAGGAGAACCCAGCGAGTCAGTATGCGCTTCAAGGAATCAGCACCAATCAATTGCGTGATGCCGCAGATGCATCAAGACGCAACATGGAATACGCCATGATTGGTTTTGCCTTGGGTTATGCCCTACAGATCTTGGATGCCACGGTTGATGCACATTTGTTTTACTTTGATGTAAGTGATGATCTATCCTTAAATTGGTCACCAAGCATGATGCCGTCTCCCATGGGCAGACCCCAGCAGGGACTTGCATTGAACTTAACCTTTTAAATACCAAGCTTAACTACACATTGATGAATATTGGAATCATCGGTTACGGTAAAATGGGTCGCGAGATCGAAGCCGTAGCAAAAGAACGCGGACATGAGATCGTTGCGCATTTGACCTCCGACTCAACCGACGAAGAATGGGACGCCTTGAACGATGCGGATGTATGCATCGAGTTCACCTCCCCTGCCTCTGCGCTAGACAACATCAAGTACTGCATGGAAAACGGTTTTCCAGTGGTAACTGGCTCTACCGGTTGGTATGACCACATGGAAAAAGTGGAACGCTGGCAAGACAAGTATAAGGGCGCCTTCTTTTGGGCGTCGAACTTCAGCGTAGGTGTAAACCTCTTCTGGCAGATGAACAAGAAGCTCGCCGCACTGATGAACGACTACCCCGACTACGGCGTTTCGATTGAAGAGATCCACCACACCGAGAAGAAAGACGCCCCAAGCGGAACGGCCATCACCACGGCTGAACAGATCATCAAGGCCATTCCAGACCTCAAAGGCTGGAAACTTACCGACGATGATCCCGATGATAACGAACTCCCCATCACCGCCATCCGCGAGCACGACGTAAAAGGCACACACCGCGTGAGCTACGAAAGCGAAATCGACGGCATCCATCTCACCCACGAGGCTAAATCCCGCAGAGGCTTTGCCTTAGGAGCAGTGCTGGCCGCAGAGTTCTTGAAAGACAAGAAGGGCTTCTTTACGATGGAGGATATGTTGGGGTAGCACTTTGTGCTGACAAAAGACAAAAGACGAAAGACTGTGAATTAGCGCTATCCTCTCTGCATTAGGTGGAGATGGTGGGTGTTTTTCTAGGTATTAAGTATTAGGAACCGAGCGGAGCAAGCTCAACAATCACGTCTAGCTCCTAGCCCCTAGCTCCTAGTTCCTATTAAGACCTACGACTTGAGACTTAAGACTCCCCCCAAGCACCTTCTTCGCTGTTCCTGGTGCCACAAAGATTGCATAACTCGCCACCATCAGAAGTCCAAAGTCGGTGATGCCTACGATGAAGGCGATGCTGAGGTGGAAGATCAATCCGATGCTCAGGAAGTATGGGCGGATGGACTTGATCCATATAAGAACAATGAAGAGGAGCTGATACGCAAAAACGATGTGGTTGGAGATCCACAGCAGGGTGTTGTTCTCTTTCAAGCTGTCTGCAATCCACGGAAAACCGAATTCTTTGTAGGACAGGGTCAAGAGCATCGCGGTTCCATCTGGCCAGGTGGTGCCTAGCACTTTCCAATATCCCGCCACCAAGTACATGATGCCGATCTGCAGCCAGATTGCATAGAAGGAGGAGTGATGTATAAACCTTCGCAGCGCTGCCCACTGGCTTTCGTTGTGTTCATCCACGCGAAAAAGCAGGATATGGAAGAAGAGCAGTTGTTGGGTAAGGTGATGTCCGCCCGTGCTGATCTCTACGTTGCCGTAATGCAGCACCACGAACAAATAGGCTACCAGAGTGCGGGTGATGAAATTGTGCTTGTCGAATACCCCCAGCAGAAGCAATACCGCAAAGAGTCCTACAAAGACCCACCAGTAGGGACGAATGGCCTCATTGTTCAGCAGCATCGCAAAGCGATCGATGTTGGTGTAAGGGTCGTAGAGTTGATGAATGCTGTCACTCCCCCAGATCACTTCCCCCATCGTACTCAACTTGATGGTACTCCACAATAAAACCCCATACATTGAGCGGATGAAGAGCTCACTCACCGGTTGGATGGGTAAGGCATACTGCCACTGTTCGATATGACGCCACCACTGCTTCATCATAGCGCTTCGGGTGGAAAGGGTTGTAACAAATGACGCACTTGTACGCTACCATTGGCATCAACGCGATGATGCTTGGTAAAAACGGCTACCTGTATGCGTTTCACATCGGACTCTAAGCGCAAAACAGCCTTCTTCGCTAGAGTATAAGCGCGTGATGCGTGATAGTCAGATGCCGTTGCATTGGGTTTGAACTCTACCGACATCGCTGCATTGAAGAGCAGGTCACCCAGGCCGTTGTAAAGGTCGTACCAATCTGAGCCGGTTCCCAAGCGGTTGGCCCAGTGGTCTTGTTGGTGTTCAAAAACGGGATTCTTCCATGCCGACCATCCATCTGCATCACCTACCCGATAAATGAAGGTGTTGATGTGGTCCGTTGGATCTGGCGCAAACATCAGGTAGTTCTGGTAGAACCAGGGCACGATGTAGCGCTCACTGAGGTTGGTAACTGCGTTTGGCAAACGGTCCTTTCCGAACTGATGCACCAAGACCAAGGTGAAGTGCCCTAGGAAAATGACCAGAATCAATCCTAAAACCCACGGGGAAAGGCTATGAACGCTACGTTTTTGCAAGGGCAATGACTACATTTGTTCGTCCCACTAATCATGGGCAACTTAACGGTTAAAATTACGATTTATGGAGCGCGATCAGCAGGTATTTGATCTTATTCAGGAGGAAAGAGAACGGCAAGAGCATGGTATTGAACTCATTGCATCAGAAAACTTTGTCAGCGACCAGGTCATGGAGGCCATGGGTTCAGTGATGACTAATAAATACGCCGAAGGATACCCTGGAAAGCGATACTACGGTGGATGTCAGATCGTTGACCAAACCGAGCAATTGGCCATCGACCGTGTGAAGACCCTTTTTGGAGCCGAGTACGCCAACGTGCAGCCCCACAGTGGTGCACAAGCCAATGCCGCCGTATTCTTAGCCTGCCTGAACGCCGGTGATACCATCCTGGGATTTGACCTTTCGCATGGAGGTCACCTGACACATGGTAGTCCGGTGAATTTCAGCGGAAAGCTTTACAAGAGCGAGTTCTATGGCGTTGAAAAGGAAACCGGAACGATCGACTACGACAAGGTAGAAGCGAAAGCCAAAGCGGTGAAGCCGAAGATGCTGATCTGCGGGGCATCGGCCTACAGCCGCGATTGGGACTACGAGCGCCTGCGTGCGATTGCCGATAGCGTTGGTGCATTGTTGCTGGCCGATATTTCTCACCCTTCTGGCCTGATCGCCAAGGGTATTTTGAACGACCCACTCCCCCACTGCCATATTGTTACCACCACAACGCACAAGACCCTTCGCGGTCCGCGGGGTGGACTGATCATGATGGGTAAGGATTTCGATAATCCTTGGGGATTGAAAACTCCAAAAGGCGTAGTACGCAAAATGAGCGCGATCCTAGACAGCGGCGTATTCCCAGGAACACAAGGGGGGCCGTTGGAACACGTGATTGCAGCGAAGGCGGTTGCCTTTGGAGAAGCCTTGACCGATGAGTACATGAACTACTGCTTGCAGGTAGTGCGCAACGCCAACAAGATGGCGGATGAGTTGGTGAAGCGAGACTATCAGGTTATCTCCGGCGGAACAGATAATCACTTGATGCTGATTGACCTGCGCAACAAAGACATTACCGGTAAAGAAGCAGAAGCTGCCCTGGTAGCTGCTGAAATTACCGTGAACAAGAACATGGTGCCATTTGACGATAAATCGCCGTTCGTGACCTCTGGGATCAGAGTAGGTACGGCAGCGATCACCACGCGTGGCATCACCGAAGAACAAATTCCATGGATCGTAGAGATGATCGATCGTGTGATTGCGAGCAAAGGAGATGAAGCGGTCATCAAAGCGGTACGTGAAGAAGTGAAAAATGAGATGAGCAAGTATCCTTTGTTTGCTCAATGATCAAAAACCACAATTGACATATGCTAGCATCCAATGATCCGAGACGACAGAGCTGGGTAGAAGTACCCGAAGGCAGCGATTTCCCGATTCAAAACCTACCGTTTGGCATCCTTTCACGGAATGGCGGACCAAAAAAAGTAGGTGTAGCCATCGGTGAATATGCGCTTGACCTTTCTGCTTTGTATGATTTCGGAATGCTTGATATCAAGACCTATCGACACGACCACTTTGAGACGGACACGCTGAATCCATTGATCAGCTTGGGCAAGGAAAAGAATCGGGCGCTGCGTGAACGGATCTCTTACCTCCTAAGTACCGAAACCGATGAACTCAAGAACAACACCAAACGCGATCTCTTCTTGGTGAAGATCGATGAGTTGGACATGCACATGCCAGTAAAAGTGGGCGATTACACCGACTTTTATTCCAGTGAAGACCATGCCCGCAACGTGGGTACAATGTTTCGTGACCCAGACAATGCCCTGTTGCCGAATTGGAAGCACATTCCGGTTGGCTACCACGGTCGGGCTTCCTCTATCATTTTGGGTGGACAAGCGATCCATCGCCCGAAAGGACAAATGATGCCTGCCGATGCAGATCAACCGGTTTTCGGACCGTGTAAGCTCTTGGATTTTGAATTGGAAATGGCCTTCATTACCTACCCTGGAAAAGCGTTGGGAGATTCCATCAGTACTTCAGAAGCAGAAGACCACATCTTCGGCATGGTGATCTTCAATGATTGGAGCGCACGCGACATTCAGAAGTGGGAATATGTTCCGCTTGGTCCATTTCTCGCTAAGAACTTTGCATCATCCATCTCCCCTTGGGTGGTGACGATGGATGCCCTAGAGCCGTTCAAGACCGATGGACCAAAACAGGAACCAGAGGTCTTGCCTTACTTGAAATATGAAGGCCAGCACCATTACGATGTTGACCTCCAGGTATTCATTCAACCTGATGGTGGAGAAGCAAGTCTCGTGAGCCATTCCAACTATAAGTACATGTACTGGAATGTAGCTCAGCAACTGGCACACCACACTGTGAACGGATGCAACATCCACGCCGGGGATATGATGGCATCGGGAACGATCAGCGGTAAGGATCCAAGCAGTTTCGGTTCTATGTTGGAATTGAGCTGGAAAGGAACCAAGCCATTAAAACTGAAGGATGGCAGCGAGCGTAAGTTCATTCAAGACCACGATACCGTGATCATGCGTGGTTTCGCTGAGAAGAATGATGTTCGCATTGGATTTGGAGAGGTAAGCACCAAGGTGCTGCCCGCTAAATGACGCAGTAAACATGACGGAAGAACAACTGGCAGCAGAACGTAAGGGGATCGCACGAGAGTATCGGGCGATCCTTAAGAACTCACGCCGTGTTGTGAACGATGCAGACAAGGTCTTGCTCCGCAAGGCTTTTGACTTGGCCGTGGATGCCCACCAAGACGATCGACGAAAGTCAGGTGAGGCCTATATCTTCCACCCCATTGCGGTGGCCCGCATCGTCTCTGAGGAGATCGGATTGGGCACTACCTCCATCGTGTGTGCGCTGTTGCACGATACCGTTGAAGACACGGAGATCACGCTGGATGACGTTGAAAGCCTCTTCGGTGAAAAGGTGCGACAGATCATCGATGGGCTCACCAAGATGAAGGGTGCGCACTTTACAGAGAACGTATCGATGCAGGCGGAGAACTTCCGCAAGATGCTGTTGACGTTGTCTGATGACGTTCGAGTGATCCTGATCAAGTTGGCCGATCGCTTGCACAACATGCGTACGCTCGAATCCATGCGTCACGACAAACAGCAGAAGATCGCATCGGAAACACTTTACTTGTATGCTCCGCTCGCCCATCGCCTCGGCTTGTATAACATCAAGAGTGAGTTGGAAGACCTCTGCTTGAAGTACAAGGAACCAGAGGTGTATCACGAGATCGAGGAATCACTCGCGAAGAGCAAGGCGGTACGCACGCGCTTCATCAACCGATTTGTTGTTCCTATCAAACGTGGCTTGGAAGAGGAGAGCCTCCGCTACACGATCAAATCTCGAACGAAATCAATCTTCAGTATCTACAACAAAATGATCAACAAGAGCATTCCGCTCGAAGAGATCTACGACGTGTTTGCTGTTCGTATCATCCTGGATTCTGATCCCCTGCACGAGAAGTCAGACTGCTGGAAGGCCTACAGCGTGGTTACCGACTACTACAAACCCAACCCTGATCGCCTGCGCGACTGGATCAGCACCCCAAAGAGCAATGGTTACGAATCCTTGCATACTACGGTGATGAGTCCGACAGGTAAGTGGGTAGAAGTGCAAATTCGTACCGAACGCATGGATGAGATCGCAGAAATGGGTTATGCCGCGCACTGGAAATACAAGGAATCAGCCAGTGAGAATGCGTTGGATGATTGGGTCAGACGGATCCGTGAAACCCTCCATAATCCCGATCCAAGTGCGCTGGATTTCATTGATGACTTCAAGCTCAACCTCTTCTCCAAGGAGATCTTCGTCTTTACCCCGAAAGGTGAATTGCGCAACCTTCCGCAAGGAGCAACCGCGCTCGATTTTGCCTTTGAGATCCATACCGAAGTGGGCGGAAAGTGTATCGGAGCCAAGGTGAACCATAAGCTTGTACCCCTCAGCAGTGAATTGCGCAGCGGTGACCAAGTAGAGATCTTAACGAGCAGCAAGCAGAAGCCAAAAGAAGACTGGCTGCGCTACGTGGTAACGGCCAAGGCCAAATCGAACATCAAGAGCCTGCTGAAAGAAGAACGCAAGCGCATAGCGGCAGATGGAAAGGAAGTATTCCAGCGCAAGCTGCGAAACCTGAAAATCACGGAGAACGAAGGCAATATTCAAAAGGTACAACGCTTCTTCAAGCTGACCAGTCCGCATGAACTCTATTACAAGGTAGGCATGGAACAGGTTGACCTGAGCAAGCTCGAAGGCTTGAAGAAAGAGAAGGGTCAACTCAAATACCGTGGTTCATCCAAGCGCAAAGGCACCCCAACGCTGAAAGATGCCGTAAGCAAGATCGATACGAAGAGCACCAGCCTGGTGATCGGCGATAGCATGGAGAACCTGGACTACACCTTGGCCACCTGCTGCAATCCGATCCCTGGAGATAACATCTTCGGTTTCATCACGGTGAACGAAGGGATAAAGATCCACCGACAAAACTGTCCGAACGCCATCCAATTGATGTCGAATTACGCCTATCGCATCATCAAAGCGAAATGGACGAATGCGGAAGTAATCTCCTTCCTGGCCGCCATCAAGATCAATGGCATTGACCAAATGGGACTGGTGAATGATGTTACCCGGGTGATCTCCAACGAATACAACGTAAACATGCGCAGCATTTCCTTCGATACCGACGACGGAATCTTTGAAGGCACGATCAAGGTGTACGTGAACGATACCACCCACCTTACAGAACTGATGCGCAAACTGAGAAACATCGATGGGGTAACGAAAGTGAGTCGCATTAAAGGAGACGTTACGGAACCATCCATTACCGGCTCAAAATGATACTTTTGCCCACTTGATGAAGAGCGCCGAGATCAAACAAGAAGTTCGCAGCATTTTCAAGAGTTATCTTGAGGAGAATGGTCATAGAAAGACGCCAGAGCGTTTTGCCATCCTTGATGAGATCTACTCCGCGAAAGGACACTTTGACGTGGAAACGCTTTATGTTCAGATGAAGAACAAGAAGTACCGCGTGAGCAGGGCTACCTTGTACAACACGATTGACCTGCTCTTGGCCTGCAACCTGATCCGAAAGCATCAGTTCGGCAAAGCGATGGCACAGTTTGAGCCAAGCTATACGAACAGCCAGCATGACCACATCATCTTTACCGATTCCGGCGAAGTGAAGGAGTTCTGCGATCCACGTTTGCAGCTCATCAAGAAATCACTAGAAGAATCCTTGGGGATAAAGATCCTCCACCACTCGTTGAACTTCTACGCAGTGAAAGCAGATTCTGAGAATACAGAAGAATAATCACCAATCTATTTCGATCAATACAAGACTATGCAAGTTGATGTGCTATTAGGTATGCAATGGGGCGATGAAGGCAAAGGCAAGATCGTTGATGTCCTTACCCCGAACTACGACATCATCGCACGCTTTCAGGGCGGCCCGAACGCCGGACACACCCTGGAATTCGACGGTAAAAAGTTTGTTCTGCACACCATCCCTTCCGGTATCTTTCATGAGGGTACCATGAACCTCATCGGCAATGGCGTGGTGATCGACCCGGTGACCTTACGCAAGGAGATCCAAAATTTGATCGAACAGGGTGTACCATACACCGAACGACTGCTGATCTCTCAAAAAGCGCACCTTATCTTACCTACGCACCGTTTACTGGATGCAGCATCAGAAGCAGCGAAGGGTAAGGATAAGATCGGCTCAACCCTGAAGGGCATCGGCCCAACCTACATGGACAAGACCGGCAGAAATGGCTTGCGTATCGGCGATATTGAAAGTGGAGACTTCCAGCAGAAGTACCAAGCGCTCAAAGAGAAGCACCTGCAGATGTTGGAGCGATTGAACTTCAATCCGGAAGGCTTAGCCGAAATGGAAAAGGAGTGGATGGATGCGATCGAGTTCATTCAAACCGTGCCATTCGTCAATTCTGAATACTACATCAACAACGCCTTGAAAGATGGCAAGCGCATCCTAGCAGAGGGCGCTCAAGGTTCTTTGCTCGACATCGACTTTGGTTCTTATCCTTTTGTTACCAGCTCGAACACCGTTTGTGCGGGTGCTTGCACCGGGCTAGGCATTGCCCCAAACAAGATTGGAGAGGTCTATGGCATCTTCAAGGCATATTGCACCCGTGTTGGTAGCGGTCCGTTCCCAACGGAACTGTTTGACGCCACCGGACAGCGCTTGCGCGACATCGGGCATGAGTACGGCGCTACAACTGGCAGACCGCGCAGATGTGGCTGGCTGGATATGGTTGCTTTGAAGTATGCCGTTATGCTGAATGGTGTTACAAAACTCATCATGACCAAGGCAGATGTGTTGAACGAATTCGAGACCATCGAGGTGGCTACCTCCTACGCGATCGATGGAAAGGAGACGCTTGAACTTCCGTTTGATCATGCCAACCAGACCTTGACACCGGTTACCAAAAAGGTGAAAGGCTGGGAAACCGAGCTTTCTGCCAATGATCCGTTACCTGCGGCGCTGGAGGATTACATCAGCTACATCGAAGCAGAAACGGAGTGTACAATCTCTATTGTATCGCTAGGTCCAGACCGCACGCAAACGTTGATCCGCGACCAACAACACGTGGGATAATGCCGGGTGTGCGTTTTCTGATCCTCTTCGTTTTGCTCCTTTCGGTGAGCACTGCGCATGCGCAAGAAGAGAAGTCGAAGAAAAGCGATACCACAAAGCAGAAGCCCAAGGAAATCGAACTCTTGCATGCAGACCGCTTCACGCGGGATGCCACTACACCTGAAGGAGCCTCTAAACTCATCGGCGATGTACGCTTGAAGCACGAGCAAGTGTTGATGTACTGTGACAGTGCCTACCTCTACGAGAACAACAGCCTTGATGCCTTCGGTAATGTGAAGATCGTGGATGGTGATTCGCTTACGATGACCGGCGATTCGCTTTTCTACAACGGTGATGAACGGCTGGCAAAGGTTCGAGGTGACGTGGTGATCGATAACAAGGCATCCATTCTTCGTACCCCCTTCTTAGACTACTACCGCGAAACGAAGATGGCGCATTACTACGGCGGCGGTGAGATCGATAGCAAAAAGGAGGGCATTCACCTGGTGAGCAAGTCAGGCTATTATTTCAGCGATGCACAACTTTTTCACTTCAAGGGCGATGTGGTCATGACCCACCCGGATTATGTGATCAAGACCGACACCATGCACTACGCACCCAACCGAGAGAAGACCTGGTTCTTCGGTCCAACCGACATCGATTCAGACAGCAAGCACATCTATTGTGAATACGGCTGGTTCGATCAGCTGGCAGACAAGGCGCAATTCGTTAAGAATGCCCGGGTGGATGCCAGCGGACAAACCCTCATGGGAGACACCATCAACCGTGATCAAGCGGCTGAAATTGGCATTGCGCGTTGCAACGTGGTCTTGATCGATACCAATGAGAAGTTCGAGGTACACGGTGATCATGCGATCTACCATGAAAAGGACAGTACGAGTCTCGTGACGGAGAACATGATGCTCCTACAAGACATGGATGGCGACACCTTTTTCTTGGTAGCCGATACCCTCTATTCATTGCTCGACACCGCGGGTGAGCGACTCATCCGTACTTACCACAACAACCGCTTCTTCAAAAGCGACATGCAAGGAGCGTGTGACTCCTTATTGTATCATACCTCAGACAGCGTGATCTACCTCTTCACGGATCCAATCCTTTGGTCAGACGACAACCAGATCACAGCAGACTCCATTCGCATCACGATGAAGAATCAGGTCATCGACAAGATGTACATGGACCAGAATGCTTTCATCATTGCTAAGGAAGACAGCATTTACTTCAACCAGATTAAGGGTAGAAATATGATCGGTCATTTCATTGAAGATGAACTCCGCATTGTGGAGGTATTCGGTAATGGAGAAACGGTCTACTATCCACGGGAAGAAGACAACACCCTGATCGGCGTGAACGAAACCCAGTGTTCGCAAATGAAGATCAGGATAGACAGCAATCAGATCAAGAAGATCAGCTTCTATGATAAGCCGACTGCGGTACTTACACCGAGCGACGATATGGCGTCAAGCGGTTTGCGTTTGGAAGATTTCAACTGGCGTATCGAAGAGCGTCCATTATCCAAAGAAGACCTCTTCATGCCGATCGGATGGCGCGTTGAAACGGTGGATAGCATTGCGGGATTGGATCGCCTAGCAACAGATAGCTTAGGTATGGACAGCTTGATCCAAGCGGATACGATCGTTGCACCCAAGGTGGTTCCGGTCAGTGAAGAGCAAACTGCTGCTAAGGGAAAGAAAGCGTCAGGCAAGGGGAAGTCAGAAGATCAACCAAGTCCGGCAGACGATGGGATCAAGGAAGAAGATTAGCATGCCAGCTTCTTGACACCGGCACCTCCCAAGATTGGCGCCATTCTCCGAGCGTTTCCAATACGTTATTGAACACATAGGTACCTGCACTCACCTTTCCATCGGCCAACATCTTGGTAAAGTCATTCACAGACACCTCGTCGATACCTTCGGTTTCTGTTCTATAAGCCACCTTCATGCGATCTAGGCAGTTGAGGGAAAGCTCCTCATCCAACTGTTGGATGGTACGCATTAACTTATCCATGGAGCAGCCGGTGGCCTGTGCAATGGCTTCATCCACTGCGATCACAATAAACTGATCATGATGGATCTCAAATGCAGCGAAGAGCTGCTTACCATGTGCTGCCCAGTCCTTCAGGAAAGTGATGAGCGTGGTAGACACCTTCACGCGCGCTTCCCCTACCAAGGGTCGGGAAGACTGAAAGATCCAAATCCGGGCATCATCAGACATGCCCTCTAGGGACGTAACTTGATTGGCTGTTTGTGTGGCCTCACTCATAGGTCTGCTGCTTCTGCGATCAATTCTGCAATGTCTTTAACTTCGATCTCGCCTTCTTTGTTGAAGTGCTTTACGCCGTCTGTCATCATGGTGTTACAAAACGGACAACCTGCGGCAACAATGTCTGGCTTCACCTCTAGTACATCTTCAGTACGTTCAA